>NZ_CP023067.1:636875-1273750 GCF_002288525.1 Sinorhizobium sojae CCBAU 05684
TCTGTTGCCGCTGATGCGTGCGGCTGCGCCGCTCCCGTCTGCCCATAGCCATGACATCGAAGTCTACCGCGACCAGCTCGACGAACTGGCGCGGGATCGCGAGGCGGAACTGATCAGCGAGGAGGATGCGGAACTTGCGAGGGCCGAAATCGCGCGCCGTCTGCTTGCGGCGAGCGCAGCCGACGACCCGGCCCGGCGAGGCGTGCCGGAACGGCTTTTTTCGAACAGAATGGCGCAACTCTTCATCCTCCTCTGTCTGCCTGTGGTCGGGCTCGGACTTTACCTGACTACCGGCAGCCCCGGCGTGCCGGCGCAGCCGCTGGCGGAGCGGCTTGCCCATCCCGGCGAGGACATCAATATTCTGATCGCCAAAGCCGAGAACCATCTCGCCCTCAATCCGGACGATGGCGCAGGCTGGGACGTGCTCGCGCCGATCTACATGCGCAACGGCCGCGTGGACGACGCGGTTGCCGCCTATGACCGGGCGATCCGCCTGGCGGGCGCGACGCCGGCACGGCTCGGCGGTTATGCCGAAGCCCTGATCGTCCAGTCCGGCGGGCTCGTCACCGCCGAAGCTCAGGATGCCTTGAAAAGGGCGTTGGCGCTCGATCCCGATGATCCGCGTTCGGAATTCTATCTGGCACTGGGTTTGAAGCAGGAAGGAAAGAACGCTGCCGCACTCGCGGCGTTCCGAAAGCTCGCTGGCACGTCGCCCGCCGGTGCGCCCTGGCTGCCGCTGGTCAACCAGCACATCGCGGAGCTCTCGAACGCCATGCCGGGCGATGACGGCGCGGCGCCCAGGGACCCGGGATCAGAGGACATTGCGGCCGCCGAAGAGATGAACGCCGGCGACCGGCAGGCGATGATCCGCAGCATGGTCAACGGCCTGGCGGCACGGCTGAAGGAAAATCCCGCCAACCTCGCGGGATGGGTCCGCCTCGTCCGGTCCTATGTTGTGCTCGATCAAAGAGACGAGGCCGAGGATGCGTTACGGGAAGGATTGAAGGCATTTCCGGCGGCGGGCGATGAGGGCAAGCAATTGCTGGCTTTGGCGCGCGAACTCGGCCTAGATGCCGGCGGAGAGCTAGAATGACGCGCAAGCAAAAGCGGTTGGCAATCATTGGCGGCGGCGTTGGATTCCTGACGGCGGCGGTGCTGCTCGTCATGTTTGCCTTCAGCCAGGCGGTTGCCTATTTCTATGTTCCTGGCGATCTGGAGAACGCCGATGTTGCGCCCGGAACGCGCATCCGGCTCGGTGGACTGGTCGAGGCGGGCTCCGTCAAGCGCGGCGAGGGCAAGACCGTGACCTTCAGCGTCACCGATACGCTCGCATCCGTGCCGGTGACCTATACGGGCATCCTGCCCGATCTCTTTCGCGAGGGACAGGGCGTGGTGGCGGAGGGGGCATTCGCCGCCGGCGGCTCCGTCTTTGTTGCCGACACGGTGCTGGCGAAGCACGATGAGACCTATATGCCGAAGGATGTGGCGGACCGGTTGCAGGCGCAGGGTGTCACGCTCGGCGGGAAGGAAACGATCAAATGATCATCGAGCTCGGGCACTACGCGCTCGTGTTGGCCCTTGCGACGGCGATCGTCCAGGCGGTGCTGCCGATCCTGGGCGCAAGCCGCGGTGATCGGTCCATGATGGAATTGGGGGGAAGCGCCGCGGTCGCCTCTTTCCTGCTCGTTGCCTTCGCCTTCGCGGTGCTGACCTTCGCCTATGTCGTGTCCGACTTCTCCGTCAGGAACGTTTGGGAAAACTCGCATTCCCTGAAACCCCTGATCTATAAGATTTCCGGCGTCTGGGGAAACCACGAGGGCTCGATGCTCCTGTGGCTGTTGATCCTCGTGTTCTTTTCCATGCTGGTCGCACTCTTCGGCCGCAATCTGCCCGAGACATTGAAGGCGAACGTGCTTGCGGTGCAGGCGTGGATCACCACGGCGTTCACGCTTTTCATCCTGCTGACGTCCAATCCCTTCGCCCGGCTCGTCCCCGCACCGGGCGAGGGCAGGGACCTGAACCCCGTCCTTCAGGACATCGGCCTCGCCATTCACCCGCCGCTGCTCTATCTCGGCTATGTCGGCTTCTCCGTCTGCTTTTCCTTTGCGATCGCGGCCCTGATCGAAGGCCGGATCGATGCGGCATGGGCGCGCTGGGTCAGGCCCTGGACGCTCGCCGCCTGGACGGCTTTGACCGCCGGCATCGCCATGGGCTCCTATTGGGCCTATTACGAACTCGGTTGGGGCGGCTGGTGGTTCTGGGATCCGGTCGAGAATGCTTCCTTCATGCCTTGGCTTGCGGGAACCGCGCTGCTTCATTCGGCACTGGTGATGGAAAAGCGCGAAGCGCTGAAGATCTGGACCGTGCTGCTGGCGATTCTCACCTTCTCGCTTTCGCTGCTGGGCACTTTTCTCGTGCGCTCGGGTGTGCTGACATCGGTCCATGCCTTCGCCACCGACCCGACACGCGGCGTCTTCATCCTGGCAATTCTCATCTTCTTCATCGGCGGTGCTTTCGCTCTTTTCGCCTTGCGCGCCACGCATCTGAAGGCGGGTGGGCTGTTCGCGCCGATTTCGCGCGAGGGCGCGCTCGTCCTCAACAACCTCATTCTGACGACGGCGACGGCGACGGTGTTGACCGGCACACTCTATCCCCTGGTGCTCGAAGCCTTGACCGGTGACAAGATTTCGGTCGGTGCGCCCTTCTTCAACATGACGTTCGGTCTCCTGATGCTGCCGCTGCTCTTCGCCGTTCCCTTCGGGCCGCTGCTTGCATGGAAGCGGGGGGATCTCGCCGGTGCCGCTCAACGGCTCTTCGTCGCTGCGGCCATTGGCCTTCTCGCCGCTGCGATGCTTTACTATGCGAAGAATGGCGGTCCGCTTCTTGCGCCCCTGGGGATCGGCCTCGGCGTCTATCTCATTCTCGGCGCCATCACCGACCTCATGCTCCGTTCCGGTCTCGGCAAGGTCGCCGGAAGCGTCGCCCTGAGGCGCCTCCTTGGCCTGCCGCGCTCGGCCTTCGGCACGACGCTCGCCCATATCGGACTCGGCGTCACGCTGATCGGCATCGTCGCCGTTACCGCATACGAGACGGAGACGGTGGTCGAAATGAAGCCGGGCATGCTGGCGGACGCCGGCGGTTACACACTGCGCTTCGACGGCATGCAAGAGGGGCGCGGACCGAACTATACGGAAGAAACGGGACACTTCACCGTCAGCCGCGGCGGTGTCCAGGTGACGGAGATCTGGTCGTCCAAGCGCCTCTACTCGGCGCGCAGGATGCCGACCACGGAAGCCGGGATCAGGACCTTCGGTCTGAGCCAGCTGTATGTTTCGCTTGGCGACGAAATGGCCGGCGGCGGCGTCGTCGTACGCATCTGGTGGAAACCGCTGATCCTGTGCATCTGGGGCGGCGCCATGATCATGATCGTTGCCGGTTTCGTTTCCTTGAGCGATCGCCGCTTGCGCGTCGGCGCCCCCTCGCGCGCCAGGAAGACACCCCAGCTTGCCGCGGGAGCCGCCGAATGATCCGCATCCTCTTCGCGCTCTGTCTCTGCCTCGCCCTCATCGGACCGGCTCTCGCGGTCAATCCGGACGAGGTGCTTGCCGATCCGGCGCTAGAGGCGCGGGCGCGGGCGATCTCCGCCGAACTGCGTTGCATGGTGTGCCAGAACCAGTCGATCGACGACTCCGATGCCGAGCTTGCCAAGGATCTCAGGCTGCTGGTGCGCGAGCGCCTGAAGAACGGCGACAGCGACGAGGCGGTGATTGCCTACGTCGTGTCGCGATACGGCGACTTCGTGCTCCTGAAGCCGCGCTTCGAACCCAAGACTCTGCTTCTCTGGGGCATGCCGGTTGTCCTGCTGCTCGTCGGTGCGGGCACAATTCTTCTCGCTGCCCGCCGGCGTGGTCGGCGGCCCACGGGAACGCCCCTTTCTGATGAGGAACAGGCGAGGCTGGATAAGCTCCTGCGCTCCTGAAGCCACATCGGCTGCGTTAACGGGGTATCCGAAAGGGCAGTTTGGTCAAGGCGTTGGGGGGCGAGAACGCCATATGTGTTCAAATTTTGCTGGCTCCAACGAACATTACGAAAAGTTCATCTGACGGACAGAACTCAGTAAGGTGCCTTCCCTTAAATCTTGCTTTATCGGCTGTTCCTCCAGTCGCAGCCAATCAGACGAGCAGGTTACGGCCTGCCGGATCTGACACCAAGGTTTCGAGCCATCGCCGTCCGGCGGGGCTCCATGGAAGAGAAAAGGCAAATCGAATGTCCACGAAGAAATCTCTGCGTCCCTCTCTCAAGACCATTCTGAAGACGTCTACGGTCGCCGGCGCTGCGGCCGTGATGCTGACCACAGGCATTCCGGCGCAGATCTCGCACTCCTTCGCGCAGGCAGTGAAGGTGCAGGCGCCGAACGTTGCCAGCTTCGCCGATGTCGTTGAGGCCGTTTCCCCGGCGGTCGTCTCCGTTCGCGTGCAATCGCGTGTGCAGGTCTCAAATGAACAGACCGGCAATTTCAGCTTCGATTTCGGCCGGGGCCTGGAAGATTTGCCTGACGACCACCCGCTGAAGCGGTTCTTCCGTGAGTTCGGCGGGCCGGGTCAGCGCGAGGGGGATCGGGCCGATCGTTGGCGTGAGCGCCATGGCCCCCGTGAAGGCCGGCTCCGCCCGCGGGCGCAGGGCTCCGGCTTCTTCATCAGCCAAGACGGTTATGTCGTCACCAACAATCACGTCGTTTCCGATGGCTCCTCCTTCAGCGTCATCCTGAACGACGGAACGGAGCTTGATGCCAAGCTCGTTGGCAAGGACCAGCGCACGGATCTTGCCGTGCTGAAGGTGGATGCCAAGCGCAAGTTCGCCTATGTCAGCTTTGCCGATGACACCAAGGTGCGCGTAGGCGACTGGGTGGTTGCGGTCGGCAACCCGTTCGGCCTCGGCGGCACGGTGACGGCGGGTATCGTCTCAGCCCGCGGTCGCGACATCGGCTCCGGCCCCTACGACGATTACCTGCAGGTCGACGCGGCAGTGAATCGTGGCAACTCCGGCGGCCCCACCTTCGATCTCGCCGGCGAAGTCGTTGGCATCAACACGGCGATATTTTCTCCGTCCGGCGGCAATGTCGGCATTGCCTTCGCCATTCCCGCATCGGTAGCCAGGAACGTCGTCGAGGATCTGATCAAGGACGGCACCGTTTCGCGCGGCTGGCTTGGCGTTCAGATCCAGCCTGTCACCAAGGATATCGCCGATTCCCTCGGCCTGGCCGAGGCGCAGGGCGCTCTCGTCGTCGAGCCGCAGCCGGGTTCGCCGGGCGAAAAGGCCGGTATCAAGCAGGGCGACGTCGTGACTGCGCTCAACGGCGAACCGGTCAAGGATCCGCGCGACCTCGCACGGCGTGTCGCGGCGATCAATCCGGGTTCGAGCGCCGAGGTCACCCTGTGGCGCGATGGCAAGTCCGAGAGCGTAAAGCTCGAGATTGGAACGCTGCCGGACGACACCGCGGATAGGACTCCTGACAGTGACGACGAGCAGTCCAACCGGGGTCAGACAGGTGAGGAAACGCTGTCCGATCTTGGCCTGGCGGTCATTCCGTCGGACGACGGTCAGGGCGTCACCATCACCTCCGTCGATCCGGAGTCCGATGCCGGAGATCGCGGCCTGAAGGAAGGCGAGAAGATTGTCTCTGTCAACAATCAGGACGTGAAGTCGGCGGACGAGATCCTCAAGGTTATCGAGACCGCCCGGAAGGATGGCCGCAGCAAGGCGCTCTTTCAGATCGAAGCTGCCGAGGGCAGCCGCTTCGTGGCGCTCCCGATCGAGCAGGGCTGACCAACGGCGAGACGGACTGGAGAGCGGTCGGGAAGGTGCCGAAGAGCCATTCCCGACCGCGTCCTAACACACAGCCGAACCCGCCGCGATCATTGCGGCGGTTTCCGTTCCGACCCACCTGCTACATGATTCCTATGGCGCCGCCGCCAGTTACCAGGAGCGTAAAGGTCGGTGTATCACTTTGAATTGCTGCATGTCTTTGTTTTTTAAATCGAGGTCGGTTCAAGGAGACATGCAGGCGGGAACACCATGAGTAGCTCGGGCCGCTTTGCGAACCGAAACCGGTTGAGACGAACAGAGGTCCGGGACTATGGTCACGCGTATGAAGATTCTCATTGTTGAAGACGACCTCGAGGCCGCGGCCTATCTCGCCAAGGCTTTTCGTGAGGCGGGTATTGTTTCCGACCATGCAAGCGACGGCGAGAGCGGCCTGTTCATGGCGAGCGAAAACGCTTACGACGTGCTTGTGGTCGACCGCATGCTGCCGCGTCGCGACGGGCTGTCGCTGATTACCGAACTCAGGCGCAGGGACATCCACACGCCGGTGCTCATCCTCTCCGCTCTCGGTCAGGTGGACGACCGCGTCACGGGCCTTCGCGCCGGTGGCGATGATTATCTGCCGAAACCCTATGCCTTCAGCGAGCTCCTGGCGCGCGTCGAGGTGCTCGGCCGGCGAAAGGGTGCGCCGGAGCAGGACATGATCTACCGCGTCGGAGACCTCGAACTCGATCGGCTCTCCCACTCGGTCCGGCGGCAAGGCAAGGAAATTCCGCTGCAGCCGCGCGAGTTCCGCCTGCTCGAATACCTCATGAAGAATGCGGGCCAGGTGGTCACGCGCACCATGCTGCTCGAGAATGTGTGGGACTATCACTTCGACCCGCAGACAAACGTCATCGATGTTCACGTCTCGCGCCTGCGCTCGAAGATCGAGAAGGACTTCGATCCGCCATTGCTCAGAACCGTTCGTGGCGCCGGTTATATGATCAAGGATGACCGGACGTCTGAAACATGAGCAGGTTCAGCGTTCTGTTCAGGACGACCGCGGTCAGACTCTCCGCACTCTATCTCGTACTCTTCTCCCTTTGTGCCGCCATTCTCGTCTTCTACGTCACCGGCATGTCCGAACGTCTGCTGGAACAGCAGACACGCGAAGCAATCGCCGCCGAGGCAATCCAGATCGAGGGCGTTTACGATCGTGCCGGCATCAGCGGCCTGCTTCGCACGCTCGAACGCCGCGCGCGCCAGCCCGGCGCCAATCTCTATGTCATCGCCGGCCCGGCGGGGGAAATTCTCGCCGGAAATGTGGCGAGCCTCGAACCGGGCCTCCTCGACGACGCAGGCTGGACATCCGAGCCTTTCCGCTACCGCCGCTTCACCGACGAGAGTCGCGCCGACAGCCATGTGGCGCTTGCCCAGGTGATCGTGCTCGACAACGGCCTCAGGATTCTTGTCGGCCGCGACCTGCAGGAGCCTGAGAAGTTTAGCGCTCTCGTCCGTCAGGCCCTGGTGGTGGCACTCGGCATCATGGGGCTCGGTGCGCTGGTGATCTGGTTCGGCATCGGGCGCAACGCCCTGAGGCGTATCGACCGGATGTCCGAAGCAAGCACCAAGATCATGGCGGGCGACCTGTCGCAGCGCCTGCCGATGAGCGGATCCGGCGACGAGTTCGACCGGCTTTCGGAATCGCTGAACACGATGCTCGGCCGCATCGAGAAGCTGGATGAGGGCCTCAGACAGGTTTCCGATAACATCGCGCATGATCTCAAGACGCCGCTGACACGCTTGCGCAACAAGGCCGAAGCGGCGCTTGCCAATCGGGAGAACCAGAGCACCGCGCTTGAGGAGATCATCGTCGAATCAGACCAGCTGATCCGCACCTTCAATGCGCTCTTGATGATTTCGCGCGTGGAGGCGGGTTCAGCCGTAGCGGAGATGAGCGAAGTCGATCTCACCCGCATCGTCGCCGATTGCGTCGAGCTCTACGAACCGCTTGCGGAGGAAAGTGCGCTGCGGCTGGAGGAGGACATCGAGCCGAAGGTGACGGTTTCTGGCAATCGCGAGCTCATCGGTCAGGCGCTCGGCAATCTGATCGACAATGCCATCAAATATGCGGACGGTGCGACAAATCCGCTGATCCGGGTGGAAATGAAAAAGAGCGACGGCAACGTCCTGCTCACCATCGCCGACCATGGCCCCGGCGTGCCGGAGGGCATGCGCAGCGAAGTCGTGAAGCGCTTCGTTCGGCTCGACGAAAGCCGATCGAAACCCGGGACCGGGCTCGGCCTTTCCCTTGTCGAAGCGGTCATGGAAATGCACCATGGCTCACTGGAACTCACGGCCACCGAACCGGACGGCACGGGATTGACGGTACGCATGGTTTTCCCGACCGCCTTGGCCCGATAGACCGACTGAGACGCGGGGAGGGATCTCGATGCAGGCAGCGAACGAAAGGCGATTGTCCGATATCGACGCGGTGTCCATCCGGCCGGCAAGTCAGGCCGACGCGAAGGCTGCGCTTGCGGCCCTGAAGGACGCGGCGAAAGGGCGGGAGGCAATTGCTGCGGTGCTTGCCTCCGATGCACCGCTCAAGGACTTCCTCGTCGCCGCCTTCGCACTTTCCCCATTCTTGCGCGACACGCTCGGCAGCCATCCGGCCATTCTCGAGGCGCTGCTTGCCGAACCCTTGCTTCTATTCCTCGAGCGCCGGATAGACACCACGCGGGCGGCATGGAAGGGGACGGGCGTTGCACTGCAGGACGCGGAAGTCATGTCGCGGCTGCGGCGGGCCAAACGCGAGATTGCTTTCGCGCTCGCGCTCGCCGATCTCTCCCGGCTTTTTGACGGCCGGGAGACGACTCGCTGGCTGAGCGATTTCGCGGGCGCGGCGGTGTCTGCTGCGGTCGGTCACCTGCTGTTGAGCGCAGCGGAGAGCGGCAAGTTTTCGCTGAAGGACCCAGCCGCACCGAGCGCCGGTTCCGGCGTCGTCGTCCTCGGCATGGGCAAGCTCGGTGCCGCGGAGCTCAATTATTCCTCCGACATCGATCTTGTGGTCTTCTACGATCCGCAGTCAGCCATGCTGCTGCGGCCAGACGAGGCGCCGGAGACCTTCGCGCGGCTCTTGAGGCGGCTGGTCCGCATTCTGCAGGAGAGAACCGGCGACGGTTATGTCTTCCGCACGGACCTGCGCCTGCGGCCGGACCCGGGGTCCACCCCGCTCGCAATCCCCGTCGAGGCGGCGATGCTCTATTATGAAAGTCGGGGCCAGAACTGGGAGCGCGCCGCCTTCATCAAGGCGCGGCCGGTCGCCGGTGACCTGGCGGCGGGCGAGCGTTTCCTCAAGGAATTGACCCCCTTCGTCTTCCGCAAATACCTCGATTATGCGGCGATCGCCGATATCCACTCGATCAAGCGGCAGATTCATGCGCATAAGGGTCACGGCGAAATCGCGGTCAAGGGACACAATGTCAAGCTCGGCCGTGGCGGCATCCGCGAGATCGAATTCTTCGTGCAGACGCAGCAACTGATCGCCGGTGGACGTATGCCGGCTCTCCGGTTGCGGGCGACCGAAGCGATGCTGCGCGCCCTCGCAGACACCGGCTGGATAGATCCTGGAACGGCGAACGAACTGATCGACGCCTACTGGTTCCTGCGCGATGTCGAGCACCGTATCCAGATGGTGCACGACGAGCAGACGCATCTTCTCCCCGAGACGGAGTCGGAGTTGAAGCGGATCGCCTGCATGCTCGGTTTTGGCGACACCGCCGCCTTCGCAGCGCGGTTCTCCGGCACCTTGCGGACAGTCGAGCGGCGCTACGCGCAGCTCTTCGAGCAGGAGGCGAGGCTTTCGAGCGAGACAGGCAATCTCGTCTTCACCGGCCAGCAGGACGATCCGGACACGCTGCGGACGCTGAAGAAGCTCGGTTTCGAGCGGCCATCGGACATAGCCCGCATCATCCGCACCTGGCATTATGGTCGGTACCGGGCGACGCAGTCCGTGGAGGCGCGCGAGCGGCTGACGGAGTTGACGCCGGAGCTTCTGCGCGTCTTCGGTGAGAGCCGGCGCGCCGATGATGCGCTCCTGCGCTTCGATCAGTTCATCTCCGGACTGCCGGCGGGCATTCAGCTCTTTTCATTGCTCGGGAGCAATCCCGGGCTTCTGTCGCTGATCGTCAACATCATGTCTTCGGCCCCGCGTCTTGCCGATATCATCGCCGCGAAGCCGCACGTCTTCGACGGCATGCTGGATCCGGGGCTTCTCGCCGAACTGCCGACGCGCGACCATCTCGCACCGCGGATCGCCAATTTCGTTGCCGGCGGCCGTCACTACGAGGACGTGCTCGACCGCTTGCGCATCATCGCCGCCGAACAGCGCTTCCTGATCGGGATAAGGCTGCTCACCGGGGCGATTACCGGACTGCAGGCGGGAAGGGCCTTCACCGATCTCGCAGACCTGATCATCGCCGCCGCGCTCGATGCGGTGCTCGAAGAGATCCGCGTCGCACATGGCCGCTTTCCCGGGGGGCGCGTGGCCATCGTCGGCATGGGCAAGCTCGGGAGCCATGAGCTGACGGCTGGTTCCGACGTCGACCTCATTCTGCTCTACGACTACGGTGACGAGGCGTCCGAATCCGATGGCGCCAAGCCGCTCGATCCGGTCCGTTACTTCACCCGCGTGACGCAGCGGCTGATCGCCGCCCTTTCCGCTCCGACAGCGGAGGGCATTCTCTACGAAGTGGACATGCGGCTGAGGCCGTCGGGCAACAAGGGCCCGGTCGCAACGCGCATTACCGCCTTTGCCAAATACCAGCGGAACGAGGCCTGGACCTGGGAGCATCTGGCCCTGACGCGCGCGCGCTGTATCTGCGGCGATGCCAGCCTGATCGGCGAGGCGGAGGCGATTTTCGCCGAAGTGCTCTCTGAGAAGCGCGACATCGACAAGATCCGCAAGGATGTGGGGGAGATGCGCGAGCTTATAGAAAAGGAAAAGCCGCCGAACGGCATCTGGGACTTTAAGCTCATCCCAGGCGGTCTGGTCGACATCGAGTTCATAGCGCAATATCTGGCGCTGATCGCACCGGCCAAGAACGTGAAGCCGCTGCCCGCAGGAAGCCACACCATGGAGGCGCTGAAAACGCTCGGTGCCGATTTGATGGATGCAAACGATCTCGATACGTCGGTCGAGGCGCTTTCGCTGTTCACCGAGATATCGCAGATCGTCCGCCTGTGCATCGATGGCGATTTCGATCCACGGGAGGCGCCGTCCGGTCTCGTCGACCTCGTCTGCCGGGCCGGCGACTATCCCGACCTGAAGCATCTCGAGGCCGATATCCGCCGACTTTCCAAGGCGACGCGCCGGATTTTCGAGTCGATTATCTCCGGCTGAAAGTCGGGAAGCCGCGTCAGGCGCGGTCGGGAATCCTGACGGAGATGATCGTGCCGACGCTCTCGGCCGAATGGATCTTCATCGTTCCCCCGTGCAGGTGCGTCAGCGAGCGGGAGATCGCAAGGCCGAGACCGGAACCGCCCTTGCTCTTGGCATATTGGCTCTGAACCTGCTCGAAGGGCTGGCCGATCTTTTGCAGAGCATCCTTGGGGATGCCGATGCCGGAATCGGCAATGGTCAGCGTCACCGCGCCGCGGACCTTGCGTGCCCTCAAGGATATGCGTCCGCCTTCATTGGTGAACTTCACCGCATTGGAGAGGAGATTGAGCAGCACCTGCTTCATCGCCCGGCGGTCGGCAAACATCGTCAGACCGGTGGAGACCTGCTGGACGATGCGGATATTCTTATGCTCGGCGGGAATTGTGGTGAAGCGCAGCGTTTCGTCGATCAGCGGCGCAAGGTCGATCCTCTCGCGCGAGATGCGCATGTGGCCGGCCTCGATCTTCGACATGTCGAGAATGTCGTTGATGACGTTGAGCAGATGCTTACCGCTTTCGAAGATGTCACGCGAATACTCGTGGTATTTCTCAGAGCCGAGCGGGCCGAACATCTGGTTCTGCAGGATTTCCGAGAAACCGAGAATGGCGTTCAGCGGCGTGCGCAGCTCGTGCGACATGTTGGCGAGGAACTCGGACTTGGCGCGGTTTGCGGCCTCCGCACGCTCCTTCTCCGCCTGGTAGTTGGAATTGGCGACCGAAAGCTCGGCTTTTTGGCGCTCCAGCGTGATGCGCGACGCGGAGAGGTCGCCGATTGTCGCCATCAGCCGCCGCTCCGATTCGCGCAGGCGCACCTGATGGCGCTTCAGGAGCGTGATATCGGTGCCGACCGATACGAGACCGCCGTCCCGGGTGCGGCGTTCGTTGATCTGCAGCCAGCGCTCGTCGGCGAGTTGGACCTCGCTGGTCTGCGAGTGATTGCTGCGGTCCGGATCGGCCACGCGCCGCTCGACGACGGGCTTTGCCGCGGCAGCATGCACGACGGCCCGTTCGGTACCCGGTACAAGCACGTGGTCCGGAAGCTGATAGGCCTGCTGAAAATGGGTGTTGCACATGACCAGACGATCGTGCTTGTCCCAGAGGACGAAGGCTTCCGAGGTGCACTCGATGGCGTCGGCGAGGCGCTGGTCCGCCTCCGCATAGCGCTGTGCGAGCCGATGCTGCTCGGTCACGTCCATGGCGATGCCGATAAGGTGCGCCCGGCCCGAAACGGTGCGGATGACCTGCGCGCGGGCGCGGAGCCACACATAGTGGCCGCCCGCGTGGCGCATCCGGAAAACCTGATCGATCTGGCGCTCATTGCCCTTGGCGATCGCCCGCGCCACCCGATAGATGCCGCGGTCCTCCGGGTGCATGAGCCGCGCGGCGTCGCCAAAGGACAGGACGCTGCTGTCACCCGGCATGCCGAGCATCTCGTACATCGAGCGGGACCAGAATAGACGCCGGTTGGCCAGGTCGAAATCCCAAAGACCGCAGCGGCCGCGTGACAGCGCGGTTTCGACGCGCAGGTTCGATTCGGCGAAAATCGCATCGGCATCGCGCGCACGCTTTGCCTGAATGTAATAGGCGTAAAGCACGACGAGCAGGATTGCCGAAATCCCGGCAAACAGTGTCACGTTGAGCGAAATGTCATCGCGCCAGGCGGTTTCGAACCGGGAAATCGGTGTGGCCGCCACGACGACCCCCGCGGACGCCGGCACCTGCATCACGGCTATGAGATGCCGGGCGCCATCAATCGGCGCCTTCATCACGCTGGAGCCTTCGCCGTAATATTGCAGCATGGCGGCTTCGGGCGCGATTGCGGCAAGCGCATGTCCGACAAAGTCCGCACCGCCATTGGTGCCGGCGAAGATGCGGCCGTCCCGGCGTACCAGCAGGAGAAACATCCCGGCGTCAAGCGCTTCGGCGGGCAGGTATTGCGCAAGCCGCTGCTCGGCCTCCCAGCGCCGCCCCTCGGCAAAAAGCACCGGTCCGTCGGCCTGGAAGGCGGCGGCGGCCGCCGCCGCCGCAAGGCTGACGGTCTGGCGGGAGCTCGTCTCCATGCGGGCATGCTCGTCCATGATGCCCGACATGCGCGAGAGCGCGACGATCAGGAGAAAGGCGATAATGAGGACCGGAATGGAGCGCTTGAGGAAGGGCTCGGCCTTCGCGAGTTTGCGCGATGCCGGTTCCGCAAAGAGCTTCGCCTGCTCGATGAACTCTCGCTCCAGACCAGCAAAGGCCGGAAATTTGAGTCGCAACCGCCCGTCGGCTGCGCTTCCCCGTCGCGCGTCCGCCATCTGTCCCTACCGCCGTCATCGAGTGGGCCCCAGCATGTCGAATGCGAAGGGGCTCTTGGTTCTCTCACTCCGAAACGTCCCGTTCGGCCGCAAGGGCCGGATGCAGGCTGTCTCAGTGATTCGGCGCACCGCTCGTCCGAATCTGACTCAATGAATCACAGGGCGATTCATCTTGTCTAGGGGCAGTGGTAAAGATTTGTTAACCACTTTTCATCGTTGGAAAGTCATAGCGCGACCGGACGCGCAAGGTGTCCGTGGTACTTACGTATATCAAGGCCGATTTAGCCTTCGTCCTGCAGCATGCGTTCGACAATGTCGCTGACATCGGCGGAGAGGCTGGACGCCGCGGCGATTTCCCTGAGAGCGTCGCGTGCGTGCCCGGCTCTTGCCTGCTCCAACGACCGCCACGAGCGCATCGAGGTCAGGATGCGCGCCGCAAGCTGCGGATTGCGGGGGTCGATCTCTAGGATCTGCCGCGCGAGGAAGCGATAGCCTTCGCCATCGGTGCGGTTAAAGCCCGTGGGATTGGAGAAGGCGTAGGTGCCGACGAGTGAGCGCACGCGGTTGGGGTTGCTGGCGTTGAAAAGCGGGTCAGACATCAGCGCCTTGACGCGCTCCAGAGTGGCCGGACCGGGTATCGTCGCCTGGATGGCGAACCACTTGTCGATGACCAGTGCATTGTCGGCAAAGCGTTTCTTGAAGGCGGCAAGCGCTTCCGCCGTCTCTTCGGCGTCCGGGAAGCGTTGGGCAAGCAGTGTCAGCGCTAGGCTGAGATCGGTCATGTTGTTGGCGGAGTGGAACGCGCCCGCCGCCCTTTCCGGACGCCCGTCGCCATAGACGAGGTAGGAAAGGGCCGCATTGCGGAGCGAACGCCGGCCGGCGCTCTCGGCATCCGAACGGAATGGGCCGGGCAGTGCCATGTCGTCGATCAGGCGCTCGAAAGTGCTCCGGCCGGATGCGGCAATGGCGAACTGGATTGCCTGCCGGCCCGCATGAATGGCATCGGGATCGTTGTCGTGGCCGATCTCGCGGGCGACGTCGGCCTCGCTTGGAAGGGAGAGGACCTGCGAGCGGAAGGCCGGTTCCAGCCGATCGTCGCCGGCGGCCGCCAAAAGGCCCTCGACGAACGACTCGTCGCAGGTGATCGGTCGTGCCCCGCGAGCTTCGTCAGCCGCTTCGACCAGATTGTCCAACGCCATCGCGTTCAGCGCCTGCCAGCGGGCAAAGAGATCGACCTCGTGGCGCGCGATCAGAGCCCGGTCCTCGGCGCTCTGTTCGATATGGAGATTGATAGGCGCGGAAAAGCCGCGGTTGACGGAGGGGACGGGGCGCGACGGAATGCCGGAGAAGACGACCGTCTGCCTGCGTTCGGTCAGGTGGATCACGTCGCCGGTGACGTCCGCACCCGATGCGCCTGTCGCGATGGCCTCGCTGCCGTCCTGCAGAAGCAGGCCCACACGGAGCGGAATGTGCATCGGCCTCTTGGCGGATTGGCCGGGCGTCGGCGGCACCGTCTGTTCCAGCGCAAGCGCGAAGGTCTGCGTGGCCGCGTCGTAGGATCCGGAAGCGCTGATCAGGGGCGTTCCGGCCTGCTCGTACCAAAGCGAAAACTGCCTGAGGTCTCGTCCGCTCGCATCCTCGAAGCAGGCGATGAAATCCTCGATCGTCACAGCCTCGCCGTCATGGCGATCGAAATAGAGATCCATGCCCTTCTTGAAGAGATCGCGTCCGAGGATCGTGGCGATCATACGCGTCACCTCGGAGCCCTTTTCGTACACCGTAGTCGTGTAGAAGTTGTTGATCTCGCGATATTGCGCCGGCCGGACCGGATGGGCGAGCGGCCCGGCATCCTCCGGAAACTGCTCCGATTTCAGGTGCCGTACCTCCGCGATGCGCTTGACGACGCGCGAGCGCATGTCGGCGGAGAACTCGTGGTCGCGATAGACGGTCAGGCCTTCTTTCAGGCAGAGCTGGAACCAGTCGCGGCAGGTGATGCGGTTTCCCGTCCAGTTGTGGAAATACTCATGCGCGATGATCGCCTCGATATTGGCGTAATCCGCATCGGTCGCCGTATCCGGGTCGGCGAGCACGTATTTGTCGTTGAAGACGTTGAGCCCCTTGTTCTCCATGGCCCCCATGTTGAAATCGGAGACGGCAACGATCATGAAGATATCGAGATCGTATTCGCGGTCGAAGACCTCCTCGTCCCACTTCATCGCGCGTTTCAGCGCGTCCATGGCATAGGCCGCGCGCGGCTCCTTGCCGTGTTCGACATAGATCTTCAGCGCCACTTCGCGGCCCGAAGCGGTCATGAATTTGTCTTCGACGACGCCCAGGTCGCCTGCGACCAGCGCAAAGAGATAGCTGGGCTTGGGATGCGGATCGAACCAGGAAGCAAAATGGCGGCCGTCGCCCATGTCGGCGCCGCCGAGATAATTGCCGTTCGAAAGCAGGAGTGGCGCCGTCGCCTTGTCGGCGATGATGTTGACCGTGTAGACGGCGAGCACGTCGGGGCGGTCGGGGAAATAGGTGATGCGGCGGAAGCCCTCTGCCTCGCACTGCGTGCAATAGACATTGCTCGTGCGATAGAGCCCCATCAGCTTGGTGTTGGTTTCCGGTGACAGCACTGTCGTCACGGTGATCTCGAAGGGGACTGTCTCCGGCAATCCGCGTATCGTCAGCGTATCGCCCCGCACCTCGTAAAGCGCCCCGGGTATTTCCTCCTGGTCGAGGAGCAGACCGGTCATGGTCAGTTCGTCGCCGTCGAGCACCAGGGGTGCGGAGGGGCTGGCGCCTTCCCGTCGATGGAAGATCAGACGTGCCTCGACCTTCGTCTCCTTCGGGTCGAGCTCGAACGTCAGGTCCACCCTCTCAAGAACGAAATCGGTCGGTCGGTAATCTTCCAGATGAACGATCTGGCCGGTATTTGTCCGCATGGTCAGTCCCGCTTTCGCCCCCCGCCTCTGTTGTAGAGGGCGCCTGTAATGGTGAAAAGGCCAAGGAGCGAGAATCTGCGCTTGCGAATGCCGTCGGCCGCACTTTCGGCACAAACGCGTCGTCGATGTCCCTCCCGCTCCCTGTCCACTGGAGGTTTATCGAAGCGCCACTAACAAGACCTAAATTCCACAGGATTTTTTCGTCCGCTCCGATTGAAGCCCTTCTACACTCGGTAGTCATCACGAAAAAATTAGCTTCATCAAGATATTTGATCGAACATCCTCTTCGGGCGGAGCTAGAGTGACGCATCTTTCCGCGGCGGGCCCGCCGCGTCCTCCCCTAGTCTCGCTCTTCCAGCAACCGGCTGGCCGTTGGCAGACTGAAAAAGCACGTTTTCATGGATGCCGACGTTCATAGCCCAATGCGGGGAATTCTGCTCAAGATCCTGTCCGTCGTCGTTTTCCTCGGCATGTCCACCTGCATTAAGGCCGCCGGCAGCGACATCGCGACGGGCCAGATCACCTTCTACCGCTCTGCCTTTGCCATGGTACCGATCCTTGGCTTCCTCGCTTTGCGCGGTCAGCTGCGCGATGCATTCAAGACGACCGATGTCACCGGCCACCTTGCGCGCGGCTTCGTCGGCATTCTGGCGATGAGCTTCGGCTTCTACGGGCTCGTGCATCTGCCGCTGCCGGAGGCGATTGCGATCGGCTACGCCATGCCGCTTCTCGCGGTGGCCTTTGCAGCGTTCTTTCTCGGCGAGGTCGTGCGGCTTTACCGCTGGACAGCCGTCATGATCGGGCTCGTCGGGGTGTTGATCATCACCTGGCCGCGGCTGACCCTGTTCGAGCAGGGTGGTTTCGGAGAATCCGAGGCGCTCGGTGCCGCGGCAGTCCTGCTGTCGGCAATCTTCGGGGCCATGGCTATGGTCCTCGTGCGCAGGCTGGTGCAGAAAGAGCGCACGCATACGATCGTTCTCTACTTCTCTCTTTCCGCCTCTATCTTCTCGCTGGCGACGCTGCCCTTCGGCTGGGCCGCGATGTCGTGGACGTCTTTCCTGCTGCTGATGATTGCCGGCTTTTGCGGGGGTGTCGCGCAGATCCTGCTGACGGAGAGCTATCGTCACGCCGACATGTCGACGATCGCCCCATTCGAATATACCTCCATCGTGCTCGGCATCGTCATCGGCTATTTCCTGTTCGGCGATGTGCCGACGGCGACCATGCTCGCCGGTACGGCGATCGTCGTCGGTGCCGGCATCTTCATCATTTTCCGCGAACGCCGGCTGGGACTGGAGCGGAAGGGCGCCCGTAAACACGTGACGCCGCAGGGCTGACGGCTATTGCGCCTGCGTCTCCCATTCGGGAACCGTATCATCCTCAATGATCGGACCGGCCTCCTGCTGGGCGAGCGGATTTGTCACGTCGGGGCCGGGGGTCGGCAGGACTGTCGTCGCCTGGAAATCGGTCTTGGCGACGAGGCCGTCGTGCTGCTCGCGTTGCCCGATGCGCCAGGCTGCATAACCGGCATAAAGCGCAAAATAGACCGCGAGCACGACGAACAGGGCGGCGGGACCGAACGCGTCCATTACCGGGCCAACGACCAATGGGCCGGAGATGGTGCCGAGGCCGTAAGTGATCATCAGCCCTGACGAGATCTTTACAAATTCGTCGGGCTGCGCGAGGTCGTTGGCGTGGGCGACGTTCAGCGCATAGATCGGGAAAAGCACCATGCCGACGCAGCCGGCGAGGGCGTAGAGGATCCAAGCGCCGCCGCCGATCGCCAACGCCATGGCGAGGCAGGAAAGGACGCCGAAGACGCCGCAGGCGACCATGACGATGCGCCGGTCCATTCGGTCCGAGGCCCTACCGATCGGGATCTGGGAAAGAGCGCTGCCGGCGAGCACGGCCGCTAGCAGAGTCGCGCCCTCCGAGGTCGAAAGGCCGATCTTCTGGGTAAAGACGCCGCCGAGATTAAGCCAGGCGCCCGAGAGGGCGCCAGCGAGAAAGCCGCCGACGACCGCGACCGGTGAGCGGTGGAAAAGAGCCCGGAGATCGAAATTCGCCTGTGTCGGCGCGGCCGGCATCGGCGATGATGAGAGCGCCGTCGGCAGGAGCGCAAGCGAGAACAGTACGCCGCACAGGATGAACAGGGAGGTATTGGTGGGATCGCCGAGCGGCACCAGATACTGGCCGGCAATCGTTCCAATCATGGTGGTGATCAGATAGAGCGAAAAGAGGAGGCCGCGGTTTTCGTTCGTCACCCGCTCGTTCAGCCAGCTTTCGACGACGAGATAGCTCCCGGCAATGGCAAAGCCGGATACAGCGCGGAAACCGATCCAGGCGCGCCAATCGACGATGAGGCCGCACATCAGGATCGCAATCGACAGCAGCGTCATCAGCGCTGTGAAGACGCGGATATGCCCGACGCGCAGGACGAATTTTGGTGTGACGACGCAGGAGAGGGTGAAGCCCAGCGTATAGCCGGTCGCGAAGATCGATACGGTGAGCGTCGACCAGTCCTCTGCGACCGAGCGAACCGGAATGACGTAGCTCTGCAGGCCGAAGGCCACCATCATCAGAAGCGTGGACAGCATCAGACTGAAGATGGATGCGAAATTCGCCAACATTCGGCGCTCCCGGAAACTTGCGCCCCTGCTCAGCCCCGCGGAAGAACAAGGGCCAGCGATCTTCGCGCATCGGAAAACACGCGCAGCGCTGCGTATGAAAAAACGAGAGTGGCCTTATTCTAGTTTCCGGGCGCTGTCGATTGCGACAGCCCGTGGCGAGAAGACGCAACCCGTGAGCGCTTGTGCCGCTGCCCGTGTCAGCGCATCGGCCCGAAAATCGGACCCGATCTTCAGAAAGCTCGATGCGCAGCCTCATGCGCGAGGCTGCGGCGAACTGTATGCGTCCGAAGGAGCGTATGCCGTTGCAAGGGATCAGCGTTGGATGAAATCAGCGTAAATCTGAGTCGGACGCGTGGTCCGGGCATACCCGACAGCCGTCATTTGCTCGTTGGCTGCCGTGCCGAAGCGGTTGAAGGGCGTTCGCCGGGCAAGGCTCACATGGCGGAGCGTCTCAAAGCTGCTGTGGATCGGGCGAAAGCGGGCAGTCATGGTTCAATTCCTTATTCCATTCCTCCCGGTGTACCTATATTGCGATGCAGCATCAATTTTGCAATGCATCAAAGCGCCGCACAGGCATGCGCAAATCGCATGGCTTTTTTCACACTTCATTCATGAATCTCGCGTCGAGCCGTCAGCCCCCGAGCTTGGCCTTGAAGGCCAGCAGATCCCGCCAGGCGAAGCGCTTGTTGATCGGCGCCGTAATCAGGTCCAGCGGATGCAAAGTCGCCATTGCCGCCGCGACGTGCCCGCCAGCGGCGAGCTCGCGCCATTGCCCGCGCATCTGATGGATCGTCTCGCTGCCGCCGTAAAAGAACCGAGCCGTGAAATTGCCGAGGAGCAGCACATGCCTGGGTTCGGCAAGGGCGATCTGTCGCTCGATGAAGGGACGGCAGATGTCCGCTTCGCGGCCGCTTGGCACGCGGTTTCCTGGCGGCCGCCACGGCACTGCATTGCTGAGAAGCACGTCGTCCCTGGAAAGCCCGATGCCGGCCAGCATGCGTTCCAGCATGTCGCCGTGCCTGCCGGCGAACGGACGGGCATCTCGGTCGTCATCGCCATAGGGCATTGGCCCGATGATCATGATGCCCGAAGCCGCGTTGCCTTCCGCGAAAACGAGATTGCGGGCACTGTTTTTCAGGTTGCAGCCGGCAAAGGCCTCCATCGCGCTACGCAGCTCGGCCAGCGAGCGTGCGCTCTCAGCGGCGAATCGTGCCTCGCTGATCGCCTGTTCGTCGGGTATGGCAACACTCGGCGGTGCGACCGGCACCGGCGCGGCGTCCCGGGCCCTGCCTGCCGGGACTTGCGATTGCGCCCTTCCGATCTGTGCGCCGGCAGCCGCCGGCTGCCTGGCCTGCGGTGCGGTGCGCCCTTCGGCGCGCCTCGCCTTCATGGCCTCGAACTCCGCCAGGCGATCGACCGGTTCTTCCTCCAGCAGCCATTCGACGCCCGCCTCAGCATGGAAGGCAAGGAGAGCGGCGAGTTCGGAAGGAGAGAGGTGGTTGGCCGAGATCATGGCGCGACTTTAGCAGATCGGCGGATCTGGTCCACCCGCTGAGGGGCCGTCAATGGGCCGTCGTCCAGGTCGTGACGTCGTCCCGTTCGCCGATAAGCGCCAGGCCATGGGCGATCGACAGGAGTTCGCCGCCGCTTTCGATCCTTTCCTTGCCGAAGCGGTTTTCGAACAGCCGGCGGACGGCCGGTACGAAGGAGGTGCCGCCGGTCAGGAATACCCTGTCTATCTCCCCGAAAGGCGTTGCGGTCTTCGCCAGCACCGTATCGAGGGCTTCTTCAATGCGGGCGAGGTCGGGCGCGATCCAGCCTTCAAAATCCTCGCGTCGCACCGTTCGGCGTGATTGCTCCCCAAGCGGAGGAAAGTAGAACTCCGTCTCCTCGTCCACCGACAAGCGCACTTTCGTGGCCGAGACCGCCTGGTAGAGCGGATAGCCTTCATCGTGCTCGACGAGATCCACGAAGGCCTCCAGCTTGTCCGGCTCGAGGCTTGAGCGGACAAGCTTCTTCAATTCGGTGAAGTCCCTCAGCGTCTTGAAGATAGATAACTGATTCCAGCGGCCGAAATTAGCGTAGTAGCTCGACGGCACTTCAAGTAGCTTGTCGAAGCTCTTAAAGAGACTCCCCTTTCCAATGAGCGGCGCGACGATATTGTCGATGATGCGGAAGTCGAAGTGATCGCCGGCGATACCGATCCCGGAATGCCCGATCGGCCTTGCGGTCAGTTGCCCGCCTTCGCGTTCGAAGCGGATGATCGAGTAATCGGTGGTGCCGCCGCCGAAATCGGCGACAAGCACGGTTGCGTCGCTCTTGAGCTTTCGTGCGAAGTAGAAGGCGGCCGCGACCGGCTCATAGACATGATGCACCTCCGGAAAGCCGAAGCGCAGAAGTGCGCGATTGTACCGTTCGACTGCCAGCTTCTCGTCGGGATTGGCCCCGGCAAACTGCACGGGCCGGCCAACGACGATCCGTTGAAGGCTGTCGTTCCATTCGCCACCGGCATATTCCCGCAGACGGGCAAGGAAGCCGTGCATCAGATCTTCAAAATCATATCGTTTCGCAAAGATGAGCGTGCCTTGAAACAGCGCGCTTGCGGCAAAGGTCTTGATCGATTGCAGGAAACGGCACTCGCCGGGATTGTCGATGAACTCACGGATTGCCGCCTGTCCCGCTTCTATCCTCAAGGGGAGGGGTCCCGAATCCTTCAGAAAGGAAAGCGCCGTCCGGGTCGAATCGGCTTTGCCGGCGGGGCTCTCCATCACGATCGACCGGGTGGAGGCGCCTTCAGCCACGGCCAGCACGGAATTAGTGGTCCCGAAATCGAGGCCGAGTGCGGATGCCATAATCATCTCCGTGCGTGGGAAAAAGGGGGGCGGCCTCCTCGCACGGGTGCCGGCCAAAAGCAAGCGCGTTCAGTTTATGTTTACGTATAAGTAAGATATGCCGACTGTGCTAAACTCATCAGGTCATGCGCAAATGCAGGGAAACTCTGTCGCATCTCGGCTCGACAAGGCTTGCCACATTTGCCATGACGGAACTTCGTGGCTGGGAAAGTAGCCGGCGGAAGACCGGCAGGACTGGAGAGCAGGATGACCGAGGTACAAGAACTCCCCGAGCGTGAGAGCATGGAATTCGACGTGGTGATCGTCGGGGCGGGTCCGGCGGGCCTTTCGGCCGCGATCCGGCTGAAACAGGTCAATCCGGAGCTTTCGGTCGTCGTGCTCGAGAAGGGCGCGGAAGTGGGCGCTCACATCCTTTCCGGCGCCGTCGTCGATCCGATCGGCATTGACCGGCTGCTGCCGGATTGGCGCGAGGACCCCGACCACCCCTTCAAGACGGAAGTGACCGACGACCATTTCCTCTTCCTGGGGCCCGCCGGTTCGATCCGCCTGCCGAATTTCCTGATGCCGCCGCTGATGAACAATCACGGCAACTACATCGTATCGCTTGGACTCGTCTGTCGCTGGCTCGCCGCCAAGGCGGAGGAACTCGGCGTCGAGATCTATCCGGGCTTTGCCGCGACCGAAGTGCTCTACAATGACGAGGGTGCCGTGATCGGCGTCGCCACCGGCGACATGGGCATCGAACGTTCCGGCGAGCCGGGTCCGAACTATGCCCGGGGCATGGCGCTCCTCGGCAAATACACGCTGATCGGCGAGGGCGTGCGCGGCTCGCTCGCCAAAGAGCTGATCGCCCAGTTCAGGCTCAACGAGGGCCGCGACGTGCCGAAATTCGGCATCGGGCTCAAGGAGCTTTGGGAGGTGAAACCGGAGAACCATAAACCCGGCCTGGTGCAGCACTCCTTCGGCTGGCCTCTGGACATGAAGACCGGCGGCGGTTCGTTCCTCTATCACCTCGAAGACAATCTCGTCGCCGTCGGCTTCGTGGTTCATCTCAATTACAAGAACCCCTATCTCTATCCCTTCGAGGAGTTCCAGCGCTTCAAGACGCATCCGGCGATCCGCGGCACCTTCGAAGGGGGCAAGCGCCTCTCCTATGGCGCCCGTGCCATCACCGAGGGCGGCTACCAATCGGTGCCGAAGCTCTCCTTCCCCGGCGGCGCGCTGATCGGCTGCTCGGCCGGCTTCGTCAACGTGCCGCGCATCAAGGGCAGCCACAATGCGGTTCTATCGGGTATGCTGGCGGCCGAGAAGCTGGCGGAGGCGATCGCTGCCGGCCGCGCGAATGACGAGCCGATCGAGATCGAGAAGGGCTGGCGCGACAGTGCCATCGGCCAGGACCTGAAAAGGGTCAGGAACGTCAAGCCGCTGTGGTCGCGTTTCGGCACGGCACTCGGCGTGACGCTCGGCGGCCTCGACATGTGGACGAACCAGCTCTTCGGCGTGTCCCTCTTCGGCACGCTGAAGCACGGCAAGACCGATGCGGCCTCGCTGGAACCGGCCGCAAAGCACCAGAAGATCGACTATCCGAAGCCGGACGGGGTCCTGACCTTCGACCGGCTCTCCTCGGTGTTCCTGTCGAACACCAATCATGAGGAGGACCAGCCGATCCACCTGCAGGTGAAGGACCCCGACCTGCAGAAGCGCTCCGAATACGATGTCTTTGCCGGCCCCTCGACCCGCTACTGTCCCGCGGGCGTCTATGAATGGGTGGAGAAGGACGGCCATCAGACCTTCGTCATCAACGCCCAGAACTGCGTCCACTGCAAGACCTGTGACATCAAGGACCCCAACCAGAACATCAACTGGGTGCCGCCCCAAGGGGGCGAAGGCCCGGTCTATCCGAACATGTAATGTTCGGAAGGCGGGGGCGCACGGACCCCGCGGAAGGATGCAGGGCGAAGGCCCGGTCTATCCGAACATGTAATGTTCGGAAGGCGGGGGCGCACGGACCCCCGCGGAAGGATGCAGGGCGGAGGCCCGGTCTATCCGAACATGTGATGTTCGGAAGGCGGGGGCGCACGGACCCCCGGGAAAGAACGCAGGGCGAAGGCCCGGTCACTCCCGACATCTCGTTCGAGGAGACGGCCCGTGGACGCGCGGCGCTGGTCGCCATCAGGCGCGAAAACGGCTGCGCTGCTACAGTCGGGCAGAATTTAAGTGAAGATTTTCCGCCAAGGCCTTCATTTATTTAGATGCATGACTAAGATGACCGTCAGGGCGCTCGCTGACGCAAATGGGCAAGTGTTTGCCGGAAAGACTCGCTATCAATGGCGATGGCCGTTGATCGTGAGGATGGATTGATGGCTTGCAACTGGCTGCGTCAAGATCCTTGGACTGGAGCAAGCGTTGTTCCGATGTCCGCCGCGGCGGTGGGGCGAGCAGCCCGTTGCAAAACACACCGTCACAACAGAGGGAACCTAAGATGAAGAAACTTCTTGCGACGACATTTCTTGCCGCTGGCCTGCTCGGGCTGGGCAGCGCTGCCTCGGCAGCGGAATGCGGCGATGTGACGATCGCCAACATGAACTGGCAGAGTGCCGAGGTTCTTGCGAATATCGACAAGTTCATCTTGACGGAAGGCTATGGTTGCAACGCCGAACTGGTCGTTGGCGATACCGTGCCGACCATCACCTCGATGATCGAGAAGGGCGAGCCGGACATCGCGCCGGAAGGCTGGGTCGATCTTCTGCCGGATGTTGTCAATCGCGGTCTCGAGGAAGGCAAGATCGTCGGCGCGGCGCTTGCGCTTTCCGACGGCGGCGTCCAGGGCTGGTGGATGCCGAAATACATCGCCGACGAGC
This sequence comes from Sinorhizobium sojae CCBAU 05684, assembly GCF_002288525.1. Classification (NCBI taxonomy): domain Bacteria; kingdom Pseudomonadati; phylum Pseudomonadota; class Alphaproteobacteria; order Hyphomicrobiales; family Rhizobiaceae; genus Sinorhizobium; species Sinorhizobium sojae. Next base: position 661,699 of record NZ_CP023067.1, read on the forward strand.
ATCCGGACATCAAGACGATCGACGACGTGCTGAAGCACAAGGAACTCTTCCCGGATCCGGAAGATCCGAGCAAGGGCGCCATCTACAACGGTCCGCAGGGCTGGGGCGGTACCGTGGTGACCACGCAGCTCTACAAGGCCTATGACGCCGAGAAGGCAGGCTTTACGCTTGTCGATACCGGTTCCGCCGCCGGCCTCGACGGCTCGATCGCAAAGGCTTATGAGCGTAACGAAGGCTGGGTGGGCTATTACTGGGCTCCGACGGCGCTGCTTGGCAAGTACGAAATGGTTAAGCTCGACCACGGCGTGCCCGCCGATCCCGCCGAGTGGAAGCGCTGCAACACGGTTGCGGATTGCCCGGACCCGAAGAAGAACGATTGGCCGAAGGACAAGGTTCAGACGCTGGTGACGAAGGAGTTCGCCGATCGCGCCGGACCGGTCATGGATTACCTCAACACTCGCGCCTGGCAGAACGACGTCGTCAACAAGCTGATGGCCTGGATGACGGACAACCAGGCGAGCGGCGAGGAGGGTGCCAAGCACTTCCTTGAGGAGAATGAGGAGATCTGGACCAAGTGGGTCTCCCCGGAAGTCGCCGAGAAGGTCAAGGCCGCCCTCTGATCCACGGCTCTGATATGGAGCGGCGCGCCGGCTTGCGCGCCGCTCGCTTTTGATGGGCTCCCGGCTAGCGAGGCAGCCCGACTGAGATGCAGCGGCAGATAACAAGAACGAGCGTGCCGCTGTGACGATATGCGAAGGGGAATCGAGCGATGGAATGGTTGACCAAATTTCCACACATGGATGACGATCGGCTTCGGCAACTCAAAAAGCTGATCGACGACGGGTTCCGGACTTTCACGCGCGCCTACGGCGACGCTATCGAGAGCTTTTTCGAACCACTGCAGTTCTTCCTGATCCAGTCCGAGCGTTTTTTGACGCGTACGCCCTGGCCGGTCATTTTGATCCTGATCGCGGTCATCGCCTGGTTTGCGAGCCGCAATTGGAAGATCGTCGCCGGCTGCATCGGCACTATGCTGGCCATCGGCTATTTCGACATGTGGGACGATACGATGAAGACGATCTCGATGATCTTCGTCTGTACCGTGCTGTCGATCGCCATCGGCATCCCGATCGGGATCATCATGTCGCGTTCCGACCGGTTCCAGAGCGTGGTCAATCCGGTGCTCGACGTGATGCAGACGATGCCGAGCTTCGTCTACCTAATTCCGGTGGTGATGCTGCTCGGAATCGGCAAGGTACCGGGCCTGATCGCCGTCGTCATCTACGCCATCCCGCCGATGATCCGCCTCACCAATCTCGGCATTCGCCTGGTCGACAAGGATGTGCTCGAGGCGGCGGACGCCTTCGGCTCTTCCAACTGGCAGAAGTTGAAGAACGTCCAGATGCCGCTGGCGCTGCCGACGATCATGGCCGGCATCAACCAGACGATCATGATGGCGCTTGCCATGGTGGTCATCGCCTCGATGATCGGCGTTCAGGGCCTGGGCCAGCCGGTCTTGAAGGCCATTGCCAACCAGTACTTCACGCTCGGCATTTTCAATGGCATGGCCATCGTCGGTATTGCCATCATCTTCGACCGCGTCAGCCAGGCCTATGGGCGCCGTCTGCAGCGGCATCTCGAAATCGTCCACGGCTGAACCGCGCGGACGGCAGGCGGTCCGAGACTCCGCTCTCGGACCGCTGTTGTTTTCCAGTTTATCCCTGGCGAGGCGAGAGGATGCCGGTCGAAAGGGCAACGCCGGTTGCTGTTGCGATAGCGGCGGCGATTTCGAAGGGGCCGATTGCCTCGCCGAGAAGAACTCCGCCGCCGACCATTGCGAGCACCGGTGTGAGGGCGGTGAAGGCGGCAGCCTGTGTTCCGCCGAGGCACCTGACGGCGAGGCCATAGGCAAGCGTCGCGACGAGGCCGGAGAGAATGCCCTGGCTCATCACCTGCAGTCCGATCTCATGCGCGGGAACGGCCGAGAGCGTGCTTCCGAAGAAAAGCGCCAGGAGGAGATGGGTGATGAACGACCAGGCGGCGATGAGCGCGCTGCCTTCGATGGCACTTAGGCCAGAACGTCGGAATGCGTGTGTATAGACGGCCCAAAGAACGCCGGCGCCGGGTAGCAGCAGGTAGCCCGCCCATGCGAACGCATCGGCAGTGTCGAGACCGCGAACGAGCAGGATTGCGACACCGACCATGATCGCCGCGAAGCCGATGAGCCGCATCCGGTCCGGCCGTTCCCCGAAGAAGGTCGCCCCGATGATCGCCGTCGCGAGTGGCATCGAGCCGCCGAGGAGCACGCCGACCGACGATGCCGGCGTCGCATGAATGGCGAAAGCCGCAACCTGAAAGAAAACTGCGCCCGATCCGGCGACCATCAAGGCGAGCAATCCAAGAGGCAAGCCTCTCGGTAAAAGGCCGAGTCGCAACCAGACGGGAGCAAGTACCAGCGACGGTATGCCGTAGCGAATGAGCCCGAGATCGATCGTGCCGAGCGTAGTCGCTGCCGTGTGTCGTGTGGCGAGGATCCAGCCCGCCCAGATCAATACCGTAACAAAGGCGCCGGCATAGCCGGCGGCGGGCGCCTGCGAATGCCGTTCGAGTGTCAGCGCAACCATGATCCAGTTCCTCCAGCGTCGATGCTTCAGGCGTGGAGGTTAGCGCCGACGGCGAGGGCATGTCCTTGCTATTTGTGCCTCTCTGGACTTATTATTGGCAATTATCTGCCAACTGCTCCGGATTATCAGGCTGAATATGCCAAATCTCGACAGATTCGATATTGCCATCCTAAGGATCCTGCAGGAGGATGCGCGCGCGACCAATGTCGAGATCGCCGAACGCGTCAATCTTTCCCCGTCGCCCTGTTTGAGGCGCATCCGCAATCTTGAGAAATCCGGTGTGCTGCGCGGTTATCGCGCCGACATAGATCGCCAGCAGGTCGGGCTGGGCCTGACGGTCTTCGTCGAAATCAAGGTCGGGCAGCACAGCCAGGAAAATGCGCGCCTGCAGCAGGAGGCGCTGCTCGCCGTTCCTGAGGTTGTTTCTTGCTTCCTGATTTCCGGGAATGCCGATTTCCTCGCCGAGGTCGTCGTCGAGGATCTCGCGGCCTATGAGAAACTGCTGACCGAAACCCTGCTGGCCCTGCCCGGTGTGACCGATATCCGTTCTAATTTCGCCATACGCACGATCAAGACCGCCGGCCCATTGAAGCTTCCATCCCGCTAACGGATCGGCCTGAAATCGGAGCCGATTTTCAGAAGGGTGACGCGCAGATTCAAAGAATTACAGCGACCTTTGCGCGTCTGAAAAGACGCGCGGCGCTGTAACGGCCCGACCTGCCGGCGGCTAAATCCGCTGCCGGCAGGTCTTTCCTTCTTCCGCGCGTCAGAAACCGGCCAGCACCAGCTTGCCGCGCGTGCGGTCGGTTTCGATCATCCGATGTGCCTTCTTGAGGGTCGCCGCATCAATCGGGCCGAGGGTTTCCGTCAGGGTCGTACGGATCTTCCCGGCGTCGACGAGTTCGGCCACCCGGTGCAGGAGCTTGTGCTGCTCGATTGTGTCGGGCGTTTTGAACAGCGAACGGGCAAACATCATCTCCCAATGGGTCGAGACCGATTTGCGCTTGAACGGCATCACGTCGAGAACGGCCGGGTCGTCGATGAGAGCAAAACGTCCCTGCGGCGCAATGAGCTTCACGATTTCATCGATGTGCCTGTCCGTATGGGTCGTCGAGAATACGAAGGCCGGGGCGCCGAGGGCGAGTTGATCGACCTCCGCAGCAAGCGGGCGTCCATGATCCAGCACGTGATGCGCTCCGAGTGTCAGTGCCCATTCACGGGTTTCAGGCCGGGACGCGGTTGCGATCACGGTGAGATCGGTCAGCGCCCGCAAAAGCTGGATGGCGATAGAGCCGACGCCACCGGCCCCGCCGACGATCAGCACCGCATTTGCTGCGCCCGGTACGGGGTCATTGACTCTGAGCCGGTCGAACAGGGCTTCCCAGGCGGTGATCGCGGTCAGCGGCAGGGCCGCGGCAGCGGCGTAGTCAAGTGATTTCGGCTTGTGTCCGACGATTCGCTCGTCGACGAGGTGGAACTCAGCATTGGTGCCGGGGCGATCGATGGCGCCGGCATAGAACACCTCGTCACCCGGCCGGAAGAGCGTGACCTCGCGTCCGACAGCCTTGACCACGCCGGCGGCGTCCCAACCGAGAACTTTCGGCTGATCGGGCTCCGGTTCCACGCCTGCCCGGACTTTCACGTCGACGGGATTGACCGAGACGGCCCTGACCTCGACGAGCAGATCGTGGCCCTCGGCCGTTGGGGCCGGCAGTTCGATATCGATCAATGAGGTTTCGGCTGTGATCGGTTGGGATGTCCTGTAAGCGACAGCGCGCATGAAATGCTCCTTTACAAATTGAACAGGAGCTAGATGACGATTACGGTCGCCAGTCGCAAGAATGCACAAATTCAGCCCATAATGTCGAAAAGGATACTGTCATGTCTCGCCCGCGTCAGAAGCTGACGAACAAATTCCCCGGCTGCCCGGTAGAGGCGGCGCTGAGTTTCATCGACGGCAAATGGAAGGGCGTGATCCTCTATCATTTGATGGTCGACGGAACTCTGCGTTTCAACGCGTTGCGCCGGCGGTTGCCGAGCATCACGCAGCGCATGCTGACGAAGCAGTTGCGTGAGCTGGAGGAGGCCGGCCTTCTGTCGCGCACGGTCTTTCCGGTCGTGCCGCCGCGCGTCGACTATGCCCTGACGCCCAAGGGTGAAAGCCTGAGATCTGTAATCATGGCCCTGAAAAACTGGGGCGATGAAAACGTCCTCTGTGAGGCGATCGCGTAATGCCGACGCCACTCGGAAAGGCATCGCAGGCCGAGTTCGATCGCGCCTCACCTCTGGAAGCGGCTGCCGCAGCGCTTATCTGAGATGTTGACTGCATGTCTCCTTAAATCGACCTCGATTTAAGAGGATGCAAGCAGATGCCTCGGCTAACGGAGACAGTGGCCATTCATGAAGATTAGAGCCGTCTTCAATCGCGATGGGGGAACATTCCGCACGACCGATATGGAGACCTATGGCAGGGCGGTCGAGGAAGCCTTCCATGCCGCGGGGCACAGCATAGAGATAGCTATCGTACCGGCAGAGGGGATAATCCCGGCACTAGAGACGGCTTGCCGGCGCGGCGATCTCGATGCGATCATTGCGGGCGGCGGCGACGGCACGATCTCCGCCGCGGCCGGCGTCGCCTGGAGAAGCGGCATGCCGCTCGGCATTATCCCTGCAGGCACCATGAACCTCTTCGCCCGCTCGCTGAAACTGCCGCTCGATATCTGGAAAGTACCGGAGGTGCTGGCAAAAGGAACGATCATCGATGGTGACATCGGCAGTGCCGACGGCCGGGCCTTCGTGAATCAATTCACGATGGGGCTTCACGCGCGCCTGGTGCGCTACCGCAACGCCTATCACTTTGCCTCTCGGATCGGGAAAATCGGCGCCAGCACGCGCGCCGCCGTAGGCGTCGTTCTCAATCCGCCGGATTTCGAGATCGAGTTCGACGCCGACGGCCATCGCGAAGTCCGGCACGTCTCGCATATCTCGGTTTCGAACAACCATTTCGGCCACGCGACGCTGATGTATGCGGACAACGTGACGGCCGGCCACCTCGGCTTCTACACAGCACCCCCCTTGACCTCCGCCGGCGTCATCAAATTGGCCTTCGATATCCTGCGCGGGCGCTTCCGGGCGAGCCCGCTGATCACAGAAATGAGCGCGCTCGCGGTCGATCTGCACTTTCCCAAGGTGGATCGCAAGATCAATTGCGTCATCGACGGCGAACTGCTCCCGATCGCACAGCGCGATGTCTCCCTTCGCATCCATCCGGGCGAACTGAAGCTGCTCGTTGGCACGGGTAGTGGCGACTTGCCCGTTCCCGGCTATTCGTCGACCCAGATATAGCGAAATCCGTACCGGTCGGCCTTGGAGCCGTACAGATAGGGCAGGGAGAGTTCTTGCGGCGTCACGCCGGACATGGCCACGCCCATTTGCTTTAGCGCCGGTTTGAGCGTACCGGGCACTTGCGGCTCCGCATCCGCCTTGTCATGCCAGACCACCAGAAGCGGCCGCTTCGCGGCTTCGACTGCGATCCAGTCCATGCGCGAGGGCATGGCCACCGTCGCGTCGGCGAACTGCGTGCGGACGTTCCCCGCGACCTGCTTGTCGTTGGTGAGCACGAAAGCGGGTTGTTGCCCCTCCGACTTTTCGAGCGCCTCTGCAAAACGGGCGTAGGGTATGTTCAATCGCGAGTAATTGCCGAACCAGGGTCGCACGACGGCGCGGGCGGAGACGATGATGAGTGCTCCAAGCACGATTGTCGCAATCAGCGGCGCAAACAACCTGAAACCCGGCATCGGATCGATCTTCGCCGCCTCGATCTTGAGGCAGAGATAGAGCGGAAGCAGGAGCAGATAGAGAACCAGCCATTTCTCGCGGATGTGGGTCGCCGCGACGCCGAGCACGATCAGGAGCACCGCCAGGAGAGAAAGCGCAATGGTCCGGCCGACGATGCGTGTCCACAGGCTTTCAGCCTGCCACACCAAGAGAACTTTGCCGCGAATGACAAGGCCAAACAGGATGAGGGTGACGAAACTGCCGTCGATCACTGCGAAAACGAGCCCCGAGACGCCGTGGAACGCCTGAAGAAGACGTCCTTCAGCCTCGCGTTCTTTCATTTCGTTTAAGGTCCCGGCCGAGGCCGCGTCGAGATTTTGCAGAACCCAAATCCCATGAGGGAGCGCGATCAGAGCGGCCACGGCGATCGCCGCCAGGATCCGCCAGTCGAAGATGCGGGCGCGCAGGTCGCGTTCCGGCAGGATGGCGAGGATCGCCGCGACAGGAACCAGGACGAAATTATATTTCGAGATCGCGCCGATGCCTACGGCGAGGCCGGTCAGGAGATAGGCGGCAAGGCTCGGGCGCGTGAGCGTTCGAAGGAAGCCATAGAGGAAGAGCGAAACGGCAAAAAGCGCGGCCACCGTGTGCGACAGATCCCGTTGCGCAAGCAGAAAGACCGGTGGCAGGCTCAAGACGCCAAGCATTGCCATTGCCGCCAGGCGCGGGTCCCGAAGAACGAGACGGGCGGCAAGCCCGTAGAAAAGGCATGAGAGAAACAACAGTCCGTTCTTGAGCAGCGTCATAGTAGCGAGCGACGGGCCGATCGCTTGAGAGAGTCCATATTGCAGCCAATTGTAGAACGGCGCCTGCGGCCCGTATCCAAGCTGCAGAAACTGCGACAGGAACGCCTGCTCCGATTCGTCGATCTCGAGCGAATTCGAGATCGTCAGCCGCAAGGCGATGCACAGCAGAAAATAGCCTGCCAATGCGAGGAAAACCGAATTCGGCCGCCGTTCGACGACGTCAAGCATGCGGCGGTTCCTGCTCGAAGACCTGCCGCACGATGTAACCTGTCGTTCCATCATCCCGGAAATAGGCGCGCGCCATCATCTCCGCGAGAATACCGGTCGTGATGAGTTGGACCGAGGAGAGGAACAGCATGACGCCAACCATCAGCATCGGGCGGTTGCCGATATCGTTGCCGAGAATGAACTTGTCGAAGGCGAGGTATGCGAGGATAAGCGCGCTCAGGCTGCCGGCAGCAAGGCCGATTGAGCCGAAGAAGTGGCCGGGGCGCGCCTTGTAGCGCATGAAGAACAGAACTGCGAGCAGGTCGAGGATCACGCGGAACGTCCGCGAGATCCCGTATTTGGAGGCGCCGAAGTGGCGGGCGTGATGCGTCACGGGCATCTCGCCGATCCGGCTGCTGGGTACGACACCGGCCACCCAGGCGGGGATGAAGCGATGCATTTCGCCCATGAGCTTCACCTGCTTGATCACCGCGCTGCGGTAAATTTTCAGGCTGCAGCCATAGTCGTGGAGCTTTACGCCGGTGATCTTGCCGATCAAGAAATTGGCGCACCAGGAGGGAATCTTTCGAAGCAGGAGTCCGTCCCGGCGATGCTTCCGCCAGCCGACCAGCAGATCGAGTTCCCGCTCCTCGATCGCCGCGACCATCGCGGGAATGTCCTTGGGTTCATTTTGCAGGTCGCCGTCGAGCGTCGCGATCAATCGGCCGCCCGCGGCATCGATCCCCGCCTGCATCGCGGCCGTCTGGCCAAAGTTCTTTTGCAACTCGATTATTTTCAACCGCAGGCCCGGTTGCAAGAGCTCGTTGCGCGCATTCGGCAGGGTCCGGTCGGTACTGCCGTCGTCCACCAGGATCAGTTCCCATGCCTTTTCGAATCCGGCCATTGCCCCGCGGATACGGCTGACGAGCGGCTGAACGCTTTCCTCCTCGTTGAACACCGGCACGACGATAGAAAGCTCAGCGGCCTCCAGAACGGCAGCCATTGCATGCGCGGGTTCTTCCAACTTGTTCAAGAGCGGCTTCTCCGGTGTTCCGTTACTGGCTTTCTTGCACAGTTGACGTTAGTAACCAACAAGGATTCGCATTGCACGGGTAGAGGAAATCGGCATCTCATGAATTCGGTCCGACAGTTCCGTCGGCAGTCGTGGCTTATGCGCAACCGCATGGGACTGATTTCCATGGCCGCTGTCTCGGCCTATGCCGTCTTCGTCGAGTGGGTCTGGGGATGGCTCAGCTTGATGCGGCAATGGGCCGAGGTCGGGGCAACGCCCATACTCTCGGCGCTGGCGCTCCTCATCGCCACCTACTTCGTACGCTGCTACCGCATCTACGATTACTTCCCCGAACAGACTCGCGGTCGGTTCCTGACGCTTCTGCGCGTTACGCAGACCCATAATCTCCTCAACATCATGCTGCCCTTCAGAGCCGGGGAAACGAGCTTTCCGTTGCTGATGCGCACCGAATTCGGCGTTCCGCTGTTGCGTGGCACCTCGGCGCTGCTCGTCATGCGGCTGCTCGATCTGCACGCGCTCGTCATCGTGGCGGCGATCGGCCTGCTCGGGGCTAGTCAGCAGGCGGGCTGGTGGGTCCTCTGGCTGCTGGCCTTCTTCTCACCACTCGGATTTTTTCTGCTGAGGGCCAGGGTTCTTGCCGTCGCGCGCCGCTTGATGCCCGGTAGGATTGCGCCCTATTTCGCGGAGGTCGAGGCCGGTCTGCCGGAACATGTTCCGGCATTCCTGCGGGCCTGGGCGATGACGATGCTGAATTGGGCCGTCAAGGTGGTGATTCTCGCCTGGGTGCTCGCCATCATGGGCGTGGTGCCCTTTGCCGCCTCCTTCGGAGGGGCGCTCGGAGGCGAACTGTCGTCGGCTCTCCCTGTGCATGGGCCGGCAGGCGTCGGCACCTATGCGGCAGCGATCGTTGCCGGTGCGATCTCCTTCGGCGCAGCCGGCGATCCCGCCACGCTCGGCATGCTCGCCCGCGCGAGCGTCAACACGCACCTGATTGTCGTCGTCTCGGCAGTGGCCGGCACCCTGTTATCGCTGGCGCTGAAGCCGAAGGCCTGATGCATATCGCCCAAGAAGCGGTTTTGCGCCAGACGGCATCCATAAAACAAAACTTCTACTGGAACGACGTTTCGTAAAAGCTTCTGAGTTTGCGTGAGTGTAGCTTCTCCGGCGGCATCGCCGCGAGTTTCTGCAGAGCCAAAATGCCGATCTTCAGATGCTGGCTCACCTGGGTCCGGTAGAAGGCGGTTGCCATGCCCGGCAGTTTCAATTCGCCATGCAGCGGTTTATCGGACACGCAGAGCAGAGTGCCGTAGGGCACGCGGAAGCGGAAGCCATTGGCGGCGATCGTCGCCGATTCCATGTCGAGCGCGATGGCGCGCGCCTGGGATAAGCGCTTGACCGGACCACGCTGGTCGCGCAGTTCCCAATTGCGGTTGTCAATCGTGGCGACGGTGCCAGTGCGCATGATCTGCTTGAGATCGTAGCCCTTGTAGCCCGTCACCTCTGCCACCGCGTCCTGCAGCGCGACCTGTACCTCCGCCAGTGCCGGCAGCGGAATCCAGACGGGCAGGTCGTCGTCCAGCACGTGATCTTCGCGCATATAGGCATGGGCGAGCACGTAGTCTCCAAGCCGTTGGCTGTTGCGTAGGCCGGCGCAATGGCCGAGCATCAGCCAGACATGCGGCCTCAGCACCGCGATGTGGTCGGTGATGGTTTTGGCGTTGGAGGGGCCGACGCCGATATTGACCATGGTGATGCCGCCATGGCCCTTCTTCTTTATGTGATAGGCCGGCATTTGCGGCAGGCGGGCAAGCGAATAATCGGCCTCGGGTCTGTCGGCACCTGCCGGCGTGATGATGTTGCCGGGCTCGATGAAGGCCGTATAGCCATTGCCGCCTTCGGCCATCTGCTGGCGTGCCCAGGCGCAGAACTCGTCGATATAGAACTGATAGTTCGTGAAGAGGACGAAGTTCTGGAAATGCGTGGCGCTGGTCGCCGTGTAATGGGTGAGGCGCGCAAGCGAATAGTCGATGCGCTGGGCCGTGAAGGGGGCGAGCGGGGAGGGCTCGCCGGGCCCCGGCTCATAGGAGCCGTTGGCGATCTCGTCGTCGGTGATGGTGATATCCGGCGCATCGAAGAGGTCGCGCAGTGGAATGTCGATGCCCTCGGCAGCCGAAGCCTCGACATGCGCGTTCTCGCCGAAGGCGAAGTGCAGCGGAATGGGAGTCGCCGATTCGGACACGATGACGCTGAGCCCGTGGTTGCGGATCAGGTGCCCGAGCTGTTCCTTGAGATAGTGACGGAAGAGCCGAGGGCGCGTGATCGTCGTCGTATAGACGCCGGGCGCGCTGACATAGCCGAAGGATAGCCTCGAATCGACATGGCCGAAGCTGCTGGTCTCGATGCTGACCTGCGGATAGCAGGCGCGGAAACGCGTAAGCGGCCTGCCGTTCTTTCCTAGCCCCTCGAAAGCCTCGCGAAGGAAGCGGGTATTGCGCTCATAGAGTGCCTCCAGGCAATCGACGGCATCGGCCGGATTGTCGAAGGTTCGCGGCTCGAAGGCTTCAGGAGTGGCAATGGAGAGGGCGGAATTTGAAGAGATTCGTTTGTCCATGTTGCATTATAGGCTGGGGCTTCTGACAAGCAAACGACAAGATGGGCGGTTTATTCGCCGCCGCGCGTCTTTCAAGACTCGCAAAAGCCGTTGTAACGCTATTTTCGCATCGAGCTTTCCGAGAAGCGGGTCCGATTTTCGGGTTGCGCTAGATCACGATGATTTTAGGTCGGATCGACCCAAATCATAAACGTGGTCGAATATAAGAAGTTTGCGCGCGATGCGGGCGGAATGCCGCGCACACTTTCCTCATGCCGCGCTAGCGGGGGCCCGCGAGAATGATCGCGCTGCCGGCAAGTGCCACCGCCATGCCGGTCAAGTCCCACCGGTCGGGCCTGATGCCCTCGGCGACCCAAAGCCAGAAGAGCGAGGTGGCGATGTATACGCCACCATAGGCGGCATAGGCGCGCCCGGCAGCTGCCGTATCGATCATGGTCAGGAGCCAGGCAAAGAGCGCCAACGAGCCCATGCCGGGTATGAGCCACCAGGCGGACTTACCGAGCTGGAGCCATGCCCAGAAGGCGAAGCAGCCGGCGATTTCGGTAAGTGCTGCAAGGAGGTAGATGGCGAATGCGGGCATGGCTTGCTCCTTTTACAAGGTGACAAGGAGCGGAGAGCGGCATGAAGCGCAAGAGGGAGCAGGTGGGAATGTGTGAGACGACGACTCGATGATCAGCTCATAGCCTGGCGCTGGAGCGTCATGAAGAGGACGAAGCCGGCGCCGTTCTTGCCGATGCCGGAGGTGCTGGCCTTGTTGTAGGCGACCGCTCCGATCGGCGCCATCAGCAGCCCCGTGACGAACAGGAGCCGGAGTGCAAGGATGGCGGAGGAGACGAAAGCGGACATTTCCCTGATCCTGGTGCGTTGGGGCGGTGCAAGCGGGGGAAGGCCGCTCACATCCTGTCCCGCCTTAAAGTTTGGCCTGGCAGTATTGCGCAGTATGCGCGGTGCAATCGGTCAGCGAGCCGAGATAGGTGTTCTGGCGGCGACGCTCGGTGTCGGCACCGACGGCCGCAGCGAGCGACATTGCGAAGACGACCATCAGCAGGCTTATTATGGTGAGGCGGCGGGCGAGGATATCCATGTTTCTGTCCGTGGGCTGGAGGCGCTGTCAAAACGATTGAGCGTCTTTTCGCACAACCAAACTGAATTCTTGCTGAGGTACACATTCATCTGCCGTTCATCTTGGTTGAAGGGGGACCCCTTGCCTCGCGCGGCGCGCGTTCCTACGTGTGACTTTCCATGAACCTGAGGAGAGATCGCCGATGACGGCTCCGATCGAGCTTTATTACTGGCCGACACCGAACGGCTGGAAGATCACCATCATGCTGGAGGAACTCGGCGTCCCCTACGTGGTCAAATACGTCAATATCGGCCGGGGCGACCAGTTCGCGCCGGATTTCCTGAAGATCTCGCCCAATAACCGCATGCCGGCGATCGTCGATCCCGAGGGCCCCGGCGGCGAGCCGATCTCGGTGTTCGAGTCGGGTGCGATCCTGCAATATCTCGGCCGCAAATACGGCAAGTTCTATCCGAGCGACGAGCGTGCCCGCGTCGAGGTCGAGCAATGGCTCTTCTGGCAGGTCGGCGGTCTCGGCCCCATGGCGGGGCAGGCCCATCATTTCCGGCAATATGCACCGGAACGGATAGCCTATGGCATCGAGCGCTACACGAATGAAGTGAACCGCCTCTATGGTGTGATGGACAAGCGCCTCGCCGACCGGCGCTTCCTCGCCGGCGATTATTCCATCGCCGACATGGCTGCGATCGGCTGGGTGATCCCGCACGAGAACCAGGGGCAGGATCTCAATGATTTCCCGAATCTGAAGCCCTGGTTCGAGACGATGCTCGCTCGCCCGGCGGTCAAAACGGCGATCGAGGTCGGCAAGGAAGAGCGAGCCCGCCAGAAGAGCCTTGCGGAGGACAAGGAAGCCCAGAAGATCCTGTTCGGCCAGCGCGCCCGCTAAACAGGCACACCCCTCCCCACAAGGGGGAGGGGCTAGGCGCCCGCGGCGATCAGCAATTTCAATATCTTAAGGCTAGTTGCAAAGGAACGACATGGGCGAAGACGGCGCGGTCCGGAAACCCCCCCTGCGGGAAGGGTCTATATTCATCCCGATTGAGCGATCTACAGACGAGTCCAGGTCTGAGACTTGCAAAGCACCTTCAGCACGCAGCCCTTCATCTTCAGCGAATTGCCGTCGACCGAGCCCGAGCCGCCATAGGTCTTGTCGTTTTCCGGATCCGTAATTTCGCCGCTATAGTTGCCGCCTGCCCCGGCAAGGTTGCCGATGCGCTTTCCCGCATGCTTTCCCGTCTTCAGCGTGACGCAGAAGGAGCCGCCGCAGGGGGCGATTTCCGCCGTGGCGCCGCTGGCGGTCTTCCAGTTGCCGACGATCGGCTCGGCGGCCAGGACAGAGCCTGCCGCGGCAAGGGCGAGTGCCGCGCTGACGAGCAAAGTGCGAATCATTCAAGTTCCTCCACAAAGACGGGCAGCCTCCACGCCGCCTGATCATCGCGACAATAGCTTACGGGCACGTAAAGGTAAATATACCCGGGACGCGGGTTCATTGGCGAAGCGGCGCGCGACGTAAGCGGACGGGCTCCTGTTTCGTGGTTAGCGTTTGGTTGAAATCCGAGATTGAAGATTTCGTAAAATTTTGGGCGAATTGCCTCAGTTCCGGGCGTTGTGATGCTTAACGAAAATCCAAATTTACCAAGTATTTGAACTTTGTTTGCGGCAAATTAAGCATGCGTTTTAAGCGCCTGTTGAAGGGGCTCGGTCATATTCGGAGCCATAAGACGAGCGGGGGAATACCCGGCCGAAAAAAGCGGAAGCGACGCTGCGAAAAGACGGTGCGCCTCCGGGAAGCCCGCCAAGGGCATGCGAAAACAGGGATCAACAAAGACGATAAGCCAGGTGCGCCACACGATGGCGGCGCACCAATGGCCAACGAAGACAGGGACAAGACAATGGCACGCTTTGACATGCAGATCGTTTCGGATGCCGCGATGGGCGGCGACAATCGGGCCGACGCCCTCTGTGAAATGGGCCTTGCCTATGCAACCGGCCGCGGCAGGCCTGTCGATCTGGTCGCTGCCCATAAGTGGTTGAATATCGCCGCCATCAAGGGTTCGGACCGCGCCGCGGGCCTTCGCGCCGACCTTGCGGCCACCATGAGCAAGACCGAGCTTGCCGCCGCGCTCCGCGCGGCGCGCGAATGGATGACGATGCACTGACGTGCAACTCAGGTGGCATCACCGTTCAGTTTAGGCTCTCGAGGATGGCGGGAAGCGAGGCCGCAAGCAGGTCCATCTCCGCATCCGGCCCGGCGCTGATCCGAATGCAGCGATTGAGCGGCGCCACACCCGGCATGCGGATGAAGACGCCGTGGTCGCTCATCAGCCTTTCGACGATCGCTCTGGCATAGCCCGCGTCGCGGCCGCAATCGACGGCAACGAAATTCGTCGCGGAGGCAAGCGGAGCCAGGCCGTTGTCCCGGGCAATTGCCGCGATCCGGTCGCGTGAGTTCGTGATCCTCCGAGTGACATCAGTGAGATAGGCCTGATCTGCCAGTGCTGCGATTGCCGCCGCAACGCCCACTCGGTTCATGCCGAAATGGTTGCGGATCTTGTCGAAGGCCTGGGCGGTGCCGGCTGTCGCCAGCGCGTAGCCGACGCGCGCACCGGCAAGCCCATAGGCCTTGGAGAAGGTGCGGGTGCGAATCACATTGGGTCGATCGATCAGGCTTTCGACCGGTGGGACCGACTCCGGCGGGGCCGTTTCGCTATAGGCCTCGTCGAGGATGAGTAGCGTCGTTTCCGGTAAGTCGGCAGCAAAATCGACGACGCGATCGGCCGACCACCAACTGCCCATCGGGTTGTCGGGATTGGCGAAATAGACGAGCGGCGCGTTCTCCCGCTTCACGGCCGCAAGCAGCCCCTCCAGGTCTTCCCGGTCGGCCGCATAGGGTACCGTCACCAGCCGGCCGCCATGGCCCGCAACGTGATAGTTGAAGGTCGGGTAACCTCCGAGCGAGGTGACGACCGGCGCACCGGGCTCGATGACGAGACGGACGATCTGCCCGAGCAGGCTGTCGATGCCTTCGCCGATGGCGACATTGGCCGCCGGCACACCGAGATGGGCGGCAAGCGCCTGTTTCAGGTCGTAATTTTCAGGATCCGCATATTTCCACGTTTCACCGGCCGCCGCCTGCATCGCAAGCAGCACCGACGGTGCCGGGCCGAACCCGCTCTCATTGGCGCCGATTCGGGCGGCGACGCGGCGGCCGCGCTGCCGTTCGATGGCCTCCGGGCCGACGAAGGGAATGGTGGCGGGCAAGGACTGGATGAGCGGCGTGAAACGCGAGAAGGCGGACATATGGACAACCCCGTTCGAAATGCGCCCGGAACTTATCCCATAAGAACGGGAACCGGAATCGCCCCTCGAAAGAAAGGTGGCTCCGAAAGCTCAGTTGCTTTTGTCCGCGCCGAAGAAGAAGGGGCGCGCCGGGGCCATCGGGCGATAGGTGCCCGTCGCCGTTCTGACGCTCCGGCTTTCCCCGGTAAAGTAGTCGAGGCGGACGATCTCGTGCAGGAAGGTCTCATCGATCACCTTGATGAACTGCACAGCTATCTTATCGCCCGCCCGGTGGATCTCGGCACAGCCGATGCGCCGATTCGTTCCGACGACGTGGAGATAATAGTGCAGCGGCAAGCCGATCGTGGTTCCGACGGAAAAGCGCGCGCCGCCACGCGAGATTTCGATCATCCTGCAGGCGCGTATGGACACTCCGCCAAGCCCCGGCTGTACCGCCATCAGCGTTCCGGCATGGGCGATGGCAAAGCGCTCGTGGCGCTCGTCATAGAGCGGCGAAGGGACAAGCGAATACATCGTCGACTGCAGCATGCATCTGCTCCGGCAAATGGAGCGCCGACATGGCAAGGGCGTCGCGGCTTCTGCCGACGCGCTCCCTGTCTCTCCGATCGGGCTCATGGAGTTGAAAATCCGACAAGTCATTTGCCGGCGCCTTTCGCAAACGTACCGCGAAGGCCGACCGTCAGTCTCCGCCAGCAATCTTGCAATCACTTGAAGATATTCAATAGAAATCTAATGAGCGCCGCTTTCCTGCCGACGCCGGCTGCCCTTCCGCGCAGCGCGACCTACAGGCCGCTTGCATACTGCATGCGGATCAGCTGTCTCAGGAACTCCTGTGCAAGCAGCATGTTGAAGCGAACGCCAAGTTCGGCTCCGTTTCGGTACACTTCCGCGCAGCCGATTTCCTCGCTGAAGCCGTCGATCTCCAGGAAAAAGTGCTTCGGCAGCAAGATCGCGGCGTTGAAATCGAGCATGGCGCCGCCGATGGATATATGGCGCAGAAGCGCCTGATACCTGGTTTTCGCCTTCAACTGGCTGCCGATGACGAGAATGCGGCAGGGCCGTTCCACGGCATAATGGGGATAGGTTCCGGACGACCGGCCGGATCCGCTTTGCGCGAGATGCATGATCATCGACATCGTGTGCCTCGGGACATACAGCGCCTTCGCCTCTGCCAGGAGCGGCGATCGGGGAAGTAACGGCGGTTAAGTTCCGCAATCGTCCTTGCTTCAGCCTTGCCGCGGACGAACCGATGGCCTGCGAGGACGAAGCGCCTGTTTCGATGGCGCGCCCCTCCCGGGCCGGACGAAAATGGGAGGAATTCCCGGAATTCGACAAAAAAATCTTGCATTGCCGGGCTACTGACACTAGTCAGGCGCTAACGGAGAGGTGGCCGAGTGGTCGAAGGCGCTCCCCTGCTAAGGGAGTATACCGGAAACGGTATCGAGGGTTCGAATCCCTTCTTCTCCGCCACTTGCCCTCGCGAAAGGCGTCTCCCGATCCGGCTGCGGCCGAATTTTCCATTTTCGAGGGTTATTCGGGAGGGCTGTTCACCTGCCAAGGGCCCGAAAGCGTTCTCTCCAAGCGGATATTATGCTGGTGCGGCATCGTAGGTGTGCCCTATAACGACGTCGTGGCCCGGGTCACCTTTTATGTGCACTGACGTTTCCCCTGTCCTTCGCCGCCGTCCTTGGCGTCGCGGCGGTGCTGATGGGGGCTGTCCGCTCTGGTCTTCCTGGCGATGGGCGGGCCGGAGCGCAATCAGCCATCCAACAGCGCCGAGGACCTGCCGCCGCCGAGTTTCGCCTCGCCGCCGATCACCAGCGGCAGGGCCATCGTCGGCATCGGGTTTCCGGGCATCAATTTAGCATCGTCCAGCATGAGTATTCTCCGGTGCTGCATTTTGGATGGTTGCATGATCGGCAGAGACGCGGTCGCCCTCTCGCAGGAGCGCCAAAAGCGGCCGTGCCGCTCCCTCCATCATCTTGCGCTCAGGGCGCGTACGCGCCAGCACACGCAGTCCGAACATTAGAGCGCTGAAGGAGCGCCCCGCATCCTCGGGCGAGATGTTCGGGTCCGCGTCTCCCGCCTTCTGAGCAGCTGCGAAGTTGCGCCGGAAGAAAGCTTCGACCTCGGCGAGGTGATCGGCGACGATCTCCGAGATTTCCTCGTCATGCGGGCCGAGTTCGACCGCCGTGTTGATCACGAGGCAACCCATACGATCCGGATCATCCAGCGCCGCTTCGATGACGCGCGCGACAAAAGTTCTGATGCGGTCCGCCGGCGAGGCCAAGTGCTCGATCTCGTCGAGGCAGCGACGGGTTCGCTGCTCGGAGTAACGGTCCAAGGCAGAACGGAAGATTTGGCGCTTGCCTCCGAACGCGTTGTAAAGGCTCGTCATGCCGATGCCGGTTGCGCCTTCGAGGTCTCGTACTGAGGTCGCCTCATATCCGCGCATCCAGAACAGTCGAACGACCTGGTCCAGGGCAGCAGACTCATCAAATGTTCTGGGGCGCGCCAAAGTGCTCCTCCGCCGTTTTGCAGCATGTGCTGTAAAATGCCTTACGCGCGCCGAGGTTCCATACCTGGACGCGCGGCCGCTCCGACATTTTGCAGCGACTGCAACAAAACTGCCTTTTGCGCGTTGGGCCTTATGGCCTCAGTCACGGCCGAACAAGAGGAGGACCCCACATGAGGCTGATGATGATCGGGAGTGCGCTGAGCCTCGTGGTAACCGCCGCGATCGCACAGGATTTCGGCGGTCAGGAAGATCAGGACTACGCCAGCGAGCTCTGGCAGAGCATGCAGGAACGAAACTTGGCAGGGGACGACGCTGTTCAAGCCTTCCCTTATCCGGGGACGGGGATCCACACGGCATGATGCTGGAGACGTTCTATACGGACGCGACGGTTGACGGTCACACAGGCATGCTGGTGATCAAGCGCAACTATGGCCCGGAAGGCGTCACTGTAGATCAGGTGCTCGGTAGTCCCGGCGACCATCTCGCCGCGGTGACGATCATGTTCCGCCGAGCAGAAGACTATGCGCCCGAGTCCGGCAACTGGTTCTGGGCCAAATACCTCCCGGACGGCTCCCTCGACCAGACCCCAGAGGGCGCCCATAGCGGGGATGGCTCAGGGCTGCATCAGCTGCCACTCCTCGGCAGAAGGTGAGGACTATCTGTTCACGACGGACGCGGACCTCAACTGATTGAGGTCAGGCCTATCATTTCGACTTGGCCAAGCAGCGCGAACTTCTCGGGCAGTGACCCAGCCCGCAAAGGTCCTGCGATTTGACGAAAAGAGGCCCCATGGACCTGAGCGAAAAACAAGCCACCCTGTGCGAGGAGAACCAAACCGTCTTCTCCGATCTGCGCGCTGTGTTCTTCAATTGCACGTTGAAGCATCCGGGCCAGGCGTCACACACATCGCTGTTGCTGGGCACATCGGCCGAAATCATGCGCAAGAGCGGCGTCGAAGTGGAAGAGATCCGCATGACCGCGCACTCCATCGCCTTCGGCGTGCAACCCGACATGCGCGAGCATGGCTGGGACCATGACGACTGGCCCGATCTGTGGCGCAAGGTGGAGGCGGCGGAAATACTCGTCATCGGCACGCCGATCTGGCTGGGCGAGCAATCCTCAGTCTGCCGGCTGCTGATAGAACGTCTCTACGCCATGTCCGGGCTTCTGAACGACAAGGGGCAATCCATCTTCTACGGCAAGACCGGCGGCGTAGTGGTCACCGGCAATGAAGACGGGATCAAGCACGTGGCGATGAACGTGCTCTATTCGCTGTCGCATCTGGGCTACGCGATCCCGCCGCAGGCTGATTGCGGCTGGATCGGCGAGGCAGGGCCCGGCCCGAGCTATGGCGACGACGGTGCAGGACTCGACAACGAGTTCACGCAGCGCAACACCACGATCATGACCTGGAACTTGATGCACATGGCGCGGATGCTGAAGGATGCCGGCGGTCTTCCCAACCATGGCAACGACCGCAAGGCGTGGTCGGCAGGATGCCGTTTCGATTTTGAAAACCCCGAGCACAGGAGCTGAGGTCGCGAATAGGATCGTTGCAATGGGCCTTTAATATGCCGGACGGCCCTCGACTCCAAGATGACGCCACTGGCAAAGAATGTGTGCCATACGCATGGGGCTACGCCGAACCGGTCGTTTCTACCATGTCGGCGAGAGACTCGGCCTCGTCTGGCATGGGCTGTCGAAACAGCTTGCCGTCGCCGCGGCGCCTGCGCACTCCTCTCGCGAGAAACTCTTCGGCAATCGGGGTGATGCGCTCACCATGCAGACTCATATCCAGAAGCGCGCTGTCCAGGTCGTTCTGGCGGATCGCTGCAAAAGCCGTTTCGACAGTGGCTACCGGACCGACGATCTCGCATCCGATCTCGCTGAGCATGTCCTCCATCTCCAGGAGAATGAGCGCCAAGTCTTCGGCGACAAGAATACGCAGGCCCGGTAGCTTCTCCAAAGACGGCGACATGGATCAGGTCCTTTTCAATCTGGGGGAGCCGGTGATCTCTCGCCATGGAAAAGCTATGTCGCAGTGCAGACCCTCTGCGCTGAAGCTCTGTGTTGCGGTACCGCCAAGTTGATGGGTGATGCTGCGCTCGATCAGGCTCGACCCAAACCCGCGACGGGAGGGAGGCGTGACCGGCGGGCCGCCGGCCTCGGTCCACTTCAGGTGAACCCACTGGCCGCCGTCTCTGCTGTCCAGCTGCCAGGTCACCTCGAGATGGCCGCCTTCATTCGAGAGAGCGCCGTACTTCACCGCGTTGGTCGTGAGTTCGTTCAGGACCATGGCCATCGCAACGCCGGCCTCAGGCGTCATGTTCAGACTGGGGCCGGCGATCCGGATTCTGTCGTCCATGCCATAGGGCTCCAACGTGCGGCGGACGAGCTGGTCCAGATCGGCGCGGTGCCAATTCTCAGCGACCAGGAGATCATGAACCCGAGCAAGCGAGTGCAGGCGTCCTTCGAACGCCACCTTGAATTCCTCGAGGGAGCCGCTTTGGCGCAGGGTCTGTGAACCGATCGATTGCACCATCGCGAGCATGTTCTTCACGCGGTGGCTAAGCTCGTTCATGAGGGTCTGGCGAACCAATTCCGTCTCGACGCGCTCGGTCACGTCCTCGATTGCGAGCAGAATCAATTCCGCACGATCGACTCCCTGCGCCAGTTTGCGCGCGTTGAGGAGCATGTGTCGCCGCCCTCGCCCCGGGAAATCATGCTCGATCGCGAAACCTTCAAACGGGCGTGCCTCGCTGAGGACGTCGCGAAGCAACCGGCGCAGCTTGGGGATGTCCCAGGCGCCGTGGTCCAGCTCCTGCAGGAGATAGCCTTGCGATTCCTTTGCGGGGCAGGCGAACGCTTCAGAGAACGCCGGATTGACCGACTGGACCCGCAGTTCGCCGTCGAGCACCATGACCGGGTGCCGGACCGTTTCGATGATGGCCTCGGCGTAGAGACGCGCCTCGTCGATTGCATCGAGCGCCAGTTTGCGCTCCGTGATGTCGATGAAGGCAATCACGACGCCGGCAATGTGATCGTCTTGGGTCCGGTAGGGGAGCACGCGCCGCAGATACCAGCGGTCGGCACTGCTGCGGACTTCCGCGTCGATTCCGTTCAGCTTCTGAAGCACGGTCTCGGCATCGCGCAGCAGGGCATCGTCTGCCACCTTCCAGGCAAAATGGGTGACGGGCCGGCCAACGTCCGTGTCGACCAGCTCCAGAAGCTCCTTGCTGCTTGGCGAGAACCACCTGATGCAGAAGTCCGTGTCCAGGAACACGGTCGCGACCTCACTGCTGGCCAGCAGGTTGTTCAGCGTGTCGGTGGTGTCCGCCAGTTCCTGGTTCTTGTGCTGAAGCTGGCTGTTGACCGTCTGCAGCTCTTCGTTGAATGACTGCAGCTCTTCTTTCGAAGTCTCCAGTTCCTCGTTCGTCGACTGAAGCTCCTCGTTCATCGAGGTCACTTCCTCGTTCGCGGCCTTCAACTCCTCGTTGGCCCTCTCGAATTGCTCGATCGTGTCTCGAAGCTCCGCGCGAGCGGTATTGAGTTCGTCTTCGAATGCACGCTGCATCATGTCGCTTTCGCCGTCATCAGACGCCGTGGGAAGGATCTGTGCTTCCGCGTTGCGGAAGCTGACCAGAAGCAGGTTGTCGGTTGGCTCGGCCAGCGGCGCCACCGTCACCGCGACGGCCTGATCCCTGTCGTTCCGTCGGAGCCGGACGTGGAAGTCGACCAACCGCTTTTCCCGGGCTGCCCTCCGCACGGCTTGGCGCAACTTGGCGCGCAGGCCGGGCCGAGCCATCGCCAGAAGATTGCGACTTGGTTCGCCCGGCGGCGGCTCCAGGTAGTCGCCTGTCGATCCATGAAACCACAGCACCCGCCCATCGCCCTCGATGAGCACCGAGGCTGGGGCAAAACGCTCGAGGAGCGCGCGTTGCGCCACATCGACAAGGCGCTGGGGCGGTTGATTATTGTCGGGCACGGCCGACTCCTCGACTTTGTTCGGCCGGCTCCGGCCGGGCAGGAGGGGAAAGTCGATGATGTCGTGGCGCGTCGGTCCGAGCCGACGGAAAATGCGCCACTTCTTCGAGACCGTCTCGAACAGGTCTTCCCGCCCGGACACACTTTCGGCGTTGCCGAGCAGCAGGTGACCACCCTGCCGCAGCGCAAAATGCATCAGCGAGACCGCACGCTTCTGCGCCACCGGATTCAGATAGATCAGGAGGTTTCGGCAACTGATGAGGTCGATTTGCGAGAACGGCGGATCGCGCAGCAGGTTAAGGGATGCGAACACCACCACATCGCGAAGCTCCTTCTTGACGTGATAGGTGCCGTCGAGCCTGTCGAAGTAGCGCTTCAGTAGGTGCGGCGGGATCGTTGCCACGGCGCCTTCCGAATAGGCGCCGGCCCGGGCCGCATTCAGGTTGTCGTCCTGGCTGTCGGTGGCGAACAGCTTTATGTCAAACTGCTTGTTCGCCGCCTCGGCGCGATCGACCAACAGCATAGCGAGGGTGTAGGCTTCCTCGCCGGTGGCGCAGGCGGGCACCCAGAGGCGCACGGCCGCACCGCTCTCGCGCTCGTCGACCAACTGCGCAAGTACTGTCTCGTCGAGCGTCGTCCAGGCCTCGGGGTCGCGGAAGAATCCGGTGACGTTGATCATGAGATCCTTGGCGAGTGTCTGAAGCTCCCCCGGCTGAGAGCGCAGGAACTCGACGTATTCCTCGATCGTGTGCAGATTGCAGAGACCCATCCGCCGCTGAATCCGTCGCGTGAGCGTGCTGCGCTTGTAGAGGCGGAAGTCGTGGCCCGCGCGATTTCTCAGAACGGCGAGGACCGGGTCTATCGAGGCGTCGCCGGACGGTGTGTCCTCGACGAGTTCGGATGTCGCGATATAGGCGTGGCGTATGTAGCGAACGAGCACATCCGGCATGTGCTCTGGCGCCAGCACATGGTCGGCCAGATGAGCCGCGATCGCGCTTCGCGGCATGGCATCGAAGCGTGCAGTCGATGGATCCTGCACCAGAATGCAGCCGCCTTGCGTCTTGACCTCCTTCAGCCCTTCCGTGCCGTCGCTGCCGGAGCCCGACAGGACGATGCAGATTGCGGACCCGCGCCGATGCGTCGCCAGCGACTCGAAGAGGCGATCGATCGGGTAGCGGGCGCCGCGCCGCTCGGCCGGCTCGGTCAGCCGCAGCCTTCCGTCATCGACGGTCAGCGAGGCATCCGGCGGGATGACATAGATATGGTCCGGGTCGATGGCCATGCCGTCGGCGGCCTCAGCCACCTTCATGGAGCTGTGCTGACCCAACACGTGCGTCAGCCCACTTTTGCGAGCGGGGTCGAGATGCATCACGACCAGGAAGGCCATGCCGCTGTCGGACGGCATCGCTTCGAACAAGCGAATCAGCGCCTCGATACCGCCTGCCGAGGCACCGATGCCGACGACGGGACTAATGGGTTTCAACGACCTGCCGTAAGCTTCGGCCGTCTTGCGGCTACCCTTGGAACGGGGCTCGGAATGGTCGGCTCTCTTGCTCGGTTTCCGCGTCACGCCTTCCTCAGTTCCCGTTGGTCAACCTCAGTTCCCGTTGGTCAATTATCTGGCAGGTCAAGCCTCACCTTCCCGCGAGGATTTTCCGGCAACGCCCTTCCCGCAGGTCTAGAACCCGCAGCCCCTTCAGATGCTAGCACCATTGCTGCACGGCGAGTTAGCACAGATTAGAAAGAAGGCGTACTTTTAGCGCAGGTTTGGGAGTTGGGAAGGATCGTCCGCGGGCGGGGCCCGGGTCTCTTCGCTCCGAATCACAGTGATGGAGCCCGGGGAACGCACCGCGACGGGCGTGGTTCTGTTGATGACTTTCGTGGCGCAAAAAGGCCACCAAGGCACCACACCGGAGGAATTGTCAGCACGCGGGTCCGCGGCGGATATCGCCTTACCTTTGAGTGTCCCCAGCCGACCCTGTGCTGCTGGTCCCAAGTGTGCACCCGTCGTCGCGCTGGCTTTCTGTCAGACGATATCCCCACGTTCGACCGGCCCTCGAAGATTGGGGCTACATCGACGGCTTCGGCAACGCTGCGGCCGCTGATGGCCGAACTTCAGCCCCGGCAGAGATCGCCCGGCGCGGACCGGCAAACTGCCGCGGTATGGCATTTTATTCTAACGCCACTTGAGCTGCCTGATAGCAGTGCTCGATGTCGGCGATGTCGGAGGCTTCCGACGCCCCGCGGCGGCCGGCTTCGGCGATGATCGCGGCGTGGTCGAGCAAGGCGTCGCGTTGGCTGGCCACGCGGACGTTGACCGCAAGCCGCGCGATGATGCTGAGCATATGTATCATGACCGCTGGGTGGGTGGCTCCGGCTTGCCGGATCTGGTGGAAAGCGACGTCCACAAGACCACGGAAGCTCGACGCTCGGCCGACCACGCGCACCACGCCGGCCTCATCGCAAAACACCTCAGGCTGGAGTTCCCGCCGCATCAGGTCGCCGAGCGCAGCGCCCAGGCGATCGATAACGGCAATGGCAGTGAAGGGATCGTTGATTCCCGACGAAAGCGCGCGCACGGCGATTTCGACCAAGTGGCGGATCGAGAACTCCAGATCCTGGACCGCCGTGCGGTCTTCGCCGACCAGGATGGCGCCTTCGATCTCGGTCGCCAAATCCGGCCCGAGCAGGCGCCCTGGATAGATATCGGCCTTGTGCGATCCGCGAATGACGAAATGACCGGCACGGAAGTCTAAGCGGACCACCGCCCTGTGCCGGCAGGCGATTTCCACGAGCCGCTCATACTCGACCGCCTGCACATAGCCTTCGCCGGACAGCCACAAAGAGGCCGCACTGTCATCGAAGTCGGCCGGCAGCACGTCATCGGCCCTCGGCTGTTCGACGGGCGGTTGGCCGTCGTCCTCCGCCGGCAGTAGCCGTGAGATCGTATTGCGGAGATCCCTGTCGACACGCCGGACCACTGTATCGGAAACGATCGATCGAGCCAAATTGTGGATAAAAAACAGCAGCGCGAACAGGTTGATGAGGGCGAGCGCGGTCCCGAGCGTGACCGCAATATGCGGCACCGCGGAAATGTCGAGCTCGCTGTTGAGGGTGCGCAGCACTAGCAGGCAATAAATGATGGTCATCAGGAAGATGCCGAATACGAGTTGTGTGCGGAGATCGCCCATGAAGCTGCGGACCAGCCGTGGTCCGAGTTGACTGGCGGCCAGCGTCAACACCACCATGGTGATCGATATGACGAGCGTCGCCATCGTGATCATTGAGGAGAAGACGGTCGATAGCAAATTGCGGGCGTCCTCCGGCCCGCCGCTGTGGAGCCACCAAAACTGCCGGGCATTCTCCTCCGGCAGGCCGGCATCGAGGTTGAGGGCCATCATAGCCAGCCCGACCGCGCCGAGAGCCATGAGCGTGGGTACAAACCAGAGGCCGGTCCGCAGCGTCGCCCAAAGATTGTAGAGACGGTTCATCATCGTCGGCCTCGCGGGGTGAAATACAATCCACCGTGTTCAACTTTGGCAGGTGAACACCATCTGGTAAACGTCCATGATCCTTTGTGGTCAGCAGAGGAGCGACGAGACGGCGGCGCCCTGCGCGGGCCCTTGCCGGCATGTTCGGCGCGATCATGCAGGCGAGGGCAACCAACCGGATAGCGCGGGCGCCTGCAGTTGGCATCTCAAGCCGGCCGCTCCACTGTGATCTGCGTCACGTCGCAAATCCCGCTCGCGAAGGCTGCGGCGCACGAGGTGAGATAGAAATTCCACATCCTCCGGAACCGATCGTCGAAGCCCTGGTCCGCGATCGCGCTCCAGTTTTCGTTGAACGACTGGTGCCAGCGGCGGAGCGTCTGGCTGTAGCTCTCGCCGAACTCAACTGAATGGACGGACCGAAGGCCAGCACGCTCAAGTTCAGCGAGGAGCGCGCTGCGCGAGGGCAGCATGCCTCCGGGAAAAATGTATTTCTGGATGAAGTCAACGCCGCGGCGGTATGTATCCCAGCGGCGGTCCTGGACGGTGATGATTTGCAGTGTAGCGTGTCGGCCTGGGTTCAGGCGTTCGCGGACGGTCTCGAAGTAGACTGGCCAGTAGCGCTCGCCCACCGCCTCGAACATCTCGATCGAGGCGATGCCGTCATAGCGGCCGCGCGCGTCGCGGTAGTCCTGGAGCCTGATCTCGACCCGGTCGTCGAGGCCCGCGCGCCGGATCCGCTCCCGGGCGTAGTCGTGCTGTGCTTGGCTGATGGTGAGCCCGGTGACGTGCAGCCCTCGCTCGGCCGCAGCATATTCGGCAAAGCCGCCCCAGCCGCAGCCGATCTCCAGTACGTGCTCGCCCGGCTCGGCGCCCATCTCGTCGATCAGGCTCGCGTACTTGGCGGTCTGCGCCGCCTCGAGGCTCTCCTGCCCGGTCGCGAACTTCGCCGATGAATAGGTCATCGTCTCGTCGAGCCAGAGCCGATAGAAGTCGTTGCCGAGGTCGTAGTGCGCGGCGATGTTGCGCCGCGCCTGAGACCGCGTGTTGCCGCGGAACGCGTGCCGCGCCCATTCGACGAGCCGGAGCAGGCCCATGCCCGGGAAGCCGTCGTAGATGTCGTCGCCGGCAACGTGGACGAAATCCATGAAATCCTGCAGGTCCGGCGTCGACCAGCCGCCGGCCAGATACGCTTCTGAAAATCCCAGGTCCCCCTCGCGGATCAACCGCGCGAAGAGGTCGGGGTCGTGCACGTGCAGCTCGGCTACCGGCCCCGGCCGCGCGCCGTCCGCGCGGAATCGGCGGCCGTCGGGCAGCACGAAGGTAATCCTCCCCGCCTTCATCCCGCAGGCTCTGGCGAAGACAGACGCAAAGTAGCGCGGCAAGTCGCTCTGTCCCTCGGTCGTCGTCAACGCCTTCACTTAATCCCCTCCTGCGTTTTCCTGGCGGGATAAACGGCGGTCTTCAGGCTGATCAGGCGGTTAATGCAGCGCTTCATGTTGGCCTGCAGTCCTTCGGGAGCGCTAAATGCTGTGCCTGACCGCCAGGCGGGCCTGCTTGAACCTCCCTTTTTCAGCAGCCTGTAATACCCTGAAGGCTGAGCGCATGTAGGATCGGTGGCGATCTAGATTCCGCACATGCACTGCGCCCTGTTTTCGCCAGCTCTAACCTTGTTTCCATGTAATCTGCCTCACGGAGTACGTCCAATGGTAGAACCAAAACATCAGCGCGAGAGTTCCCAAAAGGATGTTGGCTTCCGCCCGGGGAGTCGTCAGTCCCGAGCAGTATCCTTCATCCGACAGCAACGATCGCCTGGCCGTCCTGTCCATCATGATTCGCATCGTCTCCCTCGATTCGCTCTTCCTTGCGCACTGATTCCATTGGGAATCACCCGAACCCACCCCGATTCCGAGTGACCTTGCGGCTCGGCACGCATGCCGATGCAGGCGCAAAGTCGTCGCCCGAATGGTGCCGATGCCGGGTTTCGCCCCCGTTTTCGGCCGGTTTCTGCCTCATTCCGGAACAGCGGGCACACTTTGCACCGTCGCTAACCCCTCGTGAGAAAAGGATTTTCTTAAGGGTTTGTTAATCCTCTCCGGCCGTCTGGGGCGATTTTGTGTCGTTTGAGCAACAGGGATCGGGGAAGGGCGGCGCAAAGGAGTTGATCTCGCAAGTTGGTCGTTGCGCGCCCCACCCGGTTTTGTATTTTCAACTCCGGAAGCAAGGGCGGTTGATCGTCCGACTTCTTGAACGAATTGGGGATGGGGCAGGGAACGCTGTCCTTCAGCAAAGATACCCAGACCCGTGTGAAACTTTTGACTGGAGGTCAGAAATGAACATCAAGAGCCTTCTTCTCGGCTCCGCTGCTGCGCTCGCAGCAGTCTCCGGCGCTCAGGCTGCCGACGCGATCGTCGCTGCCGAGCCGGAGCCCATGGAATACGTTCGCGTTTGCGACGCTTTCGGTACGGGCTACTTCTACATCCCGGGCACGGAAACCTGCCTCAAGATCGGCGGCTTCATCCGCGTTCAGGGCGACTTCGGCCGTGACGAAGGTGCGTGGGGCGGTTCTGTCCATGCGTCCGACTGGGATGTCTTCTCCCGCGCCTACATCTCATTCGATGCCAAGAGCGATACCGAGTTCGGCACGCTCACCGGCTTCGCCGCGATCGAATTCAACGCTGACAACGACACCGACGCAGGCGACAGCCGCATCGACGTCGACGAAGCCTACATCCAGCTCGGCGGCCTGAAGGCCGGCTTCTTCTACAGCTGGTGGGATAAGGGCCTGAACGGCGAAACCGACGACCTCTCCAGCAACTCGGAATTCAACTCGATCGCCTATCTCTATGACGGCGGCACGTTCCAGGCTGGTATCGCTGTCGATGAACTCCAGGGCATCACCTCGAGCCCGAACGGCGTTGGCGTTGAAGGCATCGTCTCCGCTGCGCTCGGCGGTGTAGCCTTCGACCTGCTCGGCGGCTTCGATACGGAAGTCGAAGAAGGTGCAATCCGCGCCCTGCTTTCGGCCGACGTTGGCCCGGGCGTCTTCCAGCTCGCTGGTATCTGGGCTTCCGACCCGAACGCTTACTGGGCTCTGTCCGAGTGGACGGTTGCTGCTTCGTATCGCTACAACGTGACCGAAAAGTTCGCGATCACCCCCGGCGTCCAGTACTTCGATAACGTTAACCTGTCCGATTCCCCCATCGGCGCCTTTGGTGGCGGCGACGGCTGGGTCGCTGGCGTGACGCTCGACTACCAGATCACGGAAGGTCTCGCCACCCGCGTTTCGGTCGACTACGAAGACTTCGACGGCCGGGAAGACGAAGTTAGCGGCTTTATTCGCCTGCAGCGTGACTTCTAATTTGACCTGACCTGACCTCAGTCAGTCACGAGAAGCCCGGCTCGAAGAGCCGGGCTTTTTTCATCTTCGGGGCGGCAATGGATGGATGACGTTGGCAAGAGGAGGCAGGGAGCTTGCGTCTCGCCGGTCCACCCCCACAAGGACGCGTATGCAGGTGACGGGACGGGCACTGTTCGACGCGAACGGTGAGCAGCAAGGGCGCAATCAGCCATCGATACTTCTTTGTATGTAGACCGCGAGCCAGAGGGCTGGCTCATTCCTGTGACAGGCACAGAAGGCGCATCATTGACCCCGCGGGTCTAAGGCGCGTCCCGAAACACTGCACACTTCTTGGGCGGCATGCATTAACTAGCCAGGTGCCGCTCGAGAACGGGCACACACATATCCAGATCGTGCGTCGCCAAATGGGCATAGCGCATGGTCATCGTCAGCGTCTGATGCCCGAGCCACATCTGAACCCGCCGGAGATCGATACCGCCGCGCACAAGGCGAGAGGCGCATGTATGCCTGAGAATGTGGGGAACGATATCTGCTTCGTCGCCCAGCCCCGCGTCCTGCTTGGCCGCGTTCCAGACCGCCCGAAATTTTTGCGGATCGACGTCGCTGAATGGTCCTGGGGATCTGTCTGCCAGATCTTTCAGAACCTTTTTTGCCCTCGCGGTCAGCGGCACAGTGCGGCTGCGTCCGGATTTCGTGATCCAGAACGTTGCCCGACCCTCGTGAATGTCATTCCATTTGAGGCCGATCCCCTCGCCAAGCCGAGCGCCGGTATCGACCAGGAATATAGAGAATTTCAGATAGAGTTCGGAACGGATTTCGATTTCTCGGAACAGGGCTTCCTCTTCATCGGCTTCCAGGAAGCGCAGGCGCCCGGCTCTCTCCTTCTGACGCCTGAATTCCGGCAGACTGTGGACGTCGCCCATTTTGTACGCTTTCCGCAGCAACTTGCTCAGCGCCGCCATCTTCCTATTGATGGTCGCGTTGCTGTTGCCGCGTTTGCGTAGTGCTCCGATCAGCTCGTCGAGCAGGTCCTGCGAGAAGGTGGAGAACCGAGCGCCGAGCAGAATCTCGTCGAGTTCGCCGATGAAGGCCTTCACATTATATTTGTGGTTCCCTTCATCCCACAGGATGTCGGCGTAGCGATGAAACAGTTCGGCAAGCGAAGTCTCCTTGACCAGGCCCATCGGACCCCTCTGGCCAAAGCAGTAATTAACCTCGTATTCCGGACTGGCGCCCGAAATCCCGAAGTCGCTCGCCAATTTTTCGGCGCCTGTCGTCACGTTTGCTGCTTCCCTTCCACCCCACCACGAATGGACCAAGGAACCGCTGGCATTCAAGCCAACGCTTATATTTCAGCAGTCTAAATAACCAAGGCGGCACGCATATGTTGCGGTACAGCAACAGCCCGCAACCCTTAGAGTTGCGGGCCTTTCGCTCATTCAGATTAGAAGTCGCGCTGCAGGCGGAGGAAGCCGCCAACGGAGTCATCGGCATTGTCCGCATCGGTGTACTGAACCGACAGACGCGAAGAGAGACCTTCGGTGATCTGGTAGTCAGCCGTTACGCCAACGCGCCACTGATCAACCCCATCGACGAATGCAAGATCGCTCCAGTACTGGGCGCCGGGGGTGATCTTGAACTTTTCCGTGACGCTGAACGCGTAGGAGGCAGCAACCGCCCACTCGGACTGAGCAAAGTAAGCGTTCGGGTCGGAAGCCCAGACACCTGCGAGCTGGAAGACGCCCGGGCCGAGGTCGGCCGAAAGCAGGGCGCGGATGGCGCCTTCTTCGAGTTCCGTGTCGAAGCCGCCAAGCAGGTCGAAGCTTACGCCGCCGAGCGAAGCCGAAACGATGCCTTCGATGCCAATACCGTTGTTGCGAGTGGTGATGGCTTCGAGCTCGTCGATGGCAATACCGGCCTGGAACGTGCCGCCGTCATAGAGATAGGCGATCGAGTTGAATTCCGAGTTGCTGGAGAGCGAGTCGGTTTCGCCGTTCAGGCCCTTATCCCACCAGCTGTAGAAGAAGCCGGCCTTCAGGCCGCCGAGCTGGATGTAGGCTTCGTCGACATCGAAGCCATGATCCTCGACGTCGTTGTCGGCGTCAGCCTGGATAGAAACGAGGCCGGTCAGCGTACCGAATTCAGTGTCGCTCTTGGCGTCGAACGTGAAGAAACCGCGCGAGAAGACATCCCAGTCGGAGGGCGCGGATTCGTCACGGCCGAAGTCGCCCTGTACGCGGACGTAACCGCTGATCTTGAGGCAGGTTTCCGTGCCCGGGATGTAGAAGTAGCCCGTGCCGAAAGCGTCGCAAACGCGAACGTATTCCATGGGCTCCGGCTCGGCAGCGACGATCGCGTCGGCAGCCTGAGCGCCGGAGACTGCTGCGAGCGCAGCAGCGGAGCCGAGAAGAAGGCTCTTGATGTTCATTTCTGACCTCCAGTCAGAATTGAACATCCGACCGGATGTTGCGATCGGCTACACGTCGGTCCACACCGGCTGAGATCGCAGGCGGCGCGCCCTTCGAAGCGCGCTCTGTTGCAATGAGGGATTGCCGGGCAGGCAGGGGTTACGCCGGGCGCTTTGAGAGGAGGACTTGGTTACGCCCGAACGAAATCGCCGATCGCCCGCCTCAGCCCGTCCAGATGCAGAAGCGGCGCGTGGCCCTGGCCGATCGCGGTCACTGTGACGAGTCCGGAATGGCGCTGCACCATTTCTCGCACCGTCGCTTCACTCAGCAGTCGCGAATATTCGCCGCGAACGATCATCATCGGAATATTGGCGAAAGCGTCGAACTGCGGCCATAGGGGCGGAAGCACG
Organism: Sinorhizobium sojae CCBAU 05684; assembly: GCF_002288525.1. Classification (NCBI taxonomy): domain Bacteria; kingdom Pseudomonadati; phylum Pseudomonadota; class Alphaproteobacteria; order Hyphomicrobiales; family Rhizobiaceae; genus Sinorhizobium; species Sinorhizobium sojae. The sequence goes on from NZ_CP023067.1 coordinate 693,307, forward strand.
CTTTCGCCGGTCAGACCCAGCAGCTGAGCGGCGATCGCCGGATCGTAGTCGGGCACCGGCACGCCATTCTGGTCCCGGTAGATCGCTTCGGCCACGTCGCGCCAATCCTCCTGGGTGAGGATCGGGAATTCCCGACCGTGCACCGCCCGGAGATAGTCGGGCGCCGCCGCCCAACTCGGCGGCCCTTCCACCGCGTTTAGATAGTCGCGGATCGTGAGCAATCCACGCAGTTCGATAACCGGACCGATATCGTTGAGGATAGCGCGGGCGATCAGGGCAGGGGCGGTCGCGGCGAGGTGATGGAGGATCAGGCCCCCGCGCGAGGTGCCGATGAAAGTTGCCCGGTCAATGCCGAAGTGGGCGCATGCCGTGAGGATGTCCTCGGCCTCCACGGGAATCGCGTAGCGGCTCTTATCCTCATCGCGCGCCGATTGACCGCGGCCCCGGTAGTCAAGCGAGACGATCGCGTGTGCGCCGCCCTCGGGCGAGGCGAGGAAAGCAGCCAGGCCGTGAAAATCGCGGCTGTTGCGGGTCAGTCCCGGCAGGCAGACGATAGGGCTGCGCGTGCGGTCTCGACCAAACTCAAAGCCATAGGACCGGGCGTAGAGCTTCAGCCCGTCATTGGCGCGGAAATAATGCTCCTGAAACATCCGCTTCCTTATGGAGGTGTGATTTAGCGATGGTGCCGCACCCCTCTGGCCTGCCGGCTGACGGGGACGTGCGTTGTTGCGAACTCAAGACTCCCGTCCCATCCGCAAGTCCGAGACGATGTCGGGCTTTTCTCCGAGGCGGGCCTTGTAGACCTGGTAATTCTCCATCACCCGCTGCACGTAGTTGCGCGTCTCCTCGAACGGGATGCGCTCGATCCAGTCGACGACGTCATCGATCGGCTTGCCGCGCGGATCGCCGTAGCGCGCGATCCACTGCGGCACGCGGCGCGGACCGGCATTATAGGCGATGAAGGTCAGGACATAGGAGCCGCCGAAACTGTCGATCTGCTCGCCGAGATAATGGGCTCCGAGTGTTGCATTATAGCCGGCGTCCGTCGTCAGCCGGTCCTTGGAATAGGCAAGACCGTAGCGGCTGGCCACTCCCTTGGCGGTCGCCGGCAGAAGCTGCAGGAGCCCGCGGGCGTTTGCAGCGGAGACCGCCGCCGGATTGAAGGCGCTTTCCTGGCGGGCGATCGCATAGGCGAGCGCCTTGCCGGCGCTGTCGATATTGGCGCCCGGCGGAATGACGCCGAGCGGAAAGGCGAGGGCGGCCACGTCGACGCCGCGGCCGAAGGCGATCTTGCCGATCTGCAGGGAAAGTTGATGGCCGCGCGTCTTTTCCGCCCGCGCCGCAAGGATCGCGAGTTCGGCGGGGCCGGTGAGGTCCTCGGCGAGCGCCCGGAAGAGGCTGTCTGCGCGCCAGCCATGCCCTGCCTCCTCCAGCCGGTCGATAGCGCGAACGGCCTCGCGGTCTTGGAACCGGGTCCGGTCCTCATCCGTCGGCGTTGGGTAGCTGACATTGAGCGTCGGCCGACCGAGCCGCGCCGCAGACAGTTGCCCGTAGAAGGTTGCCGGATAGCGCGCCGCATTGGCGAAATATTCGTCGGATTTTCCGGGGTCGCCCGCCTCCGCGGCGCGCCCGAGCCAGTACCAGGCGCGCGCGGCCGAGATCGGCCGGCTGGAGGCTTCGAGGATCTTGCGGAAATGGCGCGCCGCCGTCGCCGGCTCTTCGAGCGCGCGCAGCGCATACCAGCCGGCATGAAATTCGGCATCGACGATGTCGGTCGGGTCGCTTGCCGCATGGTGGGCCGCGATGCGATAGGCTCCGCGGAAGTCGCCCTGGTCGAGCAGCCCGCGGCTCACGATGCGTTGCTCCGTCCACCACTCGCCGGGATCGACAAGGGCGTGCTTGTCGCGCGGCATTCGGTCGAGAAGTTTTGCCGCTTCCTGGTATTTCTCCTCTTTGCGCAGATATTCAATGCGCAGGAAGAGATACGCGGGATCGTCATGCCAGGACGAATCGACGGCCGCGATCAAATCGGCAGCCTTGCTGCTGCCACGGATGACGGCGGCCCAGGCGCGGTAGAGCGATTGCGCCTTGCCGAGTGTGGCGAAGCGCTCTGCCTGCTCGACGCGGCTTCGGTAGAGAAGCATCTCCATGCGCCGCTTGTGGTCGGCCGGATTCAACAGCGCAGAGAACTCCGCGAGCACCTTGTCTTCGATGTCCTTGTCCAGCGCATCCTTGACCCAAAGGGTCCTTAGGTGCCCTGCCGCCTCGGCAGTCCGGCCTTCGGCTGTGAGCGCGCGCGCGAGGATGATTGCGCCTTCCGCGGTTTCCGGTCGGGTTGCGCCAAAGGCGGCGATGACGTCCGCAGCCGGCGGGTTCTCCCGGTAAAGCGCCCGCTCGGAATGGGCGCGTAGCGATTTCAGGCCCGGCCATCCCTCGAGTTCCCGTTGCGCCTCGGCGATTTCCACCGAAGGGACGCCCCTCTGGCCGGACACGGCGATCGCCCAGGTGAGGATATGCCGGTCGAGCGTGCCGACGCGCATCCCATTGCGAACGGCGATCGCCTTCTCCGGTTGCCTGTCGGAGAGGGCATCGAGACCGGCCTTCAACTCGGCGCTGCGGGACGCGGTCGCGACCGGGATCGCGGCGGTGACTTCTCCGAAAGCGACGCGTCCGGCCTTGGCCGAAATGTCGGGCTTGCCCGTCGGAACAGGTATCCGGCCCTCGCTCGCGGCAGAGGAAGCCATCATCGCAGCACCGAGCACGGCGGCGAGAGACAGAAAGAGTGGTCCGCGCATCAAGAGCCCCCCGAGCTCCCCATTGCCTCAATCTCATTTGGCGTCGGATTGCCTTGATGAAAGGTTAATCCGGGCAAGCCCGTCGTCCACGCCGCTCGACATGTCCGTAAATCGACATCGACCAAGCCGACAGCCCGCAACAATCGAATTGCCGCGGAAACTGAGGGTAAATGCGCCGTCACGCCGCTTGCCGCGGCCATGTCACATGATTATGGTGCGGCAGTTTTTAACCGTCGAATGCGGCCAAAGCGTGAGCGTGTCTTGCCCTTCCAGCCGTCAGGAGTTGTGCATGTTCAAGGGTTCCATTCCCGCACTCGTAACCCCATTCACGTCCACCGGTGCCGTGGACGCGGATAGTTTCGTCGCGCATGTGGAATGGCAGGTGAAAGAAGGCAGCCACGGACTTGTGCCGGTGGGCACGACCGGCGAATCCCCGACGCTTTCGCATGACGAGCACAAGCAGGTCGTGGAACTCTGCGTCGAGGCGGCCGCCCGGCGCGTGCCGGTCATCGCCGGCGCTGGTTCCAACAACACGATCGAGGCGATCGAGCTTGCGCAACATGCCGAGCAGGCCGGCGCCGATGCCATCCTCGTCGTGACACCCTATTACAACAAGCCGACGCAGAAGGGCCTCTTCGCCCACTATGCGGCGATTGCCGAAAGCGTGAAGCTGCCGATCGTGATCTACAATATTCCCGGCCGCTCCGTTGTCGATATGAGCGTTGAGACCATGGCCGCGCTCGCTAAGGCGTATCCGACGATCGTCGGCGTCAAGGATGCGACCGGCAAGATCGAGCGCGTTTCCGAACAGCGCATGGCCTGTGGCAAGGGTTTCGTCCAACTTTCCGGCGAGGACGCGACCGCGCTCGGCTTCAACGCACATGGCGGCGTCGGCTGCATCTCCGTCACGGCCAATGTCGCGCCGCGGCTCTGCGCCGAATTCCAGGAGGCGACGCTTGCCGGCGATTATGCCAAGGCGCTGGAATATCAGGACAAATTGATGCCGCTTCACAAGGCGATCTTCATGGAGCCGGGTCTCTGCGGCGCGAAATATGCGCTCAATCGCCTCGGCCGGATGAGCCGCACGGTGCGTTCGCCGCTGCTGTCGACGCTGGAGCCGGCGACCGAGGCGGCGATAGACGCGGCACTCAGGCACGCGGGATTGATGAACTGATGGCACAAAAGGGCAGCGAGCGCACGGTCGGACGAGTGGTGGCGGAGAACCGCAAGGCCCGCTTCAACTATGAGATCGTCGACACCTACGAGGCCGGTCTCGTCCTGACCGGAACGGAGGTCAAGTCGTTGCGCGAGGGCAAGGCCAATATTTCGGAATCCTACGCCACCGACGAAGGCGGCGAAATCTGGCTGATCAATTCCTACCTGCCGGAGTATCTGCAGGCCAACCGCTTCAATCACGAGACGCGCCGCCGGCGGAAATTGCTTTTGTCGAAGCGGCAGGTCAACCGCCTGCAGGGCGCCGTTAACCGCGAGGGCATGTCCCTGGTGCCGCTCCGGATCTATTTCAACGAGCGCGGCCGGGCGAAACTCGAACTGGCGCTCGCCAAGGGCAAGAAGCTGCACGACAAGCGCGAGACGGCCAAGGAGCGGGACTGGAACCGGCAGAAGAACCGGCTGCTCAAGGAGCGCGGTTGAGTTTTTAGCTGGAGGCTCGCCCCTCATCCGCCTGCCGGCACCTTCTCCCCGCAAGCGGGGCGAAGGGACTCGCGGCAAGCGCCAGGCTAAAGTCCCCTCTCCCCGCCTGCGGGGCGAGGGCTAGGGTGAGGGACAAATGCACACCTTTACAGCGCCGCGCGTCTTTTCAGACGCGCAAAGGTCGCTGTAACTCTTTGAATCTGCGCATCGAGCTTTCCGAAAATCGGGTACGATTTTCGGGCCGATGCGCTAGCCGCTTGTTGATCCACAAACCCAGTCTTAGAGCTCCACGTCATCGGCGACCGGCTCGGCCGGCCGCGGCGTGCGTTCCGAGGGCTCGCGGCCGACCTCGCCTCTGAGCGTCGCGAGATCGATGAAATGGTCGGCCTGGCGGCGCAGGTCGTCGGCGATCATCGGCGGCTGCGTCGACATGGTCGAGACGACGGAGACCTTGCGCCCCTTTCGCTGCAGCGCCTCGACGAGGGTGGTGAAGTCCCCGTCGCCGGAGAAGATCACCAGGTGATCCACGGTCTCGGCCTGTTCCATGGCGTCGATCGCAAGCTCGATATCCATATTGCCCTTGATCTTGCGCCGCCCGAGCGAGTCGGTGAATTCCTTGGCCGGCTTGGTGACGACCTTGTAGCCATTGTAGTCCAGCCAGTCGATCAGCGGTCGGATGGACGAATATTCCTGGTCCTCGATGAGCGCCGTGTAATAATAGGCCCTGAGCAGATAGCCGCGTTTCTGGAATGCCTTGAGCAGCTTGCGGTAATCGATGTCGAAACCTAAGCTCTTCGAGGCGGCATAGAGATTGGCGCCATCGATAAACAGAGCGATTTTCTCCCGGGGATCGAACATCGTGATTTCCTCTTCCACGCCGGCGCATTGTACCCTACCGCCCCCGCGGAAGGCTGCGCATAAATAGGTGCACTACATTAATAATTGCTGGTAGGGCAAATAATGTAAGTTAGGCCATTGCATTAATCCAAGCGGCGTAGGCTGCCTATTGCAAATTTTAGCAGTCGCTGCAGTTCATCCACACGTTCAATTTACGATTGTCGGCAGTGTTTTTACCTCGCTTGCGATGAAATACAATTCACATCCGTCGCTGCACCCGCGTGCTTTGGGCGGCACATTCTACCATGCGGCGGAAAAGGATGTGAGCGCTGGATGCAGGAAAAACTTGAACTTGTGCGGTTTTGATTGTATCCGGGCGCTAATTCCAGAAATCGGAGCCAAGGGAGCCGTCACGTCACGGTAATTTCCGGTTTCGCGTCGTCAATCTGCGCAAGCGGCGCTGCCGCCGCGCTTTACAGTCGCAAAGGACAAGGCCATGGCCCGCGTCACCGTCGAAGATTGCATCGACAAGGTCGAAAATCGTTTCGAACTCGTCCTGCTTGCCAGCCACCGCGCTCGTCTCATTTCGCAGGGCGCCCAGATCACGATCGATCGCGACAATGACAAGAATCCGGTCGTCGCATTGCGCGAGATCGCCGACGAGACGCTGTCGCCCGGCGATCTGAAGGAAGACCTGATCCACTCGCTGCAGAAGCATGTCGAAGTGGACGAGCCCGAGCCCGATGCGGCTGCGCTCGCCCAGTCGGAGACGCCCGCCTTCGCGGAAGCTGCAGAGGAGGAAGACCAGCCGGAAGCGCTGACCTTCGACCGCATGTCCGAAGAGGAACTGCTGGCCGGCATCGAGGGTCTGGTTCCGCCGGAAAAGAGCGACGACTACTGAGATCCGTTCGGCAACAGCTGTTCCAACGTGTTTTCGAAGCAGTGCGCCACTCGTATGATTGGCGCACTTTTTTGTTTCTTGTGATTGCAATGGAGCCGCCAGCGGATGATGCGCCAATACGAGCTCGTTGAGCGCGTGCAGAGCTACAAGCCCGACGTCAATGAAGCCTTGCTGAACAAGGCCTATGTCTACGCCATGCAGAAGCATGGACAGCAGAAGCGGGCAAGCGGCGATCCCTATATTTCCCACCCCCTGGAAGTGGCTGCGATCCTGACGGAAATGCACCTCGACGAGTCCACGATCGCCGTGGCGCTGCTGCACGACACGATCGAGGACACGACGGCGACGCGACAGGAGATCGATGAACTCTTCGGCGAGGACATCGGTGCGCTGGTCGAGGGGCTGACGAAGATCAAGAAGCTCGATCTGGTCACCAAGAAAGCGAAGCAGGCGGAAAATCTGCGTAAGCTCCTGCTGGCGATTTCGGACGATGTCCGCGTTCTCCTCGTCAAGCTCGCCGACCGGCTGCACAACATGCGCACGCTCGATCACATGTCGGCGGAAAAGCGCGCCCGGATCTCCGAGGAGACGATGGACATCTATGCGCCGCTCGCCGGGCGCATGGGCATGCAGGACATGCGCGAGGAACTCGAGAACCTCGCCTTCCGACACATCAATCCGGAGGCATACGAGACGGTCACGAGGCGACTGGAGGAGCTCTCCCAGCGCAATGAGGGGCTGATCAAGAAGATCGAACAGGAACTGAGCGAGCTGCTCGAGGCCGAGGGACTTGAGAGTGCCTATGTCAAGGGTCGACAGAAGAAGCCCTATTCGGTCTTCCGCAAGATGCAGTCCAAATCGCTCTCCTTCGAACAATTGTCCGACGTCTGGGGTTTCCGCATCATCGTCGACGACATCCAGTCATGCTATCGGGCGCTCGGTATCGTGCATACCCGCTGGCGCGTGGTGCCGGGCCGCTTCAAGGACTACATCTCCACCCCGAAGCAGAACGATTACCAATCGATCCACACGACGATCATCGGGCCGTCCCGCCAGCGCATCGAACTGCAGATCCGCACCAAGCGCATGCATGAGATCGCCGAATACGGTATTGCGGCGCATGCGATCTACAAGGATCGCGACACCGTCTCGGGGGATTCGCCGCGGTCTCCGACCTCGAACGCCTATGCCTGGCTCCGCCGCACGATCGAGTCGCTTGCCGAAGGCGACAACCCTGAAGAGTTCCTCGAGCACACGAAGCTCGAACTGTTCCAGGACCAGGTGTTTTGCTTCACCCCCAAGGGGCAATTGATTGCGCTGCCCCGCGGCGCGACCCCGATCGACTTCGCGTATGCAGTACACACCAATATCGGCGACACCTGCGTCGGCGCCAAGATCAACGGCCGCATCATGCCGTTGGTAACGCGGCTCAACAACGGCGACGAGGTGGAGATCATCCGCTCCGGCATTCAGGTGCCGCCGCCGGCCTGGGAGGAAATCGTCGTCACCGGCAAGGCGCGCGCGGCCATCCGCCGCGCGACCCGTGCGGCGGTGCGCAAACAATATGCCGGCCTCGGCTACCGCATTCTCGAGCGCACCTTCGAGCGGGCCGGCAAGACCTTCTCGCGCGAGGGGCTGAAGCCGGTGCTGCACCGTCTCGGGCAGAAGGAGATCGAAGACGCGATTGCCGCCGTCGGCCGCGGCGAGCTTTCCTCGCTCGACGTGCTGCGCGCCGTCTTCCCCGACCACCAGGACGAGCGCGTGACCGTCAAGCCCAGTGCCGACGACGGCTGGTTCAATATGCGTAGCGCTGCCGGCATGGTCTTCAAGCTGCCCGGCCGCCCGAAAGAGGCGACCGCCGCGCAGCAGGCCGAGGGGCCGGATGCACTGCCGATCCGCGGTCTGTCCGGAAATGCCGAGGTGCATTTCAGCCCCGCCGGGGCTGTTCCCGGAGATCGGATCGTCGGCATCATGGACGAGGAGAAGGGTATCACCATCTTTCCGATCCAGTCGCCGATCCTGCAGAAGTTCGACGAGGAGCCGGAACGCTGGATCGACGTGCGATGGGATCTGGACGAGGCGAACAACAGCCGCTTCATGGCAAGGATTGCCGTCAGCGCGCTGAACGAGCCCGGCACGCTGGCGGAAATCGCCCAGGCCATCGCCACCACCGACGTCAACATCCGCTCGCTATCCATGGGGCGCGTGGCGGCCGATTTCAGCGAATTGCAGTTCGATCTCGAAGTCTGGGATCTACGCCAGCTCAACCATCTGATGACGCAGCTCAAGGAACTGCCAAGCATTTCCTTGGTGAAGCGGCTGTTCGCCTGATCCGAGGGCCGCGGGCATCGAAGGCTGCCGGCGTGGATGCAATGCCTACAGCGCCGCGCGTCTTATCATACGCGCAAAGGGCGCCGTAGCACTTTGCAATGCTGCATGTCTTTGTCCTTGAAGCGGGGTCGGTTCAAGGAAACATGCAGTAGCAAGATGGGCGGGGAACCGGAGTCCCATGCGCTCACTGCATGGCTGCCGCCTCATCCGAGCGCTGGTGTAGCAGGAGTGGCTAAACTATCTTTCGGCTTGGGAGGTAAACGAAGAGGTTTGCCATGTTCAAGCAGTTGAAGAAAATCACCCGCGCTCTGCATATCCCCACAGTCGAGGAACGCGAGATCGCCTATCTCAACGGTTCGGTCGATCGTATCGACCTCGAATACCGCCAGCGCCAGATCGATCGCGGCCTGTTCCGGAGCTACTACTGATCGGCAACCGCTGCGCGCAGGTCGGACGATCAAGAAACGGATCACTTGATCCATGCGCTGCTTGCATGGCTCCCGTGCCGCCCCACCGGTCGCGACCTCCCTTGCGTGCCGCGGTGCTCGCGCCTATCTTGCGCCCACAAAGGCGGGCGGGCCGTCTTGCGCCGATTTGCGGCGGTCTCAGTACGGGATCATGACGGCATAGATGTTATTCAGGCGCAGAAAACCGGTCACCCCAGCCGAACGACTCCGTGCCATGGTCTGGCCGCGCAAGGGTCGAGGTCGCGGCTTGCGTTATTTCGCCTTGCGTATCCTGCGCCTGAAGTCGTCGCCGCACTCGATCGCCGTCGGCGTGGCGGCGGGCGCAGCGTCGTCCTTCACGCCGTTCTTCGGTTTGCATATCGTCTTGGCCGTCATCCTTGCATCGGTCTTCTCGGGCAACGTGCTCGCTGCCGCCATCACCACGGTGCTGGCCAATCCGATCACGATACCGGTGATCCTGACCGCGTCCTACGAGATAGGCACCGCGCTCCTGGGTTCGCAGGGTGGTGAGACCGTCACCTCGGCGGAAATCGGCCGGATGATCGAGCATATGAACCTTGCCGAACTCTGGGGCCCGGTTCTGAAGCCGCTGCTCGTCGGTTCGATCCCGCTCGCCCTGGCCGGCGCCCTGGTCTTTTATCCGCTTGCCTTCCGGGCCGCCTGGCACTTTCAGAAGCAACGGCGGCACCAGCCTGTGCAGAAGGTCGGACATTCATCATGATCATCGGCATCGGCAGCGATCTCATCGACATCCGCCGCATAGAGAATTCGCTCGAGCGTTTCGGCGAGCGTTTCGTCCAGCGCTGTTTCACCGACATCGAAATCGCCAAATCCGAGGGCCGAAAGAGCCGCGCGGCATCCTATGCCAAGCGCTTCGCTGCCAAGGAGGCCTGCTCGAAGGCGCTCGGCACCGGCCTGGCGCAGGGCGTGTTCTGGAAGGACATGGGCGTTGTCAACATGCCGGGCGGCAAGCCGACGATGCAACTGACCGGCGGCGCGGCGGAGCGCCTCCAGGTGATGCTGCCGGTCGGGCACCGTGCGGCGATCCATCTGACGATCACCGACGATTTTCCGCTGGCGCAGGCCTTCGTGATTATCGAGGCGCTTCCGGTTGCTCCGGCGGATGGAACGGTTTAGAGCACTGCTGGGAAAACCGGACCCACTGTGCCACAGCCTTGTGCCTCCGAAAAAACGCACGGCACTGCAATGGTCGCTTGAAGCGCGGTGTTCCCGCAACATATAGGATCGACTTGCGCGGCGTCGCGCAGGCACGGGAGTGCGGGGGCAGTTGAATGTTGAATCGCAAGACACCCCCCGGGCAGGATGACAAGGAAGAACGCAGAGTGCGAGAGAAGACAGAAACGAAGCAGAGCGGCCTTTGGGAAAATCTGAAGGTCATCATCCAGGCGCTGCTCCTGGCTTTGGTCATCCGGACGGTTTTCTTTCAACCCTTCACGATACCGTCGGGTTCGATGATGCCGACGCTGCTCGTCGGCGACTATATCTTCGTCAACAAGTTCGCCTACGGCTATTCGAAATACTCACTGCCCTTCTCGCCGAACCTCTTCAGCGGACGGATCTTCGCGAGCGAGCCGGAGCGCGGCGATATCGTCGTCTTCCGTTTCCCGCCGAACCCGGACATCGATTACATCAAGCGTCTCGTCGGACTCCCGGGCGATCGCATCCAGGTGCGCAACAGCGTTCTCTACGTCAACGACAAGCCGGTCGATCGCGTGCCGGAGGGCACCTTCCGGGCGGACGACCAGTATGACACGGGCGGCGACATCCCGGTCTACCGGGAGACCCTGGACAACGGCGTCTCCTATGAAACGCTCGACCAGTTCCCGGATTCGCGCGGCGACAATACCCGCGAATTCATCGTCCCCGAGAGCCATTATTTCATGATGGGCGACAACCGGGACAACTCCGCCGACAGCCGGTTCGACGTCGGCTTCGTGCCGGCGGAGAACCTGGTGGGACGCGCTAGCCTGATCTTCTTCTCTCTCGGCAACGACACTTCGTTCCGTGAACTTTGGAAGTGGCCGGCGAACCTGCGCTACGATCGCCTGTTCAAGGGCGTCGAATGATGAAGGGACGCTCGCTGGGCGCGGAGGATCGGGCGAGGCTCGAAACCGCGATCGGTTATCAGTTCGCGGAGAAGGATCGGCTTGATCGCGCCTTGACGCATTCCAGTGCCCGAACAGCGCGGGGAAGCAACTATCAGCGCCTGGAATTCCTCGGCGACCGGGTACTCGGGCTCTGCGTCGCGGAACTGCTGTTCCAGACCTTTCGCGATGCCAATGAGGGCGAGCTTTCGGTGCGGCTGAACCAGCTCGTCAGCGCCGAGAGCTGCGCGCGGGTTGCCGACGAGCTTTCGCTGCACGAATTCATCCGCACCGGATCGGACGTGAAGAGAATAACAGGCAAGCACATGATGAATGTGAGGGCCGATGTGGTAGAGTCGCTGATCGCCGCCATCTACCTCGATGGCGGCCTGGAGGCCGCGCGGCGCTTCGTCCTCAAGCACTGGACCCATCGCGCCGAAAGCGCCGACGGTGCCCGGCGCGATGCGAAAACCGAATTGCAGGAATGGGCGCATGCCAGGTTTGGCGTCGCGCCGAAATACAGGACGGATGATCGTTCCGGTCCCGACCATGATCCCCGCTTCACGGTGACGGTCGAAGTGGCCGGGCTTGCGCCCGAGACGGGCATCGACCGCTCGAAGCGCGGTGCGGAGCAGATCGCCGCCATGAGGCTGCTGGAGCGCGAGGGTATTTGGCAGAATCGGTCTGCCGGAGATTGACGGATATCATGACGGATAAGGAACAGGAAAAGGGCGCCGGCGCTCGGCCGACCCGCTCGGGCTTCGTGGCGCTGATCGGCGCGACGAATGCCGGCAAATCGACATTGGTCAACCGCCTCGTCGGGGCGAAGGTGACGATTGTCAGTCACAAGGTGCAGACGACGCGGGCAATCATTCGCGGCATCGCCATTCACGACAATACCCAGATCGTCTTCCTGGACACGCCCGGCATCTTCAAGCCACGGCGGCGACTTGACCGCGCCATGGTCACCACCGCCTGGGGCGGCGCCAAGGATGCCGACGTGATCGTGCTGCTGGTCGACAGCGAGCGCGGGCTCAAGGGTGACGCGGAAGCGATCCTGGAGGGCCTGAAGGAGGTGCCGCAGCCGAAGGTTCTGGTGCTCAACAAAGTCGATCGGGTCCGCCCTGAGGAACTGTTGAAGCTTGCGGCCGCGGCGAACGAGGCCGTCAGCTTCGAGCGCACTTTCATGATCTCGGCTCTGAACGGTTCTGGCTGCGAGGACCTCATGGATTACCTTGCGGCTGCGCTGCCGGAGGGCCCCTGGTACTATCCCGAGGATCAGATTTCGGACCTGCCGATGCGCCAGCTCGCGGCCGAAATCACCCGGGAAAAGCTGTTCCTGCGCCTGCATCAGGAACTCCCCTATGCCTCGCATGTCGAGACCGAGAAGTGGGAGGAGCGCAAGGATGGCTCCGTGCGGATCGAGCAGGTGATCTATGTCGAGCGCGACAGCCAGAAGAAGATCGCGCTCGGCAAGGGCGGGGAGGCGATCAAGGCGATCTCGACGGCGGCCCGCAAGGAAATCTCGGAAATACTGGAGCAGCCGGTCCACTTGTTCCTGTTCGTGAAGGTGCGCGGGAACTGGGGCGACGATCCGGAACGCTTCCGCGAAATGGGCCTCGAATACCCGAAATAGCCTATGGTGCCGCCACATGTCGGCGCCGCTATCGAAGGCTGCGCGCATGGATGCGATGGTGTGTCCAGAAAAGTATGGCGCGGCGGTTCGATGCGGGTTGTCGTGCAATGTTCTTGTCGATGCCATCGGGAAGCTGGGCATCCGCGAGAGCGCGCTCCGGCGAGATCGAGCAACGCTATTACGGCTACGCGACGTCAATCCGATCGTGAACGAGGCGGCTGGAACCGCGATCGATTTTCCGACGCGCGCATGATTGGATCGGCTGCCCGGCCGAGGTATATTCGGAGCCGGCTCCATGTTTCCGTAAAGCGTAGTCCGCCGCGGTCTAGTCCGCTGCAGCGATCTTTGCGCGTCAGACAAGACGAAGGCCGTAGACGGCGCACGCCGGGCGCTACCTCAAACGTATAGCGACAGTTCTTTCGAATATACTGAGACGGCAAGTCCTTGAGGGGCCACGAAAAGCCCCATTGATAAACCGCCGAACCTCGCTAAGTTAATGGAAGTTCTGATGGATAGGAGCCCAACGGGCTTGCCTGACGACATTCCGGTCGCTGCTCCTGCGCGCAATGCCGGTTCAGCCTGCCGGAAGCCGTAAGGCGTGGCCCCGAGCGGTTTCCGCCGCCTTCTGGGCGCGACAGTTACGCAAGCGCAGCATGTAATTTCCGGAAGACGACCGAGCCGCCCTACGCCCCATGCCGAAGAACCGAAATGTCCGTCGTGGTCTGGCGTTGAGGTAGGATATGAATGCTGCATTTTTGAATCTGCTTCGCAGTCTGGTGCGGAAGGGCAATCTGACGGTCATCTTCGCGTCGGGTGAACAGGTCGTGTTCGGCGACGGCACGGGGAAGCCGGCGACCATAAGGCTCGTCGACGCCGAAGCGGAAAAGGCCATCGTGCGCGATCCCGGGCTGAAGTTCGGCGAAATGTACATGGACGGCCGCGTCGCCATTGAGGAGGGCGATATTTTCGACGTCCTTTCCATCGTCAAGAGCAATCGTCCGGAGAACGCCGCAAACATCGTGAACACCGCGGCGGCGCTGTGGCACGTGCTGCGCCAGCAGGTGAAAAGCCGGCTTCCGGTCAACCGCAACCGCCGCAATGTCGCGCACCACTACGATCTCGACGGCAAGCTCTTCAATCTCTTCCTGGATGAGGACTGGCAATATTCCTGCGCCTATTTTCATCCGCCGGGGATCTCGCTCGACGAGGCGCAGCGCGCCAAAAAGCGGCACATCGCCGCCAAGCTTTTGCTCGAGCCCGGCCAGAAGGTGCTGGAAGTCGGCTCCGGCTGGGGCGGCATGGCCATGTATCTCGCAGAATCTTCCGGGGTCGAGGTTACGGGCATCACGCTCAGCGAGGAGCAACTCAAAGTCTCGCGCGAGCGCGCGGAGAGGCGCGGACTTTCGGACCGCGTTCGCTTCGAATTGCAGGACTACCGTACCATGCAGGGGCGGCAGTTCGATCGCATCGTCTCCGTCGGCATGTTTGAGCATGTGGGCATCGGCAACTACGGCGTTTTCTTCCGCAAAATGAAGGAGCTCCTGAAGCCCGACGGCGTGATGCTGCTTCACTCGATCGGTCAGGTTTACAAGCCCTGGGCGACCAATCCCTGGATCGAGAAATACATCTTCCCCGGCGGTTACATCCCCGCGCTCTCCGAGGTTCTGCCTCCGGTCGAGAGCACCCGATTGCTCGTCAAGGACATCGAGATACTGCCGATGCATTACGCTTGGACGCTCAGGGCGTGGCGGGAGCGCTTCGTGGCACGGCGGGAGGAGGTGCTGAGGCTTTACGACGAGCGCTTCTTCAGAATGTGGGAATTTTATCTTGCGGCGTCGGAGACTGCGTTCCTCTACGACAAGCATTTCATCTTCCAGCTCCAGCTTTCGCCCTCGCTAGAGACGGTTCCGGTCTCGCGCGACTACATCGAAGCGAAGGAGCGGGAGCTCCTGGAATTCGAAAAGACCCGCTCTCGGCTTGAACTTGTTGCGGTTTAATGTTGTGAAACGCCCCTCATCCGCCTGCCGGCACCTTCTCCCCGCGCGCGGGGAGAAGGTCGCGGCAGCGGGATGAGGGGCGGCCATCCCCGATCTCCTGTGGAGTTCCAATCAGCAGCCTTCGCCCGTCCCTTGGCCTTGCCCAACCGCGCCGGTATTGTCCCGCTGGAAACAGAAGACGGAATGCAGAATGGTCACGACCGCAAAGCCCATCACCGCCATCATTGCAAGCGAGATCAAGGCGACCCCCGCCCAGGTCGGTGCCGCAGTCGAATTGCTCGACGGCGGAGCCACCGTGCCGTTCATCGCCCGCTACCGCAAGGAGGTCACCGGCGGTCTCGACGACACGCAACTTCGTATCCTCTCCGAGCGTCTCACCTATCTGCGCGAACTCGCGGCGCGGCGCGTATCGATCCTCGATTCCATCCGCGCCCAGGGCAAGCTCACCGATGATCTCGAAGGCAAGATAGCCGCTGCTGGCACCAAGGCGGAGTTGGAGGACATCTATCTGCCCTACAAGCCGAAGCGGCGGACCAAGGCGGAAATCGCGCGGGAGCGCGGCCTGGGTCCGCTCGCGGAGGCGATCCTTGCCGATCGCACCATCGCGCCGTCCGAGCGTGCGGTCGCCTTCCTGAGCGCGGATGTACCGGACGTGAAGGCGGCGCTCGATGGCGCCCGCGATATCATCGCCGAGGGCATGACCGAAAATGCCGACCTTCTCGGGCGCCTGCGCAACCACATGCGGGAAGCGGCCTATCTGCGCGCCAGGGTGGTCGACGGCAAGCAGGAAGCGGGCGCGAAATTCTCGGACTATTTCGACCATATGGAGCGCTGGGCCACCGCGCCCGGGCACCGGGCGCTGGCGATGCTGCGCGGCTGGAACGAGGAGGTCCTTTCCGTCGATATCGTTGTCGATCAGGACGAGGTTTCGCCGCAGAAGCCGGTCGAACGCATGATCGCGGCCGCCTATGATGTGCGCGGGTCCCTGCCGGGTGACAAATGGCTGATCGAGGTCATAGGCTGGACCTGGCGCGTCAAGCTTTCGCTGTCGCTCTCGCTCGACCTGATGCGCGAGTTGCGCGAGCGAGCCGAGGAGGAGGCGATCCGCGTCTTTGCACGCAATCTCAAGGACCTGCTGCTCGCCGCCCCGGCCGGCTCGCGCGCGACCATGGGGCTCGACCCGGGCATCCGCACCGGCGTGAAGGTTGCCGTCATCGATGGCACGGGAAAACTCCTGGAGACGACCACGGTCTATCCCTTCCCGCCGAAAAACGACGTTCGCGGCACGCAGGCCGAGCTCGCGTCATTGTTGCGCAAGCACAAGGTCGAACTGATCGCTATTGGTAACGGCACCGGCAGCCGCGAAACGGAGAAGCTCGTTGCCGACATGCTGGCGCAAATGCCCGCGCCGAAACCGACGAAAGTCATCGTCTCGGAGGCAGGCGCCTCGGTCTATTCGGCTTCGGAAGCGGCGGCCGCGGAATTCCCGGAGCTAGATGTCTCGTTGCGCGGTGCCGTGTCGATCGCGCGGCGGCTGCAGGATCCGCTTGCCGAACTCGTCAAGATCGAGCCGAAATCGATCGGCGTCGGCCAGTATCAGCACGACGTCGACCAGTCGAAACTCAACCGATCGCTGGATGCGGTCGTTGAAGATGCCGTGAATGCCGTCGGCGTCGATCTCAACACCGCTTCGGCGCCGCTTTTGGCGCGGGTCTCAGGTCTCGGCAAGTCGTCGGCGGAAGCGATCGTCGCGCATCGCAATGCGACAGGCCCTTTTGCCAACCGGCAGGAGCTCCTGAAGGTGCCGCGTCTCGGTGCGCGCACTTTCGAGCAATGCGCCGGTTTCTTGAGGATTCCGAACGGGTCCGAGCCGCTCGATGCCTCCGCCGTGCACCCGGAAGCCTATGGCGTGGCCAAGAAGATCGTCGCCGCCTGCGGCCGCGACGTTCGCTCGCTGATGGGCGATGGCGCTGCCTTGAGAAAACTCGACCCGCGGATATTCGTTGACCAGCGCTTCGGTCTGCCGACGGTCAAGGACATTCTCGCCGAGCTGGAGAAGCCCGGCCGGGATCCGCGTCCGAGCTTCAAGACGGCGACCTTTGCGGAGGGTGTCGACGATATCAAGGACCTGAAGGTCGGCATGCAGCTCGAAGGCACTGTGACGAACGTCGCCGCCTTTGGCGCCTTTGTCGATGTCGGTGTGCACCAGGATGGTCTCGTGCATGTGTCGCAGCTCGCCGATCGTTTCGTCAAGGATCCGCATGAGGTCGTCAAGGCCGGTGACGTGGTACGGGTGCGCGTCACGGAGGTCGATGTCGCCCGCAAGCGTATCGGCCTCAGCATGCGCAAGGATGGTGGCAATCACACCGGCCGAGAGGCGAGGGGAGCGAGCCCGAGTGGCGGCGATCGCAATGCGGGCGGGCGACCGCAGAAGGGCCAGGCGCCGGCACAGGGTGCGTTCGGTGCAGCGCTTTCGGAAGCGATGCGCAAAAAATAAGCGCCGTAAGGAACGGCTTTTGCCGCGGATCGTTAGTAGAACGACACGGTAGGCTGGGTTCCCTTTTTTCAGCTTTGAATCAGCCTTCCGTCATCCCTCCGGTGGCGACGCACGTCGTCCCATGCAGGTGTCGACCTTTAGGAATGCCGGTCTACTGCGGAACAGGTCAGTGGAAATCTTTTCCGCCGGAGCTCCCGGCGAAAGGAGTGCCTCATGATACACAATGTGACCCGCAGCCTGCCGCACGCTGCCCTGCTGGCGGCGGCAATAAGCTATCCGCTTCCGGCCGACGCGCAGGGTGTCGTGAATTGTGCCCAACGGTCGCAAGTGATCGAGTTCCTGGCTCGGCAATATGCCGAAAAGCAGGCGGCAGTCGGACTGATCAATCCCCGAGCGGTGATGGAACTCTATGCCGCCGACAGCGGCAGCTGGACCCTGATCGTGACGGATGTTTCCGGTCGCAGCTGCGTTATCTTCGCAGGGCAAAGCTGGGACGCCAAGGTTCCCGTGGGCCCGAAAGCTTAGCTTCCGAGATTCTTTGTGACCGATCAGGCGATGTCGCCGCTTCATTTGTTTACAGTCCACAGCGCGCACGTCTTATCAGACGCGCAAAGATCGCTGTAACTCTTTGGATCTGCGCATCGAGCTCTCCGAAGGTCGATGCGCGTTCCAGCCAATCAATCCGGTCTGCCGACGCTGGCATAGCTGAAGCCATGCCTCGTGACCTCGTCCTTGCGATAGATGTTACGCAGGTCGACGAGCAGGGGCGTCTTCATGGTGGCCTTCAGACGGCCGAAATCCAGCGCCCGGAACTCGTTCCATTCGGTGACGATCACCAGTGCATCGGCGCGCGCCGCGGCCTCGTAGGGATCCTTCGCATAGGTCATGCCGTCGATGACCTTGCGGGCGTTCTCCATGCCCTCCGGATCGTAGCCGGTGACCTCGGCGCCGGCATCCTGCAGCGTCTGGACGATGGCGATCGCCGGGCTGTCGCGCATGTCGTCGGTGTTCGGCTTGAAGGTGAGGCCGAGCACTGCGATCTTGCGGCCGCGCACGTCGCCGCCGGCCTCCGCGATCACCTTGCGGCCCATGGCGCGCTTGCGGTTGTCATTGACGGCGACCGTGGTCTCGACCAGCCGCACCGGGCTGTCGTGGTCCTGCGCCGTCTTGACGAGCGCCAGCGTGTCCTTCGGGAAGCAGGAGCCGCCATAGCCGGGGCCGGCATGCAGGAATTTGGAGCCGATACGCCCGTCGAGGCCGATGCCGCGGGCGACGTCCTGGACATTGGCGCCGACCTTTTCGCACAGGTCGGCCATTTCGTTGATGAAGGTGATCTTCAGCGCCAGGAAGGCGTTACCGGCATATTTGATCAGTTCCGACGTGCGGCGGGTCGTGAAGACCAGCGGCGCCTGGTTGAGGTAGAGCGGGCGATAGACCTCGGTCATCACCTCGCGGGCGCGATCGGCATTGCCGTCGAGGCCGATGACGATCCGGTCGGGCCGCTTGAAATCCTCGATCGCCGCGCCTTCGCGCAGGAATTCGGGATTGGAGACGACGGCGAAGTCGGCCTCCGGATTGGTCTCGCGGATGATGCGCTCGACCTCGTCGCCGGTGCCGACCGGCACTGTCGACTTGGTGACGACGACGGTGAAGCCTGAGAGATTGGCGGCGATCTCGCGCGCCGCAGCATAGACATAGGATAGATCGGCATGGCCGTCGCCGCGGCGCGACGGCGTACCGACGGCAATGAAGATGACGTCGCTGCCGGCGACCGCGGATGTGAGATCGGTGGTGAAGGTCAGGCGTCCCGAGGCGACATTGTGGGCGACGAGCTGGTCGAGGCCCGGCTCGAAGATCGGAATCTGCCCCTTCTCGAGGGCCGCGATCTTGCCCTCGTCCTTGTCGAGGCAGACGACGTCATGGCCGAAATCCGCAAAGCACACGCCGGAAACCAGGCCGACATAGCCGGCGCCAATCATCGTTATCTTCATCCGATCTTCCTTTGTTGTTGAGTCTTCGAGGCTCGTGGGAGGCGGGCTCGGAGCCTACCCGTCCATTGATAGCCAAATAGGACCGATTTTCGACCTACAAATGACAGGGGCATATTTGCTTTCGCCGCAATTGCCTCGAAACGATCAATTGCCGGCGCTCGCGCAATAATGTTGCGTATACCAGTTCACGAATCGGGCAACGCCCTCCTCGACCGACACGGAAGGTTTGAAGCCCGTCAGTGCCTCGAGCAGCTCCGGCGAGGCATAGGTGCGCGGCACGTCGCCCTGCTGCATCGGCAGCATGTTGCGGATCGCCGGACGGCCGACGGCCTTCTCGACAGTTTCCACGAAGGTCATCAGGTCGACCGGCTGGCCGCCGCCGAGATTGACGACGCGAAATGGTGCGTGGCGCGAGAGGGTGTCGTCAGCCGTATCCGCTGCGACGCGGTTGTCTTCCGAGGGCGCGACATGCGAAAGCCGGAGAATGCCCTCGACGAGATCGTCGATATAGGTGAAATCGCGGCTCATGCGGCCTTCGCCGTAGATGTCGATCGGGCGGTTGTTATGAATGGCGTCGACGAATTTGAAGAGCGCCATGTCCGGCCGCCCCCAGGGGCCATAGACGGTGAAGAAGCGGAAGGCAGTGGTCGGCACCTTGTAGAGATGCGCGTAGCTGTGGGCCATCAGCTCCATCGACTTCTTTGTCGCCGCGTAGAGCGTCATAGGCTCGTCGGCGCGGTCCGTTTCGGCAAAGGGAATTTTTTCGTTGGCGCCGTAAATCGAAGAGGTCGAGGCGAGCATCAGGTGTTTCGGGTCGATCGCCTTCGCGAGTTCCAGGATGTTCCAGGATCCGACGAGATTTGAATCTACATAGGCCTTCGGATTTTCGAGGCTGTAGCGAACGCCGGCTTGCGCTGCGAGGTGGATGATGACTTCCGGCTCGGCGAGCTCCGCCGCCCGGTCGAGGGCGGCCCGGTCTTCGAGCATGGCCGTCACCGCCTTGAAGCCGTTGGAGCGCTCGAGGATCGCATGCCGGCGCTCTTTCAGCGTTACGTCGTAATAGGGCGTCATGCCGTCGAAGCCGACCACGAAATGCCCGTCGTCGATGAGCCGTTTGGCGACATGAAAGCCGATGAAACCTGCGGTGCCGGTGATGAGGTAACGCACGACGATATCCCAGATTGCAATGACTCACCCGTTCATACGCACAAAGGCGGGCGATTGAAAGGGATCACTCCGGCGGCTTGTCGAGGTTCCGCTGGAGAGCAGTCAGCACGGACATCGCGTGACCGGCATATTGGCTTATCCAGCGGTCGTGAATGGCCCGGATCGGCAGAGCGTTCAGGTGGTTCCACCGGTCGCGGCCCTCGCGTTTGACGAGAACGAGTCCGGCATCCTCCAGGACCTTCAGATGCTGCATCACGGTGCAGCGGTCGAGGCTCGAAAACTGGTTACAGAGCATTCCGGTCGTTCGCGGAGCTTCCTTCAGCGCGTCCAGAATCTCGCGCCTGAGCCCGTTAGCCAGCGCCTTGAATACCGCATCGTCTTTCGAATCAATTGACATGTTATATTTTTATAACATATGATGCGCGGGCACAATAGCGAGGAGGACGCCATGCCTTTCGAATTTCGCGTCAACGGACGGATCGCCCGGCCAGTCGAGGAGGTGTTCGACGCCGTCGTCAATCCGGACAAGCTCAGCCAATATTTCGTAACCCTCGGCGGCGTAAGCGGTCCGCTGGTCGCCGGCACTACGGTAACCTGGTGGGGCGAGGCGCCGGTGGAAGTGGAAATCGTCGAACCCAACGAACGGATCGTCTTCCGCTGGGATGCCATGGTAGAGAAGGGGGAAACGCCTTACCGGACGCACGTTGAGATGCGCTTTCAGCCGCTCGAGGATGGCGCCACCATGGTCACCATTGCCGAAAGCGGCTGGCGGGAGAACGAGCAGGGGCAGAAGAGCTCCTATCTCAACTGCGAGGGTTGGTCGCAGATGCTGGCCTGCATGAAGGCTTGGCTCGAATACGGCATCAATTTGCGCCAGGGCTATTATGTCAGCGAGCTCTCCGGCAAGCCGGCGCTCGAGCCGCAGGTCTGAGGAGGTTGTGTCATGGTTGCGCAGATTAGAGGCGGCATCAACATAGCCATGAAGGTCCCGAGCCACCAATACGAGGCTGTGGTCGCTTTCTACCGCGATATCGTCGGCTTGCCGCCATATGACGAGAAAGAGCCTGTCAAGGGTTTCGTTCTTGGCCCGAACCGCCTGTGGATCGATGAAATGCCTCATCTAAGCCAGGCGGAAGTCTAGCTCGAGCTCTTCACCGACGATCATGAGATGGCACTTGACCACCTCGCCGCAAACGGGGCAGTGCGCTGCGATGCAGTGGAAGAGCTGGGCGAGGGGTTCCGGGGCGGCTGGATCATGAACCCGGCCAATATCGTGCACCTGGTCCGTGCACCGGACGCTTGGTAGCGCGCTCAGAAGGAAAGAAGCGGGTTGTCGGCGGTCGTGCCCATCGGGGCTTCGACCGGCGGCAGCGCCGCACTCATCGGCGGTTCTGCCTGGATCACGACGACTCGAGTTCCCTCCGGCACGCGATTATAGAGATCGATGACATCCTGATTGAGCATCCGAATGCAGCCGCTCGAAACGGCTCTACCGATCGACCAGGCTTCCGGGGTGCCATGAATACGGAACAGCGTGTCCTTGCCGTTCTGGTAAAGGTAGAGGGCGCGTGGGCCAAGCGGATTGGTAAGACCTGGTTCCACGCCGCCCGCGAGCGGTCCGTAGCGTTCCGGTTCGCGCGCCACCATGTCCGATGTCGGGACCCAGCGCGGCCATTCCGCCTTCCGGCCGATGCGGGCCTCGCCGGCGAATTCCAGGCCTTCCCTGCCGACGCCGATCCCGTAGCGCAGGGCCATCCCGCCGTCCTGCACCAGGTAGAGGTACCGGCTGGGCGTGTCGATGACGATCGTGCCTGGCGGCTCGTAGGTGGAATAGGGCACCTGCTGGCGTAGAAAATTCGGGTCCACCGTGCTGATGTCCGTTGCCGGCAGCGGGAACCGCTCCTCCGGCAACGGCCCGTACATCGCCGTGTAGTAAGGGTCCGGCCCGGCCGGCCGGGTGGCTTGCGGTTTGCTGCCGCTCGCGCATCCTGCAAGGGCAACCGCGGCGATGACAAGAATGAAAATCTGTACGGGGCGAAACACACACATAATCGAAACGATCCTGACAATGGCAATGGGGATCGGCGAGGTCGGCCGTCCCAGTCTGTGTCCTGGGCAGAACACGGCTGCGAATCGACCCATCTTTGAATGTAGTCTGAGGAGGGGACGGCCGAAAGGGGAATTGCGGCTTTGGCCGATGTGGGGGTGGCTCCGCGATCCATCTCCGCTTGATCGGCTTTGCGCCGCGGGTGTATGCCATTTCGATGCAATGGAGCGATCAGGCCATCATTCTGGGCATCCGCAGGCACGGCGAAAGCTCTGTCATCGCGGAGGTCATGACGTCCGGGCACGGCCGGCATCTGGGCCTCGTGCGTGGGGGCCGATCGCGCTCAATGCAGCCGGTACTGCAGCCGGGCAATTCGGTCGAGGTCACTTGGCGCGCGCGTCTCGACGAACATCTCGGCGAATTCCGTGTCGAGCCCATGCAATTGCGCGCCGCAAGGCTGATGGAGGCGGCGATCTCGGTCTACGGTATCCAGGCGTTGGGTGCCCTCCTAAGACTCCTGCCCGAGCGCGATCCGCATCCGCATCTCTACGAGGCGCTTGCCGTCATCGTCGACCACTTGCAGGACCCGGCGGACGCCGGCGAACTCTTCGTGCGCTTCGAACTGGCGGTCCTGAACGATCTCGGCTTCGGGCTCGATCTTTCGGAATGTGCGGCAACGGGCAGGCGCGACGAACTCGTCTATGTGTCGCCGAAATCGGGTCGCGCGGTCAGCAGTGACGCGGGTGCCCCCTATGCCGAGCGCATGCTCGCCCTTCCGGCCTTTTTGTCCGGTAGCCGGAACGCGGCCGATCATGACGGCCTGGCGGCGGCGTTCCGTCTCACCGCCCATTTCCTGAACCGCCATGTCTATGAACCGCGCGGCATCGATGCATCTTCCGCGCGCGACGGCTTCGTCCAAGCGACGCTGAAGGCGTTCAGAGAGGCGCCGAAGTCGGCGCCTCAGATTGTTCCACCGGTCGGTTAGCCGATCAGGGCGTTGTCGTCGCGTTTGATGGCGATCACGGTCGAGCGCGGCAGCTTGCCTTCGCCGTCCGGGAAAGGTGCGTCCGGGTGCTGGATGCCGACGAACATCGTGCGTTTGTCGGCGGACCAGGTCACGCCGGTGACTTCGGCACCCTTCGGCCCGGTGAGGAAGCGCTCGATGCGGCCGGTGGCAGGATCGCCCGCTAGCATCTGGTTGTTGCCCTGGCCAAGGAACTCGCCCTCGTTGGAGTCTTCACCGTCGGTCTGGATCCAAAGGAGGCCGGTGGTGTCGAACATCATGCCGTCCGGCGAGTTGAACATGTTGCCGGAGTTGATGTTGGACGAACCGGCATAGGCGCCGCCCTTGTGGACGTCCGGATTGCCGGCCATGACGAACAGGTCCCATTTGAAATTGCCGCCGGCATGGTCCTCGTTGTCCGGATACCAGCGGACGATCTGGCCATATTCGTTCTTTTCGCGCGGATTCGGGCCACCGACCGTCATTTCGTCGCCGCCGGCATTGGTGCGCAGCTTGCCATCTTTCACTTCGCCGCGGCGGCTGTTGTTGGTGAGCGCGCAATAGGCTTCGATCGCGACCGGGTTGACGGCGACCCATTCCGGTCGATCCATGGTGGTGGCGCCGACCTTTGAGGCGGCCTGTCGGGTGAACACGTATATCTCGTCCATCTTCATGCCCGTAGTTTCCAGGGTGAGGGCCAGCCATTCGCCATTGCCGTCGTCGGAGAACTTGGCGACATAGAGCGTGCCTTCGTCGAGCAGCTTGGAGGTGTCGCCGCCCGGAACGTAGATGCCGTTCGAGACATATTTGTAAAGGAATTCGCCACGTTCGTCGTCGCCCATGTAGACGACCACGCGACCGTCGCGTGCGATGACGACAGCGGCGTTTTCATGCTTGATACGGCCGAGAGCGGTGCGCTTGATCGGGGTCGACGAAGCGTCCGATGGATCGATTTCGACGATGTAGCCGGCGCGGCGCGGTTCGTTCGGATTCTTGGAGACGTCGAAACGGGGATCGAAGGCCTCATAGCCATAGCGGGTTTCCGCTGAGATGCCGTAGCGCTTGTAGTCGTCGGGCATGGCGAAGGTCGGGTCGGTGGAACCGAAATAGCCGTTGAAATTTTCCTCGCAGGTGAGATAGGTGCCCCAGGGGGTCCTGCCCGCGCCGCAATTGTTGAAGGTCCCGAGACAGTCGGTGCCGTTCGGATCAGCTTCGGTCTTGAGAAGGTCGGAGCCGGCGGCCGGACCAGAAATCTTCATCGGAGTCAGATGGGTAATCCGGCGGTTGAACGGGCTGTCGAGCACGATTTCCCAGCCGTTCTCACCTTCGACGACTTCCATGACGGTGACTCCCTGCATGTTCTGCAGAATCTTCACGTCGTCGGCGCTCTTGGGCATGCCCTTATCATTTTTCGGAAGATTGGCTTTGTTGTTGACGTATTCGTGGTTGACGGCAATGACCTGCTTGCCACCGATAGCGAACAGCTCCATGCCATCGGTGTTTTCGCCGAAGACCTTATCGGAGTTCTCGACACTGACGCCGTTGGCCGGATCGATATCCGGAACATTCGAAAACAGCGGCTGGCCCCATTTCGCAAGCGGCCTCCAAGAATAGCCTTCCGGAACGTGAATCGTACTATCGGTGGCGATCGGAACCGGCTTGAACGGGAAGCGGGAAGCTGCTTCCTGAGCCCGCGCGGAAGTGGAGTTCAGCAGATTGCCGAGCGTGCCCATGGCGGCAGCGGCGGATCCGAAGGCGAGAACACCGCCAAGAAAGCCGCGGCGCGAAACGGCCGCTTCGACGATTCGGTCGAAATCGGTTTCAGCCGGAGGCGGATTCTGCAGTTCGTCCCATTCGTCCCAGGACAGCTTGCTCTTGTCGATGTCGGTCATGGCTTTTCTCCATTCGTTGCTTTTCGGAACAGGTCCAAGGACGGGGCGTATCGCCGTTAAATTACATTCATATGACGGAAGCGACCACATGACGGAGCAACGTCACGGGTTCAGACGGCCATGATCATCAAAAACGACGAGCGTTGCGGCGTCATCCATGCGGCGCAGCCCGCCAACCGAAAGTTGCGGAAGAGATTACTGTTCAAGCGTGATGAACTCCTCTGGCATATGGCGCCGACCTGTGCCAATCGTTCATGAACCATGGTGGTGTCGGGGAACCCATGCTCGAAATCCTTTCCGTTGTAGCCTTTGTCCTGGCACTAGCCGCCTTCCTCGGAGGTCGCAGAACCGCGGAGCGGCTCGACGCCGAAATCGTGAGCCTGAAAGCGGAGATCGCCCGGCTCGCCAAAAAGGAAACACCGGGTCTGCCGTCCGTCGCCGAGGATCCGTCGGACGCTCCTGCCGGTTCCGAGCCGGAGGAAGCGCTCGCCGCCGGACCGTGGTCGCAGGCGCGAGAGGGCGCGCGCATATTCAGCGACGCCGCGGCGGACGACGGGAGCTCGGGCGGTACCACCAGTGATGCGACTGCAGCTGCGGCCGCGCCGATTGCGGCAGCGTCGCGTGAGAGCTTCGAAAGCCGGATCGGCGGGCGATGGCCGGTCTGGGTCGGCGGGCTCGCACTTGCGCTTGGCGGCTACTTCCTCGTGCAATATTCGATCGAGGCGGGACTGCTGAGCCCGGCCGTTCGCCTGACGCTTGCCGCCGCCTTCGGCCTCCTGCTTGGTTTCACGGGCGAGGTCATCCGGCGACGGGCGGTGCCGGCGATCGCCGACCGCTTCCGCAACGCCATGATCCCCGGCGTACTGACGGCTGCCGGTGCCGTAACGCTGTTCGGCGTCGCCTATGCGGCCCATGGCATCTACGCATACATCGGCACGGCCACGGCCTTCGTGCTGTTGGCGTTGATCTCGCTTGCAACGGTCGGCCTGTCGCTGCTGCATGGACAGGCACTTGCCGGGCTTGGGCTACTCGCATCGCTCCTGACGCCACTGTTCGTCTCGAGCGGCGAGCCTCGGCCCTGGGTCCTGTTCGGCTTCCTCTCGATCGCGTGGCTCGCGACGCTCCTTGCCTCGCGCTTTAGGCAATGGACGGTCGTGCCGACGCTCGCCAATGCGGGTCTTGGCCTTTGGGGGCTTGCCTATACCACGCTCGAAGCGCCCTTCGATGCTCCGCCGGTCGCATTCGCCCTTCTGGTGATGATCGCCGGCATCGGGCTCGTCTGGCCCGGCAACCTGCCCCGCGAGCCTTTCGATACGACGGACCCGGCGGTCGGCGTCGCGGGCCCCTGGGAGCGGCTGTTTGCGCCGCCCCGTGCGGCGATCACTGTCTCGGCAGCCGTCGTCGCCGCGGTTCTGGCGCTCCTCTTCGTCAGCCCGGCGGTCGAAGCCGCGCGTTTCCCGGTTGCCGAGTTCGTGATCGTGACGGCGGTTCTTGCCGCAGTCGGGGCCTTGCGGGGGACGGCGGTTTACGCGGCGCTGCTTGCCGCCTTCGCCGCGGTCGCCGGCACCTGGAGTCTGACCGCGTTCAGCGGCGTTCTCGCCTATCTCGACCCGCCGGCGTCCTCACCGGAGATCGTCATCCCGGGCCGCGTAGCGATGCTGACGGCGATGATCCTGGCGGCGTTGTTCCCGTTGCTTGCAGCCGCGGTTCTTGCCGGGCGGCTCCTGGTGGAGCGGCAGTTCGCCATCCTCTGGGCCGGCCTTGCCGCAGGCGTGCCGAATGCTCTTGTCGGCATGTCCTTCCTGATGACGGGCACATTTGCCTTCGACTTGGCGCATGGGCTTGCCGCTTTCCCCGGCGGCCTTTCTCTCCTGGCACTCGCCGAATGGCTCTATCGTCGCCGCGTCGAAGCGAGCGACGGCGTCGATACCGCCGCCGCCCTCCTGGTCCTCGGATCCTTCGGCCTTTTCGTCATCGGTCTCCATGCCTGGACGGACGGTCTCGTCACGACGCTTGCCATCGCGCTTCTCGGGGCGGGATACAGCTTCGCGACCCGCCTTCGCGCCTGGCCGATCCTGCCCTGGGTGACCGCGGCTTCCGCCGTCGTCGTGCTTGCGCGGATTGCCTGGGAGCCGACGATCGTCGGCCCGGGCAGCCTTGGCACCACGCCCGTCTTCAACGCGCTTTTGCCGGGTTACGGCATGCCGGCCCTGCTGCTCGTCGCCTGCGCCTATGTCCTGCGGAACGCGCGGGACAGGCGCGTGGTGAACCTCCTGCAGGCGCTGGCGTCCCTCTTCGTGCTCCTGACGCTTGCGATCCTGGTGCGCCATGCGATGAATGGCGGCGTGCTCGACAGTTCCGCTCCGACGCTGGGCGAGCAGTCGATCTATACGCTGCTCGCCATCGGCGCCTCCGGCATCCTGATGATCCTCGATGGCAGGTCGCCGAGCATGGTCTTCCGCTACGGCGGCATGGCGCTTGGAACTGTCTCGATGCTGTCGGTCCTCGCCGCGCATCTCGTGGGCCTGAACCCCTATTTCAGCGGTGAACTGCTCGGGCGAATTCCCTTCTTCGATCTCTTGTTAATCGGCTATCTGCTGCCGGCATTCGGCTATGCCGTGCTTGCCTGGTATGCGCGTGAGAGGCGCCCCTTGCCCTATGTGATGGCGCTCGCCATCAGTGGCGCGGTGCTTGCTTTCGCCTGGGCGAGCCTGAGCGTGCGCCGTTTCTGGCAGGGCCAGAGCGTTGCCGACTGGAAGGGCTTCCTTCAGGGCGAGACCTACACCTACTCGGTCGTCTGGTTGGCGCTCGGGGTTCTCCTGCTTGTGGCCGGCTCGCGCTTCAACGCAAAGAGCATCCGCATCGCCTCGGCCGTGCTCGTCTTCATTGCGGTGCTGAAGGTCTTCCTGATCGATATGTCGAACCTCGAGGGCGTCCTCAGGGCACTCTCCTTCATCGGCCTTGGCGGCGTGCTGATCGGCATAGGACTTTTCTATCAGCGGATACTATCGAGTCGCGGCCTGGATGATGCCTCCGAGGCTGCGGTGAGCACGCCCGGCGAGGGGGCGCACCGCGCATGACCCGTCCTGCTACGCTTGCTGCCGCCTTTGCGCCCTTTCACGAGCTTGCCGATGAGCTTCTGCCGCATGCCTTTTCCGGTGAGGACGGCTCGCACGATGCCGCACATCTGATCCGGGTCTGGAAGAACGCCGCGCGCATCCGGGCGGAGGAGGGCGGCGACGCGCGCCAGCTCGCAGCCGCCGTGCTGCTGCATGATTGCGTGGCCGTCGAGAAGAATTCGCCGCAGCGCGCCGAGGCCTCACGCCTTGCCGCGGACAAGGCATGGCAGATCCTTGACAGCCTCGGCTGGCATCGGGCGGAAATCTCGTCCGTCGCGCACGCCATACTGACGCACAGCTTTTCCGCCAACATTCCCCCGGAAACGCTCGAGGCGAAGATACTCCAGGACGCCGACCGGCTCGACGCCATCGGGATGGTCGGCGCTGCGCGCTGCTTCTACATCGCTGGACGTATGGGCAGCGGTCTTTACGATCCGCTCGATCCCCTGGCCGAGGACCGGCCGCTCGATGACAAGGCCTTCGCCATCGATCATTTCGAAACAAAACTGTTTCGCCTCGCCGACGGCTTCCAGACGGCCGCCGGCCGACGCCTGGCACTGGAGCGCCAGCAGCGGCTGCGCGACGTGCTCACGATGGTGCTCGACGAAATTTAGCGCGGGATGGGAAGTGCGCGGTCTTCCGCCCGCATCCCGCGCTAACTTCTTGTTCGATCCGACCTGAAATCATCGTGCTCTAAAGCGTGCGGCCCGAATTCAGAAGCTCGTCGATTTCGGCGCGCAGGGGCATTGCGGGTGCCGTACCGGGGCGGGTTACTGCAATCGCGGCCGTGGCGCAGCCAAATCGGACCGCCTCGACAGGAGTGCGCCCTTCCGACAGCGCCGCGGCGAAGCCTCCGAGAAAAGCGTCGCCGGCGCCGGTGGTATCGACGACCGTGCCCGCTGAAAAGGCCGGAACGAAGGCGCTCTGTTGGGCGCTGTGATAGAGTGCGCCACGGGCACCGAGCGTGATGATGGCGCAGCCCGCTCCTTTGCGCAGCAGAAGCTCGGCCGCAGCGCGTGCCTGTTCGTCGGTTTCGACGGCATGGCCGACGATATGGGCGACCTCCACCTCATTGGGCACGACATAGTCGCACAGCGTGTAGATCTCGTCGGGAATCGTTTGGGCGGGGGCCGGATTGAAAATCGTCGTCACGCCGGCGCGTTTCGCAATGGAGAGCGCATGGACTGCCGCCTCCAGCGGTTGTTCCAGTTGGGTCATGAAGATGGCGGCGTTCTCGATCTCCGCCTTGTTGGCATCGACGTCCTCGACGCCGATCAGCCCGGCCGCGCCCGGAGCGACGATGATCGCGTTGTCGCCATTGTCCTCGTTGACGAAGATGAATGCGGCACCGGTCGAGACGCCTTCCATCTTCATCACATTGGCCTTGACGCCAGCCGCCGCATAGGCCGAAAGCGCCATCTCGCCGAAAGGGTCGTTGCCGATGCGGGAAATGAAAGTCACCTTGCCGCCGGCCTTGGCAGCGGCAATCGCCTGGTTGGATCCCTTGCCGCCCGGGCCGAGCTTGAAATCCGAGCCGAGCAGCGTCTCGGCGATGTGGGGCAGCCGCTTGGCGGTATAGGCCGTATCGGCGGCAAAGATCCCGAGAATGACAATTCCGCTGCGTCCGCTCATTTGGTTCTCCCCGTTGGCGGCCGGTCACCGGCCGTGTTCCTATCCGGTTTCAATCGCACCGCGCGGGCCCGTGGAGCCACGTACGATCAGTGACCCGTCGATCATCTCGTCCTTGGCCACGAAGGACCCGCCGAAAAGAAGCGCCACGGCGCGCATTGCCAGCTTTTCCACCGGCTGACGCACCGTGGTCAGCCGGGGCACGACGAGCTTGGCGAGCGAGATGTCGTCGAAGCCGGCAAGCGACAGCTCGCGCGGAACATCGATCTTCAGATCGCTTGCCGCTCGGAGTGCACCGATTGCCTGCTGATCGCTTGCCGCGGCAATGGCCGTCACACGTTTGCCGGGCGCCAGAGACAGCAGTTCGCGGGCGATCATCTCGCCGGATTCGTAGTCGAACTTCCCCCGGGAGATCGTCAGTTCGACAGCCTCGCCGGCTTCGCCGAGCTGGCGGAGCCGATCGACGAAACCCTCCTGTCTCAGCCGTCCGGCCTCCGTGTCCGGCGGCCCTGCAATATAGGCAATGCGGCGATGCCCGAGCCCGTAAAGGTGATCCGCCATCAAGGACGCCGCCTGCGCGTGGTTGGTCGACACCAGGGGAAAGCCGGCGAAACGCCGGTCCAGCGAGATGATCGGAACCGGCAGGTCCGCGGATCGATGTGCGCCCTGGCTGGAAGCAGCCACGATGATGCCGCACACGGAGCGATCCAGAAATGCCGATATGTGGTGGCGTTCAGCCTCGGGATCGTTGTGCGAACTTGCCAGCATTACCGTATGCTTGCGTTCCATGGCGGCGCTTTCGATGCTCGCGGCCATCTGGGCGAAAAAGGGATTCGTGATATCCGGAACGATCAGGCCGATCACATCGGTCCTGCTTGTGCGCAGTGCCCTCGCAGTGACGTTCGGCCGGTAGCCGAGTGCTGCGATCGCACCGGTCACCTTCTCGCGCAGGGCGGGCTTTACCGCTGCTTCCCCGGCGAGGACGCGCGAGACGGTCCCGACCGAGACTCCTGCCTGCTCGGCGACGTCCTTGACCGTGGGCATCCTGCGCATGATCGATACCCGGATCTACTTCACCGCTCCGGCGGTCATGCCTGCAATGATATGTTTCTCGAGCAGGATGCCCACGAAGACCAGTGGAAGGATTCCGGCGGTCGAAAGTGCTGCCATGGACCACCAGTTGATGCCCTGGCTGCCCGTCTGGCTGGCGATCATCACCGGCAGGGTGTTCGTGTTGGTGGAGGTCAGCAACGCCGCGAAGAAATACTCGTTCCAGCACAGGATCAGCGAAAGGATGAATGCGGCCACCATGCCCGGAAGCACCAGAGGCACGATGATGCGCAGGAACGCTCCCCATATCGACAGGCCATCGACGAGCGCCGCTTCCTCGAGCTCCACCGGCACGGTCGCGAACTGGTCGCGCATGATCCAGATCACGATCGGCAGGACCATGAGCGTATAGACCGCGATCATGCCGACATATGAATCCAGCAGCGCAAGCTCCTTGTAGAGGACGAGAAAAGGCAGCGCGAGCACGACGGGAGGCATGATGAGCTGGGACAGGAAGAAGAACGAGATGTCGGAATTGCGCATATAGCCGAACTTGTAGGAAAAGCGACTGAGGCCGTAGGCGGCGAGCGAACCCAGGACGACCGCCAATGCCGAGGCGGTGATCGACATGACCATGCTGTTCCACAGCCTGCGCATGAATTCATCGCGAACGGTCGATACATTGAAGATGGTGTCGGGCGAAAGCCCGAGCGAGCGCCAGCCGAGCCAGTTGGGCGTGAAGTCGAGCCATGGGATCAGATTGCCCTTCATCACGTCCGCAGCCGTCTTGAAGGAGGTTGAGACCGTCCAGAAGAGCGGGAAAATGCAAATTACGGCCCAGGCGGCGAGGAGCCCGTAGACGACGAAGCGCATTGCCCACCAGCGAAGGCGCTGGCCACGGGCATATTTCTCGAAGTCGATCGAAACCATCATAGTCTTCCTGTCATGCGCCGAACGATCCTGTCCGATACCTTCAACAGCATGGTCATGCCGAATACGATTATCACCAGGTAGACGATCGCAAGCAGCGTGCCATATCCGACGTTCGAACGGTCGCGGTATTCGCGATAGATGAAGCTTGTGACCGAGTCGGTGGCTCCACCGGGGCCGCCGGCGGTGACGGTTATGATGATGTCGGCGAGCTTCAGCTTGAAGATGATGCGGATCATGACCGCCGTCACCGATACCGGCAACATCAGCGGGAAGATGACCTTCCAGAAGCGCTGCCACTTGGTGGCGCCGTCGACCTCGGCCGCCTCCAGCACCTCCCGCGGCAGGGCCTGCAGACCGGCCAGCAGCATGATCATCATGAATGGAATGAAGGTCCAGGCGTCCATGATCATGATGGAAAGCCTGGCGGTCAGGGGATCACCGAAGAAGGACGGATTCTCCCAGCCAAGCCAGCGGGCAAGCCTGGCGATCGGGCCGAAGCGGATTTCCAGCATCGATTTGCCGACCATCCAGCTGACTGCGACGGGCGAAAGCATCAGCGGCACGAGGAATGTGACGCGCCAGAACTTTCGGGCGGCGATGTCCTGGCTCAGGAGCAATGCCAGCCCGAAAGCGATCGCGTACTCGACCGCGATTGCCAGGCAGTAGAGCACCATGTTGAGCAGAGCATTGGCATAGAAGGGATCGCTGAGCATGCGGCGCAGATTGTCGAGCCCGTTGAACTGCCGTCCGGTCAGCGATGCCAGGTTCCAATCGGAAAAGCCGACCCACAGGGCGAACAACAGCGGGAAGACCACCATCGAGACGACGAAGAGTGCGGCCGGCAGGACGAACAGCGCCTTTTTCCCGGCCTCGCCATAAAGGACGACACGCGTCACGCACAGGACGATCGCCCAGAGAATGTAGGCATAGAGAACCGGGCGCCAGTTCTCGAAACCAAAGGCGATCCATCCCGATTCGTGGGCCGCTTGCAGCACAAAGGACGTGACAAGCCAGATGGCGCTCAGCCAGAGCGCTGCGCGGCCCCAGAAGTGGCGGCCTGCAGAAACCGAATCGGCTTCGACTGTGTGCAGCAAGTCGCGATCGAGCGTCGTCATGATATCCCCCGGACATAATTGCCACCGGCGGAGTCGGTTTTCCGCTCCGCCGGTGGCGCTGTTCCGTTAAAGTCCCAGGCTCGCCCGATAGAGCTTCAACTGGCTTTCGCGGCCAATCTGGTCGGTTATCTTTTCCCAGGCGGCGGCAATCGCGTCCGCGGTCTCCTGGGCCGATTTGTATTGCCCGGCAAAGCCCTTTGCCAATTCGTCTTCCGCGACGGAGTAGTATTGGAAGATGCCGGGGATGCGGGGCTCGATGGCGGCGTTGGTGTGGTTGTAGCTGTCGGCATTCGATCCGAGGTAATCCTCGATATAGGCACGATCATAGCCTGCTGCCTGCCACTCGTCATAGTTGAAGTGGGACTGTCGATAAGGCTGGAAGCCGGACGGATAGGCCGATGTCCACAGCGAAAGATCCTTCCCACCCAGATGTGCCGCTGCCGACCAGGCAGCCTTGCGCTTCTTCTCGTCACCGGACACGCGCTTGGTGACGTAGATCCCCCAGCCCAGATAGGCCATGTTCGGCGCTTCGTTATAGGTCTCTTCCCACTGGCCGCTCTTGCGGTTGTACACGCGGCTGGAACCGCGGTTGATGCCGAAGCCGACGACATCGCCGACGACCGAGGTATCGGAAGTGCGGGCGCTTGAGCCTACGTCGCCCCACCACATCAGCATTGAGCCGGTGCCTGCGAGGAACTGCGAGAATGCCGTCGTACCCGGGTCCGCATTGATCTGGTCGGACGGATAGGCATTGGCGGCGATCAGATCCATCACATCCTGGATGGCCTGGACCCAGGCCGGGTTGTTGACGAGCGGCTTCATGGTGTCCGGATCGAACAGCCAGGCAGGATCGCCGGGATACTTCGCATAGGCGGTCGCGCGGTTCTCGAGGAAGTAGAAGCCGAAGCCGCCCCAGCCCTTCAGCGGGTCGAGGTAACCATAGGCCGACAGGCCGGTCAGGGGATCCGTCTTGCCGATAAGAGCCTTGGAGACTTCGTTGACTTCCTGCCAGGTCTTCGGCGGTTCGGCGCGGCCGCTGATCGAGCCTTCGCCAAAATAGTCTTTTCTGTATGCAAAGGTATGGCAGTCTCCGTCGATCGTAACGCGATAGGTCTTACCTTCCCAGGTTCCGACGGGAGGTTTCAGATAGTCCACGAGGTCGTCGGCGTCGATCTGCGCTGCGACCCAGTCAGGCATTTCGTCCAAGAGCCCGCGTCCGGCGGTGTCGCCCTCGAACGGAGCGCCCATTTCGATGATGTCGAAGTCGACGGTGCCGGTCGCGATCGACTGTTGCAGGCGCGCGTTATAGTCGGCTTGGGCAAGGTCGATCCAGTTGATCTTGGCACCGGTATAGGCTTCCCAGGGTTTCAGGAAGCCACGGAACAGGAAGTTATGAAGGTTCTGGTTGTTGAGGCCCATAAAGGTGAGTTCGACGCCAGCAAACTCGCCCGCGGCCACATTCGCCTTGGTCGGCCCGAGACAAAGCTCGCCGACCTTCTGCCAATCGGCATCCGTCGGCGCGCCCTTTCCAACGCCGGGAATTTTCAGGATCTGCGCCCGCAGATCGTCCTGGGCCAAGGCCATCGTGGGAATGCCGCCGACGGCGCTCGATATCCCGAGCAGCGCCGCAGCGCTTGCCGTGCCCCGCAGGATGTCGCGGCGGCTTGCCTGCCGGCGCATCAAGGCTTCATAAATTTCGACTTTCATAAGAGGCTCCTCCACCCTTCATCTCGTTGCCGCCCGGCGCGATCTTTGTCAGGCTGACCATTAGCGCTGGCCACGGGCGGAACTATTTGGTAAGCAAGAAATGAAACGTTTCATATCTGCGCTTGAAACCGCTCCTCTCGGTTTCGCTGTTGAGGATCAGGCTGCAAAGAGAAAATGTCAACATGGACAATGAAACGTTTCATGGAGGAGGCTGCATAGGATTTCGGAGAAAGGCGATGGCAGGTTTCGGCCGGGCCGGCGCCGTGAAAAATCCGCAGCGGCACTGGGAGCGGCCGTGGCGAGGTCCGGCCGGGGAGAACGAGTGGGAGCGAGATGGCTGGAGTCAGAATTTCCAGGGTGCTGAAGGCTTACGGCGCCCTGAATGTGCTTCACGGCGTAGACATTGATATAGCCGACGGGGAGTTTGTCGTGCTGGTCGGCCCTTCCGGCTGCGGCAAGTCGACCCTCCTGCGCATGGTCGCCGGGCTTGAAAGCATCACGAGCGGGACAATTGCGATCGGCGGAAAGGTCGTCAACAATCTGCCGCCCAAGGACCGTGATATCGCCATGGTCTTCCAGAGCTATGCTCTCTATCCGCACAAGACCGTTGCGGAGAACATGGTATTCGCATTGCGCCTGCAGAAGCGGCCTGCCGACTTCATCAAGCAGCGCCTGCAGACCGCAGCAGAGACGCTGGACCTCGTTCCTTACCTCGACCGTTATCCGCGCCAACTGTCCGGCGGCCAGCGCCAGCGCGTGGCCATGGGGCGGGCGATCGTGCGCGACCCTCAAGTGTTCCTGTTCGACGAGCCCCTGTCGAACCTCGATGCGAAGCTGCGTGTGCAGATGCGCAAGGAAATCAAGGAACTACACCAGCGGCTGAAGACGACGACGATTTACGTGACCCATGACCAGGTCGAGGCGATGACCATGGCCGACAAGATCGTGGTCATGCAAAGCGGCAAGGTCGAACAGATCGGCACGCCGCTCGAGCTTTACGACAGGCCGGTCAACACCTTCGTGGCGACTTTCATCGGTTCGCCTTCGATGAACCTCATGAAGGGAACATACGCGGCGGATGGCAACCTGTTCGTGTCGGAGGCCGGTGATGGGATCCCGCTTGGCTTCGAGCCGGAGGCGAGGGATGGGCAGGCGGTCTTGCTCGGCGTCCGGCCGGAGCACCTGTCGCTTGCCGATGATGGCCTTCAGGCGACCGTGAACGTGACCGAGCCAACGGGATCTGAGACGATGGTGTTTCTGCGCTACGGCAATGGCGAGATCGTCTCTCTGTTCTCCGATCGATACGATTTCAAGCCGGGCCAGCAGATCGCCGTCGCCGCCGGCGCCGGAAAACTGCATGTCTTCGATGCGGTGTCCGGAAAGAGCTTGCGGCCGAATATGGCGGTCTGACGCGAGGTCGCGGGCACCACCGGCGGCTAGGAGACCATTGAAGAACAGCGATTTCAACGGGTTGCGGCGCCTCGGTGAATCGGACTAAGAATGACTTGACTCTGTTTCTGAACCCGGACGAGCGCGATGAAGGTGACCGGTCTCAACATTCACCCGTTGAAAAGCGGGCGCGCCATTGCGCAAACGTTCGTGACGGTCAATCTCGACGGGCTCGTGGGCGACCGGCGTTTCATGCTGGTCGGGCCCGATGGCCGCTTCATCACCCAGCGCGAATTGCAGGCGCTGGCGCAGGTTGGAGCGGTGCCTGTCGACGGCGGCGTGCATCTGAAGATGAACGGCAGCGAATTCTCCGTCCGCTTCGCTCCGGACCGGCGGCTTGATGTCCGCGTCTGGTCGAGCGACGTGAACGCCGCGGTGGCCGATGAGGCGGCCAATGAAACGCTCTCCGCTTGGTTCGGACGGCCCGTCAAGCTCGTCCATATGGACGAAGAGGCTGAGCGCTTCGTCGGCGCCGAATGGGCGGGATCGGCGGCACCGGTCGGTTTTGCCGACGGCTTTCCCATCCTCATCACGACCACCGGTTCGCTTGCCGACCTCAATCGTACCCTCGTCGAAAAGGGGCAGGAGCCGGTCGGAATGGAGCGCTTCCGTACCAATATCCTGATCGACTGCGACGAGCCCTGGGCGGAGGATCTCTGGGAAAGACTGGAGATCGGCGGCATCGTTTTCGATCTCGTCAAGCCCTGTTCCCGCTGCATCATGACCACGCAGGACCAAACGACCGGAGAGCGCATCGGCGGCAATCCGATCCAAGGCCTTTCGGAAAAGCGCATGTCCGCCGACCGCCGTGTTCCCGGCGTCCTCTTCGGCTGGAATGCCGTACCGCGCGGCGAGGGGATGGTAAAACTGGGCGACGAGGCGACAGTGATTCGCCGCCGGAAGGAGCGTTGGCCGATGAAGTTGCGCGGTAGCGCCTGAAACGTGGGTTGTATGGCTTGGCATCAATTCCTGTGATGCAATCGTCAATTTAATTGGCTTTGCGCAATTGAAGCGCCGCCATAGGATGGCCCCTCAACAAATCGGAGCCTCCCATGCCTGCAGCCACTCCAGCCGCCGTGCGCACGGCCGACCATGGCAGTCTGCCTTGGCTGATCATCGCCGCCGGTTCCCTGATTGCGATGCTGACCTTCGGTCCGCGCTCGGCCATGGGATTCTTCCAACTGCCCATGCTCGCCGACACCGGATGGGACCGGACGACCTTCGGCCTTGCCATGGCCATCCAGAACCTCTGTTGGGGTCTTGGCCAGCCATTCTTCGGGGCGGTCGCCGACAGGTTCGGCACCTGGCGCACGCTGGCGCTTTCGGGCCTGCTCTACGCAAGCGGACTCGTCATCATGGCCTTTGCGAATGCGCCGATCTGGCTGCATGTCGGCGGCGGCGTGCTGGTGGGTCTCGGCGTCGCGTCAGGCTCCTTCGGCATCGTGCTTTCGGCCTTCGCGCGCAACGTCGCGCCCGATCGTCGTGCGTTCGTCTTCGGCATCGGCACGGCGGCGGGCTCAGCGGGCATGTTCTTGTTCGCGCCGCTAAGCCAGGCGCTGATATCGGCCTATGGCTGGTCCGACAGCCTCGTCTACCTCGGTCTGTTGATGCTGCTCGTGCCGCTCTTTGCCATCCCGCTACGCGGCAATGCCAGTTCCGGCCGGCACTCGGAAGTGCTGTCCACGCAAACCATCGGCGAGGCCTTGAAGGAAGCGCTCGGCCACAGGAGCTATCTGCTTCTCGTCTCCGGCTTTTTCGTCTGCGGCTATCAGGTGGCCTTCATCACGGCACACTTCCCGGCCTATCTCGGCGACATCGGCATCGATGCCCGCTATGCGGTGATCGCGCTCGCCCTGATCGGTTTCTTCAACATCATCGGTTCGCTGTCCGCCGGCGTTATCAGCCAGCGCTATTCGAAGCCCTATTTCCTGGCATGGATCTATCTCGGCCGCTCGGTCGCGGTTACGGCCTTCCTCCTGATTCCGCAGACGCCGACCTCGGTCATCGTCTTCGCGATCGCCATGGGCCTTCTCTGGCTGTCGACCGTGCCGCCGACCAACGCACTGGTGGCGATCATGTTCGGGACCCGCCATCTAGGCCTGCTCGGTGGCATCGTCTTCCTCTCTCACCAGGTCGGTTCCTTCCTCGGTGTCTGGATGGGCGGATATCTCTACGACCGCTTCGGGTCCTACGATCCCGTCTGGTGGCTGGGCGTCGCGCTCGGCATCTTCGCGGCTATCGTCCATTGGCCGATAGAGGAGCGGGGCGTTGCCCGCCCCGCAATGGCCTGACAGCAAGACGATGCGTCCGGCGGCGCCGGACGCATCGTCCATTTGCGACGCTTGAAATCTGTCACAAAACTTTCTAAATGAGTCCCGCGGCTTTAGCCGCTTTTGTTTTGAACCAATTATGCTCAATATGAGCATAATTGGTCGGGCCGAGAACGGCGAGAGAGGAGAGCTCGATGAGCACACTTGACCTTCGCACGGGTGTAACGTCTGCGCCAGCATTCGTGAGCGCTGCGGCGCGCTTCGGCGTCATCGAAAAACCGGATCTCGCCTACACCCCGGCGGTCGCCCGCGAGACCGAGCATCTCCATGAAAAGGTCAGGGATTTCATTCCGGCGATCGAATGGGCCGCCTATGCGCCCTACGTTCACGCTATCAACCGGTTGAAGAAGGAACGCAACGCCGTGATCCTGGCGCACAACTACCAGACGCCGGACATCTTCCATTGCGTTGCCGATATCGTCGGCGATTCGCTGCAGCTCGCGCGCGACGCCACCAAGGTGGATGCCGAGATCATCATCCAATGCGGCGTGCACTTCATGGCCGAGACCTCGAAGCTGCTCAATCCGGACAAGACGGTGCTGATCCCCGACGCCAAGGCCGGCTGCTCGCTCTCCGAATCGATCACCGGCGCCGAGGTGCGGCTCTTGAAGGAGCGCTATCCCGGCGTGCCGGTCGTCACCTATGTCAACACCTCCGCCGAGGTGAAGGCAGAAACCGATATCTGCTGCACGTCGTCCAACGTGCTTTCGGTGATCGAGAGCCTCGACTCCGATACGGTGCTCTGCATCCCGGACGAATATCTGGCGATGAACGTCGCCCGTCAGACCAACAAGAAGATCCTCACCTGGAAGGGGCATTGCGAGGTTCATGAGCGCTTCACCGCGGCCGAACTTCTTGCCTACAAGGAGGCCAATCCCGGCATTGAGATCATCGGCCATCCGGAATGCCACCCGGACGTGATCGCCGTCTGCGATTTTTCCGGCTCGACCTCGGGGATGATCAACTATGTCAAGGACAAGCGGCCCGACCGCGTGCTGCTCGTCACCGAATGCTCCATGGCGTCGAACATCCAGGCGGAGGTGCAAGGCGTAGACTTCGTCAAGCCCTGCAATCTCTGTCCGCACATGAAGCGCATCACGCTGCCGAAGATCCTCGACAGCCTGCTCAACATGACGGAAGAGGTTCTGGTTGATCCGGCGATCGCCGACCGCGCGCGCCTGGCCGTCGAGCGTATGGTGAACCTCAAGCAGTGACACGCCGGCTGCAGAGCCAGCCCATGCAGGCCGTCGAAGGAGTGACCGAGCCATGCTGACTGACCATTTTCGTCCGCAATCCTTCAACGGGATCGATGACATCGTGATCGTCGGCGGCGGCCTTGCCGGCCTCTTCTGCGCGCTGAAGCTCGCGCCGCGGCCCGTCACCATCCTGGCCGCCGCGCCGATCGGCCACGGTGCCTCCTCCGCCTGGGCCCAAGGGGGGATCGCCGCGGCGATGAGCGCGGGCGACACGTTCGAGAAGCACGTGGCCGACACGGTTGCCGCTGGAGCCGGCATCGTCGACGAGAAGATGACGCGGATGATGGTTGCCGAAGGGCCGGCGCGCATCCACGATCTGCTCGAATATGGCGTGCCCTTCGACCGGGATCTCGAGGGCAAGCTCCTGCTTTCGCGTGAGGCTGCGCATTCCGAGCGGCGCATCGTCCGCGTCAAGGGCGACATGGCCGGCCAGGCGATCATGGAGGCGCTGATCGCGGCGGTGCGCAGGACCCCGTCCATCCGCGTGCTGGAGGGCTATGTGGTCGAGGAACTGGTGCGCGAGGGCCGCTTCATTTCCGGCGTTGTGGCCAGGCCGGACGCCGGTAAATCGAAGACCCGCGTGTCGTTTCCGGCGCGCGCCGTCGTGCTTTGCTCCGGCGGTGTCGGCCACCTCTACGCCGTCACCACCAATCCCTGGGAGGCCTGCGGCCAGGGCGTCGGCATGGCGGCGCGGGCCGGCGCCATCATCGCCGATCCCGAATTTGTGCAGTTCCACCCGACCGCGATCAATATCGGCAAGGATCCGGCGCCGCTCGCCACCGAGGCGCTGCGCGGAGACGGGGCGGTCCTTATCAACGCCAAGGGTCATCGCTTCATGCTCGACATCCATCCGGACGGTGAGCTTGCCCCCCGCGATGTGGTTTCGCGCGGCGTCTTTGCCGAAGTACAGGCGGGGCGCGGCGCCTTCCTCGATTGCACCAAGGCCGTCGGCAAGCATTTCCCCGAGATGTTTCCGACCGTCTATGCCTCCTGCATGGTCGCCGGCATCGACCCGGTAGAACAGCCGATTCCCGTCGCGCCGGCGGTGCACTACCACATGGGCGGCGTGCTCACGGACGGAGAGGGGAGGACCTCGATCGACGGCCTCTGGGCTGCGGGTGAAGTGACCTCGACCGGCGTCCACGGCGCCAATCGGCTTGCCTCCAATTCGCTGCTCGAAGCGGTCGTCTTTGCCGCGCGCATTGCCGACAACATCAAGGGCACCCTGCCGGCGCCGAAGCTCACCGAATGGGGCGACAATGCCGGCGAGAATGATGACCCGGTGACGGTCGAGGACAGCCCGCCATTCAAGCGCCTGCGCGGGCTGATGAGCGAGTGCGTCGGCGTCGTGCGTACGCGCGAGAGCCTTGTGCGTGCCATCCGCGAGATCGCCGAACTGGAGCGCGCCAATACGCGGCTGCGCTTCGCCAATATCATTACCACGGCCAAGCTCATCGCCGCTGCCGCCCTGCAGCGGTCAGAGAGCCGGGGCGGCCATTTCCGCGCCGACTGCCCCGAGGAACGGCCAGAATGGCGCCGCCGCACCTATCTGACGTTGGCGAAGGCGGAGCGGCTGGCGGCCGAGTTCGCCGAAACCGAGCCGGCATGACCCAGCGCTGACGTAAAGCGCGTCGCGACCAAACGTAACTCGTGCGTCGCGCTTTAGATTGTTTGTGCATGTCGTTGCCCCAAAACCGCTGCACACTTTTGGGCGACATGCTTTAGATTTGCAAAACCGGGAACTCCATCATGACCGTTGCCCTTCTTCCGGAACTCCCCGCTCTCATGGTCGAGGAGCAGGTGAGAAGCGCCCTTTTGGAAGACCTCGGCCGCGCCGGTGACATCACCACGCTCGCGACTATCGGACCGGATATGTCGGCCACGGCCGAAATGCGCGTGCGCGAAGCGGGCGTCATTGCCGGACTGGAACTGGCGCGCTCCGCCTTCCGCCTCATCGATCCGTCGATCCGCTTTGACGCTCTGGTTGAGGACGGCGACCGCGTCGCACCGGGAACGCCAATTGCCCGGATATCCGGCCGCGCCCGCGGCCTGCTGTCGGCGGAGCGTGTGGCGCTCAATTTCCTCATGCATCTGTCGGGCATCGCCACCTACACGGCGAAGTTCGCCGACGAGATCGCCCATACGGCGGCGAAGGTCTGCTGCACGCGCAAGACAATCCCGGGCCTGAGGGCGCTCGAGAAATATGCCGTGCGGCTCGGCGGCGGCTCGAACCATCGCTATGGGCTCGATGATGCAGTGCTGATCAAGGACAATCACATCGCCGTTTCCGGAGGTGTCGCCGGCGCCATTCGCGCCGCGCGCGCCTATTGTGGTCATCTCGTCAAGGTCGAGATCGAAGTCGATGGGCTCGCACAGATGCGCGAGGCGCTGGGAGCCGCGCCGGACGTGATCCTGCTCGACAATATGAGTCCGGAGCTGCTCAGCGAAGCGGTGGCGGTCAATGCCGCCCATTGGAGGCTCGGCGCTGACGATTACGTCGGCGATCCGCGCCGCACCCGGCTCGAGGCCTCCGGCAACGTGACGATCGAGACGATCCGCGCCATCGCCGAAACGGGCGTCGACTATATCTCAACCTCGAAGATCACGATGGCGGCGCCGACGCTTGATATCGGCCTCGATATTTC
This sequence comes from Sinorhizobium sojae CCBAU 05684, assembly GCF_002288525.1. NCBI lineage: Bacteria > Pseudomonadati > Pseudomonadota > Alphaproteobacteria > Hyphomicrobiales > Rhizobiaceae > Sinorhizobium > Sinorhizobium sojae. The sequence continues at coordinate 735,859 of NZ_CP023067.1, forward strand.
GATCTAGGGCCAGAGGCATGCCTCCGCGAAATCCTTCCGGGTAGGGGAACGAGGTCGGCAGCCATGCGTTGCCGTCTTGAACCGCGAACAAGGAAGGATTGGCAATGGTCAGGTCGATAGCCGTGTTTCTCTTCGCCGCTGGGCTGGCAGGTGCAGCCGCCGCGCAGCAAACGTCGCTGACCGCAACCGCCGACTTTATCGGCAAGGATGGCAGGGAGACGGGGCGGGCTATCCTCACGGCCGGGGCAGAAGGCGTGCTCGTGGAGGTGGAGGTCAGCGGACTGCCCGCGGAGACGTGGGTTGCCTTCCATGTGCACGAAACGGGCAGTTGCGACCCAGCAGAGGGCTTTGAGTCTGCGGGAAATCACTTTGCCGGTGAAGACGAGAACGCCGAACACGGGTTCCTCGCGGTAAACGGCCCGCATGCCGGCGATCTGCCGAACCAATATGTTGGCGCTGACGGTGTCCTGCGTGCCCATGTGTTCAACAGCTTCGTATCGCTCGATGAAGCGGGGACGGCGATCCGCGGCCGCGCTTTGGTGGTCCATCAAAATTCCGACGACAATCGCAGTCAGCCGGACGGCGGTGGCGGCGCACGCCTTGCCTGCGCGGTCATCAGGTGACGCTTATCGCCCTCCGACCTTGAGGCCCGGTGCGGGGCGTTCGTCCAGGATCTGCCGCCGGAATCGGAAAAGCGCGGCCGGCCGTCCGCCTGTCGACGCGAGTGTTCCCCCCGTGGCTTCGACGAGCTCGGCGCCCTCGACCAGCCGACGAAAGTTCTGCTTGTGCAGGTGTTGACCGGAGATAGCTTCTACGGTCGCCTGCAGGTGGGTCAGCGTGAATTCCGGCGGCATGAGTTCGAAGACTACGGGCCTGTACTTGATCTTGCCGCGCAGCCGGGCGACGGCGGTGGCGACGATGCGGCGGTGGTCGTGCCGCATGGCGATCCCGACCGCCGGGCCGCCGGGGCCGCGGCAATGGCCGTCGATCACGGCCTCGCGTACCAGTCCCGCCTCGTAGAGCAGCTCGTAGCGCTCCAGCACACGCTCCTCGTCCCAGGGAAAGTCATCGAGACCGAAAGCGAGGCGCACGCGCGCCCGACGCTGAGCGCTGGATGCGGACTTCTCCTCGCCGGCTGGCCCTAGCTTCCATTGGGCGAGCGCGGGCAGGATCACCTGGTCGAGAATTGCCGGGCGCCCCTGCCGCCAGTCTTCCCACGGCAGATAGCCGTACCAGTCCCGCCAATGGGCACCCGCCGCCGCCAGTCGCTCGTTGTTCTCGGCGTCGGTGCGCGTCAGCGCAAGATAGCCGACGGAGACCATGTGCTTGCCTTCTTCTCCCGGGAGACGCTGTCTACCGCGATCGCCGAAGGTATAGAGTTGCTCTATATAGCCGAGCTTCAGCGCGGTCCGCTTTTCAACGCGGGCGCGAAGGCTCGCCTCGAACGTGCGGTGGCGTGCCGGATCGAAGGGGCCGAAGGGCAGGCCGTCGCGCGCGTCGCCATCGGCTTCGGCGACGGCGAGAATGCGTGGACTGCGATTGACGACGGCGACAATGACTGCGTTGAGGCCGATTTCGACCGTAGCCGGCTGTGCCTCACTCTCCATTCGTGTTCGTCTCCGGGCGGAGCGGCAGGAGGAAGGGCGCATTTCCGTCGGCATCCGCGCCGCGGCCGATGGCCCGTACTGCAGCGATCAGCCGTCCCCTGCGCGACAGCGCATGATCACCGATCTCCACCAGCCGGGTGTTCGGCGTCGCGAAGGGCGAGGCCACGCGCAGCCGCATTGCCAGCGCCTCGTCGTCCTGGTCGGGCTCGACGGCAAGTGCCGCAATCAGCGCTGCAGCGGGCGAGCGCGAAACGCCCATCCAGCAATGGACGAGGAGCGGCCGCGCACGATCCCATTGCCGTGCAAACTCGACGATCTGCTCGACATGGGTCTCCTGCGGCGCCACGAGGTTACCCGGCCCGGCGAAGCTGATGTCGTTGACGCCGATCGTCAGATGCTTCGTGCCGTCGATTACGGCAGGGCGATGGAAATCCTGACCCTTCGCAAGCAGGCTCACCATTTCGCGGCAGCCGTGACGGACGGCCATTTCCGCTATGCGCGCGAGCGGCGAGACGACGACGCCTGTCATATCACGCCTTCCTGACCCATCTTGGCGCGCTCAGCCTCGAGTGCCTCGAAGCGGGCGGAGAAGAGGCGTTGCGCCTCTGTCGCCGGCAGCGGGTCGATCAGCAGGGTATCGCGAGTGACGCCGCGGGGCTGACCGAAGAACTTCCGGGCCTCTTCGGGCGAGAATCCGGCAAGTTCCGTCGCTTCGAAATAGGCGGCGACGCGATCGGCCTTCTTGATCCGGTCCTTCAGTTCCCTGGGCGTATGCGCCGGCAGCCCGAAACGCAGGTGAACGGCGCTCTCCAGGCGGTTTTCCACCATTTTGTAGCCGCCACCGACCACGGCCTTGAAAGGTGAGATCATGTCGCCGATCACATATTCCGGCGCATCGTGGAGCAGCGCCATCAGGCACTCGTCGGCATTGCAGCGATTGGTGCGCCGGAAAATCTCTTCGACGAGAAGGCTGTGCTGGGCGACGGAAAAAGCATGATCGCCGGTCGTCTGGCCGTTCCAGCGTGCAACCCGGGCGAGGCCGTGGGCGATGTCGGCCAGCTCGACATCGAGCGGCGAGGGGTCGAGAAGATCGAGCCGCCGACCGGAAAGCATCCGCTGCCAGGCACGCCCATTTGTCATGCGCTCGCCTCACCGGCATCGGTCGGAAAGGCAAGTCCGGTCCAGCCGGGCAGCGTCAGCATGACGGGCACGTCGCCGGCAAGGAGCGTTTCCCCCTTGGTCATCGCGTCCCCCGCCTTGTCGATGCGCACGATCGCGAGCCCCGCCTTGTCGCGCACCGTGCCGAGCGCGCCGATCGGTCGTCCGTCGGCGGAAATGCTCGTGCCTGTCGGCGGCAGCGCCATTTCGCCGGCGACGATCACCACGCGACGCCGGGCCGATCCGCGGTGCTGCATGCGCGAAACGACCTCCTGGCCGACATAGCAGCCCTTGCGGAAGGACAGGCCGCCATTCAGATCCATCAGCACATCGTGCGGGAAGGCGTCCTGCAGGGCATAGTCCCGACCGGCGACGGCGATGCCGGCCGCGATTCTCAAACCGTCGAGATCGGCGACGGTTGCGTCGGCCTCCGCCGTCTCGGCATAGAGCCGGAAGACCGGCTTACCGGCCTTCTCGAAGCGATGGTCGCGATAGCTGCCGCTCGGTTGCTCTTCGCCGAAGGCGACCGTTACCGGCGCGGGCAAGGCGAGCGAAAGCTCCACTGCCGATCTGAGCTTGTACATGGTCAGGCGCTTTAGCAGCGCTTCGGCCTGGTCGCTCGTCGTTTCCAGCCGGAATCTCTCACCGTCGCGGGAGATCAGGAACTCGAAAAAGATCTTCCCCTGCGGCGTCAGGAGGGCGCCAGGCTTGGCTTCGCCCGCGACCAGCGCGGCGACGTCGGTGGTGATCAGGCCTTGCAGAAGCGCTTCGGCGTCCTTGCCGGAAACGCTGATCATTGCACGGTCGTCAAGGCAAAGCTTGGGCATGGCTTCGATTCCTGTTCTCTTTGTCGAACAGGTAGGATTTCCGGCCGGCAAGAGCAAGCGCGCCGGTCAATCGCCGGCGACGAGGAATTTCCAACGGCCGTCGGGCGCAATGCCCACACGATAGAAATTGTAATTCCCGAGTTCCTCCATGCCGGCGAAGTCACCGGCTGTGACGAGGCGGAAGAGATCGACCTTCTCCGGCGGCGTCAGGGACGACAGAGGCTTTTCGGCAAAGTAGGGCCAGATATAGGCCTCCTCCGGCGTGCCCTTGTCTGCGAGGACGAAACCGGTCGAAAGGACGTCGAGGAGGATCGCAAGAATTTCGACGCCTTCCTGGTCGCCGGACAGGCCCTTCAGCACCGCGATCGGATCCTCCTCGCCAGCGGTGCCGGACACTTGCGTCTGGGTCGGACCCTTGCCGAGCAGGGGGCGCAGCCTCTCAATGTCTCCGGAGGCAGCGGCTTCGACGATCAGTTCGCGCATGCGGGCGACGGGTGCCGGAAGCTTCGAGACGTCAGTCAGCACTTCGACGGGCTCGACCACCTCCGGCACAGCCTCTTCGACGGTCTCTTCCGCCGGCTCGTTCACCAACGGGTCAGGCGTTGGAATCTCGAGCGGAGCGGCTTCAGCCGGCGCCTCTTCAGGTGCTTCCGCCGGTGCTTCGTTCTGCTCGTTGGCAGCGGGAGCGGGGGCAGGCTGCAACTCGCTGAGCGCGAATGCCGGGGCAGCCGCCGTCGATGACAGGACGACGCTCGCCAGCAGCAGCGTGACGAGACGCACCGGGGCCGCCCGGCAGGCTGAAGTCCGGCTCATGGGCAGTCCTGGGATTATTGTATGGTCCGCTGTGGCGAAAACTCTCCGGCGAGCATTCGCTCGCGAAGGGAATTCAGCATGGCTTCGGCACCCTCTTCACCATGGAGCCGGATGGTTTCCCGCATTGCCAGCGCAATGGCCGCGTCGGCGATGATTTCCGGCTCGATTCCGTCCGCCATACCGTCCGCCCAGGCTTCATTCTGGTGTTCCAGGGCCGCCTGCATTTTTTCGTGGACGATCATGTCGTCAATGTCGGTCAGGCTTGGTTCCATCATTCGTTCCATGCGGGTTCCATCACGTACACTTGGCTTAAGCTAGCGCCTCTCTGCTGAACCGCAACTGAACGGGGCAGACAGGCCGGTCACTCCTTACCACTGTCTTAACAACTTAGCAGCCTTTTCCCGAAACGACACGGGCTCGCGGAAAAAGAGGTTAATATCCTGTTAATTACCGAAGCGCGCGACGATTTCGGAAGCAAGTGTTGCGCCTTCGGCACGGTACCGCGCCTCGGCGAGCGTCGCCGATTCCGTGCAGACGGTATAGACGGAGGCAAATGTCCGGTAGCCGCGGTTGAAGGCGGCGGTCATGTGCTCGCGTCGTTTCGGCTCGCCGACGGTCTCCCGGTCGATCAATGCCTGCATCGATTGCCGCCAGGTGTCTTCGGGCTTGGCCAGGCAGAGGTCGCGCAGGTAGTGGACCGAACCCAGTATTTCAGCGAGCCGGATCAGGCGCTGCTCATAGGGCGGCGGTTTCGCCTCGATAGCGGGCGGGGCTTTCTCGGGGGGCGGCGCGTCCTGTGCGGCAGAGGCTGCCGCCAAGGCAAGCGTCGCACCGGTAAGGAACAGCCGGATTGAAAGCGATTGAACGTTCATCGCTCCATCAAAGCCGAATCGGCTTCGGTTTCAAGCCTGTGCGGCAGGAGACCGCGAGCATTTTTTGAGAGAGTCGGCGTAGAGCGGGATCCGGACGGACGACCGGGGATGTCCGCATCCTATCCCGGGCCGACTGGCGGCCGGATGCAGATCAGCTTCTCCACGCAGTCGCGAACGCTTTCCGGAACGGGCAAGGCGAAGATTTCTTCCGGAGTGAACCAGCCGACGCCCATGGCGTCGTCGCTGGCGACCGCTACGGAGGCGGAGTCCGCCTCAACCTTGAAGACGAAAAGCTGGAAGTGCCGGTTCTCGGGCCGTCTCGGAGGAATGTCGTAAACCTCGAACAGCACGGGATTGCAACCCCTTATGCCGGTCTCCTCCGCCAGTTCGCGAAGGGCGGTTTCCGCCGGCGTTTCGCCAGGCTCGGCGCGGCCACCCGGAAAGGCATACATCCGGGCCGCGGGCGGATTGGCCCGCCGGACGAGGAGATAGCGCCCGTCCCGTTCGAGAATTGCGGAGGAAGCGAGTTCGGGTTGGCGCTGCATTATCCGGGTCGAAGTGCGTGGGATTGTTGACCCACCTTAAGCGAAATGCCACACCCCTGTCATGTGCGGACGTTTTGCGTTGACGGCCACGCCGGAAGAATTGCTGGAACTGTTTGGACTGCTGAAGGTCGAGGACTTTCCGGCACGCTTCAATATCGCTCCGACGCAGCCAATCCTTGTCGTTGTCGCCTCGGAGCGGCCGGCGCCCGGCAGCAATCTGCCGGAGCGCAAGGCACTCCTCGCACGCTGGGGGTTCACGCCGGGCTGGGTGAAGGACCCACGCTCCTTTCCATTGCTGACCAATGCCCGCGCGGAAACGGCGGCGGACAAGGCCGCCTTCCGCGCTGCGATGCGGCACCGCCGCGTCCTGGTGCCCGCATCCGGCTTCTACGAGTGGCACCGTCCGCCGAAGGGTATCCGCGGCGTCTCGCAGGCCTATTGGGTGCGGCCGAAAAGAGGCGGCATCGTCGCATTTGCCGGCCTTATGGAAACCTGGTCATCCGCCGACGGATCGGAGGTGGATACCGCAGCCATCCTGACGACCAGAGCCAACGAGGCGGTTGGCCACGTCCACGACCGCATGCCGGTTGTCATTCAGCCCGAGGCTTTCACCCGTTGGCTGGATTGCCGGACGCAGGAACCACGCGATGTTGCCGATCTCATGGGCCCTGCGCCAGAGGAGCTCTTCGAGGCGATTCCCGTCTCTGGCCGGGTCAACAAGGTCGCGAATTCGGGCCCCGAGATTCAGGAAGAAGTCACGCCGGCCACAGGGGCTGCATCTGAGACGGAGGATCTGAGCGGAGACGGGAGCGGCCAGCTGTCGCTGTTCTAGGGGGCGCGCTCACGCGCGGCGCTTGATGGTCCTGGAGTTTGTCGGTTTGACCTTGGCTTGCAGGGCGGCAGCCAGCACGGCCTTGATGCCGAGTGGCCGGTATTTCCTGACGAGATCCGATGACGGTGGCCTCGTGGTCTTCGCGGATTTCATTTCATCTCTCCCTGGTGTTTCCCTGGTCCTGGGTAACGCATCGCTTTCTTTTTTGTGCCCGAAAGCGGCGTCACTTTTCGTTTCCTCGGGAAACAGGACGCGGCGCACAGCCGTCACGAATCGCTTTCCCGAGTGGCGATTTCGGATAAGCCAAATCATGACAAATCCGTGGCCATGAGCTTTGACGACGACTTTCGCTTGCATGCGGCTCGCCTCTTGACCGAGGCGGAGCGACGCGCGATAAGGGGCGTCATGAAAACGGTTATCTGCATTATTTGCCGGAAGATTATTCGCTAGCGTTCCGCTGGCCTGGCCGTTTTCGTCTCCAGAAATCCAAGATGACAAAACGTGCGGGCCGCCCCGGACGCGCTATTGCAACGGTTGCATGCAGGCTTGGAGATTTGGGATGGGCGGAATGCCGCTTTTGAAGCTGTACAACACCCTGACGCGCGAAAAGGCCGATTTCCGGCCGATCGATCCTCAGAACGTCCGCATGTATGTCTGCGGGCCGACGGTCTACGACTATGCCCATATCGGCAACGCGCGGCCGATCATCGTCTTTGACGTGCTTTTCCGGCTGCTACGCCATGTCTACGGTGAAAGCCATGTCACCTATGCGCGCAACATCACTGACGTCGACGACAAGATCAATGCGCGGGCTTTGCGCGACTATCCCGGCCTCCCGTTGAACGAGGCGATTCGCCGTGTGACGGAAACGACCGAGAAGCAGTTCCTGGAAGACGCCGCGGTGCTCGGCTGCCTCGACCCGACCATGCAGCCGCGCGCCACCGAGAACATCGCTCAGATGATCGAGATCATCGAGAAGCTCATCGCCAAAGGCCATGCCTATGAGGCCGAGGGCGAGGTGCTGTTCGACACGACGTCGATGGCCGATTACGGGCAGCTTTCCAAGCGCGTCCTCGAGGAACAGCAGGCAGGCGCACGCGTCGCCGTCGACGCACACAAGCGAAACCCGGGAGACTTCGTGCTCTGGAAGCTCTCCGAGGAGCATGAGCCTGGCTGGGAAAGCCCCTGGGGGCGGGGCCGGCCCGGCTGGCACATCGAGTGCTCGGCTATGAGCGGACGCTATCTTGGCGAAACCTTCGACATTCATGGCGGCGGCATCGACCTGATTTTTCCGCACCACGAGAACGAGATCGCCCAATCGCGTTGTGCTCACGGCACCGAGGTAATGGCGAATGTCTGGATGCATAACGGCTTCCTGCAGGTCGAAGGCCGCAAGATGTCGAAGTCGGAAGGCAATTTCATCACCATCTACGATCTTCTGCACACGGAGAAATTCGGCGGCCGCCAATGGCCGGGAGAGGTCCTGAGGCTCGCCATGCTGATGACGCATTATCGCGAGCCGATCGACTTTTCGATCAAGCGGCTGGAGGAAGCCGAGCATCTGCTCTCCAAGTGGCCGGTGCCGGGCGACGCGGCCGGCGAGCCGGACCGCCAGGTCCTGGCAGCTCTTGCGGACGACCTCAATACGGTTACAGCGATCCAGGCGCTGCATGCGCTGGCACAGAAGGCATCGGCTGATGCCCAATATCTCGGTTCCTTCGCCGCGAGCGCCGCGTTGATCGGCATCGTGCCGAAGGAGATCGAACTCGACGAAGCGGTCGTGCACGAGATCGACGCCCGGGTGCGCGCGCGCCTCGAACTCCTGAAGGCGAAGAATTTTGCCGAGGCCGACGCGATTCGCGCCGATCTCCAGGCGCGGGGCATCCAGCTCAAGGACAGCAAGGACCCGGAAACCGGTGAACGGGTGACCACCTGGGAAGTGAAGCGCTCGCAGACCTGACTGACGCGAGTGCAAGGACCGACGGCACGCGAGGCAAGAGGAGGGCCACATGGTTGACGATATCCATACTGGCGGATGCCAATGCGGTGCGGTTCGCTTTCGCCTGGAAGGCAAGCTCGGCGACGCCTCGGTCTGCCATTGCCGTATGTGCCAGAAGGCGAGCGGCAACTTCTACCTGCCGCTTGTCTCCGTTCGTGGTGCAAAGCTTATCTGGACGCGTGGCGAGCGAACGCGCTTCCAATCCTCGAACCACGTGTGGCGCGGCTTCTGCGGAAACTGTGGGACACCGCTTACCTACGAGGCGCCGGACGGGATGGCGTTGACGATCGCGGCTTTCGACAGGCCGGAAGGGATCGCGCCGACGATCCAATGGGGCGTCGAGGCGAAGTTGCCTTATGTCGATCGCGTCCCGGAACTTCCCGGCGAGGACACGATGGCCGACCTGGATTCGACATCTTTCCTCGCCGATCTCGTTTCCTATCAGCACCCGGACCATGACACGGAAACCTGGCCACGAAAGGAGAGACGATGAGCGAGACCGTCAGAACAGGAGGGTGCCAGTGCGGCGCCGTTCGCTTCCGCATCCGCGGCGCGCTTGGACGCCCGTCGATCTGCCATTGCCGTATGTGCCAGAAGCAGTTCGGCTCGTTCTTCTCAGCCCTGGTGACCGCGCCGAAGGATGGCGTCGAATGGACCCGTGCCGAACCGAGCTATTTCCAGTCTTCCGTCAACATCGATCGCGGCTTCTGTCCGAAATGCGGCACGCCGCTGACCTACCGGCATCCCGGCGGGCTCGAAATCGCGATCGGCGCCTTTGATGACCGCTCCGATCTGGCGCCGCGCGTCCAGGTCAACTTTCAGGCGCGGCTGCCTTGGGTCGAGACCATCTTCGACCAGCCGGTTCACGAAGATCCGGATTACTATGCGCGCCAGGAGCAGATCATCTCGTTCCAGCATCCGGACCACGAGACCGAGCATTGGCCGGCGGCGGGAGCCTGGTCATGATGATCCGGCGCATCTTCACGGGCGGCTGTCAATGCGGCGCGGTGCGTTATCGCGCCGAGGGCACGCTCGAGGATGCGCATATCTGCCATTGCCGCATGTGCCAGAAGGCGGCCGGAAATTATTTCCTGCCGCTCGCCAATATCGCGCGCGAGGATTTCCAGATCACGCGTGGTGAGCCCGCCTGGTTCCGGTCGTCGGACCTCGTGCGGCGCGGGTTTTGCCGCGCATGCGGCACCCCGCTTTTCTACGAGATGCCGAACGAGAGTTTCCTGAATATCACGCTCGGCTCTCTCGACGATCCGGACGACGTGCAGCCGGGGTACCAGTCCGGCGTCGAGTCGCGCATGCTGTGGTTTTCGCACCTGCCGGGCCTGCGTGAAAAGGAGACCGACGACGGCAGCGAAGCGGCCGCCGCGCGCCATCTCGCCGTGCTGGAATCCAACCGCCAGCATCCCGATTTCGACACCATCCACTGGCCACCCGAGGAAGACTTCAGTGAGTGCTGATCTGCGCACCCTCTATCCCGAAATCGAGCCATACGCTTCCGGTCACCTGGACGTGGGCGACGGACACCACGTCTATTGGGAGCGGGTCGGTACGCCCGGCGCCAAGCCGGCGGTCTTCCTGCATGGGGGGCCTGGCGGCACGATCTCGCCGAACCACCGCCGCCTCTTTGATCCGGAGCTCTACGACGTGTTGCTCTTTGACCAGCGCGGCTGCGGCAAGTCGACGCCGCATGCAGAACTGGAGGCGAATACGACGTGGCATCTCGTGGCCGATATCGAGCTGCTCAGGGAATTGGCCGGTGTGGAAAAGTGGCTGGTCTTCGGCGGCTCCTGGGGATCGACGCTGGCGCTCGCTTACGCCGAAACCCATCCGGAGCGCGTTTCCGAGCTTGTCCTGCGCGGCATCTACATGCTCACCAGGGGTGAGCTCGACTGGTACTACCAGTTCGGCGTCTCGGAGATGTTCCCGGACAAGTGGGAGCGCTTCATCGCTCCGATCCCACCGGAAGAGCGCCACGAGATGATGCGGGCCTATAACCGGCGGTTGACGAGCGAGGACCGCGCGACGCGGATCGCAGCGGCAAAGGCCTGGAGCCTCTGGGAGGGCGAGACGATCACGCTCTTGCCGGAGCCGGAGACCAGCACCCGTTTCGAGGAGGAGGAATTCGCCGACGCCTTCGCCCGGATCGAAAACCACTTCTTCGTCAATGCCGGCTGGCTCGAGGAGGGGCAATTGCTGCGCGACGCGCACAAGCTGCACGGCATCCCGGGCATGGTCGTACACGGCCGCTACGACATGCCGTGCCCGGCCAGATATGCCTGGCAATTGCACAAGGCTTGGCCCGGGGCCGAATTCCACCTGATCGAGGGGGCGGGTCACGCCTATTCCGAGCCGGGGATTCTCGATCGCCTGATCCGCGCGACTGACAAGTTCGCCGGCAAAACCGAATGATGCGGAAGCCGCCGCGCCTTTTGTAGACTTTGCATTTTGGAACCAAGCCATGACCAGGGAACGCATCTATCTCTTCGACACGACGCTTCGGGACGGGCAGCAGACGCCCGGCATCGACTTTTCCGTCGAGGACAAGATTGCAATCGCGGCCATGCTCGATGAATTCGGCGTCGACTATGTCGAAGGCGGCTATCCGGGCGCCAATCCGACCGACACGGAATTTTTCAAGCGCAAACGCACGGCGCAGGCGTCTTTCGTCGCCTTCGGCATGACCAAGCGTGCGGGTGTCTCGGCCTCCAACGATCCCGGTCTCAAGGCGCTGCTCGCCGCCGAGAGCGACGCGATCTGTCTCGTCGCCAAGAGCTGGGACTACCACGTCTCCGTGGCGCTCGGCTGTTCCAATGAGGAGAACGTCGAGAGCATCCGCGCATCGGTGGAGGCGGTCGTCGCCTCCGGCCGCGAGGCGATGGTCGACTGCGAGCATTTCTTCGACGGCTTTAAGGCAAACCCGGCCTATGCCACCGCCTGCGCAAGAGCTGCGCTCGAGGCGGGCGCACGTTGGGTAGTGCTCTGCGACACCAATGGCGGCACGCAGCCGCCGGAAATCCGCGACATCGTCGCCGCGGTTATTGCGGCGGGCGTGCCGGGCGCAAGGCTCGGCATCCACGCCCATAACGACACGGGGCAGGCCGTGGCGAATTCGCTTGCGGCCGTCGAGGCCGGCGTGCGCCAGATCCAGGGAACGCTGAACGGGATCGGCGAGCGCTGTGGCAACGCCAATCTCGTGACACTGATCGCGACGCTCGGACTCAAGGAAACCTATTCGGCGCGTTTCGAGACCGGCATCGATGCCGAGAGGCTGCAGGAATTAACCGAGCTTGCCCACGCTTTCGACGAGCTCCTCAATCGCTCGCCGGATCCGCAGGCGCCCTATGTCGGCGCTTCGGCCTTCGCCACCAAGGCCGGCATCCACGCCTCGGCCCTTCTGAAGGACCCGCGCACCTACGAGCATGTCGCGCCGGAAAGCGTCGGCAACCTGCGCAAGGTCATGGTCTCGGATCAGGGCGGCAAGGCCAATTTCATCAACGCGCTGAAGCGCCGCGGCATCACGGTCGGCAAGGACGATCCGCGACTCGACAAACTGATCTCGATCGTCAAGGAGCGTGAGGCGACGGGCTATGCCTATGAGGGGGCGGATGCGAGCTTCACACTACTCGCCAACCGTATTCTCGGCACGGTGCCGGATTTCTTTCATGTCGAGAGCTTCCGGGTCATGGTCGAGCGGCGCTTCGATGCGAACGGCAATCTGAAGACTGTCTCGGAAGCCGTGGCCAGGGTGGTCGTCAACGGCGAGACGATGATGTCGGTCGCCGAGGGCCATGGTCCGGTCAATGCGCTCGATCTCGCCTTGCGCAAGGACCTAGGCAAGTACCAGTCGGAAATCGCCGACCTGGAACTCGCCGATTACAAGGTGCGTATCCTCAACGGCGGTACCGAGGCCGTGACCCGGGTGCTGATCGAATCGACGGACCGGACCGGTGCACGCTGGTGGACGGTCGGCGTTTCCGACAACATCATCGACGCCTCCTTCCAGGCGCTGATGGACAGCATTGTCTACAAGCTGCTCAAGAACCGCGACCAGGTCGGCCTGGTGGCGGCGGAGTAGGGGAAGCTGGTTGCACCATGGGCTGGTGGTAACCCCTTCTGCTGCCGGCCATCTCCCCCACAAGGGGGGCGACTCGTGGCGGGTTGATCGCCCGACAGTGAAGCTTGGCAAATGCAGAACCTTCTGATGAGGGCACGGGGCGCGTGCCGCTTGCCAGTCGCCCCGCTTGTGGGGGAGATGGCCGGCAGGCCAGAGGGGCTATCGACCATCGATTCCCGCGACTTAAGCGCTCCTCACTCTTCGCTTCACGGAAATGAATTGGTACATCATCATTCGTTGGGGTAGGACGATGAAGGAACGGCGGTTCATGGGACGAGCCGTTAAGTGATGCCGTAGGCACCCGCCTCTTCGCGTGGCCCGGCGGATTTTTTCAGGACCACGATCATGGCCGAGCCGAACGCGAAATTGCCCGCCGACAATACCGATTCCGCGAGAGGCTTCGCCTTCGCGCTGACGGCCTATCTCCTTTGGGGCTTCCTGCCCTTCTTCATGAAGGCGGTGGCGCATATTCCCGCGCCCGAGGTCGTCGCGCATCGTATCGTCTGGTCGGTGCCGCTCGCCGGGCTGGTGCTTGTGTGGCTCGGCCGCACACAGGAGCTCAAGGCGGCGCTCAGCTCTCCGCGCATGCTGAAGATGGCGACCTTGACGGCCGCGCTCATCACGGTGAACTGGGGCATCTATGTCTGGGCGATCGGCGCCGGCCGTGCGATCGAGACGGCTCTCGGCTATTATATCAACCCGCTCTTCTCGATTTTCCTTGGCGCCGTGCTGCTCAAGGAGAGGCCGAACCCGGCGCAGATGGTAGCGATCGCGCTTGCCGCACTCGCCGTTGCCGTTCTCGCCTTCGATGCGGGTGGTCTTCCCTGGGTCTCGATCGGACTCTGCATCTCCTGGGGTTTTTACGCCTTCTTCCGCAAGACGCTGCCGATCGGACCGAACCAGGGCTTCTTCCTGGAGGTGCTTCTCTTGAGCGTCCCGGCGGTCGGCTACATCGTCTTGCTGGAGGCAACGGGTGAGGGGCATTTCGGCGACACCGGCATGACCGATGTCCTCTTGCTTCTCTCCTGCGGCATCGTCACGGCCGTGCCGTTGATGATCTACGCCAACGGCGCCAAGCTGCTCAGGCTCTCGACCATAGGTATCATGCAATATATCGCCCCGACGATGATATTCCTGATCGCGGTCTTCGTCTTCAACGAGCCCTTCGGGGCCACGAAGCTCGTCGCATTCATTCTGATCTGGGCTGCCCTGTTCATCTATTCCGGCGCGATGCTGGTGGAAAGCCGGGCGCGACGAGCGGCGCAGCCGACGCCGGCAGAATGAGCGGATGAAGGGGCAATATCTGTGGCCCCTTTCTTCCGAAAGATCGAATTCAGAGCTTGGAGATGATCTCGCGCTCGCCCTCGCGGCCTTTTGAAGCCGCCGCGGCGGCTAGAATGCGGGGAACGATCTCCTCGGCCCTGTCGACCACGAGCGGCTGAACGAGATGGGCCGTGTGGACGAAGCCTTCGTCGCGCATGTGTTGAAGCAGTTCCAGCATCGGCGTCCAGAAGCCATTGATATTGCCGAACACCATCGGCTTGCGGTGCCGGCCGAGTTGCGCCCATGTCATGATCTCGACGATCTCTTCCAGCGTGCCGATGCCGCCGGGAAGCGCGACGAAGGCATCGGCGCGCTCGAACATCTTGTGCTTGCGCTCGTGCATATCCGCCGTGACGATCAGCTCATTGAGCTGCCCCAGCGAATGGCGCGTCGCTTCCTTGTCCATCAGGAACTCGGGAATAATACCGGTGACGTGACCGCCCGCCGAGAGAACGCCGCTTGCCACCGCGCCCATGATGCCTCGCGTGCCGCCGCCGTAGACGAGTTGCAGGGCGTGCTCGGCGATCGACTTGCCGAGAAGACGACCCGCCTGCATATGGTCGGGATCGCGCCCGGGTTGAGAGCCGCAATAGACGCAGACGGATCGAATCGGGGAAGTTTCCTTGCTCATGCCGCCAAGAGACATTGCAGCGCAGCATGGGTCAAGGATAATGAGGGAAAAAGCCGATCCGCGGGTGTGCACCTGCACACTCGGTGCTTGTGCCGAACCCCAGGAAACGTTAGCAATTTCAGCGATGCATTGAAGAATTCCGACGGACGGGCCACCGTTGCGCTATAATGCGCCAAAAGCTTGGCGAGCGTAGGCCTGCAATGGGGATGCGCGGAGCAGGACTCCGCTCCTGTGGAGAGTGGCATGATAAAGAACAAGGCCAGTTGGGTGGCACTTAGCGTGCTGGCGATTGCGACTGCGCTGATGGTTTTCGTAGTCCAGCCGAACCTGAACGACGAGGTGACGGAAGAGGCCGCGCAGTCCACGGCTGGCGACGTCCCGGCTGAACTGGCACCGGCAACGGCCGAAACGGCCGCCTCCGATGCGGTGAAGAACTGGACCGTTCCTGGATTTGACATCCTCCGCGTCGAGCCCGACGGTTCGACCGTGATAGCCGGTCGTGCTGAACCGGGCACAAAGCTTGAAATTCTGAGCGGTGACATGGTTCTCGGCACGGCGGATGTCAGTGCCGCAGGGGATTTCGCAGCCGTCTTCGAAAAGCCTTTGCCGGCCGGCGACCACCAGCTGAGGCTGAGGAGCGTCGGCGTCGGCGGTGCAAGCCGGACGTCGGAAGAGGTTGCGACCGTTTCCGTCCCGAAGGAACCGGGCGGCCAATTGCTGGCGATGGTCTCGCGGCCGGGCGAGGCGAGCCGGCTGATCACCACGCCGAGTGCCGAGGACGAGCTGGCGCAGGTGGCCGCGGCCCCCGCCGCGCAGGCGGGTGCTGCTGCTGCCCTGGCGACGCCGGACACGCCCAATGCGGTACCGGGGCTGCAGGTGACAGCCGTGGAGATCGAAGGCAAGACGATGTACGTTGCCGGCAATGCAAAGCCGGGGGCGCTGGTGCGCATATATGCCGACGACACGCTGTTCGGAGAGATGAGGGCCGACGAAAAGGGGCACTTCGTCGTCGATGGTATGATCGATCTTGCGGTCGGTAGCCATATCATCCGGGCCGACATGATGAACGACGACGCCACCAAGGTGGCCATGCGTGCGTCGGTGCCCTTCGATCGGCCTGAGGGAGTCCAAGTCGCAGCAATTGCCGCTGCGCCGGCGGACGCCGCGGCGACGGGCCTCGATGGTCTGAAGACGGAAGCGGGCAAGGCGCTCGCTTTGCTGAAGGGCCTCTTCGCCGACGGCAAACAGCCGACGGCGGAGGAACTGGCCGCGGCGCGATCGGCCACCGAGTTCGCCCTTCAGTCGCTTGCGGAGTTCAAGCCCGCGGACAATTCCGAGCCGGCGCTGCTCGCGGCGGCGCACGATGCCGCCAAGGCTGCGGAGGAGGCGCTGGCGGTTATGAAGTCTTTGCCGGAGGATCCGGCGAGCGTCGTTGCGGCCTTGGACAAGGTGGACGGCGTAATCGGCCCCGCATTGCCGCAGCCGGCGAGTGTTGCGCTGGCGCTTGCTTCCGACAGGCCCGTAATGGCAACGCAACCGGCAACCTTGAGCACTGCCGAGCGGCCAAAGGTCGGGGAGGCGGAAGATGCCGCGGCCAAGCCCGAAATCGAGACGAGGGACATGGCCGCGTCCGCGCCAGCCGACACGGATGAGCAGCCGGCGACGATCCGTCAGGCGCCGCTCGAGGAGAGCAAGTCCTCAGTGATCATTCGCCGCGGCGACACGCTTTGGGAGATTTCGAGGCGCGTATACGGGGCAGGCGTTCGCTACACGACGATCTATCTCGCCAACCGCGAGCAGATCGAAAATCCCGACCTCATTCAACCGGGGCAGGTTTTTGGCGTGCCGGGCGAGGCGCTTTCCGATGTGGAATCGCGGGAGATCCATCGCAAGCATATGCGGCACTAGACGCGCGGGCTGTAGGATTAATCGCGCATTCGGCCGCGCTTCCATTGCGGCTGCGGGAGAGCTGACCTATCTGTGAAGCAAAGGCGGCGTCCTCAAAGACGCCGCCTTTCATTGAGCCGGACGGGTTGCGGGGTGCGACGGCCCTGTCGCGCCCGGAAAGCGACGGCCTTCAAGAGCACCGGAAGCGGACTGAAACGTGGCATCCAGTACCCAGACGAAAACGGTTTCCACCGATACCAGCAACCCTTTGGCGACAATTGCGAATCTCTGGCCCTACATGTGGCCGGCAGACCGTATGGATCTGAAGCTCAGGGTCGTTTGGGCGACGGTCATTCTCGTGGTCGCCAAGGTCGTGCTCATCCTCGTGCCCTATTTCTTCAAATGGGCCACGGACGCGCTCAATGGCAGGCCGGCGGATCTGGCCTTCCTGCCGCAATTCCTCACCGGCGCCGTCATGCTGGTGCTCGCCTATAACGTCGCGCGTCTGCTGCAGAGCGGCCTCAACCAGCTGCGCGACGCGCTTTTCGCCAGTGTCGGCCAGCACGCCGTTCGGCAGCTTGCCTACCGAACATTCGTCCACATGCACCAGCTGTCGCTGCGCTTCCATCTCGAGCGGCGCACCGGCGGGCTTTCACGCATCATCGAGCGCGGTACCAAGGGCATCGAGACGATCGTCCGCTTCACCATTCTGAACAGCGTGCCGACGCTCCTCGAATTCCTGCTGACAGCGGTGATCTTCTGGTGGGGCTACGGCTTCAGCTATCTCTTCGTTACCGCCGTTACCGTCTGGCTCTATATCTGGTTCACCGTGCGCGCCAGTGACTGGCGAATTGCCATCCGTCGTTCGATGAACGACAGCGACACGGACGCCAACACCAAGGCGATCGACTCGCTCCTGAACTTCGAGACGGTCAAATATTTCGGCAACGAGGAAATGGAGGCCGGGCGCTTCGATCGCTCGATGGAGCGCTATGAACGGGCCGCGACCCAGGTCTGGACATCGCTTGGCTGGCTGAACTTCGGGCAGGCGCTGATCTTCGGCGCCGGCACCGCCGTCATGATGACGATCTCGGCGCTGGCCGTTCAGCGCGGCGAACAGACGATCGGCGACTTCGTCTTCGTCAATGCGATGCTGATCCAGCTCGCCATTCCGTTGAACTTCATCGGCTTCGTCTATCGCGAAATTCGCCAGGGCCTCACCGATATCGAGCACATGTTCGACCTCTTGGACGTACGTCCCGAGGTCGTCGATCGGCCGAATGCGGCGGATCTCAAGATCGAGCGCGGAGCGATCGCCTTCCGCGACGTGCATTTCGCCTACGATCAGGCGCGGCCGATCCTGAAGGGGATATCCTTCGAAGTGCCCGCCGGCAAGACAGTCGCGGTCGTCGGCCCGTCCGGCGCCGGCAAGTCCACCCTGTCGCGGCTTCTCTACCGCTTCTACGATGTGCAGCGCGGATCGATCACCATCGATGGTCAGGACGTTCGTGATGTCACCCAGAAGAGCCTGCGCGCAGTCATCGGCATGGTGCCGCAGGACACGGTGCTCTTCAACGATACGATCGCCTACAATATCCGCTATGGCCGGGTGAGTGCGTCCGATGCCGAGGTCGAGGCGGCCGCCGAAGCCGCGCAGATCGCCGATTTCATTCGGGGCCTGCCGGAGGGCTACCGCGCAACGGTCGGCGAGCGCGGGCTGAAGCTCTCGGGCGGCGAGAAGCAGCGGGTCGCCATCGCCCGGACCATCCTCAAGGCACCGCCGATCCTGATCCTCGACGAGGCGACATCGGCGCTCGACACGAAGACGGAACAGGAGATCCAGGCGGCGCTCGACGTGATTTCCCGCAACCGGACGACGCTGGTCATCGCCCACCGTCTGTCGACGGTCATCAATGCCGACGAGATCATCGTTCTGAAGGACGGCGTCATTGCCGAGCGCGGCACGCATCGGGAACTCATCGAGCGCGACGGCCTTTATGCTTCGATGTGGAGCCGCCAGCGCGAGGCGACACAGGCCGAAGAACAATTGAAGCGGGTGCTCGAAAGCGACGATTTCGGCATCATCGACCGTGGAGTGCCCGCCGTCTGACGAATGCCCGCTTGCGGCCCCGGCGGCGTCAGGCGTTGCCGGGCCATCGAATTCGCGCTACTGCATGTTTCCTTGGATCGAAATCGATAGAAGGACAAAGACATGCAGCAATTCAAAGCCCTACAGCGACCTTTGCGCGTCTGATAGGACGCGCAAAGGTCGCCGTAGGGCATATCGCCCGAAAGTCTGCAGCGGTTTTTGGACGGCGACATGCACAAGAAAAAGCCCGAAGCGCGTTGCACGAAACCGTTCAAAATGCGACGCGCTTCAGGCGACGTTTCGCGTAAAGCTGGAGTAGATTTCATGAACTTGGTCGACACGGTGCGCAACACGCTCGTTCCGGTGCACAAGGAAGGCTATCGCTTCATTGCGATCTTCTTCGCCGTTTCACTGGTGCTTGGCCTTCTGTGGGAACCCTTGATGTGGATCGGCTTCCTGCTGACCGCGTGGTGCGCCTATTTCTTCAGAGACCCCGAGCGCATGACCCCGGTCGATGAGGACCTCGTCGTCAGCCCGGCCGACGGGCGCGTATCGGCGGTCGCCCATGTGACGCCGCCGGAGGAACTGGGTCTCGGTTCGGAGCCGATGCTGCGCATTTCCGTGTTCATGAACGTCTTCGACTGCCATGTGAATCGCGCGCCGATGAGCGGAACGGTCCGGCGCATCGCCTATCGGGCCGGCAGCTTCCTCAATGCGGAACTCGACAAGGCCAGCCACGAAAACGAGCGCAACGGCCTCGTCATCGAAACGAACCATGGTGCGATCGGCGTCGTGCAGATCGCCGGCCTGGTCGCGCGCCGCATCCTCTGCTGGACGGGGGAAAACGCCGCGCTGGAAGCGGGCGAGCGCTTCGGGCTCATCCGGTTCGGCTCGCGCCTCGATGTCTTCCTGCCCGAAGGCGCTGCCCCGCGCGTCAGCGTCGGCCAGACAGCCGTTGCCGGCGAAACGGTGCTCGCCGAATTCGGCTCGGAAAAAGGGCCGGTCATCAGTCGGCGCGCGTAAGGAGCGGTCATGGAAGAGCCCCGGATGGAAGAACCCAGGCACAACGAGGCGGCAGGCAGCCCGGCATCGGACGCCGAGGTGAACGGCACCCATGACAAGGCGCGCGGGCCGCGGCTGCGCGAAATTCCGCTGCGCCTGATGATCCCGAATATGATCACGGTTCTGGCGATCTGCGCCGGCCTTTCCGGCATTCGCCTGGCCTTCGAGAACCGCTTCGAACTCGCCGTCGGCATGGTCTTGCTGGCGGCCTTCCTTGATGGGATCGATGGACGCGTCGCACGCCTGCTCAAAGCCACCTCGAACTTCGGTGGGCAGATGGATTCGCTCGCCGATATCATCAATTTCGGTGTGGCTCCGGCGCTTGTCCTTTACGTGTTCCTGCTCGATCAGGCGCGCTCGATCGGCTGGATCGCGGCCCTGATCTACGCAATTGCGACCGGCCTGCGGCTCGCCCGTTTCAACGTCATGGCCGAGCGTCAGGTGAAAGCCTCCTGGCAGTCGGAATATTTCGTCGGCGTTCCGGCGCCGGCGGGCGCCATACTCGTGCTCCTGCCGGTCTATATCGGCCTGCTCGGCTTCGCGCCGGAGCGGATTTTTGCGGTGGTCGCGTCAGCCTACACCGTGCTGATCGCCTTCCTGCTGGTCAGCCGCCTGCCGGTCTGGTCCGGAAAGTCCGAAACCAGCCGGGTGCGCCGCGATCTCGTGCTGCCGGTCATTCTCATCGTCGTCCTCTATGTCGCGACGCTGATGACCTATACCTGGGAAACCATGGTGGTGACCGCGCTTGCCTACCTGATCAGTCTGCCGTTCGGCGCGCGCGCCTGGCAGCGGAAATATGGCGATTGGCCTGCGGGGCATGGCACCGACGGGCTACCGGGAGATAGTGAATAGGCGGAGGGTTCAGACGCGTCTGTCCCTCATCCGTCTGCCGGCACCTTCTCTCCCGCAGCGGGGCGAAAGGGGATTTGCGGTCGCGCTTCCAGCTCCCTCTTCCGCCAACGATTTTCCGAAAGCTCTATGCGCAGATTCCAAGAGTCATAGCGACGTTTGCGCGTCCGAAAAGACGCGCGGCGCTGCAGGATGGGGGGCTGTGAAGCTGGCCGAACCTATTCCGGCATCCGATAATCGACGATCTTCTTCTCGCGGACGATGAAGAGCTTGCCCGTTTCCGTCTGCTCGGGACCGAAGAGCGGCATCAGCGCGGCGGCGACCTCGGAAGGGTGCGGCACCGACGACGGATCCTCGCCCGGCATCGCTTGCGCCCGCATGGCGGTGCGGGTCGGGCCGGGGTCGACGCTCAGGACACGCAGCGGCAGGCGTTGCGTTTCATGCGCCCAGGTGCGCGCCAGCGCTTCGACGGCGGCCTTCGAGGCGGAGTAGGGTCCCCAGAAGGGCTTGCATTTGTGCGCGGCGCCTGACGAAAGAAGGAGCGCACGTCCGGCATCGGAGCGCACGAGCAGCGGCTCGAGCGAGCGGATCAGCCGCCACGTGGCGGTGACGTTGATCGTCATCACCTTTTCGAAGACCTTTGCCTCCACATGGCCGATCGGCGAAATTGTCCCGAGCACGCCGGCATTGGCAACCAGGATGTCGAGCTTGCCCCAGCGCTCGTTGATGGCGCCGCCGAGCTTGTCGATGGCGGCCATATCGGCGAGATCGAAGGGAACGAGCGTTGCCGAACCACCGCCAGCTTTGATGGCGTCGTCGAGCTCTTCCAGTCCGCCGACGGTGCGGGCGCAGGCGATGACATGTGCGCCGGCCTTGGCGAGTTCGAGGGCGGTGAAGTAGCCGATACCGCGCGATGCGCCGGTGACGACGGCGATCCGGTCTTTCAGATTGGGCGTCATTGTGTTGTCTTGTTATCCGTTGCTGGCAAGAACCGAGAGCTTGCGGACGTTGCTCGCGCCTTCCTGGTCGAGGAGGCGGGTGGGGTAGTCACCGGTGAAATAGTGGTCGGTGAACTGCGGCGCCTGCGCGTCGCGCGGCGCGCCGCCGACGGCCTGGTAAAGGCCGTCGATCGAGAGGAACTCGAGCGAATCCGCGCCGATATAGCGGCACATCGAGGCCAGGTCGGCATACTGATTGGCAAGCAGCTTGTCGCGGTCCGGCGTGTCGATGCCGTAGAAGTCCGGATGGAAGATCATCGGGCTTGCGACGCGCACATGCACCTCGCGTGCGCCGGCATCGCGAATCATCTGCACGATCTTGACCGAGGTCGTACCGCGCACGATGGAATCGTCGACGAGCACCACGCGCTTGTCCTTGATCATGGCGCGGTTGGCCGAATGCTTTAGCTTGACGCCGAAGGCGCGGATCTGCTGCGTCGGCTCGATGAATGTCCGCCCGACATAGTGATTTCGGATGATGCCATATTCGAAGGGAATTCCGCTCTGCTGTGCGTAACCGAGTGCGGCCGGAGTTCCGCCGTCGGGCACGGGAACGACAACGTCGGCCTCGACGGGTGCTTCCCTGGCGAGATTGATACCCATGTTCTTGCGCGCCACATAGACGCTGCGGCCCCCGACAACCGAGTCGGGACGGGCGAAATAAACATATTCGAAAAGGCAGAGCCGTTCGGTCCGCGGCGATTCCGGCTTGCGCGCGTCGATCGAGATCGAGCCATCCGGCTGGATTTCGCAAATGACCACTTCGCCGTTCTCGACATCGCGGATGTACTTGGCCCCGATGATGTCGAGCGCGCAGGTTTCCGAACAGAAGATCGGTTTGCCGTCGAGCTCGCCCATCACGAGCGGGCGGATACCGATCGGGTCGCGCGCGGCGATCAGCTTGGTCCGCGTCATGGCCAGCATGGAATAACCCCCCTCCATCTGGCGGATGGCGTCGATGAAGCGATCGGAGGAGGAGGTCTGCTTGGAGCGGGCGATGAGGTGAAGGACGACTTCGGTGTCCGAGGTCGACTGACAGATCGCGCCGTCGGCGATCAGCTGGCGGCGGAGCGTCAGGCCATTGGTGAAGTTCCCATTATGGGCGATGGCGATGCCGCCGACTTCGAGCTCGGCAAAGAGCGGCTGAACGTTACGCAGCGCCACCTCGCCGGTCGTCGAGTAGCGCGTATGCCCGATGGAAATATACCCCGGCAGCTTCGCCAGCGTTGCGGGATCCGTATAGTGATCCCCGACGAGGCCCATGCGCTTTTCGGTGTAGAACTGCTTGCCATCGAAGGTAACGATGCCGGCTGCTTCCTGGCCGCGGTGTTGGAGCGCGTGCAGGCCGAGGGCCGTCAACGTCGCTGCATCCGGATGCCCGAGAATGCCGAAAACGCCGCACTCTTCGTGCAGCGTATCGCCATCGAGTTCGTCGTGGATTTCACTGGATCTGAGATCGGTCATCGCAGTCTGCCTTTGCTCCGTGCCGTGCGCATATCGTGATCGGTCCGCCAGTCGTCAAGCAATCTTAGCCGAAAAGCCTGGCGAGCGTCATTTCAAATAGACAAAGCCCGCACAGCGGGCTTTCTTGCAAACGCTTCCTCTGTCAGCCGTTCGTCGCCGGCGCCTGTTCGGTGGCGGCGGGCGGGTTTTCGCTCTCCCCCTCGCCGGTCGTATCGCGGCCGCGCAGACGGTCGAGAATGGTGGCGTCCGCTTCTTCCGGCAGCAGTTCGACCAGCTTGTTGCCGAGATTGTCGAGCAGCGGCTTCGACTTTGCTTGCGTGACCCAGATCGGCTGCTGCTGGGGCACGACCAGCCAGTTGAAGAACAGCATGGCGACGACGACGAGGAGAACGCCGCGCGCCGCACCGAAGAGGAATCCGAGCGTACGGTCGAGAGCGCCGATGCGGCTGTCGATGATGAAATCGGCGATCCGCATCGTGATGAAGGAAATGACGATCAGCGCCACCAGAAAGATGACGGCGGCCGAACCGATCATCGCGACCGTGTCGTTGTCGGTATATTGTTTCGCATAGGGCAGCAGGTGCGGGTAGAGAAAATACGCGGCGGCGGCGGCACCGATCCAGCTTGCGACCGAAAGAACCTCGCGCGAGAAACCGCGGACCATGGCGAGAATTGCCGAAAACAGTGCGACGCCGAGAACGATACCGTCGAGAATTGTGATGGGCATGTTGTCCTTACTCCGACCCCGTCTCCAAGCGGGTCATACAACGCTTATCCGACACCGGCCGCTCGCGCACGCGCTTGAGAACATCTATTCACTGCCGATCGCGCGGCCGATGCCTCATTCCGCTTCTTCCGCCCGCTGCAGCGCGCGCCGTGATCCGGCGATCTGCGCCACGAGGTCCGGCAGGCTTTCCATCTCGCTCCACCGGCCATTGCCGCTCTTCGGCAGGTCGGTCGATGCGGACGGCAATACGGCCTGGGAGAAACCGAGCTTTTCGGCTTCCTTGAGACGTTGAGCGGTATGCGCAACCGGCCGGACGGCGCCCGACAAGCTGACTTCGCCGAAATAGACGCAATCAGCCGGAAGGGCAAGCCCGGCAAGCGACGAAACCAGTGCGGAAGCGACGGCGAGGTCGGCCGCGGGTTCGGAAATGCGATAGCCGCCGGCGACATTCAGATAGACGTCGTGCTGGCCGAGGCGCACGCCGCAATGGGCCTCGAGCACGGCGAGGATCATTGAGAGCCGCGCCGAATCCCAGCCTAGCACTGCGCGCCGCGGCGTGCCGAGCGAGGTCGGCGCGACGAGTGCCTGCACCTCGACGAGCAGCGGCCGGGTTCCTTCCACGCCGGCAAAGACGGCAGCACCCGGCGATTTCTCATTGCGCTCCCCGAGAAAGAGCTCCGATGGATTTGCGACTTCGCGCAAACCGCGGTCCGACATCTCGAACACGCCGATCTCGTCCGTGGCGCCGAAGCGGTTCTTGACGGTTCGCAAGATACGGTAGTGATGACCGCGATCGCCTTCGAAATAGAGCACCGCGTCGACCATATGCTCGACCACCCGCGGACCGGCGATCTGACCTTCCTTGGTGACATGGCCGACGAGCACGATCGCCGTGCCGGTCTGTTTGGCGAAACGGATCATCGCCTGCACCCCGGTGCGCACCTGCGTCACCGTCCCGGGAGCGGAATCGACCGTGTCGCTCCATAGCGTCTGGATCGAATCGATGATGACGAGATCCGGCCGTTTGCCTTCGGAAAGCGTCGCCAAAATGTCCTCGACATTGGTTTCGGCCGCAAGCAGCACGTCGCTGTCGGCGGCGCCGAGCCGCTGGGCGCGCAGCCGCACCTGAGCGACCGCCTCTTCGCCCGAGACGTAGATCACCCGATGTTTGCGGCGCGAAAGCGCCGCTGCTGCCTGCATCAGCACCGTTGACTTGCCGATGCCGGGATCGCCGCCAACGAGGAGCGCCGAGCCGCGCACGAAACCGCCGCCGGTCACGCGGTCGAGTTCGGAGATACCTGTCTCGATCCGCGGCGCATCCTCGATCTCGCCGGAAAGCGTCGTCAGCGCTACGGGGCGCCCCTTCTTCGGCGCACGCGAGGGGCCGCCGCCGATACCGCCCATCGGGTCTTCCTCGATGATGGTGTTCCATTCGCCGCAGCCGTCGCATTTGCCCGCCCAGCGGGAGTGGACGGTGCCGCAATTCTGGCAGGTGAACTGGGTGCGGGCTTTCGCCATGAGAATTCGCTTTCGGAAGTCGGATGTGGGCGGCGCCTCTCCACCCGGGAATCGCTTTCGGCGGTCACATAATGACGCGAAATGCCGTTTTAAAGGATGGTTTTCAACAGCGGACTGGCTCAGCTGTTGTCGATATATTCGCGGCAGTAGCGGCGGCCGAGGCTCGTCAGCAGTTCGTAACCGATCGTGCCGCCGGCACGGGCCACGTCGTCGATCGCGATATTGCGGCCGAAGAGCTCGACATAGTCGCCGGCGCGAACGGCCCCTTCCGGCAGGTCCGTGACGTCGAAGAGGCTCAAGTCCATCGTCACCCGCCCGACATGCGGCACCCTCTGTCCGTGCAGGAAGCCATCGGCGCCCGACGGCATCGCCTGCCGGAGCGTGACACCGCCGCCCGAAAGCGAGCGGTGATAGCCGTCGGCATAGCCGACCGCGACCGTGGCGATGCGGCTATCGCGGGTAAAGCGCGCCGAGGCGCCGTAGCTCGCCGTGCCGCCAGAGGGGACGGTACGGACCTGCAGGATGCGCGCTTCCGCGGCTACGACCGGCTTCATCCGATTGGCGGCGCCGTTCACCGCCTCGCCGCCATAGACGGAGATTCCCGGACGTGTGAGATCGAAATGATAGTCCACGCCGAGGAACACGCCGCCCGAATTGGCGAGACTCGCGGGGATGCCGTCAAAGGCCGCCGTCACCTCGCGGAAGCGCTGAAGCTGGCCGAGATTCATCGGATGCGGCGGGTCGTCGGCGCAGGCGAGGTGACTCATGACGAGCACGGGCGAGAAGCTTGCGGGTCGCGCCGGGTCTTGGGCAAGCGCGAGAGCTTCCTCCACGGAGAGGCCGAGGCGGTTCATGCCGGTGTCGACATGCAGCACGCAAGGATAGTCGCCCCGCTCGGAAAGCGCGGCCATGAAGACGGCAAGCTGCTCGTCCGAGTTGACGATCGGCACGAGGTCGTTGGCGAAGAAGAGCTCCTCGTTGCCCGGCCACATGCCGGCTAGGATGTAGATTCGTGCGTCCGGTATCAGCGGGCGAAGTTCGGCGCCTTCCTCGACGCTGGCGACGAAGAAATCACGCGCTCCGGCGGCATAGAGCGCCGGCGCCGCCTCGAAGACCCCGATGCCATAGGCGTCGGCCTTGAGTACGGCGGCGGCGCGGGCCTTGCCCGAGCGCTCGTCCATGGACCGCCAGTTGTCGGCAAGCGCGGCGAGGTCGATGGTGAGCCGGTTGGAGGCAGCGAGAAATTCGGGACTGTGCATGAGGCGGGGCTCTCTTTGGCGATGGCTTGAGCTTTACATGCAAGCGTCGATGGCAGCAAACGGCTTCGCCCATGCGGCCTGCGATGCGGGCGAGCACTTTTGTACAAGACGCCCCGCCGTGACGGCGCTACTGCTTGTTTCCTTAAGTCGACCTCGATTTAGGAAATGGACATGCAGCAATTCAAAAGTGCTACGGCGGCCATTGCGCGTTTGGTAAGATGCGCGGCGCTGTAGGATCGGTCGATGCATACGATTTCCCAGGAAGAGGCCACCGGGGCCATGCCGCTCAAGGGCGCCGAACGGACCCGATTCTGGCGGGATCACCGCTTCAACGGCATGGAGTGTCTGAGCGCCACATTCATCACCCACGAATTCGCGCCGCACGCGCACGACACGTTCAGCATCGGCGCCATCGAAGCCGGCTCTCAGATCAGCACCATCAAGGGCGAGCGATCCCGGACAGGGCCGGGCGACTTTTATCTCATCAACCCCGACGAGGTGCATGACGGGCATCCGGGCGCTGACGGCTACCGCTATCGCATGATCTATCCCTCGGTGGAGCTCTTCGTCGAGGTTCTCGAGGATGTCACCGGCCGACCGTTCCGTGGAACGCCCTGCTTTTCGCGGCAATGGCTGACGGATCCGGAGCTTGCCGGCGCCTTCCACCGTGCTCACCGTACGCTCGAAGGTAAGGCGGGAGCGCTCGAGGCGGACGAAGGCCTTTTCAGTTTCCTGGCAACACTTTTTCAGCGGCACGGAAGCGCCATCATCGTTCCCGTCCGATCGCGCGAGAGCTCCGCCGTGCATCGCGCGCGAGACTATCTGATCGAAAATTACGCGCGTGACATCGGCCT
Source organism: Sinorhizobium sojae CCBAU 05684 (assembly GCF_002288525.1). Taxonomy (NCBI): domain Bacteria; kingdom Pseudomonadati; phylum Pseudomonadota; class Alphaproteobacteria; order Hyphomicrobiales; family Rhizobiaceae; genus Sinorhizobium; species Sinorhizobium sojae. Next base: position 763,302 of record NZ_CP023067.1, read on the forward strand.
CGACGAGCTTGCCAAGGTGGCGGGGCTCAGCCGCGCACATCTGATCCGCGCTTTCCGCAAGGAGTTCCACATCACCCCGCACGCTTTCCTCACCGACAAGCGCGTGCGCGAGGCGCGAGGCCTGCTGCGGCTCGGCTGGTCGGCGGCCGACACGGCCTACCAGTGCGGCTTCGCCGACCAGGCGCATTTTACCCGACACTTCAAGGCGCGAACCGGCGTCACGCCGGGTGCTTTCCGCGCCGGCTGATCACTTTCGTTCAAGACCCGGCGTGGTTCTCCTCCTATGAGCTCTGGTGAACAACGACGGAGATCGCGGACGTGAAAAGGGCCGAAATCCTGCATGAATTTGTCGGCGGCATGCGGGCGATGGCCCCGCTCACGACAGCCGTGGTGCCGATCGGGCTGGTCTTCGGCGCCGTTGCCGCTGCCAAGGGGTTGAGCAGTCTCGAAGCGGCGATGATGAGCGCCTTGGTCTTTGCCGGTGGCTCGCAATTCGTGGCCATGGACATCTGGATGCATCCGGCCTCCTGGAGCGCGCTCGCCTTCTCGGCCTTGCTCGTCAACATCCGACATGTGCTGATGGGCGCCTCGATCGGCATGAGGATGCCGGCCTTTTCCGGGCCGGCGAAGTGTGCCGCGGTGCTGCTGCTTGCCGACGAAATCTGGGCGATGGCGGAGCTGCGCGCTGGGCAGACGCGGTTGACGCCTGCCTGGTATGCCGGCCTTGCGATACCCTTCTATTGCGTCTGGGTGCTGACAAGTCTTGCGGGGTCGCTCGTCGGCGCCTTCCTGGGGGATCCGAAGGCGATCGGTCTCGATTTCGCCTTTCCGGCGGTATTCACGGTTCTCGTCATGAGTTTTTGGAAGGGGCGGGAGACCGGCGCGGTGCTCGCGGCCAGTGCCGCCGCCGCCGTCCTCGTTTACCAGCTTCTACCCGGCGTCTGGTACATCGCGGCCGGTGCCGCTGCCGGAGTCGTTGCAACCCTCACGAGGGGGCGGCAGCGGGAGGCCTCCGCATGACGCTGGATCCGAATGTCTTCCTCGCGATTGTCGCCATGGCCGCAGCCACGGTGCTGACGCGCATCGCCGGGCTCGTCCTCATCCGCTTCATCGCCATCGGTCCGCAGCAGAAGCGGGCGCTCGAGGCCATTCCGCCGGCCGTGCTGATGGCCGTCATCGCTCCGACGGCACTCGCCACAGGCCCGGCCGAAACGCTCGCCACCCTTGCGACCGCGATCGCCGCCACGCGGCTGCCGCTGCTTGCAGCCGTTGCGATCGGTGTTTTTGTGGTAGCCATCGGAAGGGCCATGATCGGCGGGTGACTGCTGCTGCTTGAGTAGCTGGCGTCAGGACGCCGAAAAAACTCAATGCTCATACTGCGTAAAGGACGGATCGGCCAGATCCGAGAAGCGGGTGAATTCGGACTGGAAGGCGAGCTTGACGGTGCCGGTCGGCCCGTGGCGCTGCTTGGCGATGATCACGTCGGCCGTGCCCTTCACCTTGTCCATCTGCATCTTCCATTCTTCGTATTTCGGGTCGAACTCGTCGCGCGGCTCCATGTTCTTCACATAGTATTCCTCGCGGAACACGAAGAGCACCACGTCGGCGTCCTGTTCGATCGAGCCTGATTCGCGCAGGTCCGAGAGCTGCGGGCGCTTGTCTTCGCGGCTTTCGACGGCACGCGAGAGCTGCGAAAGCGCGATGATCGGCACGTTGAGTTCCTTGCCGAGCGCCTTGAGGCCGGTGGTGATCTCGGTGATCTCCTGCACGCGGTTCTCGCCCGACTTCTTCGAGCCGGTCATCAGCTGTACGTAGTCGACGACGAGCACGTCGAGCCCGCGCTGCCGCTTCAGTCGGCGGGCGCGCGCCGCCAATTGCGCAATGGAGATGCCGCCGGTCTGGTCGATATAGAGCGGCACCTTCTGCATCATCTGCGAGCAGGCGACGAGCTTCTCGAAATCGGCTTCCGAAATGTCGCCGCGGCGGATCTTCGAAGAGGAGACCTCGGTCTGCTCGGAGATGATACGGGTGGCGAGCTGTTCCGACGACATTTCGAGCGAGTAGAAGCCGACGACGCCGCCGTTCTTCGCCTTGAAGGAGCCGTCAGGCTGCACCTCCGGTTCGTAGGCCGCGGCGATGTTGTAGGCGATGTTCGTCGCAAGCGAGGTCTTGCCCATGCCGGGGCGTCCCGCGAGGATGATCAGGTCCGAGCGCTGCAACCCGCCCATCTTGCCGTCCAGCGAATGGATGCCGGTGGATATGCCCGAAAGGTGTCCGTCGCGCTCGAAAGCCTGGCCCGCCATGTCGATGGCAAGGGCAACGGCATCGTTGAACGACTGGAAGCCGCCGTCGTAACGCCCGGTCTCCGCGAGTTCGAAGAGCCGCCGTTCGGCATCCTCGATCTGGCTTTGAGGCGGCATGTCGAGCGGCGCGTCATAGGCGATGTTGACCATGTCCTCGCCGATGGTGATCAGTGAGCGGCGCAGCGCCAGGTCGTAGATCGCGCGGCCGTAATCCTCCGCATTGATGATCGAGACGGCTTCGGCCGCAAGGCGTGCGAGATATTGCGCGACCGTCAGGTCGCCAACCTTCTCGTCGGCCTTGAGGAAGGTCTTGACCGTCACCGGATTGGCGGTCTTGCCCATGCGGATGATTTCGCCGGCGATCTCGAAGATCTTGCGATGCAGCGGCTCGTAGAGATGCACGGGTTTGAGGAAGTCCGACACGCGGTAGAAGGCGTCGTTGTTGACGAGAATGGCGCCGAGCAGCGCCTGCTCGGCTTCCAGGTTGTTCGGCGCCTCGCGATAGTGCTGGTCCGCCTGATCCTTGGCCAAGGGGGCGAGCTTTCGCGCTGCGTCGTTCATGATCTTCCGTTCCGCCTGTCGTTCCTTCGAGCAAATCCGGTTTGCTGTCTGCTCCGGTCCACGTCTAGTGTAGCCGTGCAACAGTGCCGCGGCATGCAACCCCGCCCGTCGCCTTTGCCCGTTGTCCACACTCATCCACAGGGCCGCCGCGAGGCACGAAACGGGCCTGTTGCAAGGCAAGGGAAATTGACGCAAGGGGCCCGAAGAAATTATCTGATTCGCACTTTGGCGTCGCCCGCAAAGCGTGCGCTTTGAGTCGGTAGAGCCCCAAAGAAAAACCCGGACCGCAAGGGATCCGGGTTTTTCCTTCATCAGCTCTCGCTGGCGCTTATTCTTCTTCGCCTTCGAACTCAGCTTCCGGGTTGAAGAAGTCTCCCGGCTTCAGCGCGTCTTCGTCGACGCCGTAGATCGCCTCGGCGGAGGTCAGGCTTTCGCCCTTGGCCTGGCGCTCGGCTTCTTCAGCCGAACGGGCGACGTTGATTTCGATGACCACATCGACTTCCGCATGCAGCTGCAGCGTGACCTTATGTACACCGATGGCCTTGATCGGCTGGTTGAGGTTCACCTGATTGCGGTTGATGTTGAAACCTTCTGCAGCCAGCGCTTCGACGATGTCGCGAGCGGCAACCGAGCCGTAGAGCTGGCCGGTCTCGCCAGCGGAACGAACGATGACGAAGGACTTGCCGTCGAGCGTTTCGGCGACCTTCTGGGCTTCTGACTTGCGCTCCAGATTGCGGGCTTCCAGCGTAGTGCGCTCTGCTTCGAAGCGGGCCTTGTTGGCGGCGTTGGCGCGCAGCGCCTTGCCGAGCGGCAGCAGGTAGTTGCGTGCAAAGCCGTCGCGAACCTTCACGGTTTCGCCCATCTGGCCGAGCTTCGCGATGCGTTCGAGGAGAATGACTTCCATGATTTCGTTCCTTTCAGTTTGGCATTGTTCGTTGGTTAGCTTTTTCCCGTCGGCGTGACAGCGATGGTGCGTCGCGTGTCGGTCAATCCGAAGAGAAGGAAGAAGAGCGCCGGAAGCGTGAATACGAATACCGACAGATAGGCGATCCACAGCACGGGGAGCCGCCATGCCCTGCCGCGCGTGCGATAGTGGAAGGAGGCAAAGCCCGAAAGCAGGAAGCCCGCGCCGAAGGTGCCGCAGACGAGGGCGCCGATCGCCGCCGGCGCGCCGCCGATAAAGGCAAGGACGAGCCCGCCGAGAAAGAGGAAGATGGCGTTGCGATGCATGCGCAACGTGGACGGGATATCTTCCCGTGGCCGCATGGAGCGCCCGGACATCTGCACGATGCGGGTGGCAAGATAGTAGGCCGAAAACAGCATCATCACCCAGACAGCCCCCTGCACGAGGGGGAGCGCCAGCGTAAACATCGCCTTCAGTTGGGCGATGGCGGCCGCGTCAGGATCGTAGAGCGGCTCCTGCGCCTTTACCGCCTCGATCAGCATATCGACCATCAAGTCGGAGACGCTCGAGTCATATCCGACGATGTAGCCGACAATGATCATGCCGACGGTGACGAGGCCGGCGAGGTGGCTGAGAATGTCCGACAGCGGATACCAGGCGAGCGCACCTTCAGGGCCGCCGATCTCGCTGGCCGGGCGGGCGAGATTGGCAAGATGGCTGAGCCAGCCTGCAGGGATGAGGGTGACCACGAGGATCAGCAGCGCGAAATAGGGGGACGCGAGGCCTGCTGCCGTCACACTGGCGGCGGCGATGGCGGCGATCGCCGCGGCATTGCCCCAGCCGAGCCCGGCAATCAGGATCGGCAGCGCGGAAGCAGCATAGAGGACGATTGCAAAGGACGACTGCGTATTCGCGCCCATCGACAGAAGGGCGGCGGTAATGCCGGCAAGTGCGCCGACGATCAGCGATGTCCTGTTCCAGTTCTGCACGTTCGCTGTCCTGCTTCAACGCAGTTAGGGGCTGCTATTCGGCGTAGCCCCAACATGGGATTTGGCGTTTACCGCCGGTTCCGATCCGCGCCCACCGCGGAAGGGAGAGGGCAGGGCATCACCTGAAGAATGCCCTGCCCTGGATTTGAGCTTCCGTTGAGTCAGGTGATCAACGGAGAGTCATGTCCTTACGATACGATGTAGGGCAGCAGGCCGAGGAAGCGTGCGCGCTTGATCGCCTGTGCGAGTTCGCGCTGCTTCTTCTGGGAAACGGCCGTGATGCGGGACGGAACGATCTTGCCGCGCTCGGAAATGTAGCGCTGCAGGAGGCGAACGTCCTTGTAGTCGATCCGCGGAGCGTTTGCGCCCGAGAAGGGGCAGGTCTTGCGGCGGCGGTGGAACGGACGGCGTACCGGAGCGGAAGAAACTTCAGCCATTGTCATCTATCTCCTTCGGCTTCTGGTTACGCGCGGTCTTCACGCGGACGGCGCGGACGGTCTTCGCGGTCGCCACGGTCCGGACGCGGGCCACGGTCGAAACCGCCCTCACGCGGGCCACGGCCTTCGCCGCGCGGACGATCGTCGCGGTCACGCTTCTGCATCATCGCGGATGGGCCTTCCTCGTGCTTCTCGACGGCGATCGTCATGTAGCGCAGGACGTCCTCGTTGATGCGCATCTGGCGCTCGACTTCGTGGACTGCCGGTGCCGGAGCATCGATGTCCATGAGGACGTAGTGAGCCTTGCGGTTCTTCTTGATGCGGTAGGTGAGGGACTTCAGGCCCCAGTTCTCGACGCGACCAACCTTGCCGCCATTCGCTTCGATTACGCCCTTGTACTGTTCGACGAGGGCGTCGACCTGCTGCGGCGTGATATCCTGCCGGGCAAGGAATACGTGTTCATAAAGAGCCATTGTGGCTTGCCTTTCTTGCGTTAATCAGCCCGGACCTCGGCGGCTAAGCCTCAACGACTGTTCTTATTGGCTGCGACGAGCCGGCAAGAAAGTGTTGTATCGAGACGGTCGAGAGCGGAGACACGGGAGGCCGGAACATCTGTCATTCCTGGCGGCCTCCAAGGCGGAAGCCGGCCCTCCGTTCAGCCACCAGCCAGAAGACCGGGCGTTTCGAACAGCGCGCTTATACGGATTTTCCGGACAAATGCAAGGCGCGATCGCGGAGAACTTGCCGCGCTTGGCCATCTGTGGGCGCTGCTGCCCGAAACTGGGGAACATACACCCGCCTTCCTTGTTCTGCCCCCTGTACCCCCGCAAGCAGCTAACCCCGCAAACAGCAGGAGATAAAGATGAACCGTATAGACCCCAAGGTGCAGGAGTGCATCGACCGGTGCCTCGCCTGCTACAGTGCCTGTCTCTCGACGGCGATGGGTCATTGCCTGGAAACCGGTGGCAAGCACACCGAGCCGGCGCATTTCCGGTTGATGATGGCCTGCGCCGAAATTTGTCGGACCGCGGCACATTTCATGCTTGTCGGAACGCGCCATCACCGGCACGTCTGTGCCGAATGCGCGGAAATCTGCGCCGAATGCGCGACCGATTGCGAACGCATCGGTGAGATGCAGGATTGCGTCGAAGCCTGTCGGCGCTGCGCCGAAAGCTGCCGCTTGATGGCGGCCTGACGGGCGGGTCGCCACAGTCCCGATCAGATCGGCGCCGGATAGAGCCGATGCAGGCGGCGAATGCCGTTCATGACGTCCTGTGATAGCGAAACCTCGGCGGCGCCGATATCGGTCTTCAGCTGTGCGATCGATGTGGCGCCGATGATGACCGAAGCCATGAACGGACGCGTCAGGCAGAAGGCGAGCGCCATTTGCGCCGGATCGAGGCCCTTTTCGCGCGCGAGCGCCACATAGGCCGCGACCGCAGGCTCCTGATGCGGCGTGAAGCGGCCGCCGAGGTCGCCGTTGATCGACAGGCGCGATCCGGCGGGCTTCGCCCCGTCGAGATATTTGCCGGTCAGGAGGCCGGCCGCGAGCGGTGAATAGGCGAGCAGGCCGACATCCTCGTGCTGCGACAGCTCCGCCAAATCGAGATCGTAGCTGCGATAAAGCAGATTGTATTCGTTCTGGATCGTCGCCACGCGCGGAAGGCCATGCTTCTCCGCGAGGTCAAGCATCTTCATTGTGCCCCATGCCGTGTCGTTCGAAAGCCCGATGGCGCGGACCTTTCCGGCCTTCACAAGATCGCCGAGCTTGTCGAGAATCGCCCTCAGATCGGCGGCGACATGCGCCTTGTCCTGCTTCGATGGATCATAGGACCAGGCGTTGCGGAAATGATAGTGGCCGCGATTCGGCCAGTGGATCTGATAAAGATCGACGTAATCGGTCTTCAGGCGCTTCAGGCTGGCATCGATCGCCTGGTCGATCCCTTCCGGGGTGATCGGGCCGCCGTTGCGGATATAGGGGCGGCCGGAGCCGGCGACCTTGGTCGCGAGAACCACATCGCCGCGTCGCCGCCGTTTCGCCAGCCATTCGCCGATGATGCGTTCGGTATTGCCATAGGTCTCGGCCGAAAGCGGCGTCGTCGGATAGAGTTCGGCCGTGTCGATGAAGTTGACGCCAAGCTCGAAGGCATAGTCGAGCTGACCATGGGCCTCGGCTTCGGTGTTCTGGGAGCCCCAGGTCATGGTGCCGAGGCAGATTTCGGAGACCTTGATGCCGGTGCGGCCAAGCGGGTTGTAGCGCATGAGTTGACGTTCCTTGGTCGTGGCGGATGCGCGCCGGGGGAGGAGAAGGCGCGCCCTACAAAACGGGATGATGGCCGCAGCCGAAAGCAGATGGGGCGCGGCGGCAATGACGGAGGCAAACTTACGTCTTGATCGACGAAGTTCAAGGGCAAAAGCCCGGAGAGACCGACGAAGACGGCCCCGCGCGCTTGACTCGCCGTTCAGGAATGTGAATGGAGAGGGGAAAACAGCGGGCGGGCCGGAGGCGAACGCAGTCGTCGCCAGTGCTCCGCTTGAACCACGGGAATCGTTCGCGTCGGGCCGGATCGCTCCGCTCCTGCAGCGATCAAGGGAAGAGGCACTCCTGATGAGCATTGCATTCACGTTCCCCGGTCAGGGCAGCCAGGCCGTCGGCATGGGCAAGGATTTGGCGGAGGCCTTTCCGGAGGCGGCATCCGTCTTTGCCGAGGTGGACGAGGCGCTCGGCGAGAAATTGTCCGATATCATGTGGAACGGGCCCGAAGAGACGCTGACGCTGACCGCGAATGCCCAGCCGGCGCTGATGGCGGTCTCGATCGCCGTGATCCGCGTTCTCGAGGCAAAGGGATTGGATCTGAAGAGCAGGATCTCGTTCGTCGCCGGCCATTCGCTCGGCGAATACTCGGCCCTTTGTGCCGCCGGGACCTTTTCGCTTGCCGACACGGCGCGGCTCCTGCGCATTCGCGGCAATGCGATGCAGGCGGCCGTTCCGGTGGGAAAGGGCGCGATGGCCGCGATCATGGGGCTGGAGCATGATGACGTCGAGGCCGTCTGTCGCGAGGCTGCGTCACTCGGCGCATGCCAGATCGCCAACGACAATGGCGGTGGACAATTGGTGATCTCCGGCGAAAAGCCGGCGGTCGAAAGGGCGGCGGCGCTGGCTTCGGAAAAGGGTGCCAAGCGCGCCTTGATGCTGCCGGTCTCGGCTCCCTTCCATTCCGCCCTGATGGCGCCCGCCGCCGAAGCCATGCGCGAGGCGCTCTCCAAGGTCGAAAAGCGCCATCCGGTCGTGCCGGTCGTGGCGAACGTGCGCGCCGCCCCGGTCGGCGATGCCGACGAGATCGCCCGGCTGCTCGTAGAGCAGGTGACCGGGCAGGTGCGCTGGCGCGAGACGGTGCAATGGTTCGCCGCCAATGGCGTCACGACCCTTTATGAGATCGGTTCGGGCAAGGTGCTGACGGGGCTTTCCCGGCGGATAGACAGGAATCTCAACGGCATCGCAGTCAACACGCCCGCCGACATCGATGCGGTGATGACCGCCCTTCTGGCCTGAGCGCCCCAATTACAAGAGCGCCCCAATTACAAGGGAGAAATCCATGTTCGATCTTTCCGGCCGCAAGGCCCTCGTAACCGGCGCATCCGGCGGCATTGGCGAGGAAATCGCCCGTCTGCTGCATGCCCAAGGCGCCACCGTCGGCCTGCACGGTACGCGCGTGGAGAAACTCGAGGCGCTGGCCAATTCGCTCGGCGAGCGGGTCCAGATCTTTCCCGCGAACCTGTCCGACCGGGGCGAGGTCAAAGCGCTTGGCGAGAAGGCGGAGGCCGAGCTCGGAGGTGTGGACATCCTCGTCAACAATGCCGGCATCACCAAGGACGGTCTCTTCGTTCGCATGAGCGACGAGGACTGGGACAACGTGTTGGAGGTCAACCTGACGTCCGTGTTCCGCCTGACGCGGGAACTGACCCATCCCATGATGCGCCGCCGCTTCGGCCGCATCATCAACATCACCTCCGTCGTCGGCGTCACCGGCAACCCGGGTCAGGCCAATTATTGCGCGTCTAAGGCGGGCATGATCGGCTTCTCCAAATCTCTTGCCCAGGAGATCGCCACCCGCAACGTCACCGTCAACAGCGTTGCGCCGGGCTTTATCGAAAGCGCCATGACCGGCAAGCTGAACGAGAAGCAGAAGGAAGGCATCATGGCCGCCATCCCGATGCGGCGCATGGGAAGCGGCACGGAGGTGGCCTCCGCCGTCGTCTATCTCGCCTCCAATGAAGCGGGCTACGTCACTGGTCAGACCATCCACGTCAATGGCGGCATGGCAATGATCTGATCCCGCGTTCCGGCGGTCGGTTTTCGCAATAAGCGGCCGGCCGTCTCACGCAGGCCAAATGCCTGAAATTCAATGTTGAGCAAGCGAATGTCAGGCATTTTCCGACTTTGCGACAGACTTAAACCGTGTTAATCGGGCCATGACTGTGCGCAGTCGACCGGTCCGGTCAGGTCGTCCGGCAGCCTCGCTGCCACGGGTTTCCGCGGTGTCGGTTGAATGGATTGCCCGTTGGCCCATCTTGGTCTATCAGGCGTGAATTGAATACCGGCGCCACATGGCGCCGCAGAGAAACGAAGGTCGAGGAACTCCGACATGAGCGATATCGCAGAACGCGTGAAGAAAATTGTTATTGATCATCTTGGCGTCGACGCCGAAAAGGTCAGCGAAGGCGCAAGCTTCATCGATGACCTCGGCGCGGACTCGCTCGACACGGTCGAACTGGTCATGGCATTCGAAGAAGAATTCGGTGTCGAAATCCCGGACGACGCAGCAGACTCGATCCTGACCGTCGGCGACGCCGTTAAGTTCATCGAGAAGGCCCAGGCCTGATCGCATTTCGCGGCCGAGGCCGCTTGACGGGCCGCACTTCTTGCGGCCCGCTCAGCCCTGGGGAGGTGGGCTGGCCCGTGCCTGTCGCGGGTTGCGATCAGCAAAAGCGTTCCCGCCTTTCCCCATGATCGTCGTCACAAGATTTTCAGCGGAGGCACGGATCGGGGCATCGCAGGTGGTCCGGCTCCGGAATCGAACAGTCAGGGTGGATCACGGTTTATGAGACGTGTCGTTATCACCGGTACCGGCATGGTATCGCCTTTGGGTTGCGGAACCGAGGTTAGCTGGTCGCGTCTTCTTGCCGGCGGCAACGCGGCGCGCAAGGTCACTGAATTCGAGGTCGAGGATCTCCCCGCCAAGATTGCTTGTCGTATCCCCTTCGGCGACGGAGCCGACGGCACCTTCAATGCCGACGACTGGATGGAGCCGAAGGAACAGCGCAAGGTCGATCCCTTCATCGTCTACGCAATGGCCGCCGCCGATATGGCGCTGGCCGATGCGGGCTGGAAGCCGGAAAGCGACCAGGATCAGATCGCGACCGGCGTGTTGATCGGTTCGGGCATCGGCGGCCTGGAAGGGATCGTCGAGGGCGGCTACACCTTGCGCGACAAGGGTCCCCGCCGGCTTTCGCCCTTCTTCATTCCGGGCCGTCTGATCAATCTGGCCTCGGGTCAGGTTTCGATTCGGCACAGGCTGCGCGGCCCCAACCATTCCGTCGTCACGGCCTGCTCGACCGGCGCGCACGCGATCGGCGACGCAAGCCGGCTAATTGCGCTCGGCGATGCCGACGTGATGGTGGCTGGCGGAACCGAATCGCCGATCTGCCGAATCTCGCTCGCGGGGTTTGCCGCCTGCAAGGCGCTGTCGACCCAGCACAATGACGACCCGCAAAAAGCGTCGCGGCCCTATGATGCCGATCGCGACGGCTTCGTCATGGGCGAGGGCGCCGGCATCGTCGTTCTGGAAGAACTCGAGCATGCCAAGGCGCGCGGCGCCAAGATCTATGCCGAAGTGGTCGGCTACGGCCTCTCCGGCGACGCGTTTCACATCACGGCCCCGTCGGAGGACGGCGAAGGCGCCTATCGCTGCATGCAGATGGCGCTGAAGCGCGCGGGCCTGACGCCCGCCGACATCGACTATATCAACGCGCACGGCACCTCGACCATGGCCGATACCATTGAGCTCGGCGCCGTCGAGCGACTGGTCGGCGACAGCGCCTCGCAGATATCCATGTCTTCGACGAAGTCGGCGATCGGGCATCTGCTCGGGGCCGCGGGCGCGGTCGAGGCGATCTTTTCGGCCCTGGCGATTCGCGACAATGTCGCGCCACCCACGCTCAATCTCGACAATCCGTCGGTCCAAACCAGGATCGACCTTGTGCCGCACGTCGCCCGGGAGCGGGAGATCAATGTGGCGCTGTCGAATTCCTTTGGTTTCGGCGGCACGAACGCGTCGCTGGTTCTTCGCCGCTACACGGGCGATTGATCCTGCGCTATCGACATGGCAACGGTCGTGGCCGTGAATGACGGCGCGCATTGCTCGCGTTGTCATGCCCGACATCGCCGCCGCATGTCCCGCTTTTTGCCGCAATGCTCGCTAAAAGCTGTCGGAGAAAGGTGTGTCCGGGCGCCGGACGGGGGAATGCAGGCAACGTTATGTGCGCAGGCCGTCTCGAAGGTTGTGGATCGTCGTGGTGATCTGGAACGAATTGGCTTCATCGCCACGGGGTGGCTATGTTCGCGCAAGGCACAGCTGGCAACTGTAGTATATCCATTGCCCTGACACATTCATGCTTGCCGCCGGTCCAGGCCGAAATTCGCGCCGGCGGGCTGCTTGATAGAAGGAGCGAATTTCGGATTCGGGATCATCGTGAGCGACTCAAACGAGAACGGCGCGGCGCAGTTCGGCCGCAATGAAAACGGGAGCAACGGGCCGATCATTCCGAAGTCGGCCAACGAGGCGCTGCGCCCGGAGAAGGTGCCGCAGCCGCCCAAGCGCTCCCGCAAGGCACGCAGCCAGATCGTGATCTTCTTGAACTTCATGATGACGGTTGTGGTTCTTGTGGCACTGGCGGCGGCCGGCGCCGTCTATTACGCTATGCACGAATATGAGAAGCCGGGGCCGCTCGAGGCGAACAAGAACTTCATTGTTAAACGGGGCGCCGGCATGCAGGAAATCGCCAACGCCCTGGAGCGCAACGACATCATCACCGACAGCCGCGTCTTCCGCTTCGTCTCCGAAGCCTATCTCGACGACGACACGCTGAAGGCCGGCGAATACGAGATCAAGGCCCATGCGTCGATGCAGGAGATCATGCAACTTTTGAAATCGGGCAAGTCGATTCTCTATTCGGTCTCGCTGCCGGAGGGCCTGACGGTCAAGCAGATGTTCCGCAAGCTTGCCGATGATCCGGTTCTCGTCGGCGATCTTCCGGACGAGCTTCCGCCGGAGGGATCGCTCAAGCCGGATACCTACAAATTCATGCGCGGCACGCAACGCATGGAAGTCATTGAACAGATGATCGCCGCGCAGAAAGCCCTGGTCGAGCAGATCTGGAGCAAACGCGACCCCGAGTTGCCGATTTCAACGGTCGAGGAATTCGTGACGCTTGCATCGATCGTCGAAAAGGAAACGGGACGCGCCGACGAGCGGCCGCGGGTCGCGTCGGTGTTCATCAACCGGCTCGAAAAGGGTATGCGGCTGCAGTCGGACCCGACAATTATCTACGGCATCTTCGGTGGGGAAGGCAAACCAGCGGATCGGCCGATCTTCAAATCGGATCTCGACAAGGACACGCCGTACAACACCTATATCGTCAAGGGGTTGCCGCCCACTCCGATCGCCAATCCCGGCCGGGCGGCTCTGGAGGCTGTCGCCAATCCTTCGCGCACGCCCGAACTCTACTTCGTCGCCGACGGAACCGGTGGACACGTCTTCGCCGAAACGCTCGAGGAGCACAACGCCAATGTTCGGCGTTGGCGGAAGATCGAGGCCGAAAAGGCGGCGGAGGCGGCCAAGGCCGCTGCCGAAGGGGATCCCGCAGTCCAGGCGCAGTGAAGACAGGCTGATTTGTGGACGGTTGGCCGGCGGCGCGGATATCCCTTGCGGGATGCCGCGCCGCCGGCCTAATGCTTCTACAAGGAATGACGGAGGATGATATGCCGCTCCAATCGATGACCGGCTTTGCCAGGAAAGAGGGGAGCAGCGGGCGCTTTCGCTGGGCCTGGGAATTGCGCTCGGTCAACGGCAAGGGGCTTGACGTGCGGCTGCGACTGCCGCCAGGCCTCGAGCGACTGGAGCCGGACTGTCGGCGCCTCACGGCGCAGTATTTTTCGCGCGGCAATCTGCAGGTCGGCTTGTCGCTTGCAAGCAGTGAGACGGCGATCGAGGCCGTGATCAACCATGAAGCATTGGCGGCGGTGCTGAAGTTGCGGGAGCAGATCGGCGATAGCATTGACCCGGCGCCGCTTCGCTTCGACACGCTGCTTACCATCCGCGGTATCATCGATTTTCGGGAGCCGGAAGAAAGCGAGAGCGAGCGCGACGCCCGCGATGCGGACATCCTTGCCGGCCTGGATCAGGCGCTTGCCGATCTGAGGAGCATGCGGGAGGAGGAGGGGAGTGCACTCGGACAGATTCTTTCCGCCCAGGTGAACCGCATCGAGCAGTTGAGGGCAACGGTCGAGAACGACCCGTCGCGCAGTCCGCAGTCCATTGCCGATCGGCTCGCGCAGCAAGTAGCGCTGGTGATGGACAACGCGTCCTCGCTCGACCGCGAGAGGCTGCATGCCGAGGTGGCCTTGCTCGCCACCAGGGCCGATCTCCGGGAGGAAATCGATCGTCTTGGTGCTCATATCGCCGTCGCGCGCGACCTCTTGGCGAAGGGCGGGCCGGTTGGGCGCAAGCTCGATTTCCTTGCACAGGAATTTAACCGCGAATCGAATACGATCTGTTCGAAGTCGAACGCCGCCGCCGTCTCCGCTGCCGGTATCGAATTGAAGGTGGTCATCGACCAGTTCCGCGAACAGGTTCAGAACTTGGAGTAAGACATGAAATCGGCGACCGCTTCGCCCGTCAAGATTGCCCGTCGCGGATTGATGCTCGTGATATCGTCCCCCTCGGGCGCCGGAAAATCGACGATTGCGCGCAATCTCCTCGAGGCGGATCCGGAGCTTAGCATCTCGGTCAGCGTGACGACGCGTGCGCGCCGGCCAAGCGAGATCGAGGGTCGCCACTATTTCTTCAAGTCGGTCCGGGAGTTCGAAGCCCTGAAGGCGACGGACTCGCTGCTCGAATGGGCAGAAGTCCACGGAAACTACTATGGCACGCCGCGCGACGCCGTCGAGACCGCGATGGCGGAGGGCCGCGACATGCTCTTCGACATCGACTGGCAGGGGGCCCAGCAGCTTCAGGAAAAGATGGCCGGCGACGTGGTCTCGATCTTCATCCTGCCGCCGACCATGGCCGAACTGCAGTCGCGCCTGCACCGGCGCGCCGAAGACACCGAGGAAGTCATCGCCACCCGGCTCGCCAACTCCCGCGCCGAGATCGAGCACTGGCGGGAATATGATTACATCGTCGTGAACGACGACCTCGACCGCGCCTTCTCTGCGGTCCGCTCGATCATCGAAGCCGAGCGTCTGCGCCGCGACCGGCGCCCCGGATTGTTCGAGTTCGTCAACGGGCTTCTGACGGAAAATCCCTTCTGACGGCTCCTGCCAATTTGCAGAGGTGAGGTCGGTCGGCGAAGGCGCAGGGGTTACCCCGCTGCCGCTCAAAGGCAATTGGCCAGACGACAGAATTCTTCGACCGTGAGCGTTTCGGCGCGGCGCTGCGGGTCGATGGCGGCCTTGGAAAGCAAAGCCTCGCCGCCGAGCGGTTTCAGGCTCTGCCGCAGCATCTTTCGGCGCTGGCCGAATGCAGCCAGGGTGACTTTCTCGAGGGCCGAAACCGGGCAGGGGATCGGATCCTCGACCGGCTCCAGGTGTACGACCGTGGAGGTCACTTTCGGCGGCGGCGTGAAGGCCTGTGGCGGCACGTCGAAGGCAAGCCGCGCCTTCGTCCGCCAGCCGCAGAGTACGCCCAGTCGGCCGTAATGATCGTCATCGGCACTTGCGACGATTCGCAGTCCCACCTCGCGCTGGAACATCAGGGTCATGGACCGCCAGAAGGGCGGCCAGCGCTTCGGCAGCAGCCAGTTGACGAGGAGCTGGGTACCGACGTTGTAGGGCAGGTTGGCGATGATGCATGTCGGGCCGTCGGCGAGCGTTTCGAAGTCGATCTTCAGCGCGTCGGCCTCGATCACCTCCAGGCGGTCCGGATAATGGCCTTGGATTTCCGCGAGTGCCGGGAGGCAACGGGCATCGCGTTCGATTGCGATGACCTTCTTCGCACCCAGCGCGAGAATCGCGCGCGTCAGTCCGCCCGGTCCGGGGCCGACTTCGATAACGGTCATGTCCTCGAGCGGACCGGCCGTACGGGCGATCTTCTGGGTGAGGTTGAGGTCGAGCAGGAAGTTCTGCCCGAGGGCCTTCTTCGCGTCCAGTCCATGGCGCTGAATGACGTCTCGGAGCGGCGGCAGTCCGTCAAGCGCTGCCATTAGCGAGAAGCTCCCGCCGTGTTGGCGGCGAGTTCCGCTGCCAGGCGCAGTGCGGCCATCAGGCTGTCTGCACGCGCGATGCCCTTTCCGGCAATGCCGAAAGCGGTGCCGTGGTCGGGCGACGTCCTGATGAAGGGCAGGCCAAGTGTGACATTGACGCTGTCGTCGAAGCCGAGCGCCTTGGCAGGGATCAGCGCCTGGTCGTGATACATGCAGATGGCGACGTCATAGGTTTCCCTGGCGCGGTCGTGGAACATGGTGTCGGCCGGAAGCGGGCCTGCAACATCCAGTCCTTCGGCTCGAAGCCGGTCGATAACGGGGCGGATTATCGCATCGTCCTCGAGGCCGAGCGCCCCGCCCTCGCCCGCATGCGGGTTGAGGCCGGCAATCGCGAGGCGGGGCGCCGCAACCCCGAAGAGGCGCTTGAGATCGCCGGCCGTAATCACGGATGTTCTGTATATGAGATCCGGCGTCAAGGCGCCTGGCACGTCCTTGAGCGGAATATGTATGGTCACGGGGACAGTGCGCAGCTTCGGTCCGGCGAGCATCATCACCGGCAGGACGGGTGCGCCCATCGCCTTTTTCGAGAGGTCGGCGAGATATTCCGTATGGCCGGGGAAGCGGAACCCAGCCTCGTAGAGCACGGCCTTTGCGATGGGGTTGGTCGCCACGGCGGAGGCCTTGCCGCTCATCACCAGCCGGACGGCGGTGTCGATGGCCTCGGTGACGGCGCCGGCGTTCTCCGGGTTGGGTTGGCCGGCGACGACCGAAGCGGGACAGCGGATCGGCAGGACTGGGAGCGCGTCCGCGAAAGCCGCGGCCGCACCTTCGCAGTCGGTTTCCCTGATCTGGACCGTCTCTCCGAGGGCCTTGGCACGCTCGGAGAGCACGGACGGGTCACCGATGAAGAGGAAGGGCGGGATATCATCCGACCGCCGCAGCGCCCATGTGGAGAGGCTGATGTCCGGGCCAATGCCGGCCGGATCGCCCATCGTCAGGGCGATCGGACCGCCGCTCGTCTTGTTCATGTCGCGTTACTTGTTGATGATCTGCGCCTTGGCGCGCAGTTCTTCGAGATATTCGACGCTGTTCGGATCCTCGCCGCCGGTCTTCTTCTTGCCAAGGTCCTCGGCGCGGAAGACGATTTCGGCGGCGGTGTCGTCATTGACCTGACGCTTCTTGCAGATCGCCAGATATTCGACACCCTTTTCCGTCACGCGCGTGCCCGTGGTCATGCCGTCGCCGGCCTTTTCGATGAGCGGCTTCCATTCCTCCGGCAGTTGCTGCGCGAGCACGCGGCCGAGGTTGCGGATCGACACGTCGCGGTAGTTCGCTGCAAAGACCTTCGAGGTCTCGCAGCCGGGGAATTTCGAGCGCGAGGCGTTCGCTTCCGCCTGCCGCTTGCCGGTGATCGTGCCGCGTTTCGATTCCGGAATGACGAAGATGACTTGCTGGAGGAAGTACTCCGTCGTTACCGGCTTGTCGCCGCCGGCTTCCATCATGCGCTTGACGAGGTCACCGCCGGAAAGGCGGCTGGCGCTGCCATAGCGGAAGTTCACGAGACGCGGCCAGCTCATCTGAACCGCGATATATTGTTTGAAGTGCTCGACCCCCACGCCCGCCTGTTCGAGAATCTTGCCGAGCTGCTCCGTCGTGAGCTTGTTGCCGGCGGCAAAACGCGCATAGGCGGCATCGACCTCCTGGGTGCTCACCGACTGCTGGACGCGGGCGATCTCGCCGCGCTTGAGGACTTCGTCGATCAACTGCTTTTTCGCTTCGGCGGCTCCGCCGCCCTGCTTCTGAAGACGAAGGAAAGCCGCCCGCTTGGCAATGTCGCCCGAGGTGATCACGACATTGTTGACGATCACCTTGACCTCGCTTGCCGCCCTGGCGACCGTTGCGGCCGCAAAGCTCAATGCGCCGGCAAGCGCCAGCGCCGTAAGTGCCCTCACGATCGAGAATTTCCCACCCATCGTCATTCCTTGCCCGTTACGCGTGTCAAGTGAGAGCGACCTTCCGCGGCCGCGCTCTCCCGTAATTCGTCGCAAATGCATAATACATGCGGCCAAAC
The DNA here is from genome assembly GCF_002288525.1 of Sinorhizobium sojae CCBAU 05684. Taxonomy (NCBI): domain Bacteria; kingdom Pseudomonadati; phylum Pseudomonadota; class Alphaproteobacteria; order Hyphomicrobiales; family Rhizobiaceae; genus Sinorhizobium; species Sinorhizobium sojae. The sequence continues at coordinate 781,049 of NZ_CP023067.1, forward strand.
GATGACAAGAGCGCATGAGCGGCCGCAGAGCGTCGTTGAGCGCTGCTTCCGCCTATTCTCATCGGGGGAGGAGCCGTGCCGAAGCGCGCCGCCTGAACGTATCGCGTGCATCCCGCTCGGTCGGGTTAAAGCGCCGCCCGTCTTTCAGGCGTCGCCGTCGCTCTTAGGATCTGCGCCGTCCCGGTTGGGGCTGAGGCTCAAGCGTCAGAAATAGTCGAGTTCGTCGACCGTGGTATCGCCCACATTGATATCGCCGAGCGTGCGGAAGCTGATACGCGCACCGATGGACCAGTCGTTGGCAAGGGAGCTGTCGGTGTCGCGCTCCTGTCTGTAGACGATCGAGAACAGCGTGTCCTGATCGTCATAGGTGATGCCGAAACCGTTGCGGGATACGACACCTTCGTTGATGTCGTAAGTCAACGCGCCGAAGACCGACCAGTAGTCATGGAAGCGATAGGCGGCTGCCGTCTGGACTTCGTCCTGATCGGACGAAGACCCGTAGAGCGGCTGTGCTTCGATCCGCGTATAGGTCAGGGCTGCTTGCCAGGTCAGGCCGAGATAGCCGACTGTCGCGTCGGCGCGGCGCAGGTTAAAACTCTCTTCGTCCAGCCGCCCGGAAAGGCTCGCCATCAGACCGGACGGCGCGTCGATGCCGACCATTGCGACATAGTCGGAGCGGTCGGTTTCCAGGCCCGAATCCGCGCCGGCCTTGACGAGATCGTCGGTTGCGAAGGAGTTGAGGCCTCCAAGGTGGAAGGACTGGCCGGCAACGGCGCGCAGGCCATAGCCGTTGTCGAAGGTGCCGGTATAGCGCAGGCCGATATTGGCGCGCGTTCCGCCCTCGATCCGGTCGTAGCCCGAATATTTGTCGCGTTCGAAGAGATTGGTCGCGTCGAAGACGAAGCTCTGGGCGTCCTCGTTCGGCAATCCGCCCGGATATTGTTCGTCCGGGCGCACATAGATCTGGCCGATCGGTTCCAGAATATGGCTGCTGCTCTCGCCTGCAAAGAGCATCGGGTAACGCGCCTCGAGACCGGCGGTCAGCATGCGCCGCGTGACCGCATCGCTGCTGGTGAAGTCGCCGGTATAGCCGGTCGGATCGTCCATATTGATGCCGATGGCGTCGCCGCGCGCCGCCAGGAGCGGCGTCAGGACGAGACCGCCGGGCGCGATGAATGTCCGCTTCCATTCCACGTCCGCCGTCAGCCGGTGCGACGAGCCTTCGAGGCCGGGAAAGCGCTGGACGCCGAAGACGGTGGTGTCGATGTCCAGTCGGTTGCGCCTTACGTTTGTCAGGTTGATATCGGCGTTAAGCTCTCCGCCCAGCACCGGTTCCGGCGCGGTGTAGGAATAGTCGAGGACCTGCGCGACCGGTTGCTGGTTCTCCGCCAGGCTGTCCGGGTCTGCGTCCTGGATGTCGAAGTAGAAGGCGCGCAGATCGAAATAATTGCGCCTGCCGAGGCCTGTCAGATAGGCCTGATTAATATAGGTGGTGCCGTCGAAGCTCGACAGGTCGTAGGTCTTGGCGAAGTTGTTGTCCGTCTGGACGAGGACGTCCCAGCCGAAGGTCCAGCGGGGATTGATCTCGAACCGGCCTCTGGAAGCCACCATGGCGCGGTTCGTTTCGAGTGCGTCGACGGTTCCCGGCGTGAACTGGTCGCGGTCCAGCTGGCTGATGCCGGCGACGTTCAGAGTGTGCAGGCCGTTGTGGAACTGCTGGCGAAATTCGCCTTCGAGCAGAAAGCCCTGGCGCGTCAGGCCCGTCGCCGTGACCGTCGCATCCATATAGGGCGAGATCGCCCAATAATAGGGCACGCTGACCCCGGCGCCGAGTTTCTGCGCGTAGCCGAACTGAGGAAACAGGAAGCCGCTCTTGCGCTTGACCGTATGGTCGGGGATCTCCATCACCGGAATATAGGCGATGGGTTTGCCGAAGAGCTCGAAATAGGCGTTTTCAAGCCGGATGGTATGCGTGCGGCCGTCCTGGATGACGCGCTCGGCCTTGATGTGCCACAGCGAGCGATGCTCGGGCTTGGTGGCGCAGGGCGTGCAGGCGGTATAGACGGCCCTGTTCAGGATGAACTGGTCGCCGCTACGCCGTTCGCCGGTCTCGGCCGCGAGCCTGGTGAGCTCCGTCGTCTCGATCCTGAGCGCCTCGACGATGCCGTCAGCGAAATCGTCCGTCACGTTCATCCTTTCGGCATAGACGATGTTGCCGTCCGGCTCGATCAACTGGATCTCTCCGGTCGCCACGATGCGGCCGGACCGCTGGTCGTATTCGACCTGGCGGGCGACCATCTTGTAGCCGCCATATTCGATCTGGACATTGCCGCGCACGGTCACTGTTTCGGTGTCGCGATTGTAGACGAGCTCGTTGGCCGTCAGCAGCATCTTGGCGTGGGCCGGGATGTTTGGCTGCAGCGAATCGATTCGCGTTCCTGCGTCCTGCGCCATGGCTGGCGCATACATTCCGATGGCGAGGGCATGCAACGCCACACCTGCGAGCAGGGCGGCATTGAACAATTTCTTACGTTCGCGGTTGCCTGCCGCCACTAGCCATCCTCCTGATGCAGTAGAATCGTCGAGCCCAGCGCCATCGCTACAACAACTGGCAACCAGGCTGCAACGAACGGAGGCACAATACCGCTGCTCCCGAATGCTTTGACAAGCACGGTGACGACATAAAGCACGAAGCCTGAGAGGATTCCACCGAGAATTACCGAGCGCGATTGGTTGAACCGGCTAAATTTCAGGGACACGCATGCGGCGATCAGGGTCATTGCAACGAGAAGCAGCGGCAGGGACAAAAGCGAGTGAAGCTGCGTCTCCATGCCGTTCGTCGAAAACCCGAAGGAACGTGCGATCTCGATCTTGCGCGGAAGGTCGAAAAACTGAATGGAATCAGCCTTTGCAAGGCGTTCCTGGACGAATTCCGGTTTCAGATTGGTACGAAGTTGTGCCGTTTCCAAGCGGCGGGGCAGTTGCCCGTTCCCGGTTTCGGTGACGTCGTTAAGCAGCCAGTAACCATCTTCCAGTTTCGCCGACTTTGCATCTTGCCTGAGAATGATCGTTCCCTGTGGATCGAAGTGGATAACGGTGACATTGATGAGCTCCGTGCCGCCGTTCTGCACGGACCGGGCGCCGATGATTGTATCGGTGCCGTCATAGATCTGTCTGAGCCACGGAACCGAGTTCGTTTGCGCCGCGCGTGACGAACCCCACTCGGCCTCCAGCGCCTCGGCTCGCTTGTTGCCCCAGGCTGCAAGCGGGTTGAGCGCGATCACAGCCAGAACGCCGAACAGAAATGCGCCGAGCACGAAGGGCCTCAGGAACTGCCAGACGGAGATGCCGGCGGCCCGCGTGACGACCAGTTCATAGCGACGGTTGAGTGAAATCAGGGCCGCCATCGCCGCAAACAGCGCAACGAAGGGAATGGTCTGCTGCAGGATCATCGGAATGCGGAACGTCGTCATCACCAGCGCACCCGCAACCGTGTAGTGCGGCAGGTTGGACATGCGGCTCGCGAGTTCGCTGAAGTCGATGATGAAAATCAGCGTGAAGATTCCGATGAGGAACCAGAACGTCGTGACGACGTAACGCTTGAAGAAATACCGTCCGAGCGTATTGAGAATCATGATGCCGGCCCCGCGTCAGCGCCGGCCCGGAAGTGCCGGAGCCGGGCCATGAGATCGGAGAGTTTGTCCTGCCAGGACGTGGGGATGCCCAGGCCGCGATTGCTTGCCAGCTGGCGAATGGCCCATGCGCCGGTCACGAGCGGGACGAGATACATGAGCGGCACGAACCAGACGGAGTCTTCCGCACTGTTGCCGGCATAGAAGGTCATCCATCGAATGACCAGGGCTGCCCCGACCGCGCTGATCGTCGGATGCATGCGGGCCTCGCGATGAGAGCGGGCGTCGCTGCTGACCACAAGCGCGATCAGGCCGAAAAGCAGCGGGTAGGTCCATTCGGTGAAGCGCCGGTGGAGTTCCGCGGTAAAGGCCAGCGGCGCTCTCTTGAAGGCGGGGTCTTCCGGGTCGGGATTCAAGAGGTAGAAAAGGTCGCGGTCCTTGGCCCGGATGTTTGCCTCTCCCGCAGACTTCGTCATGTCCGTGAGGTCGAAGGCGTAGGAATCGAACTTGATGACCGACACGCCGCCATCAGGCAGTTTGCGGTGAACCTCGCCGTCCTTCATCACCAGCGCGGAACTCTCCTCGTCCACCGCGCCTTCGCGCGCGTAATAGACGAGCTCGAAGTTCGGATTGCGCGAATCGGCAACGAAGATGCCGTGCAGCACGCCGCCGCTGCGCCGGGCGCCCACCTGCACGTAGAGCCCGTCCGTGATCTTGCGGAAGGAATTCTCCTGTACCACGGAAGACAGCAGGTCGGCATGCGCGGTCGCGATCATCTTGCGGACGGCGACGCGCGAATAGGGCTCCACGAAATTGTCGATCGCAAAGGAAAGGATGCTTAACCCGGCCGCGAGATAGATGACCGGCCGTATGATAGACATGCGCGAACTGCCGGCGGCGTTGAGCACGGTCAGCTCCGAATCGCTGTTCATTGCGCTCAGCGTCTGCGTCACGCCGATCACGAGCGCGAAAGGCAGGATGATCGGAACGACGGACGGCAGGATCAGCGTCGCGAGCTTCAGGAAAGCCAGCACCGATTGGCCGCTGTCGGTCACGAGATTGACATTGGTGAGCGCTTGCGTGGTCCAGACGATTCCGAGCAGCGGCAGGAGCGTCGCGAGGAACATGATCGCCGCGCGCCGGAAAATGTAGCGTTCGATCAGCTTCATAGACGTTTCCGGTCAACATCCTGCTTGAGACCACGATCCCGCAGATTAGGCATCGTGATCGATTCCAACAAGCGGTGCGGGATGCGCGTTTCGCCATTCCGCCCCGCCGCCTTGCCGTCCGCGCGAATCGCCACTGGCGCTGCCCGACCGGACCGGTTCTCGTTCCTGCGTTACAAATCAGAATCTGGAACAACAGGGATAATATAAGGCGAAGAACTGCGGTTAAGCGCATGTAAACATGTGCGGCCATCTTGCCAAGCGATTCAAAAGCGAGAAGGGTACGCGCCACGGTCTTGATCGCGGCCGACATTGCGAATGTCGCCCACTGTAGCTGCCCGGTAACAGACCGGGCGCCTCCCAATCAGAAGTGTCCGGAGTCCTGCATGCCGATGAAGTTCGAGTTCACCTTCGTGAAATCCCACCGCCCGGCCGGCGGCGTCGCCGTTCTGCTGCAGGTGGCGAATCCCAAGGAAGCGGCCGGCGCGGCTGTAGCCGATCCTGAAGGGATTATCGCTAAGGCGGCAAAGATAGGCAAGTTCACGGGCAAGGCGCTCTCGACCCTCGACATCGTCGCTCCGCACGGATCGCCGGCCGATCGAATCGTTCTTCTCGGCCTCGGCGGCGCGGCTGATGTTACGAATCACGATTGGCTGAAAGCCGGCGGCGCGGCGGCTGCCAAGTTGCGCAAGGCCGAGAAAGCGACGATCTTCCTCGATGCTCCGGGCATCGACGTCACCGGCAAGGCAGCCGCGGACTTTGCGCTCGGCATGGAAATGAACGCCTATGCCTTCGACAGCTACAAGACGCGCAAGTCCGACGACGAAGCGAAAACGCCCCAGAAGCCAGTGAAGGTCACGATCGTCACCGGCGCGGTGATCGCCGCCAAGAAGGCCTTCGCCACGGCCCAGTCGGTGGGCGAGGGCGTCTTTCTGGCGCGCGACCTCGTCAACGAGCCGGCCAATGTTCTCGGCCCGGTGGAGTTCGCCGCACGTGCGAAGGAGCTGGAAAAGCTCGGCGTCGAAGTCGAAATCCTCACCGAGCGGGAGATGAAGAAGCTTGGCATGGGCGCGCTGCTCGGCGTCGCTCAAGGATCGTCCCGGCCGCCGCGGCTCGTCGTCATGCAATGGAAGGGCGGCAAGGCGAAGGACAAGCCGCTGGCATTCGTCGGCAAGGGCGTCGTGTTCGATACCGGCGGCATCTCGATCAAGCCGGCCTCGGGGATGGAGGAAATGAAGGGCGACATGGGTGGGGCGGCTGCGGTGACCGGTCTCATGCATGTGCTGGCGGCGCGCAAGGCGAATGTCAATGCGGTCGGCATTATCGGCCTCGTGGAGAACATGCCGGACGGCAGTGCCCAGCGCCCGGGCGACATCGTGACCTCGATGTCGGGGCAGACGATCGAGGTGATCAATACCGATGCCGAGGGCAGGCTGGTCCTTTGCGATGCGCTCTGGTATTGCAACGACCGCTTCAAGCCGAAAGCGATGATCGATCTGGCGACGCTGACGGGCGCGATCCTGGTGGCGCTCAGCAATCACTATGCCGGCCTGTTCTCCAATGACGATCGGCTGGCCGAGCAATTGCTTGCGGCAGGCACCACGACACGGGAGCGCCTGTGGCGGATGCCGCTCGGCAAGGAATACGACAAGATGATTGACAGCAAGTTCGCCGACATGAAGAACACCGGCGGCCGCCATGGCGGCTCGGTTACGGCGGCCCAGTTCCTCAAGCGCTTCGTCAAGGACACGCCCTGGGCGCATCTCGACGTCGCCGGCACGGCCATGGGGTCGCCGACCGACGAGATCAACCAGTCCTGGGGCTCCGGCTTCGGTGTGCGGCTGCTGGACGAACTGGTCCGCGCAAACTACGAATCCTGACCGTTGAGCGAGGAAACGGGTGCCCGGGAGAGATCGGCATGACCGAGATTCTTTTCTACCACCTGACGGAATCGAAACTCGAGGACGCCTTGCCGCCGCTGCTCGACAAGAGCATCGAGCGCGGATGGCGAGTGGTGGTGCAGACGGTCGACGCCGAAAGGCGCGACGCTCTCGACACGCATCTCTGGGTTTATCGCGACGACAGCTTCCTGCCGCACGGCACTGATGCGGGGGACTTCGCGGCCGAGCAGCCGATCCTGATCGTCGCCAACGGCGGCAATCCAAGCGCGGCCACCGTACGCTTCCTCGTCGACGGCGCCGAGCCACCGGCAGTCGCCGGTTACGAGCGGGTCGTCTTCATGTTCGACGGCTACGACCAGGCACAGCTCGAGGCGGCGCGCGCCCAATGGAAACGCCTGAAAGGCGAGGGGCACAATCTCACCTATTGGCAGCAGAACCGCGATGGACGGTGGGAGAAGAAGGCGTGATCACCGCGCATCGAGCGGAACGGCGCGTGCCCTCATCCGGCCTACTCCCCGCCTGCGAGGAGAAGGTCCCGGCAGGGGGGATGAGGGGCAGGCAGCGACGACCTGCGCCGCCCGCACATCAAATCAATCGTGAAATGCCTCGACGAACTTGCGGCGGCCGAGCATGAAGGCGTCGGCAACGTGGCGGAGCGGCGCGAGGTCGACATCGGACTTGCCCGCCTTGATGATCTCGGCGAAGCGCCTGTAGAGCATCGGATATTCCTGCTCGGGTTCCTCGTGGACGATCTTACCCTCGACGGCGAGCTTGGCGCCGCCCTCGGAGAGGATCATTTCGCCGGCCTCGGTTTCCGCAATGATGTCCCAGCTCTGCTTGCCCGTCTGGCGCCAGTCGAATTCGGCGGCGACGTCGAGCTTGTCGGCGTCGCTGAATGCGATCGAAGCAGCGATCGGCGCGTCACGGTTCTCGGGGAATTCGAGCGTCGCCGAGGTGATGAAGATCGGGCGCGGCAGGATATGGGTGACGATCGAAAGGGCGTTGATGCCCGGGTCGAAAACACCGAGTCCGCCGGCGGCCCAGATCCATTCCTGATTTGGATGCCAGTGGCGCACATCCTCCTTCCAGATGACCCGGACGTTGCGAATCGCGGTCGAGGCGAGAAAGGCCTTGGCGGCTTCGACCGCGGGCGCATAGCGAGAATGCCAGCTCGCAAAAAGGGAGACGCTGTTGGCGGCGGCAAGCGCCTCGATGTCGGCGACCTCGCTCAGGGTCGCGCCCGGCGGCTTTTCGAGAAAGACATGCTTGCCGGCCGCAAGGGCGGTGCGGGCTGCCTCGTAGCGATATTGCGGCGGCATGCAGAGCGACACGGCCTCGATCGCAGGCACCGCTTCGAGCATCGCCTCGATCGACTTGAAATTGTCGATGCCGTCGACGGTTCCATGGCGGCTCGCTGCGGCGATCAGTTGGTAGCCGGCGTTCTTCTGCAGTGCCGGCAGGTGCTGATCGCGCACGATCTTGCCGACCCCGACTATGGCAATTTTGATGGGAGACATGGTGTTTCGCCCTGATTAGTATGACTTATTGCCGCTGTTGTAGCAGATTGGGGAGAGCGGGCAAGCGGGCTTCGCACCGCACATCAAAGCTGGCAGTCTGGGCACGAAATGCCAACAGGAAAGTTAGGTGATCCGGCCCGTGATCCGAGCTTGAGCAAGACATCAAGGAGTTGCCATGCCGAATATCCGCCACGCGACGCGCGTCGAGCTCGATACGATCATCGATTGGGCCGCACGTGAAGGCTGGAATCCGGGCCTTGAGGATGCCAACGCCTTCTGGGCCGCCGATCCGCAAGGCTATTGGGTTGCCACGGAGGACGATGCGCTGGCCGCGGCGATCTCCGTCGTCCGTTACGGCGGCGAATATGCCTTTCTCGGCCTTTATATCGCCGAGCCGGCCTTTCGGGGCAGGGGCATCGGCTTTCGACTGTGGAGACACGCGATCGAAAGCGCCGACGGCGGGACCATCGGTCTCGACGGCGTCGTGGCCCAGCAGGAGAACTACAGGAAATCCGGCTTCTCAAGGGCGCATGCGAATATCCGATATGGGGGGACGGTCAATGTAACCGAGCCGCCGGGTATCGATCTCGTCGATGCCGCGCCGGTTCATGCCGCGGCGCTGATCGACTATGACCGCCGCTTCAACCCGGCCCGGCGCGATGCGTTTCTCCATGAATGGACCAAACAGTTACCAACGCGGCGCAGCGTCGTGCTTCTGCGCGACGGCACCATTGTCGGCTACGGCGCGATCCGCGCCTGCCGAGAGGGCTTCAAGATCGGCCCGCTCTTCGCCGATAGTGAGACCGGTGCCGACCTGATCTTCCGCAAGCTCGCGGCGGGCGTCAAAGGCGCACGGGTGCATCTCGACCTTCCCGAACCGAATGCCTCGGCGCGGGCGCTTTGCGCGCGCTACAATATGAAGCCGGTCTTCGAGACCGCGCGCATGTATCGGGGGCGGACGCCGGACCTGCCTTTGGCGCGGATCTATGGGATAACGACCTTCGAGCTTGGCTGATGATCGGCGAGCCCAGGTCACGATGATTTTAGGGCGGATCGACCTAAAATCATAAACGTGATTCGAGAAGTTGGAGCGGGATGCGGGCGGAAAACCGCGCACCCTTTTCCTCATCCCGCGCTAGCCCGCCATCGCCTCTTCGTATTCGGCAGACAGCGCGAGCCACTGCTCCTCGGCCTCTGCCAGTCTGGCCGCCGCCTCGGCGCGTTCCTTTGCCCTATGCGCGGCCCTGGCGGGCGCCTTTTCGTAAAGGAGGGGGTCGGCGAGTTCTGCATCGAGCGCCTGAATCTGTTTCTCCAGTTTTCCCGTCAAGGACTCGATCTCGTTGATCTTTTTCTTGAGCGGCGCGAGCGAGGCGCGCTTGTCGGCATTGGCTTTGCGCTGGTCGGCCTTCGACAGCGTCTCATCCGCACCGTTCGCCTTCTGCCTGTCGTCCCGAGGTCTGGGGCTGCCGACGATCAGGCTTCGGTAGTCCTCCAGATCCCCCTCGTAGCTTGAAACCGTCCCGTTACTCACCAGCCATAGGCGATCGGCGGTCGCCTCGATCAGGTGCCGGTCGTGCGAGATCAGGATGACGGCGCCGGAATAGTCGTTGAGCGCGGCGATCAGCGCGTTGCGGCTGTCGATGTCCAAGTGGTTGGTCGGCTCGTCGAGAATGAGCAGGTTCGGTTGATCGAAGGCGGCGAGCCCCATCAGGAGTCGTGCCTTCTCGCCGCCGGAGAGGTCCTTGGCGGCCGTGTCCATCTTTTCCGTCGCGAGCCCCATTTGCGCCACGCGCGATCGCACTTTCGCTTCCGGCGCGTCCGGCATCAGGCGACGCACGTGTTCGACGGCGCTTTGCGTCGGGATGAGATCGTCGAGTTGGTGCTGGGCGAAGAACCCGATCTTCAGGCCGGGTGCGACGCGCACTTCGCCGGCGTCAGCCGCGAGCCGGCCGGAGATGAATTTCGCGAAGGTGGACTTACCGTTGCCGTTGGAGCCGAGGAGCGCAATCCGGTCGTCGGAGTCGATGCGGAGATTGATCCTCTTCAGGACCGGCTTGTCTGGCTCGTATCCGACGGCGCCGCCCTGGATGGCGATAATGGGCGAGGCCACCGGCTTTTCCGGGTCCGGGAAGGTGAAGCCCTGCACATGCTCCTCGATTACGGCCGCGACGGTGCCCATGCGCTCCAGCGCCTTGATGCGGCTTTGCGCCTGGCGGGCCTTCGTCGCCTTTGCCCTGAAGCGGTCGATGAAGCTCTGAAGGTGCTTGCGCGCCGCTTCGTTCTTGACGCGCGCCTTCATCTGCAATTCGTCGGCCTCCGCCTTCTGCCGCTCGAACTGGTCGTAGGAGCCGCGGTAGAACGTGAGTTTCTTCTGGTCGAGGTGGACGATGGCGTTGACCGCTGTGTTCAGGAGATCGCGGTCGTGGCTGATGATGATGACCGTGTGCGGATAGCGGCGGATATAGTCCTCGAGCCAGAGCGTGCCTTCGAGGTCGAGGTAGTTGGTCGGCTCGTCGAGGAGAAGCAGGTCCGGCTCGGAAAAGAGTACGGCCGCAAGCGCCACGCGCATGCGCCAGCCGCCGGAGAAAGCGGAGGCGGGGCGCTTCTGCGCCTCGTGGTCGAAGCCGAGCCCGGAGAGAATGCTCGCCGCACGTGCTTCCGCCGAGTGGGCGCCGATATCGGCAAGCCGCGTCTGGATCTCGGCGATCCTATGGGCGTCCGTCGCCGTTTCTGCCTCGGCGAGAAGCGCCGTGCGCTCCTTGTCCGCCTTCAGGACGATCTCGATCAGCGGTTCCTCAGTGCCGGGCGCTTCCTGCGCCACCTGACCGATCCGCGCGTGCCTCGGCAGCGAAACCTTGCCGGCCTCGGCCGTAAGCTCGCCCGTGATGATGCGGAAGAGCGTCGACTTGCCGGCGCCGTTTCGACCGACGAGGCCGGCCTTCGTGCCCGCCGGAAGCGTCACGGAAGCGTTTTCGATGAGAAGACGGCCCGCGATGCGGGCGGAAAGGCCGGTGATCTGGATCATTCCGGCCTTTTGCCCGGACTTTTCCGGTTAGGCAAGGGGGCGGCGGTTCGGCCGTTCCCTATGCGCGTGGACGGCATTTTCAAGAGGATATTGTTATCGGATCATGGACAACGTGTTCCAATAATCAACACTTCCGGTCCTCATGATGAGGGACCATATGTATCGGCGAAGGGCGCAGGAGCTGCTCTTCCGATCGCTTGGGATCAGGACGAACGTTATCGGAGCATGAACTCCCCTAAATCGTCGCCGATCTCGTCAGACGCGCGGCGCTGCAGCCCGCCGCGTTCGGCGAGACCCATCCGAAAAAGCTGGTCGTGATGAAACCATCGTTCAAGTGAACGACCGATCTGGAGTGATGTTCATGAGGAATGCAATCCACAGCGCGCTCGCCGCCGCCCTCGTCGCCGTCGCCGTCATCGGCGGCGCCTCCGCCGCCTTTGCGGGCGGCAGCTACTACGAAGGCATCAGCCCGTCCCCGCTCTACACCGGACGCGCGGCCAAGTCCGGCGGTGAGACTGTCCGACACAATGCGAACGGCACCATCGACCGTACCGCCACCGGGTCGGTCTACGGCTATGCACGGCAGCCGAAGATGATCCCGGGCGGCGAGGGCGAATATTATCAGGGCCTCAGCCGCTAAACTGCCGCGATGCCGGCATGCGCCCGCGCTGCCGATCCTCCCAAGCACCCGGCTTCGCTGAGCGAGGCCGGGTTTCGCTTATTTGACGCAGTAACGGAATGCCTCCGCCCTTTTCGGACATGTGCCAACGCCAAAGCGAGTTCCGCCTGGCGCTCAAACTCCTTGGCACCGGCTGCGCTATCGGTGAGCGCGATGCCGGCGCTGAGGGAGAGCCGTTTAGGGTGGATGCGCGGCCCGGCGTGATCCGCAGGTCGGTGAAGGTTTGTCGGATGCGCCGCGATCATCTCGGCATTGCCGGCGTCGACGTCGTTGCAGACGATGACGAACTCCTGCGGGCTGCACTAGAGATGTCGCGCGGAGATGCTTGCCGAAAGACGATGCCCCGCTGAACGCTCGTTCTGCACGGCATTTTCCGCAACGGGCTCATACTTGACTATCGGAGTCATCAATAATATGCCGCCTCGCTAAAATGGAGGCGATCTTGGGGGCTGGGGATATTTCGAATTTTCCGTTTCGAGTTGCGGCGCTGGCCGCCCGAGGCGAGCAGCCGGCGCTCCTCCTTCCGGGCGGGCGATCCGTCACCTATCGGGAACTGGCCGAGCGCGTCGATCGCCTGGCGTCGCTGTGGCGCGGCAGGCGCGGCCTGGTGATGTTGGAGACGGATCTATCGGAGCACGCGGTCATCGGCTATCTCGCAGCGCTTGAGGCAGGCCATGTGGTCGCTATGCAGACACCCTGCGGCGCAGAGGCAGACAGCGCCGTCTTCAGGCCGGACTATCGCTATCGCCGTTTCGACGGGCGCTGGCGTATCGAGCGGCTCGAGGGCGACGCAACGGGCCCTCATCCCGATCTTGCCGTCCTGCTTTCGACCTCGGGCAGCACCGGACAGGGCAAGAGCGTCCGCCTCTCCGCGGCCAATCTTTGCTCCAATGCACGGGCGATCGCCGAATATCTCGGTCTCACGGCGGCGGACAGGGCCTGCCTCATCCTTCCGCTTCACTATTCCTACGGGCTCTCCGTCCTGAACGCCCATCTCTCTGTGGGTGCCAGCGTCTACTTGCCGGGCGGCTCCATTCTCGACGAGGGCTTCCTCGACGGGCTTGCCGAAAGCGGCAGTTCCAATCTTTCGGGCGTTCCCTATTCCTACGAGCTCCTGGAGAAGGTGGGGTTTCGCGGGCGCCTCTTTCCGCAGCTACGCTTCATGACGGTCGCCGGCGGTCGCCTGGCGCCCGAGACCGTTCGCCTCTACAACGAACATCTCACCGCATGCGGTGCCTCTCTGTTCGTGATGTACGGTCAGACGGAGGCGACCGCCCGCATGGCCTATATGCCGCCGGAGCATCTTCGTGGCCGGGAGGACCGTATCGGCATTGCAATCCCGGGCGGCAGCCTGGCGATCGAGGATGAAGAGGGCCGCCTGATCTCCGGCGTGGATCAGCCGGGGGAACTCGTCTACCGCGGTGCGAATGTGATGATGGGTTACGCCCAATCCCGGGACGACCTCGCGCGCGGCGCCGAGCTTGGCGTACTCAGGACCGGCGATCTCGCCATTCGGGATGCGGACCGATTTTTCCGTATCGTCGGGCGAAGCAAGCGCATCTCGAAAATTGCCGGCCTTCGAATCGGGCATGACAGCCTGGAAGCTGCGCTCGAGCGCCACGGCATTTCCGCTGCCGTCACCGGCGACGATGCGGAAATCCTTGCCCATTACGTCGGCGCATGCGGCTCGGAGGCCGTTCGCCGGCTTCTCGTCGCCGCAAGCGGCCTGACTCTGCTGCAAGTCAAAGCCTCACGCATCGACGCGCTGCCGCGATTGCCGTCGGGCAAGATCGACTATCAGGCGCTACGCAATCGCGCGGGCAGGGCGGATGCGGTTCCTGAAAGCAAAGGCGTACAGGAGCTGTTCGAACAGCTGTTCTTTCCGGCAAGGATTCGGGCGGAGGACAGCTTTCTGTCGCTCGGCGGCGATTCGCTCCGCTTCGTGCAATTGTCGCTCGGCCTCGAGAAGATCCTCGGCGAGGTGCCGGACAAATGGGAACGGATGCCGGTCCGGGACTTGGCGGCCTTGGACCGAAGCGACAGCAAACGCCCGCAGATCGGTATCGATCTGGTCATCCGCGCGCTGGCGATCTTGCTGGTCGTAGTCCATCACGAAACCCTTTGGCCGATACCGGGCGGGGCGGCCGCGATGGTCATTCTCGTTGGTTTTGGCTTCGCGCGGTTTCAGAGCGGCGCGCTCATTTCCGGTTCGCTCAAGCAGCTCTTGCGGCCGCTCGTCCATATTCTCGTTCCCTATTATCTGATCGTCGCAGCTTACGCGCTTGCCTGGGGCGACGTGCCCTGGGCTTCCGTCTTCCTCGTCGGCAATTTCGGCTTCGCCGACCCGGAGCGCCACAGCATGCTGCCCTATCTCTACTGGTTCATAGAGGCCTATTGCCAAATGCTGCTGGTTTTTGCAGCCCTGTTCGCCGTGCCTTTCGTCCGGCGCTCGGCAATCGCCCGGCCCTTCGAAACCGGCATGGCTTTCCTGGCCGCAGCTCTTGCAGCCCGGCTCGTGCTGCCGCAATTCTGGGATATCGGCAATCGCCAGATTTTCACCTTGCCGTGGATATTCTATCTCGCAGCTATCGGCTGGTGCGCGGCGATCGCCGAGACTCGGCGCCAGCGGCTGGCGCTGATGGTGGCGGGTACGGCGATCTTTCTCTTCTTCGGCATCTACAAGGGCGTCTGGATCGGCACCAAGATCAAGTATCTCCTGCAGATCCCCGTTCTTTGGGCACTCCTGTTCCTGCCGCGCATCCGACTGCCGCAATGGGGCGCGCGGCTGATCCTGCCGGTCGCCGCGGCAGGCTTTCACATCTACATCCTGCACCGCTTCGTGCCGGAGCTCCTGCTCGCGCCGGCGCAGCCGCTGCTGTCGCCCATTGCCAATTCGCTCCTGGCGATCGTCGGCGGCATCCTGCTCGGCCTTGCGGCATGGGCAGCGCAGCGCCGGCTCTTCACCCGGCTCTCGCGCGCCCTAATTGGCCTTCGTCCGATGGAATGGGCGAACGCAACGCGGCCCTGGATTGCCTCAGACCGCCCACTTCTCGCCTTCGGTCCGCAGAAAGAAAACCAGGT
Source organism: Sinorhizobium sojae CCBAU 05684 (assembly GCF_002288525.1). Lineage (NCBI taxonomy): Bacteria > Pseudomonadati > Pseudomonadota > Alphaproteobacteria > Hyphomicrobiales > Rhizobiaceae > Sinorhizobium > Sinorhizobium sojae. Next base: position 796,050 of record NZ_CP023067.1, read on the forward strand.
CCAGCGTCAGTGATGGGCGGCCGAGCGCGGTGAGGGTGGCGTGCGCCTGACCGCGATGATGGGTCTGGTGGTTGAAGAAGTGGGCCAGCGTCGGTCCGAGCTTCTGCCTGATCTCGCCTGGCATGGTGATGGGCGTGTAGGTGAAATGCGCGCCAAGACGGGCCTCGTCGAGACCGTCGACATAGCTGATGATGCGCTCGTCTTCGGCCCGGCGCGCCGCCTCCAGGCTGGCGAGATCCTCGTGCAGGGTGGCATCGAGCCGCGTGGGTGCCTCGCCTTCCCCGGTGAAGCGTCTCATCCAGATCCGGTCGGCGGCGAGGATGTGGTTGAGTGTGGCATGCAGCGACCCGAAGAAGGCTCCCTTGTCCGTGCGGTATTCCGCATCGGATAGCTCCGAGGCGGCGGCATAGAGCCGACGGTTGGCCCAGCGATTGTAATCGGCAAACATCCGGTAATGTTCGAGCATCGGCTTCTCCGTGGATACTGATTCCATTGGCTGAAGCAGACTACCGCGAGCAGGCATTTCCGTGTGGAATGCCATTCATGAAATTTACTGATTTGATTGGACGGCGTCGCTGTCGTCCTATGGGTCGCCTACCGCATTTCCTCTCAAATCGAGGATGCAATCGCTCATCTGGAGGTGGAATGACCCGCAGACTCTATGCCCTTTGCGGCACCGACCGCACGCGCCCCTTCTCGCCGCATGTGTGGAAGACCAAGCTTTCCCTGGCGCATAAGGGGCTCGACTTCGACGTGGCGCCAGGCGGATTCACCGAAATTCCGAAGCTGGAACGGGGCGCAACGACGATCGTGCCTCTGCTGCGCGACGGCGACATACTCGTCAGCGACAGTTTCGAGATCGCGCTTTATCTCGAAGCGACCTATCGCGAGCGCCCAACGCTCTTCGGCGGGGAGGGCGGCAAGGCGACCGCTCGCTTCGTCGAGGGCTGGTCGCAAACGACGCTGCACCCGGCGATCGGGCGCATTGCCATCATGGATATCCACGACCGCCTCGATCCGGTCGACCAAGCCTATTTCCGGCAAAGCCGCGAGCAACGCTTCGGCAAGCCGCTCGAAGCGGTTGCCGAAGCGGGGCAGGCCGATCTCGAAGCCTTTTCGGCCAAGCTCGAACCGCTCCGCCACATGCTGAAGTTTCAGCCCTTCCTCGGCGGCGACCGTCCTCTCTTCGCCGACTATATCGTCTTCGGCGCGCTGCAATGGGCGCGCATCGTTTCGAGGCAGCGCCTGCTGGCGGACGGCGACGTGGTAACCGATTGGTTCGAGCGCTGCCTCGACCTGCACGACGGGCTCGGCCGCTCCGTGACAGCGGCGTGAAACGACGCATGGCGGCGGCGAATCATCGCCGCGCCCCCTTGTTTTGATCGGCATTGGCGGCTAAGGGAACCGCCACTTTCCCCAGAAACGAGGATTTGAGCCAATGGCGATTGAACGTACCTTTTCGATGATCAAGCCGGATGCGACGAAGCGCAACCTGACCGGCGCCATCACCAAGATGCTCGAAGACGCCGGCTTGCGCGTCGTCGCTTCGAAGCGCGTGTGGATGAGCCGCCGCGAGGCCGAAGGCTTCTACGCAGTCCACAAGGAGCGCCCGTTCTTCGGCGAACTGGTCGAGTTCATGTCCTCCGGTCCGACCGTCGTTCAGGTTCTCGAAGGCGAGAACGCGATTGCCAAGAACCGCGAAATCATGGGCGCCACCAACCCGGCCAATGCCGACGAGGGCACCATCCGCAAGGTCTTCGCGTTGTCGATCGGCGAAAACTCCGTTCACGGTTCCGACGGTCCGGAAACAGCCGCCGAGGAAATCGCCTACTGGTTCGCCGGCACCGAGATCGTCGGCTGATTCAAAGTCTTCGCTTTGGGCCGCAAAGGCTTGAAACGATTCCATGAAACGGGGCGGCGACGCCCCGTTTGCTTTATGGCGGGCAGGCGGCCATGTCGAACTGCGTCGGCGCCAGCCCGTTGCGGAAGACCTCCGGGTTCTTGTCATAGGCTGGCCCCACCACCAGGGGCCTCGCCGGCAGAACATCCTGATCCACGTCGGAGATCACCGTCGTCTCCAGCTTCTGCAGCGTTGCTCCGTCCGGCCCCTTGACCTCGATCGTCACGGCATAGGGCCTCTCTTTCCTGACGCAGGTAACATCGGGGCTTTCCAGCACGACCTTGTCGAGCTTCGGGAAGAGCTTGCGCGTGAGTGTCAGCGGATCGCCGCCGGCCGGGTTCTCGAAACTCGCCACCACGATGCTGCCGTCCGGCACCGGCCCCGCCTTGTTGAGCGTGATCATGTAGGTGGCGTAGGCCAACCGGTAGTTGAACACGAACATCTTGCCGGTCAGCTTCAACGCGTCCGGCCCGGTTTCGCGCTGGCAGCCGGTAAGAGCGGCCGCGGCCAGAACGGCGCAAAGGACTATTCTCTTCATGGCTGCGTTTCCTCCCTGTTGCGGCGATAGTGGCGCCGGGCCTTCGTGCGGTTGCCGCAAACAGCCATGTCGCACCAGGTTCGGCTCCTGTTGCGGCTGCGGTCGAGAAACAGCCATTCGCAATTGGGACAGATTTTCAGGCGGTCCGTCTCCGGATTGGCGACGAGGCTGAGCGCTGAATGCGCCGTCGCCGCGTCGAGCGCGACGGAGCTGCCGCGCCGCGGCGTCCGGCGCAGGATGGCGGCGATCGCCTCAAGCAGATCCGCAAGCAGATACGGCCTATCCTCTGCCCTGATGATCGCCCGGACATGTCGGTCCGTTGCCTCGCGCAATTCAAGAAGTGATTTGCGGTCTTCGGGCCGCGCCGGACCGAGCGGCCCGAAGCGCTCCCGCTCGGCGCCGTAGAGATTGGCGGCGTCGGCGAAGGAATCCATTGCCGCGAAATCGGCGAAACGATCGATCCGGCGCTGCGGATCGAAACGCAGGACGACGGTATTGGCGACGTCCAGGGCCAAGGCGCCGCCGGCGAATCTATGTGCTGTCCAGGTGAAGCTCATATCATAAAATCTAACTGGTAAAACGCATGTTGCAAGTTATATTACATCCGTCGGCGGCCGCATGGCAAAGCTACAGGCGGGTTCCGCTCCGCCGCCGCAGTTCGCGATGTAAACCGAGCTTCTGTGAAGGGCGGTTCATCTCGGGGGCGCCGCGTTACGGGATGTGCCATGGCCTATTTTCTTCAGCAGATCGCCAACGCTGTACCCGTGGCCGCGCTCTATGCGGCACTCGCCTTCGGCTATGCCATCGCCTTCGCCGTAACCCGGCGCGCCGATCTGACCTATGGCGCTCTCTTTGCCTTCGCCGGACAGATCTTCGTGCTCTTTGCCGATTTCGGCTGGAACCGCCTTTGGCTCGTGCTGCCCGCAGCTCTCGGCGTCGGGGCGGCTGCGGCACTGACATTCGGTCTTGGTGCCGGCCTCGTTGCGGGGCGCTATGTCATGCGTCCGCTCGCCTTTTCATCCGCAAACGCCGTGGTCGTTGCTTCTCTCGGCAGCCTGCTGGTGCTCATGGAAACGGCGCGTCTCGCTTCGGATACGCGCAGCCTCTGGCTGCCGCCCTTTCTGAACAATGTCGTCGTCTTCTGGCCGGACCCGCAGTTTCCCGTGACGCTGACCGCCGTCCAATTGGTAAATACGGGGCTGATGGTCGCGCTGGTCGCCGGTGGGCACTGGCTGCTCACCCATTCCTATGCCGGCCGTTACTGGCGCGCCGTCTCGGAGGACCGTGAGGCGGCAGCCCTTTGCGGCGTCGATCCGTCGATCGTCTACATCGTCGCCTATGGCGCGGCCTCGCTGATTGCCGCCTTCTGCGGAATTCTTGCCGCGTCCTACTACGGTAACATGGATTTCGGAATGGGCCTGAGTTTCGGCGTCAAGGTGCTCTTCATCGCCGCGATCGGCGGCCAGACGGCACCTCTTCTTGCAGCCTGCGGCGCGGCCGGCGTGGGGTTCCTGGAGACGCTATGGAGCGCCTATGGACCGATCCTCTGGCGGGATTTCGCGATCTTCGGTTTCCTCGTTGTCGTTCTGGCCGTCACGCGCCGGGAGAAGGCGATCCCATAGAATTGCCTGCAGCGAAGTCCTTCGGCTCCGAAATGCGCAAGCATGTCCATTTCGCGCGGACGTGGTGCGGCTCACGCCGTAGCAGGCAGCGGGGGCGTGCTCCCCGCCGCAAAAGTGGGTCAGTCCTCGCGAGCCCACCTGCCGCGCGCGGCGTCGTCGGCATCCCTGGCGCTGACCCATTCGCCGATGCTGCCGTCGGCGCGATGCTCCTTCTTCCAGAAGGGGGCGGAAGTCTTCAGGAAGTCCATGATGAAATTCGCGCCGTCGAAGGCCGACTGCCTGTGCGGCGAGGCGGCAATCACCAGGACGATGTTCTCGCCGGGTGCAATACGGCCGAAGCGATGGATGGCCGTTGCCCCCTGCAGGCCGAAGCGGGTCACCGCCACGCGGCAGATGCGGTTAATCTCGGCCTCGGCCATGCCCGGATAATGTTCGAGCTCGAGCGCATTGAGGGCGCCTGCCTCATTGCGGCAGAGCCCGGAAAACGTCACCACCGCGCCGATGTCCGCCCGTCCGCGGCAGAGCGCCGAGATCTCGGTGCCAAGATCGAAGTCCTCGCGCTGGACGCGCACGGTGATGGGTACACGCATTGCCTCAGCCGCCCGTCATCGGCGGGAAGAGGGCGATCTCGCGGGCGCCGGCGATCGATTTGCCATGTTGGACATGTTCCTGGTCGATTGCCGCGCGGATGACGTTCTCATGCTCCAACGCCGACTGGTATTCTTCGCCGAGCGTCTTCAGATGCGCCAGCAGATCGGCGATCGTGACGACATCCGCGGGCAGTTCCAGCGTTTCCTCACCCTTGCCGATCCGCTCGCGGACCCAGGAGAAATAGACGAGATTGACGGTATTCATTCGTTGACCACGTGCTTGAGGCCGGCCCTGAAATAATCATAGCCCGTATAGAGCGTGATTGCTGCGGCGATCCACAGAAGCAGGATACCCGCTTCCGTCGTATAGGGCACGATCTTGTCGCCGGCCGGACCGGCAAGCAGGAAGGCGATCGCCACCATCTGGATCGTCGTCTTCCACTTGGCGATCCGCGTCACCGGCACGCTGACCTTGAGCGCGGCGAGATATTCGCGCAGGCCCGAAACAAGGATCTCGCGGCAAAGAATGATGATCGCCGCCCAGATCGACCAGCCGGCAATCGTGCCGTCGGCGGCTACGAGCAGAAGGATCGAGGCGACGAGCAATTTGTCGGCGATCGGGTCCAGCATCCGACCGATATTGGAGGTCTGCTTCCAGATGCGCGCGAGATAGCCGTCGAAGAAATCCGTGATCGAAGCGGTGACGAAGAGCACGAGCGCCGTCCAGCGCGCGAAATCGGAGCTGTGCAGCCGCCCCTCGACGAAGAAGCAGAACACGATCAACGGCACGATGAGGATCCGGAAATAGGTTAGCAGGTTCGGGATGCTGTAGGCTACAGGCGTTGGCATGGACTCGGTTTCTCTGGACACGACACCCCCCATTTCCCGCGGTCTAGGGTTATCGGCGCTGGCTGTTCTGGTTACGGGTGGAGCGGGATAAGCTTGACGACGGTCTTCCCGTCCCCCCCAAAATTTCACGTGTACAGAATGACTTTGTGACCGCAAGGTCAACAGGTCATCGAATACCTCTGCCATATTTCCCGGATTCCGGCTGAATGCAGCCTGAATTGCGCCACCCGGGAACTCATTTGGTGGCGTCCTCGTGAAAGTGCTCGTAGACGAGGCGGGCTACCGATTCGGAAATGCCATTCACCGCCATCAGATCGTTGATGCCGGCGCGCGACACCGCCTTGGCGGTGCCGAAATGGGTGAGAAGCGCCCGCTTTCGGGTCGGACCGATGCCGGCGATCTCGTCGAGCGGGTTCTTGACCATCTCCTTCTTCCGCCGCGCCCGATGCGAGCCGATCGCGAAGCGGTGCGCCTCGTCGCGAAGCCGCTGGATGAAGTAGAGCACCGGATCGCGCGGCGGCAGCGTGAAGCTTTCCCGGCCTAGCGCGAAGAAGCGCTCGCGTCCGGCATCGCGATCAACGCCCTTGGCGACACCGATCGCCGTCACGCATTCTCCGATGTCGAGTTCCTTCAGAACGGCGCGAACGGCCGTCATCTGTCCCTGGCCGCCATCGATCAGGATGACGTCGGGCCAGGCCGGAAAGCCGGTCTCCTCGCCTGGCTCAGCCGAGCGGTCCGGCTTGCCTTCCTCCTTCAGGAGACGCGAAAAGCGGCGCGTCATGACCTCGCGCATCATGCCGAAATCGTCGCCGGGCGTGATGTCGGTCGATTTGATGTTGAACTTGCGGTACTGGCCTTTGACGAAGCCTTCCGGGCCGGCCACCACCATGCCGCCGACTGCATTGGTGCCCATGATGTGCGAGTTGTCGTAGACCTCGATGCGGCGTGGCACGGAAGGAAGCCTGAATGTCTGCGCAAAGCCCTCGAGCAGCCGTGACTGCGACGCCGTTTCCGCCAGCTTGCGTCCATGTGCCTCGCGGGCATTGGCGAGCGCATGGTCGACGAGATCCTTCTTCTCCCCGCGCTGCGGCACGAGGACCGATACCTTGTAACCGGACTTTTCGCTGAGCGCCTGAGCGAGCAGTTCCTGTTCCGCGACAGCCTCGCAGAGCAGGATCTGCCGCGGACAGGGCTTATCGTCGTAGAACTGCGCGAGAAAGGCACTGAGCACTTCGCTTGCCGGGAGCGCCGGGTCGGCCTTGGGGAAATAGGCGCGGTTGCCCCAGTTCTGCCCGGTGCGGAAGAAGAACACCTGAATGCAGGAAATCCCGCCCTCGTGATGGATGGCGAAGACATCCGCCTCCTCGACGCCCGAGGGATTGATGCCCTGATGGCTCTGGACGTGGCTCAGCGCCGCCAGGCGGTCGCGATAGAGGGCCGCGCGCTCGAAGTCGAGATTTTCGGAAGCTTCCGCCATGGCGGCGGCTATCGTCTGCTTCACGGCCTGGCTCTTGCCGGAGAGGAAATCCTTCGCCTCTCGGACGAGCTCTGCATAATCTTCATCGCTGATCTCGCCGGTGCAGGGCGCCGCACAGCGCTTGATCTGGTAAAGCAGGCAAGGGCGCGTGCGCGTTTCGAAAACGCTGTCCGTGCAGGTCCGAAGCAGGAAGGCGCGCTGCAGCGAGTTGATCGTTCGCCCGACGGCGCCGGCGGAGGCGAAGGGGCCGAAATACTCACCCTTTCGGCTGCGCGCGCCGCGATGCTTGTAGAGCGCAGGGGCACGGCTGTCGCCGGTGACAACGATATAGGGGAAGGACTTGTCGTCGCGCAGAAGCACGTTGAAGCGCGGACGCAGGCGCTTGATGAGGTTCGCCTCGAGCAGCAGCGCCTCGATCTCCGTCCGCGTCGTGACGAATTCCATATTCGCCGTCTCGCGGACCATGCGCGCGATGCGGTTGGAGTGGCCGCGCCCCTGCGCGTAGTTGCTCACCCGCTTTTTCAGGCTGCGCGCCTTGCCGACATAGAGCACGTCGCCGGCCGCGTTGAGCATGCGATAGACGCCCGGCCCGTTCGGCAAGCGCTTGACGAAAGCCTGGATCAACTCGGCTCCTTTGAGCCCTTCCGTTTCCGGCTGGCTTTCCGCCCAAGCAACCGCAGGGGCAGGCCGCTCGCTCTCGCTCACCTCGACGAGGTCTTCGTCATCGTCCGTCTCGCTGCCGTCATAAAGGATGCCACCGTCCGTGGGCGTTCGCCCGTTCATTCCACTATCTCCCGAATATCCGGCGTCTCCCAGGCGAGGTGCTGGCCGCCGTCGAGCGCGATCATCTGTCCGGTAACCGAGGGCGTCTCGAAAAGGAAGCGGATCGCGCGTCCGAACTCGTCGAGGGTCGGGCCGCGCCTGAGTATCAGCGCCTCGACCTGCGCCTCGAAGTCCGTCCGGTTCTGCCGGTCGTTTGGCAGCGTCGGGCCCGGTCCGATGCCGTTGACGCGGATGTTGGGGGCAAGCGCCTGTGCCATCGTCCGGGTGGCCGTCCAGAGCGCCGACTTGGACAGCATATAGGAATAAAAGCGGGGATTTGGAGACCAGACGCGCTGGTCGATCACATTGACCACGAGGCCGGAGACGCCGCCTGGGCGCTGGCGGGCGAAATCACGGGCAAGCAGGGAAGGGGCCTTCACATGGAGCGCGAAATGCCGCTCCCACACTGCTTCGTCGAACTGATCGAGGCTGTCCTTGCTGAAGACGGAAGCATTGTTGACGAGAAGATCGAGAGGGCCGATCCGGTCAACAGCTTCGGCGACCAGTCGCGTCGCCGCCTCGGCATCGGTCAGGTCCGCCTGCAGCGCGACGGCCCTGACGCCGGAGGCGCCAAGCTCCGCTGCCAATGCCTCCGCCTCTGAGAAGGAGCCGTTCGCATGAATGGCAACCGCAAAGCCGTGCGTCGCCAGGTCCTCAACTATTGCCCTGCCTATCCGTCGGGCGCCGCCCGTTACCAGCGCCGCCTTTAGTGCCCTTTTCAACGTGTCGTCCCGTTCGCGAATCCTGTTCCAACAGGTTCAAGATATAGGCCATAAGCGGGTGGCCTAACCACTGCCCGGACGATTCATTTCCAAAATTTTAACGGGATCGGCGCAAATCGAGTTATTTTCCGTAGTTAAAGTATAGTTTTCGTTAATCTTGAGATTTGGTTAACAAATACCCTGTTGTTTGAAAACAACACCAAATTTCTGCCGCGCTGGCGCCACTGAAATTTCATATTTTAGCTCTTGAGAATCCGCATTTGCTGTCCAATTTTCGGTCAACCGGGCGGGTTAATTACAGATGTCCGGTGTTCCCCTAAGGAGCACGTCATGCTTGCTTAGGGGCGCCGGTTCGAAAAGGAGAATAGTATGCGTACCCTCACCACCACCCTCATGGCATCGGCCATTGCTCTCGTTGCCTTCCAGGCCGCCCACGCCGCCGACGCGGTCTACGAAGTCCCGGCTGCCCCGGCCGCCGAATACACCGAGCCGGCGGTCAAGAACTGGTCGGGCGCCTATGTAGGCGGCACGGCGAATTGGCATTACGGCGAAGCTGACGCAACCGGCGACAATACCTCGGCCGGCTTCGGCGGCGGCCTCTACGGCGGCTACAACGTCCAGGACGGGCAGATGGTCTATGGCGGTGAAGCCGACATCAACTATGCCGGCAATGATTCCACCCTCGGTGACCGCCGCGTCAAGCAGGGCGTCAACGGCTCGGTCCGCGGTCGCGTCGGCGTCGATGTGAACCCGGTTCTGGTTTACGGCACGGCCGGTGTCGCGCTCGGCAACGCCAAGCTTTCGACCTCGGCGGGCTCGGATGACAAGACGCTGGTCGGCTGGACCGCCGGCGTCGGCGCGGAGACCTTCGTCACCGACAACATCACCGCGCGTGCCGAATACCGCTACACCGATTACGCCTCGAAGGACTTCCGCCCGGGCGGCACGACCGTCTCGTCGGGCTATGACGAGCACAGCGTTCGCCTCGGCATGGGCGTGAAGTTCTGATCCTCAAGGGTGCATTGCTGCGCAAATTCAAAGGGTTATAGAGAACTTTGCGCGTCTGAAAAGAGGTGCGGCGCTAAAAGGCCGGGGTGACCCGGCCTTTTAACATATGGCCTGTCTGTCAGGCCTTGAATTTCGAATAGTCGGGGAAGTGCTTCTCGAATTTGGCGGGCCATTTTTCGAGTCTGCGCCGGCCTTTCTGCCACTCACCGGTAAAGCGCAGCTCGATGTAGCGCAGCATGGCGGCAAGCGCGAAGTGGCCGGCATGCAGCTTGCCACCGGTCTTCGGCAGATTGGCCTCAAGGTAGTCGAGGCCGCGCTCCACCTTTTCCCATTGCCGGTCGATCCAGGGCTGATGCACCTTTTCCGGCGGATGGGAGCGTTTTTCGTAAACGATGGCGAGAAGACTGTCGCAAATGCCGTCACAAAGCGCTTCGAGCACTTCCACCTCCGTGCGTTTCGCAGGCTTCTTGGGGTAGAGGTTGCCCTTGGTCTCTCGATCGATGAAGTGCATGATCGCGCGGCTGTCGTAGATCGCCTGGCTCTCCGAGGTGACGAGGGTCGGAATCTTGCCGAGAGGATTATTGGTGACGAGTTCCGGCGGATTGGCGTTGGTATCCGTGAGGACGCTTTCCGCGGCCAGGCCGACGTGATGCGCCGCCATGCGGACCTTGTTCGAATAGGGGGAGGCGGGGGAATAGAATATCTTCATGCGGCGACTTTCTGTTTCATTGGGCGGGAGGCAGGACGACCACGCTTCTTCTGCAGGCGCGGCTATCCACTTCCGGGCAAGTCCTGAAGTTCAGCTCCTTGTCAAAGCAGATCCTGATTTCGTCGAGAAGCCGGCCCTCGCAGGTAACGGCGATCGTCTGCGGTGTCATCCCCGGATTTCTCTCCACGAAAGCTGTTTCGATTGCCGCGATGGACAGGTTGCGCGATTGACTCGTGCTCAGGAGGTCCGGCGGGACGGCGAGCCTTTCGCGGGCGGCCCGTGTTGCGGCGAGATAATCGGCCTGATCAAGCCCGGAGCAGGTGCCATGCTTGCGCCACTGATGGCCGATCAGGCCCATGGACGGGATGAGATCGAGATATTGCCGCCCCAGCACCTCGGGCACGCGCCGCGGCGCCCAACTTGGGCAATTTTCCGGATAGCCGCTTTCGTATTGTGGCCACAGGCCATGAACGACGAGACCATGCCCGTCACCCTCTTCGCATTGATCCGTCTTTCCCTTCGCGTCGTTGGCCTTGCACCAAGTCGGCGACCAGGAAAGCGACAACACGTAGAAATCAAATCCCGTGCCGACGGGAATTGCTGCCGCATTCGCTGTGGGCGACGCCGCCCTGCCGCCGTCTTCGCCGCTACATCCCGCGATCGCCAACAGGGCGACGAACGCCGGTAAGAACCTTTCTGCCGCGATCAACGCAACGAAGCGCAATGGGCGCCGTAGACATACCAGGGATCAAGCCCCCCAATGCAGAACTCGACATTGGAACCGACGCCGGCAAAGCCCCATGGCCGCTCGATCACGTACCACATCGGGCGGCGCACGCCGTCCGTCGTCACGGCCGTTCCGTAGCAATATTCGCGCTCTACCAGATGCGTGTAATCACGCGGCTCGTACCGCGTGAGGCCCATGTCGCGGATCTCGGAAATGGCGATGTTCGCGTGCAGATAATTCACTGCCTTGTAGTCGAAGCGCCGGGTAATGAAGCCGAGGACGGAGGGATTGCCGCAAGCGCCGATATCGTAGGTCGGCTTGACGACGGGCGCCTCGGCATAATCGGCAGCCGCGGCGTGGCCGACTGCTCCGGCGGCGAGGGAAAGCGAGGTGAGAAGCATTGCGGCAAGCTTGCAGGTCATGGCTACCTCCCTGAATCACCTGGAGAGATTGCGGCCAGCAGCTTGGCTCCGTCAAGCCCCTCGGTTGAGAGGCGCTTCCCCACGCAGCCAGAAGCAGCGTGCCGAAGCGAACCGATCCTGCCGCAGCTTCTCCTTCAGGTAAGGCAGCAGAATGTCGAGTTCGCCCTTGAGCGTGTAGGGCGGGTTGACGATGACTAGGCCTGATCCGGCAAGCCCCGTCGTGTCACGGTCGCTTCGGACGGAAAGCTCGGCGACAAGCATTTTCGGGATATCCAGCGCCTTCAGTGCCGCGTGAAGATCCTTGACCGGTGCCCCCTTCTTCAGCGGATACCAGAGGCAATAGATGCCTCCTGCGAAGCGGCGATATGCCTTGGCGAGGCCGTCGACCAGCCGCTCGTACTCGCCTTCGATCTCGAAGGGCGGATCGACGAGGACGAGACCGCGCTTCTCCTTCGGCGGCAGATGGGCGCCGAGCGCCAGCCAGCCGTCAAGCTGCGTCACCCGGCTTTGGAAGTCGCCCTCGAACAGACGGTGCAGCGTCTCGTAGTCCTCTGGATGAAGTTCCATTGCCGAAAGTCGATCTTGCGGGCGAAAGAGCATGCGCACGAGCTTCGGCGAGCCCGGATAATGTGTGAGCCCGCCCTCCGGATTGAGGTCGCGCACAACCGAGAGATAGGGCTCCAGAATGGCCGCGACCGGTAAAGGCAGGTCGGCATCGATCAGCCGTCCGATGCCCTCGCGCCATTCGCCCGTCTTTTGCGCTTCCTCGCTCGAAAGATCGTAGAGCCCGATGCCGGCATGGGTGTCGAGCACCCGGAAGGCTTTGTCCTTCTGCTTCAGATAGGTGACGAGCCGCGCCAGCACTGCGTGCTTCAGGACATCGGCGAAATTGCCAGCATGGTAGATGTGCCGATAGTTCATAAGAGTCGCCGATGGCTATGATCAATTGTTTCGATGAATGGCGAAAGTGGCTTTGAGCGCCAGGAACCATGCCATATAGAAAAGCCATGACCGTAGCGACCCCTATCAAGCCAGAAAAATCCGTTGGCCATTCGGTATGTCCGCATGACTGTCCCTCGGCCTGCGCGCTGGAGGTCGACCTGACCGCGGAGGGGCGGATCGGGCGGCTGCGCGGTGCCGCCGACAATAGCTATACGGCCGGCGTCATCTGCGCCAAGGTGGCGCGCTACAGCGAGCGTATCTACCATCCCGCCCGACTGATGGTGCCGCAGCGCCGCATCGGCGACAAGGGCGGGGGCAAATGGCAGGAGATGTCCTGGGAAGCCGCCCTCGACGAGATCGCCGACCGCTTCCTGAAGGCCGAGCAGAGGCACGGTGCGGAAGCGGTCTGGCCCTATTTCTATGCGGGCACCATGGGGCAGGTTCAGCGCGACTCGATCGAACGGCTGCGTCACGCGAAGCGCTACTCCGGCTTCTTCGGCTCGATCTGCACGAACATGGCCTGGACCGGTTTCACCATGGCGACCGGTGCCTTGCGCGGTCCCGACCCGCGTGAAATGGCGAAGTCCGATTGCGTGGTGATCTGGGGCACCAACGCGGTGGCGACACAGGTCAATGTGATGACTCATGCCGTCAAGGCGCGCAAGGAGCGCGGCGCCCGGATCGTCGTCATCGACATCTACGACAACCCGACAATGAAGCAGGCCGATATGGGGCTGGTGCTCAAGCCCGGCACCGATGCCGCGCTCGCCTGCGCCGTCATGCACGTCGCCTTCCGTGACGGCTATGCCGATCGCGACTACATGGCCAGGTTCGCCGACGATCCGGCGGGTCTCGAGGAGCACCTCAGGACGCGCGGGCCCGAATGGGCATCGGTCATTACCGGGCTGCCGGTCGAGGAAATCGAGGCCTTTGCGAAGCTCGTCGGCACGACGCAGAAGACGTATTTCCGCCTCGGCTACGGTTTCACCCGCCAGCGCAACGGCTCCGTCGCCATCCATGCGGCCGCCTCGGTCGCCACCGTGCTCGGCTCGTGGAAACACGAAGGCGGCGGTGCCTTCCATTCGAACAACGACATCTTCAAGATCGACAAGCGCGAACTCGTCGGCTCCGCGCTGCACGATCCCGACGTGCGCATGCTCGACCAGTCGCAGATCGGCCGCGTGCTGACGGGCGACGCAGAGGCGTTGCGCCACCGCGGGCCCGTGACGGCGATGCTCATTCAGAACACCAATCCGGTGAACGTCGCGCCGGAGCAGCGGCTGGTGAAGCGAGGCTTCCTGCGTGACGACCTGTTTGTCGCCGTGCACGAGCAGTTCATGACCGATACGGCGCAAGTCGCCGACATCGTCCTGCCGGCCACGATGTTCCTGGAGCACGACGATCTCTATCGCGGCGGCGGTCACCAGCACATCCTGATCGGCCCGAAGCTCGTCGAGCCGCCGCCGACGGTGCGCACGAACCTCTTCGTCATCGAGGAACTGGCAACGCGTCTCGGCGTCGCCGATCTCCCCGGCTTCGGCCTGACGGAGCGGCAGCATATCGACCGGTTGCTCGCCAATTACGGCATCGGCCACGAGGAGATGAAAGAGAGGAAATGGCTCGATTGCCAGCCGGCCTTCGAGACCGCGCATTTCCTGAACGGCTTCGGGCATCCGGACGGCAAGTTCCGCTTCAGGGCTGACTGGACCGGCACACCCGCCCCGAACCGGCCGCCAAAATCGATGGGCTCCCAAGGGCCGTACACTGAGCTGCCGCAATTCCCGGATCACGTGGAACTGATCGAAGTCGCCGACGAGCGCCATCCTTTCCGGCTTGCGACCTCGCCGGCGCGCTCCTTCCTGAACTCGACCTTCGCCGAAACGCCGTCCTCGATCGCCAAGGAAGGGCGACCGGAGGTCATGATCCATGCGGAGGACGCGGCCGGACTCGGCATTGCCGACGGCGACGTCGTCTGTCTTGGCAACGAGCGCGGCGAAATCCGCCTGCACGCCAGGATCGGCGGCGGCGCCCGCCGTGGCGTCCTCGTCGCCGAGGGGCTCTGGCCGAACGGCGCCCATCTCGACGGCGAGGGAATCAACGTGCTGACCGGCGCCGACGCGGTCGCGCCCTATGGCGGCGCGGCCTTCCACGACAATCGAGTCTGGTTGCGCCGAGCCTGAACACTTCCCAGACATAGGCTTCGCTTTCTCAAACAAGGACTGGCCATGAAGGAACATTCCGACTCACGCGTCCGGATCATCGACCGGCGGCCGCTCTGGAACGGCTTCATCAGCCTCGAGCAGGTCACGCTTGAGCAGCAGATGTCCAATGGGACCACCGCGCGTCTCGTGCGCGAGGTGCACGACCACGGCCGCGCGGCGACAATCCTGCTTTTCGACCCGGTGCGGCAGGTGGTCGTGCTCGTGCGCCAGCTCCGGATTCCGGTGTTCATGCAGGGTGAGCCGGCCTACCTGATCGAGACGCCGGCGGGTCTTCTCGATGGCGAGGCGCCGGAGGTGGCGATCTGCCGCGAGGCTATGGAGGAAACCGGTTACCACATCGAAAGCGCCATGCACCTCTTCGACGCCTATATGAGTCCCGGCTCGATAACCGAGCGGACGAGTTTCTTCCTCGGCCATATCGACACCTCCAAGAAGGTGGCAGCGGGCGGCGGGCTTGCCCATGAGGGCGAGGACATCGAGGTTTTGGAAATCCCCTTCGAAGAGGCGATCCGGATGGTCGGCACCGGCGAGATCTGCGACGCCAAGACCATCATGCTGGTGCAATGGGCGATGCTGAACCGCGCTTTCCTGTCGGAATGAACGCCTGAAGAGCATCCCTTGCGGCAGGACAGAGTGGGGCGCGGCGCTATCGTACTAAACGGCGGGAGAAATTAGCGCTCCCATTTCTTCGCTAAGGGCATGGCTGACGGCGCAGCCATTCTTCATCTCGACCTTGCCCTCCGCAACCAGCCTCAAGGCCAGCGGATAGATCTTGTGCTCGACGGTCAGGATGCGGGCGGCAAGGGTCTCGGGCGTGTCGCCGGCGAGGACCGGAACGGCGGCCTGGGCGATGATCGGGCCGTCATCCATGCCCTCGGTCACGAAATGGACCGTGCAGCCCGCAATCTTCATGCCCGCGTCGATCGCGCGCTGGTGCGTGTGGAGCCCCGGGAAGAGCGGCAGGAGCGAGGGATGGATGTTGAGGATCCTGCCCTCGTGGCGATGGATGAAGGCCTCGGAGAGCAGCCGCATGTAGCCGGCAAGGCAGATGACGTCCGGCTGCAGCCGGTCGAGTTCGGCAAGGATCGCCGCCTCATGTGCTTCCTTGCTGGCAAAATCCTTGCGGACGAAGGAGGAGGTCGGGATGCCGAGCGCCGCCGCCTTGGCGAGGCCGCCGGCCTCCACCTTGTCCGAGATGACGGCGATGATCTCGGCAGGGAAATCTGGCTCGGCAGCGGCCTTTGCCAGCGACAGCATGTTCGACCCCCCGCCGGAGATGAAGACGACAACCCTTTTCCTGGCTGCGGATGGGCTCATAGGGCGAGGCTGCCCTTGTAGATCGTGCCGGCGGCGTCTTCCTCGCGCGCGACCATGCGGCCGAGCGTGAAGACCGTTTCGCCCTCGCCGGCGAGCACTGCCGCGACGCGGTCTGCCTCCGCGGACGGCACCACGGCGATCATGCCGACGCCGCAATTGAAGGTGCGCAGCATCTCGTTGGCGGCGACGCCGCCGGTCCTGGCGAGCCAGGAGAAGACGGCCGGCGGCTTGATGGCGCCGAGGTCGATCTCCGCGGCAAGATGCTTCGGCAGCACGCGCGGGATGTTTTCCGGAAAACCGCCGCCGGTGATGTGGGCGAGCGCCTTGATCGCTCCGGTCTCGCGGATTGCCTTCAAGAGCGGCTTCACATAGATGCGGGTGGGCGTCATCAGGAGGTCGGCGAGCGTACCCTCGCCAAAGGGCGCCGGCGCGTCCCAGCCGAGGCCGGACAGTGTGACGATCTTGCGCACCAGCGAATAGCCGTTCGAATGCACGCCGGAGGAGGCGAGCCCGAGGATCACGTCGCCTTCGGCGATATCACCGGCCGGAAGCAGCTGCCCGCGTTCGGCAGCCCCCACGGCGAAGCCGGCAAGGTCGTAGTCGCCGCCGGAATACATGCCCGGCATCTCGGCCGTTTCCCCGCCGATCAGCGCGCAGCCCGCTTCGCGGCAGCCGGCGGCAATGCCGGCGACGATCGCCGCGCCCTGGTCCGGATCGAGCTTTCCGGTGGCGAAATAGTCGAGGAAGAACAGGGGTTCCGCACCCTGCACGACGAGGTCGTTGACGCACATGGCCACGAGGTCGATGCCGACCGTATCGTGCTTGTCGGCGTCGATGGCGATCTTGAGCTTGGTGCCGACCCCATCATTGGCCGCCACCAGGACCGGATCGCTGAAACCCGCGGCCTTTAGGTCGAAAAGCCCGCCGAAACCGCCGATCTCGCCATCGGCGCCCGGACGTCGGGTCGAGCGCACATGCGGCTTGATCTTCTCGACCATCAGGTTGCCGGCATCGATATCCACACCCGCGTCGCTATAGGTGAGGCCGTTCTTGCCCGACTGGCTCATGCTCGTTCTCCAAGGCTCGTCGTATTTGCGGATGCGATTGGCACGGTCGGCCGGGGAGTGCAAGCGCGCATGCCGGCGGGCGCGCTGTTTTTTCACCTTTTTGCCGATGGGCAGCGTCAATGACCGGCCCGGCGGGTGAAGTTCCGGCGTTCTGGCCCACAGCGCCGCCGTCTCATCAGACGCGCAAAGATCGCTGCAGGGCTTTGAATTGCTGCATGTCTTCTCAAATCGAGGGCGATATAACGAGACATGCAGTAGCCGGGCTTGACCTCGGCGCGCGCAGGACCCTATCTCGTCCACATGGATGCACGGGCCGGGGCAGGAAGTGACATGAGCAATCGGGTGAGCGGTTTGGGACTTCGGCGCCAGATCTTTTTCTGGATGCTCGTTCTTGCCACTTTCATCCTGTTCCTGATGGTCTTCAGCTCGATCCTGCTGCCGTTCCTCGCCGGCATGGCGCTTGCATATTTCCTCGACCCCGTCGCGGATCGACTGGAGCGCCTGGGCCTCAGCCGTCTGATGGCGACGATCGTCATTCTCGCCACCTTCATCGTCATCTTCGCGCTGTCCCTAGTGATCATCATTCCGCTGGTCTTCTCGCAGGCCGCTGATTTCATCCAGAAGATGCCCGGCTACATCACCAGGCTGCAGGCGTTCCTGACCGACTCGCAGGCGATGCTGCTGCCGGACTGGCTCGGCGACGAGATGACGGCCATAAAGCAGAATTCGGCCAAACTGCTGGAGCAGGGGGCAAGCTTTCTCGGCACGCTGTTCCAGCAGATCTGGAACTCGGGCATGGCACTTCTGGACATCTTGTCGCTGTTCATCATCACGCCGGTCGTTGCCTTCTACCTGCTGCTCGACTGGGACCGGATGATCGAGACCGTGGATAGCTGGATACCGCGCGATCACGTCGAGGTAGTCCGCCAGATCGCCCGGGACATGAACGCCACCATTGCCGGCTTCGTTCGCGGGCAGGGCTCGCTCTGTATCATTCTCGGTCTCTATTATGCCATCGGCCTGTCGCTCGTCGGCCTCAACTTCGGACTGCTGATCGGGCTCTTTGCCGGCATGATCAGCTTCATCCCCTATGTCGGCTCGCTGGTCGGCCTTGTCCTGGCGGCCGGCGTCGCCATCGTCCAGTTCTGGCCGGAATATTTCTGGATCGTGCTCGTCCTCGTCATCTTCTTCAGCGGCCAATTCCTTGAAGGTAACGTTCTCCAGCCGAAGTTGGTCGGCAAAAGCGTCGGTCTCCATCCGGTCTGGCTGATGTTCGCGCTGCTTGCCTTCGGCGCGCTGTTCGGCTTCGTCGGCCTACTGGTGGCGGTGCCGGCCGCAGCCGCGATCGGCGTCCTTGTTCGCTTCGGCATCCAGCGATACCTTGAAAGCGACCTTTATCACGGGCATAGGACAGCCGCGAACCAGCCGTCGAAGGGCGAGGAGCCCCGCTGACGGAATTGTCCAGAGCAAAGCATGACAAGAAGTCCGTACGAACAACTGCCGCTCGTCTTCAGGCATGATCCGGCTACGGGCAGAGAGGATCTGCTCGTTTCCGACCGCTTGAGCGCGGCCATTGCCATCGTCGACCTCTGGCCCGACTGGCCGTCGCCTGTCGTCATCATCGCCGGACCGGTCGGTTCCGGTAAATCGCATCTCGCCAGCATCTGGCGGGAGAAGACGGGTGCCGAGTCGATCCACCCGATTGCGGGCTCGAACGCCTCCGACATTGCCGCCGCAAAGCCCGTCCTCTTCGAGGATGTCGATCGGCAGGGTTTCGACGATACGGCGCTTTTCCATGTCATCAACAGCGTGCGCCAGAACGGCACGGCCCTGTTGATGACCTCGAGGCTGTGGCCCATGTCCTGGCCGGTGACGCTTCCGGATCTGCGGTCCCGGCTCAGGGCCGCCACGGTTGTCGAGATCGGCGAGCCGGACGACGAACTCTTGACTCAGGTGCTTTTCAAGCTCTTTGCCGATCGCCAGCTTCTCGTCGACGAGCGCCTCGTCGCCTATATCGTCAATCGGATGGAGCGCTCGCTGGAGGCGGCGCAGATCGTCGTCGAGCGGCTGGACCATTTGGCGCTCGCGCGCGGTACGCGGCTTACGCGCGCGCTCGCGGCGGAAGTCTTGGATGAACTGGCAAATGCCCGTTGCGTCGATTGACTGTCACAGTTCCGTCGTCAAACTGAGATAGCTCGTTCAACCGGAGCAATGGGGTTTGATTGGATGGATAGCGCGACGTCTGCAGCAACCGAACAGAAGCCGGCTATTGAGCAAAAGGCCCCGGCGGAGGCTGTGGACCTGCTCACGAGCCCGGAGCGCTTCGTCAACCGTGAGTTCTCCTGGCTGCAGTTCAACCGTCGCGTCCTCGAGGAGACGCTGAACACGGCGCATCCGCTTCTCGAACGCGTCCGCTTTCTCTCCATCTCGGCCGCCAACCTTGACGAATTCTTCATGGTTCGCGTCGCCGGCCTCGAGGGACAGGTTCGTTCCGGCGTTTCGCTGCGCAGCCCCGACGGCAAAACGCCGGCCGAACAGCTTGAGGAAATCTTGAAGGAAATCGTCAATCTGCAGATGGAGCAGCAGGCATCGCTCGCGGTTCTGCAGCAATATCTCGCCAAGGAGGACATCCTCATCGTCCGCCCGGCCGCCTTGTCCGCCCAGGACAGGAGTTGGCTCGCCAACGAATTCGACCAGGCGATTTTCCCGGTCCTGACGCCGCTCTCGATCGATCCGGCGCACCCGTTCCCCTTCATTCCGAATCTCGGCTTCTCGATCGGCCTCCAGCTCGTCAGCAAGACGGGCCGCGAGCCGATGACGGCGCTCTTGCGCCTGCCGGTTGCCCTCGACCGCTTCATCCGCCTGCCCGACGTCAAGAACGTCATCCGCTACATTACGCTGGAAGACGTCGTCGGCCAGTTCATCGACCGCCTCTTTCCCGGGTACGAAGTGAAAGGCTCCGGAACGTTCCGCATCATCCGCGATAGCGATATCGAAGTCGAGGAAGAGGCCGAGGACCTGGTCCGCCTGTTCGAGACGGCCCTGAAGCGCCGCCGCCGAGG
The DNA here is from genome assembly GCF_002288525.1 of Sinorhizobium sojae CCBAU 05684. NCBI lineage: Bacteria > Pseudomonadati > Pseudomonadota > Alphaproteobacteria > Hyphomicrobiales > Rhizobiaceae > Sinorhizobium > Sinorhizobium sojae. The sequence continues at coordinate 816,046 of NZ_CP023067.1, forward strand.
CTCGGTGATCCGCATTGAAACCGATTCCGAAATGCCGGCCTCGCTGCGCCAGTTCGTGGTGCACGAACTCGGCGTTCCGGATAATCGCGTCGCCGTCCTGCCGGGCCTCCTGGCGCTCAACACCTTTTCCGAAATCACCAAGGCGCCGCGCGAGGACTTGCGTTTCGAACCCTACAATCCGCGCTTTCCGGAACGCGTGCGTGAACATGGCGGCGATTGTTTCGCAGCGATTCGCGAGAAGGACATGGTGGTCCACCATCCTTACGAGTCCTTCGACGTCGTGGTGCAGTTCCTGCTGCAGGCGGCGCGCGATCCGGACGTGCTCGCCATCAAGCAGACGCTTTACCGCACCTCGAACGACAGCCCGATCGTGCGCGCGCTGATCGACGCGGCGGATGCCGGCAAGTCGGTGACGGCACTGGTCGAGCTCAAGGCCCGCTTCGACGAGGAGGCGAACATTCGCTGGGCGCGCGACCTGGAGCGCGCGGGCGTTCAGGTCGTCTTCGGCTTCATCGAGCTCAAGACGCATGCGAAAATGTCTATGGTCGTGCGCCGGGAGGAGGGCAAGCTCCGCACCTATTGCCACCTCGGCACCGGCAACTACCATCCCGTGACGGCGAAGATCTATACGGACCTGTCGTTCTTTACCTGCAACGCCGTGATCGCCCACGACATGGCGAACATCTTCAACTTCATCACCGGCTATGGCGAACCGGAGGCGGGCATGAAGCTCGCGGTTTCGCCGCACACGCTGCGCCCGCGCATCCTCAAGCATATCGACGAGGAGATCGCGCATGCGGAGGCTGGCCGGCCGGCGGAAATCTGGATGAAGATGAACTCGCTCGTCGACCCGGAAATCATCGACGCGCTTTACAAGGCAAGCCGCGCCGGCGTCGAGGTCGATCTCGTCGTGCGCGGCATCTGCTGCCTGCGTCCGCAGGTGCCGGGACTCTCCGACAATATTCGTGTCAAGTCCATCGTCGGCCGTTTCCTCGAGCATTCCCGCATATTCTGCTTCGGCAACGGCCATGGGCTTCCCTCAGAAAATGCGCTTGTCTATATCGGTTCGGCGGATATGATGCCGCGAAATCTGGACAGGCGGGTCGAGACGCTCGTGCCTCTGATCAACCGGACTGTGCACGAACAGGTTCTTTCGCAGATCATGTTGGGCAATCTCATCGACAACCAGCAGAGCTACGAAATTCTTCCGGACGGCACCTCGCGCCGCTTGGAAGTCGGCAAGGATGCCGAGCCGTTCAATGCGCAGCATTACTTTATGACCAATCCCAGCCTTTCGGGCCGGGGTGAGGCCCTGAAGTCCAGTGCACCGAAGCTGATTGCCGGCTGGAAAAGCGGTTGGCGCAAGTAAACTGGAATCGCATGGTCGAATCTGAAGCGCAGGGGCGTCTGCCCGGCATCCGCCCCGTTTCCGTTGTGGACATCGGCTCCAACTCCATTCGCCTCGTTATCTATGAGGGCTTGAGCCGTGCGCCGGCGGCGCTGTTCAACGAGAAGGTAATGTGCGGTCTCGGCAAGGGCATCGATGCGACCGGCCGCATGGAAGAGGAAAGCGTTGAACGGGCGCTCAAAGCGCTGCAGCGCTTTCGCGCCCTGTCGGATCAGGCGCGCGCCACAAATATGTTTGTGCTGGCCACGGCCGCTGCGCGCGAGGCGTCAAACGGCCCCCCCTTCATTGCAAAGGCCGAAGCCATTCTCGGACAGAAGGTACGCATCCTGACGGGGGAAGAGGAAGCCTATTTCTCCGCAATGGGCGTCCTCAGCGGTTACTACGACACCGATGGCATCGTTGGCGACCTCGGCGGCGGCTCGCTCGAGTTCGTCGATATCAAGGGCAAGGAGATCGGCAAGGGCATAACGCTGCCCCTCGGAGGCATTCGTCTCTTCGAACACTCCGGCGGCTCGCTGCCGAAGGCCAGGACATGGGCCCGCAAGTTCATGAGGGAAGCCGAGGTCGTCAAAAGAGGAGCAGGGCGGACTTTCTACGCTGTCGGCGGCACCTGGCGCGCGATCGCCAAGCTTCACATGGAAATGCGCAACTACCCGCTGCACATGATGCAGGGCTATGAGATTTCCCCCGACGAGGCGATGGCGATCCTGGCGGAGGTGATCGAGCCGAAGCTCCTCAAGCCATCGGCCTTTTCGACGATTTCCAAGAGCCGCCGCAGCCTGCTTCCCTTCGGGGCGGTGACGATGCAGGAGGCGATTTCGACCATGAAGCCCGCGAGCATCTCGTTTTCCGCGCTTGGGGTGCGCGAAGGGTATCTCTTCTCGCTGCTGTCGGAGGCGGAGCGCTCGCGGGATCCTCTGCTCACGGCCGCCGACGAACTCGCGATATTGCGGGCGCGGTCCCCGGAGCATGCGCGCGAACTTGCCGAATGGACCGGCCGCATGGTGCCGTTCTTCGGCGTCGAGGAAACCGAGGAGGAAAGCCGCTACCGCCAGGCGGCTTGTTTGCTGGCGGATATAAGCTGGCGCGCGCATCCGGACTACCGCGGTCTGCAGGCATTGAACATCATCGCCCACTCCGCCTTCTCCGGAATCACCCACGCCGGCCGCGCCTACATCGCGCTCGCGAATTACTACCGGCTCGAGGGGCTTAACGACGATGGGGCGACGGGGCCGCTCGCCCGGGTCACGACGCCGCGCCTGCTGGAGCTGGCTAAGCTTCTCGGCGGCCTGCTGCGTGTGGCCTATCTCTTCTCCGCGTCCATGCCGGGCGTTGCCCGTCACCTCACATTGCGGCCGTCGTCTCAGCCCGACACCGACCTCGAATTCGTGGTGCCTGCCGCCTATGCGGACTTCGAGGGCGAGCGGCTGGAGGCCCGTCTGCAGCAGCTGGCCAAGCTGACGGGCAAGAGGCTCGCCTTCCGGTTCGAGCGCTGATGCACGCGCCGTAGCGCTTACAGCGCCGCGCGTCTTTTCAGACGCGCGAAGGTCACCGTAACTCTTTGAATCTGCGTATCGAGTTTTCCGAAAATCGGATACGATTTTCGAACCGATGCGCTGAAGGCGGACAGCTCAATTCAGCCGGGCTTTGCCCATGCACGGAGCTCCTCGTGCTGCTGCAGATCTTGCCGCTGCAGCCCATGCCCGGTGCGATGGAGCGCGAGCACGCCGAGTTTTTGGCCGCGGCCCTTGACCTCGTGCGCGCCGAGATCCTCCTCACGGATGAAGTCCGGCAGACGGATGCGCCGCAGCAGGTCGGCGGAAATCAGTACCTGCCGGTTGAGCGTTCGGCAGAAGCCTTCGAGGCGGGACGTCGTGTTCACCGTGTCTCCGAAATAGGTGATCTTGTGCTTGTCGACGCCGATTTCGGCGGCGACGATCGTTCCGCCATGGATCGCCGCCCGCAGGCGGGGCACTTCGCCATAGTCCTTTTTCCAACGACCGGCATCCGCTTCGATCGCGGCGAGGATGTCGAATATGCAGTGGATACAGGCGGCATCGGCGACGGCACGGTCGAAGGGCCAGCTGATGATCGCGGAATCACCGATATAGTCGTCGATCGTGCCCCGGTAGCGCAGCACTGGATCGGCCATGGCTGCAAACAGCTTCCCCAGAAATTCCTGCGTCTTGAGATCGCCGAAGCGTTCGGCAAAGGAGGTCGAACCGACGAGATCGATGAATAAAAACACGCGCTCTTCCTGGACCGGCTTACGATAGCGGCCGGTCAGCAGGCTCAGGAAAACGTCGCGACCAAGCAGTTCGCGTACGCGCAGGACGAAGATGATCGGGCCGGATACCACAAGCGCGTATAGGAGCACTTCGAAGGATGGAACCACGGCATCGGCCCAGTTCTGCTGCAGCACACCAGTCAGCTTCAGCACCGTGCCCGCCGCCACGAAACCTAAATTTTCCACGGCGAAATAGACGGCGACCGACGAAAGCAGAAAGCCGGGCGTCGGAAGGCTGTGTATCTTTTGATAAAGCCGCCGCAGGATAAGGCGCCGTTCGAAGGCGAGGATCGGCATGCAGACGAAAACCGCGAAGGTCGCTCCGATCAGAGCGCCGTCGCCATAGACGGCCCAGGCATAAGCCACGCCGCTGCCTGCAACGACGAGCAGCGACAGGATGAATTCGAACCGGGAGAACCTCCAGCGCATGCACAAGGCCCTCGGAAAAGAGAACACGATGAAGAATCTCAGCCGGGAAGGGCGAATGTCTGAGTTTCGGCAGTCTCGCCGGGATCAGTTTTTCGTTCGTGCTGGTTACTGCATGTCTCTTCCTTGAAACTTGGATTGAAGGACAAAGGCATGCAGCGATTCAGAGGCCCCCTATAGGGCCGGATTCGGGCGGAAAGTTGTTGTTCGCGCGCGCCTTCAATCGCTGATCGTCATCGTCTCGATCTTCTTGTCGACGAAACGCAAAGCAACCTCGCCATTGATGAGCTTGAGCGCCTTGTCGCCGAAAAGCTCGCGGCGCCATCCCTTGAGCGCGGCGACGTCCGCCTTCTCGCCTTCCGCGGCAATCCGGTCGAGATCTTCGCTATTGGCGATGATCTTGGCCGCAACGCCTTCCTTCTCGGAGATAAGCTTCAGCAGCACCTTCAGCATCTCGCCCGCTGCCCCCGCGCCCTCCGGGGCATGATTCTGTCGCGGCAATCGCGGCAGTTCGGCCTTGGGAATCGCAAGTGCCTCGTTCACCGCCTCGACGATGGCCGCGCCGGAGCTGGAGCGTTCCCAGCCCTTCGGAATAGTCCGGAGGCGGCCGAGCGCCTCCGCATCTTTCGGCTGCTGCTGGGCGATCTCGTAGATCGCGTCGTCCTTCAGAATGCGGCCGCGCGGCACGTTGCGGCCGCGCGCCTCGCGCTCGCGCCAGGCTGCCAACTTCTGCAGCACTGCAAGCTCAATCGGCTTTCTGACGCGCAGCTTCAGGCGCTGCCAGGCATTGTCCGGATGGAGGTCGTAGGTCTCGCGGCTTTCGAGGATCGCCATTTCCTCGGCGAGCCAGGAGGAGCGTCCTTCACGCTCGAGTTCCGTCCTGAGATACTCGTAGATGTCTCGGAGATGCGTGACGTCGGCCAGCGCATATTCGAGCTGCTTGTCCGTCAGCGGCCTGCGGCTCCAGTCGGTGAAGCGTGAGGACTTGTCGATCTGTTCGTTCTTGATGCGACTGACGAGCTGGTCGTAGGAGACGCTGTCGCCGAAGCCGCACACCATGGCGGCCACCTGCGTGTCGAACAGGGGATGCGGGATGAGGTCGCCGAGATGATGGATGATCTCGATATCCTGGCGCGCGGCATGGAAGACCTTGACGACGTCCGCGTTGGCCATCAGCGCGAAGAACGGCGCGAGATCGATCCCCGGCGCCATCGGATCGACGATGACGGCCATTTCGGGGTTGGCCATCTGAATCAGGCAGAGCTCCGGCCAGAAGGTGGTTTCACGCAGGAACTCGGTGTCGATGGTAATGTAGCTCGAGCGGGCCAGCGCCTGGCAGGCGGCCTCCAAATCTGCTGTCGTTTGTATCATTGGAATTTTATTCACTGTGGCGAAAATGAGGCTTGTGCCCCCCGTGTATCGCTTCGCATCACCTGTCACAATCGAAAATGTCAGAGGATCTTGAAATAACCGGTCATGCCGGTCTTTTGATGTTCGATGATGTGGCAATGCATCACCCAGTCGCCGGGATTGTCGGCAACCAGTGCCACTTCCGCCCGCTCATCGGGCAAGAGCAGGATCGTGTCGGTCGGCGGCGGCAGGAAGCTCCGCTTGTTCGAGCTCAGGATGCGGAAGCTGAGGCCGTGCAGGTGGATCGGATGCGCATGCGGCGTGCGATTGGCGATCTCCAGCACATAGCTTTCACCGAGCTTCATTTCCTCGATGGGCGCGATCGAGTCCGGCGTGTCCCCGGGCCACGACACCTTGTTGAGCGCCCAGAAGGTGTAGCCGAGGGAACCGCAGATCGAGGACACGGCCTTGTGCTCGGCCGTCGCCGTCAAGTCGATTGGGATCCGCTTTGCCGTCGAGAGGTCCGCCTCGGCGATTGGATTGGCGGGGAGGGGCGTGAGGTCGCCGAGGTCCCGCTTCAGCGAGGCGCCAACCGAGCGGAAGCCGGCGATCGTCCACGGGTGCGATCCACGAAAATTGCCGAGCGTGACCTGCGCGCCCTCGCTTTCTGGCATGCGCAGGACGAGGTCCAGGCGCTGCCCCGGCCCGATGTCGTAGAGATCGAGCAGGAATGGGCTCTCGACAGGATTGCCGTCGAGCGCGACGACTTTCGCTTCCGCGCCTTCTAGACCGAGCGTGTAGATGCGGGTGACGTCGGTTGCGGCGATGCGTACCCGAACGAGACCGCCGGCGGGTGCGTCGTAGATCGGTTCGCGCTGCCAGTTGGCCGTCCTGACCGTGCCGTAGGTTCCGCCGCGCGCGGCATCGCGCGGCTTGAAGGGAGCGATGAACTTGCCGCCGGCGCCGAGCCGCCAATCGCGGAGATTGAGGACGATTTCCGCGTCGAAGTCCGGGTCTTCGGAATTTTCGACGATGAGCACCCCGGTCAGCCCCCGACCCATCTGCGTCAGCGTATTGCAATGGGGGTGATACCAGAAGGTGCCTGCGTCAGGGGGGGGGAAAACATAGTCGAACTGGTCGCCGGGATAGACATAGGGTTGCGTCAGTTCCGGCACTCCGTCCATCGCATTGGCGATGCGCAAGCCATGCCAGTGGACGGTCGTCGGCTCGTCGAGCCTGTTCACGAGCCTTGCCGCAAAGGTTTCGCCTTTGCGCATCCGCAAGGTCGGCGGCATGCCGGCATGGGGCGTTTCGCCGTGCGCATAGGTCATGACCGGACTGGCGCCCTCGGCCGCGATCTGCGTCTCTGCCGTTTGCGCGGTCAGGATCTGTGCTTCCGGTGTAGCCCCGGCCCTTGCCGAGAGCCCTGCGCCGAGCGCAAAGGCGCCGCCGAGCGCGGCCGAGCCTTGCAGGAAGGAGCGGCGGCTGAGCATCGGCGTCATGGCGTTCTGTCCCGGACTTGGGCGGGAGTGAGGTCGCCTCCCGCTCTTCTCGATCGTTTCTATCGCTTCTAAAGCTGATGTTTACTTTCAGCATTTCGCATCACCCGCGCACCTTGCCGCAGGCGATCACCGATCGTTTTTCGAGTGGCCGCCGACCAGCTTGTTGAAGAAGGAGGAAGTGCGCAGCAGACTGCGGAACGGCATCGACCGTTCCGCCGCTGGAACCGGGCCTCGGGCCGTCATGCGCCGGATCGTATAGAGCATGAAAAGGGCGAGGATAACGGCCGTGTAGATGAAGAGTGCCTGGGGGCCGAAGAGGTCGAGCAGAAAGGAGGCGAGGAGCGGCCCGATGATGGCGCCGAGCGACCAGAAGAAGAGCATTCCGGCGGAAACGAGCGCATGCTGGCCTTCCGCCGCGTGATCGTTCGCATGGGCCGAACAGAGTGAATAGAGCGGCATCGCGAAGGCGCCGAAGGCGAAGATGCCGGCGAAGTTCAGCCATTCGTCGCTGCCGGCGCCGAATGCCAGGAACAGCCCCGCCAGGAGTGAGCCGAAAGTGGCGATCAGGATGATCAGACGTCGGTCGAGCTGATCGGAATAATGCCCGAGCGGATATTGCAAGACGACGCCGCCAATGATTCCGGCGCTCATGAAGGTGGCGATTGCGGTCACGGAAAGGCCGATCTCCTGCGCATAGATCGGCCCGAGAGAACGGAAGGCGGCATTGGTGAGCCCGACGACGATGCAGCCGATCGTGGCGAGCGGCGAGATGTTCCAGAGCGCCTTTACGTCGAAACGGATCGCTTCCGGTGCGACCGGACTGGAGCGGTCGGCAAAGGAAATCGGCACCAGCGAAAGCGTCAGCGCCATGGATATGATGGCGAAGAGCTCGAAGCCGCCGATCCCGACGCCCGGGATGAGGTATTGCGCAGCGGTGACGGAGCCGAGGTCGACGAGACGGTAGATCGACAGCGTGCGCGCTCGATTGGCATTGGTGACGCTGGCATTGAGCCAGCTTTCGACCGTCGCAAACAGGCTCGCGAAGCAAATGCCGGCGACGAGTCGCATCAGGAACCAGAACCACGGCTCTATGACGAGCACCATCGCGATCGCCGCCGCTGAGGCGATTGCCGCCATGGCGGAGAAGGTGCGGATATGGCCGATCGAACGCAGGATACGGGTCACATAGACGCAGCCAAGCGCGAATCCGACATTGTAGCCCGCGCCGATCACGCCGATGAGCGAAGTCGAAAAGCCTTCTTCCAGTGCCCGGAGCGAAATGAAGGTGCCCTGAAGGCCGTTGCCGCCGATGAGGATGCCGGCGGTGGCGAGGAGCGGGATGAGCGGACGGATATTTGACATGGTCGCATCCGGACTTGCAGTCGCGGCTTGGGGGGCGGAAGAGGCTCGCTCTATCTACCGGTCGCAGGCGATCGGGGACAGTAGCTATTTGTAGCCTCTGCATTCGCTTTGGGTCGGCTCCGACAGAATGCGGCGGGAGGGGCACTCGGACGGGCCGATCGCCGTTGGATGGCGCCGCGGCCTTGACAAAAGCGGCGCATCATGCGCTTTTCCGCCCGATTTTGACCCGTGCCGCCGCGCGCCGCCTTTGCGAGCCCCGCGCGGTCTTTGCGATTTCCAGGACTAGACGATGCACCGTTACCGCAGCCACACCTGTGCCGCCCTCCGCAAGTCGGATGTCGGCTCCACCGTTCGCCTTTCCGGCTGGGTTCACCGCGTCCGCGACCATGGCGGCGTGCTCTTCATCGACCTGCGCGACCACTACGGCGTGACCCAGGTCGTCGCCGATCCGGATTCCCCGGCCTTCAAGATGGCCGAGACGGTGCGCGGCGAATGGGTGATCCGCGTCGACGGCACGGTCAAGGCCCGTACCGATGAAACCATCAACAGGACCATGCCGACCGGCGAGATCGAGCTCTATGCCGGCGAGATAGAGGTGCTTTCGGCCGCCAAGGAATTGCCGCTGCCGGTCTTCGGAGAGCCGGACTATCCGGAAGACGTCCGCCTCAAGTACCGCTTCCTCGATCTGCGCCGCGAGACGCTGCACAAGAACATCGTCAAGCGTACCGAGATCATCGGCGCCATGCGCCGGCGCATGAACGAGATCGGCTTCACCGAATACACGACGCCGATCCTGACCGCCTCCTCGCCGGAAGGTGCGCGCGACTTCCTGGTTCCGAGCCGCCTTCACCCCGGCAGCTTCTACGCGCTGCCGCAGGCGCCGCAGCAGTACAAGCAGCTTCTGATGGTCGCCGGATTCGATCGCTACTTCCAGATCGCACCCTGCTTCCGCGACGAGGATCCGCGCGCCGACCGCCTGCCCGGCGAATTCTACCAGCTCGACCTGGAGATGAGCTTCGTCGAGCAGGAAGACGTATGGGACACGATGGAGCCGATGATCCGCTCGATCTTCGCGGATTTCGCAGGCGGCAAGCCGGTCACGGAGAAATTCCCGCGCATCCCCTATGACACGGCGATCCGCAAATACGGCTCCGACAAGCCGGACCTCCGCAACCCGATCGAAATGCAGGAAGTCACCGAACATTTCGCCGGCTCCGGCTTCAAGGTCTTCGCCAACATGATCGCCTCCAACCCGAAGGTGGAGATCTGGGCGATTCCGGCAAAGACCGGCGGCAGCCGCGCCTTCTGCGACCGCATGAACAGCTGGGCCCAGAGCCAGGGCCAGCCCGGCCTAGGCTACATCTTCTGGCGCAAGGAAGGCGAAAAGCTGGAAGGCGCCGGTCCGCTCGCCAAGAACATCGGCGAGGAGCGCACGGACGCAATCCGCACGCAGCTCGGCCTCGAGGATGGCGACGCCTGCTTCTTCGTCGCCGGTGAGCCCGCCAAGTTCTACAAGTTTGCCGGCGAAGCCCGCAGCCGGGCCGGCGAGGAACTGAACCTCGTCGACCGTGACCGCTTCGAACTCTGCTGGATCGTCGACTTCCCGTTCTACGAATGGAACGAGGACGAAAAGCGCGTCGACTTCGCCCACAACCCCTTCTCCATGCCGCAGGGCGGCCTCGGGGCGCTCTCGGGCGACGACCTGCTTTCGACCAAGGCGTTCCAGTACGACATGGTCTGCAACGGCTTTGAGATCGCGTCGGGCTCGATCCGTAACCAGTCGCCGGAGTTGATGGTCAAGGCTTTCGAGAATGTCGGCCTCACCCAGGCGGATGTGGAAGAGCAGTTCGGCGGCCTCTACCGCGCCTTCCAGTACGGCGCTCCGCCGCATGGCGGCATGGCCTTCGGCATCGACCGCATCGTCATGCTGCTGGTCGGCGCCAAGAACCTGCGCGAGATCTCCCTCTTCCCGATGAACCAGCAGGCGGTCGACCTTCTGATGGGCGCGCCGTCGCCGGCGACGCCCGCGCAACTGCGGGAACTGTCGATCCGTCCAATCCCGCAGAAGAAGGACTGAATTTCGCCCGGGCGAATTGAGAAAACCCGGCGCTGGCGCAGCAAGTGCCCGATTGCTCCTCTCCTCGGGTTTGACCTGGTTTGACCCGAGAACTAATAACTGTCTCGCCGCAAGCGGGGCGAGGTGCACCGGCAGCATGTCCCCCGGCGATGTGGGTGTGCGCCAATCGGCGCCGCGAGTCTCTTTCGCTCCGCTTGCGGGGAGACGGTGGCCGGTCCACCCTCCGCAGCTCCAGCTGAGCTGCTGCGGAGGATGGGCAGGCCGGATGAGGGGGCGAGATCGCCCCCGATGCTCGGAGAACGCGGGCCTAGATATTGGCGAGCAGGTCGTTGATGCGGGACTCCATGTCTGCCAGAGCTGCGTCGATCTCCTTCTGACCGGTGACCGCCGCATTCATCTCCTGGCCGATGATGTCTTGGATGGCGAACTGGCGCTGCACGGTCGACGGGAGCGGCGTACCAAGCGTTGCGACGGCCGAGATCGTGTCGCGATGCGGCAGTGCCTTGAACTCCTCCGACCCAAGCACGGCCTTCACCGCCGGAAGGTGGCCGGTGCGCGACCATTCGAAGTCGTTGTCGTTGAAGAACTTCAGGAATTTGCCGATCGCCGCTTCTTCCTCTGGTGTGCGATCCTTCTGCGAGACGGCCCAGCTGTGGCCGTCCGCATATTGCGCCTTTTTGCCGGAGAAGAGCTGCGGGTAGGGATAGACGGCATAACCGCCCGCATTGAGTGCCGTCCCGGGCGTTTCCGAGGAGGCCGTATAGTCGCCGATTACCCATGTGCCGTTCAAATGCACACCGCCTTCGCCGGCGAGGAAGGCATTGATGCCGGCGGCATAGTCCATGTCCTTTGTCGTGTAGTCGTTGTCGTAGATCGCCTTGTACATTTCGAGGACCTTTTTGGCCTCGGGCGTATTGATTTTCACCAGCTTGGGATCGGCAAAGGCACCGGAATCCTGCTGGAAGAGATAGGTGTAGAGGTTGCGAGTATAGAGCGCGACCTCGTTCGCCAGGTTCTGGACGAAATAGGGTTTGTCGGTCTTCTCCTTGAACTCTTTGGCCTGGGCCATCAGTTCATCGACGCTGGTCGGCAGCTTCGGCGTGCCGTCGGCATTGACGAGGCCGGCCTTTTTGAAGAGGTCCATGTTGATGTGGAACAGCATCGTCCAGTTGTCGATCGGCAAGGCATAGATCTGGCCGTCCTTCGTGACGCCGCTGAGGCTTGCTTCGGTGAAGTCTGAGGGTGCGACGCCGACCGACTTCAGAAGGTCGTCGAGCCCCATCAGCAGGCCCTTGGACTGGTAGTCGCCGAGGACGGAATGGTGGATCGTCACGATGTCCGGCGGGTCGCCGGCTGCAAACTGCGCCGTGAGCTGGTCGTAACCCGGCCATTCGACGGTGGTCACGGTCACGTGCACGTCTGGATTGTCGGCATTGAACTTGTTGATCAGCGACGTCATGATGCCGCATTCTCCGACGGCCTTGCTGGCATCGGTGTTGGTGCCGAATTCCGCATCACACGCCCCGAAGAAGCGCTGCACGGTGAGTTCCGTTGCCGCCAGCGCGGGCGCCGCCGCGGTGAGGGCGAGCACCGAGGCGGCCGTCAGCATAAATCTGCGCAGGGTATGCGTCATTTCCATCTCCTCCTTCGGGTATCGAGACCCAGTTTGGCCCTCCTCCCGAGAGCCGGTTGCGACCCATCGATAGAAAGTCTTCAGCGCACGGCGGCGCCGGAGACGGCCGTCACGATGTATTTCTGGAAGAACAGGTAGAGAATAAGGATCGGCGCGCCTGCGAACACCGCTTGCGACATCAGGAAGCCCAGCCCTTCCGATTGCGCGAAGTTCGTCTGGCTCGAAGCGATGCCGATCGTTAGCGTGTACATTTCCTTCTTCGTGCCGGAGATCAGTGGCCACAAGTAGTCGTTCCACGAAGTCAGAAAGGTGAAGATCCCGAGGGTCGCCTGAGCGGGCAGCGTGAGCGGTAGGAGCACCTTCCAGAAGATCTTGAAGCGGCTGGCATTGTCGAGCAGTGCTGCTTCGTCGAGTTCCTTCGGAATGGCGCGAAAATATTGCGTCATCAGGAACACGCCGAAGGGTGCCGCCAGGCCCGGCAGAATCAGCCCGTGATAGGTGTTGTGAAATTTCAGCCAGCTGAAGAGCTGGTGGCGGGCGATCAGCACCGCCTGCTCTGGAACGGCAAGTCCGAGCAGCACAATGACGAACAGCGTATTGCGAAAAGGAAAGTTCAATCGAGCAAAGCCGTAGCCGGCGAGCGATGAGAGGACCAGCGTGAAGATCGTCAGCGTGCCCGAGACGATCACACTGTTCAGGATCCAGCGGAAGACCGAGGATGTCGCGAGGATATTGATGTAGTTGATGATCGTATACGGCGCATGGAAGACGGAGTTCATATCCGTCATCAACTCCTTGTTGTCCTTGAGCGACATCGCGACGACCCAGGCGATCGGCGCCATCATCAGAAGCGCAAGGCTGATCGCGAGGATCAGGATGATGCGATCGCCGGTTGAGCGCCCGACCATGCCGGAAGAGACGGAGCTCATCCTTCTACTCCCTTTCGACGCGAGATGAAGTACTGCGCGAGCGCTGCGATCATGATCAGGATGAAGAGGATCTCGGATGCTGCGGCGCCAAGCCCGAGATCCCATTTGGTAAAGGCGGCTTCGTAGATATAGAGCACGATCGGCTTCGAGACGTTGTTGGGGCCGCCCTGGGTCATGAGCCGCGCCTGCCCGAAGAGCTGAAACTGCAGGACGATCTCGATGATGATCACCAGGACGAAGGTGCGCCGGATCGAGGGCAGGGTGATGTGCCAAAGTGTGCGCCAGCGGCTCGCATTGTCGAGCGCCGCAGCCTCGTAGATCTCCTGAGGCACCTGCTGCAGGGCTGAGAGAAACAGCATCATCGGCAGGCCGATGCACCACCATACGGTCGCGATCGCAATCCCGATCATTGTCAGCTTCGGATCGGAGAGGAATGCCGGCGCGGTTGCACCGAACCAGCCGTAGATGGTGGCGAGCAGCCCGAAATTGCCGATGAAGACAATGCGCCAGATCAGCGTCACGATCGTCACCGACAGCACCGACGACGAGAAGTATACGGCGCGGAGCGCTGCCGCTGTCTTGGTCTTGCGATTGAGCGCCAGCGCCAGGAAGAGGCCGATGAGGGCAAGCGCGGGAACGGTCAGGAAAACGAAATAAAATGTATTACCGACGGCCTGGAGGAAGATCTTGTCCCTGAAGAGCCGAAGATAATTGTCGAGGCCGACGAACCGCCCGGTACCGAAGGCATCGGCCTTGTGCAGGCTGAGCCAAATTCCCCAGAAGAGCGGCACAACGAGCAGCGTCACGAAAAAGAGGAGGTAGGGCGCGATGAAGATGGCGTTGCGCCAAAGCGGTGCATTGATGTTTTGCACCGCCCGCCGAGCGGCTGCGCTCGCGGTCGAACTGCTGCCGGGGAGGGCCGCCTCAGCCATGGCCCGCCTCCTCATTGTGCCAGGCCCGACCCTCGGTGTTGAAAAGATGGGTGCGGACGCCGTCGAGCGAAAGCGCAATTTCGTCACCGATCGCGGCGCGGCTATTGCCGATATCCTCGGCGACGATGACGCTTCCCTCCTTGAGGCGAGTGTAGAGCAGCGTGCGGTCGCCGAGCCTTTCGATCACGTCGACCTTGCCCGTGGTCGTCGCCGTCCCGCCATTCGCGAGCTTGACCGCCTCGGCGCGAATGCCGAGCGCGTGCTCGCTGCCGTCAATGCCGGCAAGAGGGATCGCAGTCTGGAGTTCGGTCCCGTCCGGCAATCTGGCTCGAACAAAGCCTCCCTGGTTCGAAAGGCTGACTGGCAGGAAGTTCATCGTCGGCGAGCCGACGAAGGTCGCGACGAAGCGGCTTGCCGGCCGCGAATAGATCTCCATCGGCGTGCCGATCTGCTCGACCTTGCGATTGTTCATGACGACAATGCGATCGGCGAGCGTCATCGCCTCGATCTGGTCGTGGGTGACGAAGACCATCGTCGATTTGACGCGGTTGCGAAGCTGCGCGATCTCGACGCGGGTGCGCACGCGCAGCGCCGCATCGAGATTGGAGAGCGGCTCGTCGAATAGGAAGGCCTTCGGCTCCTTGACGATGGCGCGGCCGATCGCGACGCGTTGGCGCTGGCCGCCGGAAAGCTGGCCGGGCTTTCGTTCGAGCAAATGGCTGATCTCCAGCATGCGTGCGGCTTCCGCGACGCGGGCGGAAATGACATCGGCCGGCACGTTGATGTTGCGCAGTCCGAAGGCCATGTTGTCGGCGACGGTCATGTGCGGGTAGAGCGCATAGCTCTGGAACACCATGGCGATGTCGCGCTTTCCCGGTGGCAGATTGTCGATGCGCTGGCCGTTGATTTCGATCGTTCCCTCGTCGACGCTATCGAGACCGGCGATCATGCGCAGAAGCGTTGACTTGCCGCAGCCCGAGGGCCCCAGGAAGACCATGAACTCATTGGCCCTGATCGACAGCGACAGGTCGTCAAGGACGGTCAGCGAGCCGTAGCGCTTGCTGACATTCTGGATGTCGATTTGGGCCGTCATCCTGCCGCTCCGCTCGGGCAGTCAGAACAGGAAAACCTGATAACGTTTGGCCGAAACACGCCGGACGCCTTGATTTTCGCGTCGTTTGGCGAGCCCCGACCCGTCAGCGATAGTGCCAAAACAGAAGCGCTGGCTCCCATCTTCTCCTCCTAGCGGCACGTCGAGCCTGTCCCCGACATTAAATCATACAATTATGCTGTCAACCATTTACGATACATATCAAATATTATGATAGTAATCCTTGCAGTCGAATCATGCGATAGGAGAGGGGCGGAATCCTGGCGCCGAGTCTCCCATCCGAAGCCACGGCACCGTCTCCCTTCCTCGGGACCACGTTGTCCGGCCTTTTGGCCGTGTTGGTGACGTTGATGTCCGAATGGGCGAGCACCTGGTCATCGACAATCGTCAGCGCGCCAAACTCGATCAGGCGGACATCGAGATCGAGCGTTTCCGTGTGGTGCCGGTTGACGATGAAGAAGGTGATGGCTTTTTGGTCCGCGTCGTGGACGGCCGAGACATCGAGATACGGCACGTCGCCGAGACCGTCGACCCGATAGGTCGGGCTGTCGACATGCAGCTTGAGCGCCGTCCCGCGGCCAAAGACCGAGGCGAAATAATAGGGATAGAAGATCGTCTGACGCCAGGCCGGGCCGCCCGGCACCGTCATGATCGGAGCGATGACGTTTACAAGTTGTGCCAGACAGGCGATCTTCACGACGTCGGCGCGGTTGATGAACGTGTTGAGGATGCAGCCGACCTGAAGCACGTCCTCGAAATTGTAATCATCCTCGAGCAGGGCTGGTGCATGCGGCCAGCCATGGGCGCCCGCAAGTGTCGCCTTGTCGCGCTCCTTGGAATGGTACCAGACGTTCCATTCATCGAAAGAGATGTAGATGTCCTTGGTCGAGCGCTTCTTCGCTTTGATATAGGCGATCACGCCGGCGACGGTGCCGATATAGTTGTCGAGCTCGATGCTGCGGGCGAGATAGTTGGCGGTGTTCTTGCCGCGGTTCTCGAAATACATATGCAGCGAGATGTAATCGACCTCGTCGTAGGTGTGATCGAGAACGGTCGCTTCCCACTCGGGGTATGTCGGCATATGCGCATTGGAGGAGCCGCAGACGACGAGCTCGAGCGAACTGTCGAAAGCGCGCATCGCCTTGGCGGTCTCGTGCGCCAGCCTGCCATATTCGTCCGCGGACTTGTGGCCGATCTGCCAGGGGCCGTCCATCTCGTTGCCGAGGCACCAAAGCTTGACGCCCCAGGGTTCGGCGCGGCCATTGGTGCGACGCTTGTCGCTCCATTCGCTGCCGCACGGGTGATTGACGTATTCGAGGAAGTTGCGCGCGTCGTCGAGCCCGCGCGAGCCGAGATTGACGGCGAGCATCATCTCGGTGTTGGCGGCCGCGCACCACTCGGCGAATTCATGGATGCCGACCTGGTTGCTCTCTGAGGTGTGCCAGGCGAGATCGAGGCGGGTCGGCCGGCTCTCCTTCGGCCCGATTCCGTCTTCCCAGTTATAAGCGGAAACGAAATTGCCACCCGGATAGCGGACGATCGGAACCTTGAGTTCCCTGACGAGGTCGATCACGTCCCGGCGCATGCCGTTCTCGTCGGCGGCCGGATGGTCGGGTTCGTAGATGCCGGTGTAGACGGCGCGGCCGAGGTGTTCGATGAAGGAGCCGTAAAGGCGGGGATCGATATCCGAGATAGTATATTTGCTGTGCGCCGTAACCGCAGCCTTCATGCTTCTCCTCCTAGTGAATCATAATCCATGATTCATATCACAAATTGAGATAACTAAGCGGAAGCTTTGACGTTGGTCAAGAGGCGAAATTTGAGCCGTGCGCTCTCAGCGCCTCTGGAGGCGCAACAGGATGTCCTGCCCGTAGTTGCCGAAGCCGCGGCCGAAGATGTTGATACCGCCGGGGTGGCGGGCATTGTCGCGTACGCCGACGCGAAGCCGGATTGAGTGATGTTCTTCGACCTTCAGGTCCGCGAGCTTGACATTGGAGATACGCAGCCCATCGACAAAGGCGCCGTCGTCATTGACCCTGAAGCTCTTGAGCTTGCCGTATTGAGAGCCCTTGAGTTTCCACCAATCGGGCGTGAAAACCCCGCGTTTGTCCCCGAAATCACCCAGAGAGGTCCAGGTGCCGATGTCGACGCCGTTGACAGTCAGCGTAATGTCGGAAGGCCAGTCGGCACTGGTTCCGGGCACTTCCGAGCTCAACTCCATGACGAATTCGACCTCGCGAATGCTGGTATTCGTCAGTCGCGCATTGTTGGGAAACTGATACTCGACATAGCCGCGCGTGAACCAGATGAGTGCCGCCTTCATGCGGTCGGGATCGAGAAACGTGTCGGGGACGTCGAGCAGGCCGATAATGCCGTCGACCGAGCACAGCCCACAAGGGGCGGTCACCTCGACGCTCGTATAGAGCCCGAGTGGCATCGACACTTCGATCGCGTCCGGTTCGGTTTCCTTGATATCATTTTTGAAGACGACAAGGACCTCGTCATAGACGCTGTGGCAGACCTTCTGGTTGCCCTTGCGCGCCTTCTGCGCCTCGGTGCGGATGAGCCCCGCCTCCTCCAGCATCTGAACGTTTGTCGACACGCTCGACTGCGGCATATCGAGAATATCGGCAATCTCGTTGACGTTCAGGGGCCCTTGCTCGTGCAGCAGCTTCAAGACAGCGACCCTTGCGGGGGAGGCCAGCCCTTTCAGAATCGGCATGCCTTCCTCCGGGTCGACGACAAGAAAATTGCGACTCATGGGGCTCCGATCTGATACGAATGACGATCCTGCCGACCTTCTATATCAAAGAATTCGATTTATTCAATTGGACGCCAGCCGGTCCCCGCGAAGACAAGCGCATCGCGATCGCTGGCTTGCCTGACGAGCCCAGGCCCACAGCGCCGCGCGTCTTATCAGACGCGCAAAAGGTCGCTGCAGCACTTTAAATTGCTGCATGTCTTTGTCCCTAGATTAGGAGACATGCAGTAGCCTCTTCGAGGTGTTTGACGGATGGGGACGTGAAAAGGGAGCCTGGCGGCATCCAGGCTCGATAGGCATTTCGTTCAGAAGTCCATGCCCGGTGCCGGTGGCATCGGTGCATGCCCGTCCTTCTTCGGCTTTTCGGCGATCATCGCTTCGGTGGTCACCAAAAGGCCGGCAACGGAGGCTGCGTCCTGCAGCGCCGCGCGCACGACCTTGACCGGGTCGATCACGCCCATTTCGAAGAGGTCGCCGAATTCGTTCGTCTGGGCGTTCCAGCCATAGGAGAAGTCCGCCTTCTCGCGTAGCCGGCCGACGATGATCGATCCTTCGGAGCCGGCATTCTCGGCGATCTGGCGGACCGGTGCCTCGACCGCCCGGCGAACGATTTCGACGCCGACGCGCTGGTCGTCATTGGCCGTGGGCACGCTGCCGAGCACCTTGACCACCCTGAGCAGTGCGACGCCGCCCCCCGGCAGGATGCCTTCTTCGACCGCCGCGCGCGTCGCGTGCAGCGCGTCGTCGACACGGTCCTTCTTTTCCTTCACCTCGATCTCGGTCGAGCCGCCGACACGGATCACCGCGACGCCGCCCGCGAGCTTTGCCAACCGCTCCTGCAGCTTTTCGCGATCATAGTCGGAGGTCGTTTCCTCGATCTGCGCCTTGATCTGGGCGACGCGGCCACGGATATCCTCCTTGCTGCCGGCGCCGTCGACGATGGTCGTGGTCTCTTTCTCGACCATGATGCGCTTCGCCCGTCCGAGCGTGTCCATTGTAACGTTCTCAAGCTTGATGCCGAGATCTTCGGAAACGACGGTGCCGCCGGTGAGGATCGCGATATCCTCCAGCATAGCCTTGCGGCGGTCGCCGAAGCCGGGCGCCTTGACGGCGGCGATCTTCAGTCCGCCGCGGAGCTTGTTGACGACGAGCGTGGCGAGTGCTTCGCCCTCGACGTCTTCGGCGATGATCAGGAGCGGCTTGCCGGCCTGGATCACCGATTCCAGGATCGGAATCATCGCCTGCAGGTTGGAGAGCTTCTTCTCGTGGATCAGGATATAGGCGTCTTCCAGTTCCGCCCGCATCTTCTCCTGATTGGTGATGAAGTAAGGCGAGAGATAGCCTCTATCGAATTCCATGCCCTCGACTACTTCGAGTTCGATTTCGGCGGTCTTGGCCTCTTCGACGGTGATCACCCCTTCATTGCCGACCTTCTCCATCGCCTCGGCGAGATAGCGGCCGATTTCCGCATCGCCATTGGCCGAAATCGTCGCGACTTGAGCGATTTCCTCGTTCTTCGAGACTTTGCGGGCGTGCCCCTTGAGTTCCTTGACGATCGCGTCGACGGCGAGGTCGATACCGCGTTTCAAATCCATCGGGTTCATGCCGGCAGCAACGGCCTTGGCGCCTTCCCGAACGATCGCCTGGGCGAGCACGGTCGCAGTCGTCGTGCCGTCGCCGGCGACGTCGCTCGTCCTCGAGGCCACCTCGCGCAGCATCTGCGCGCCCATGTTCTCGAACTTGTCCTCAAGCTCGATTTCCTTGGCTACGGAGACGCCATCCTTGGTAATCCGCGGCGCGCCGAAGGACTTGTCGATCACGACGTTTCGTCCCTTCGGGCCGAGCGTCACCCGGACGGCATTGGCCATGATATCCACGCCGCGCAGCATGCGGTCGCGAGCATCGGTACTGAACTTGACGTCTTTGGCAGCCATGTGCGCCTCCCTCAACACGGAAACCTTACCGTTCCTCCGCGTCCGGCCGCACAGGCAGCCGGTCCGCACCTTATGGCATTCTCGCCTGGGCCCCGGAAGCAACCCGCTTCGAGGCGTAAACTTGTCCTCACTCTTCGACGTCGTCGGGCGTCAGGATGTCGATCAGCGCCGCAACGCGGCCGGCAGGAAGATGGCGGCCCTCGCCGATAAGGGCCTCGTCATTGTTGACCCAAGCGATTGCTTCGGCAAGCTCACTTGCGGTCGCGCCCGTTGCAAGAAGTTCGGCCATCAGAGTCTCGTCGACCGGGCCGAGGATAGCGGTGATATCCGACTGCTTCAGTCCCATGGCGTACTCCTTCCGTTTCATCGGTCGGGCGATGCACGACTTTCGGCAACCCAGACAATAGATAGGCAGCCGCCTGCATGCATCAAGCGCGCCATCATAGCATCAATTGTCGGGATGAAAAAAAGCCCGGCGCCAGGGCCGGGCTCGAACTTGGTTGTCGGAAGCAGCGGCAATCAGTCGTTCGCTGTCACCTTCACGCCCAGAACGGAGGGAACTGTATTCGGCGCGCCCATGGCCGCGCCGACGATCATCGGGAACGGCACCGGGTTTTCCGGTTCGGCGCTGATGGTCAAGCTCTTCGGGCTGTCGAGATAGGCATTGACGGCCGCAGTCACCTGGTTCTGCAGTTCCGGCAGGTTGAGTTGCGCCATCATGATCGGTACCAGTCCCTTCAGCGACTGCGCCAGTTGCTCGCCGGTGACGCCCTGCTGGCCGCCCGCGAAATCCAGCGCCTTCCTCGTTATCGATGCGTCGTCGAAACGGATCGAGGCGCTGTTGAACGTCAGTTGCTGCATCAGGCCGAGCATGGCAAGGCCCATTGCCTGCTCCGCCTCTTCCTTGTTCGGGTTTGCCTCGGCGGCCTTGACCGCTTCCTGCATCGATTTCAGGAACTCGAGCGTGTAGCCGGAAAAGTCCATCGTGATATTCAGCCGCCCGATATTCTGAAAATCCAGGGCGTATTCCTCGACTGCGAGGTTGCCGCTCTGCAGTTCCCAACTGCCTTTCATGGTGATTTCGCCGTCGATCTGCTCCAGGCCGAGCTTCTCGATCGCTTCCTTCGCCTTGGCGTCGTCCATTTCGGAGAGGTCCGCCTGCACGCCGGCGATCGTGGCATCGAAGTCGAACCCGGCATTGTTCTCCTGCCGCGTCAGATTGCCCTCCATGCTTGCGATGGTGAAGGCCTCCCTGCCTTTCACCGTCAGCACGAGCGGCCCGGTGCTGAACGATTCGTAGAGAAGGATATCGTCTATGGTGTCGCCCGACGGATTGCCGGGGATCTCAAGCCCACCGATGACGATATCCTTGAGGGAGATTGCGTCCTTTCCGTCCGTCGCATCGACGTCGGGAAAGGAGACCGTCTCGGCGTGGTAGCCGCCATCGTCCATTTCCTCGACGCCCTCGAACGTCACCTCGCCAATATTGAGGGATTGGCCGGACTTGGTCGCCACCTGCAGCTTGACGCCCGTGGCGGTGACGGTATCGCCGTCGGCCTCCGCCTTGTCGAAGCTGAGTTTGGACCCGTTGAGTTCGAGGGCGGCGCTCAGCTTCTTCATCATGTCCGCGCCGTCCACGGCAAAGGCCGGGCCGGCAAGCGTAAGAACGGCGGCGCTGGCCATCATCAGGCGGATCGTGCGCGCGTGCATCATGTGGGATTTCCTTTGAAAAAATGATTCGTTGTGAAGTCGTATCCGGAGTTGCCCGTTGCAATCTGAGCGATGTTGGCGCCTTCCGTCAAACCGGTACGGCAATGGCCGCGGAAACGCCGCCGGCGAACCCTCGCCGGCCTTTCCGTACAGGCGCATTCCGATGCGTGCGTTGCGTTTGCGGCACTCGCTCTCCCTCAGTCCCAATCGGTCACGCCCGACCCTAATACGAAACCCGACAAATTTATATTGCCGCCGGATATCATGCGTCATGCATGACGCATCATGCTTTCCGGAAGGTAAGCCGCAATGCCTCCGGGACGAGTGTAAGGCAAGGCGAGGGCGAGGTTCTCCACAGTGCGATTTCCTCGGAATCCTTGCCGCGGCGGGTCCGGTGCGCTAGCAAGGGCATATGGGACAAAGCCTTTTGCCGCCATCTGGCGGGGACGACAACATTCAGCCGGTTGACCTCAAGGCAGCGCTGGAAGAGCGCTATCTCGCCTACGCGCTGTCGACCATCATGCACCGGGCGCTGCCGGATGTCCGCGACGGGTTGAAGCCGGTCCACCGCCGCATCATCCACGCCATGAGCGAGATGGGGCTGAGGCCCAATTCCTCGTTCAAGAAATGCGCGCGCATCGTCGGCGACGTCATCGGTAAGTTCCATCCGCATGGAGACCAGTCCGTCTATGACGCGCTGGTGCGCCTCGCGCAGGATTTCTCCCAGCGCTACCCGGTCGTCGACGGACAGGGCAATTTCGGCAATATCGATGGCGACAACGCTGCCGCCTATCGTTACACCGAAGCCAAGATGACCGAGGTTGCGGCTCTCCTCCTCGAGGGCATCGACCAGGACGCGGTCGACTTCCGCCCGACATACAATGAGGAGGACCAGGAGCCGACGGTGCTTCCCGGCGCCTTCCCCAACCTGCTCGCCAATGGCGCCTCCGGTATCGCCGTCGGCATGGCGACATCGATCCCGCCGCACAATGCGCATGAGCTCTGCGACGCGGCGCTCCATCTCATCCGCCACCCGAATGCGACTGTGGAGGAGCTTCTGTTCGATCCGGCCAATCCTCAGCGCGGCGGGATCGAGGGGCCGGACTTCCCGACCGGCGGTGTCATCGTCGAAAGCCGCGCCAGCGTGATCGAGTCCTACCGCACGGGCCGCGGCGGCTTCCGCGTGCGCGCCCGCTGGAGCGTGGAGGATCTGGGCCGTGGCGGCTATCAGATCGTCGTCACGGAAATCCCCTACCAGGTGCAGAAGTCGCGGCTGATCGAAAAGATCGCCGAGTTGCTCGTGGCGCGCAAGCTGCCGTTGCTCGAGGACGTCCGCGACGAATCGGCCGAAGATGTGCGCGTCGTGCTGGTGCCGAAAAGCCGCACCGTCGATGCCAATATCCTGATGGAGTCGCTCTTCAAACTGACGGAGCTCGAAAGCCGCGTTCCGCTCAATATGAACGTCCTCTCGATGGGCCGGGTGCCGCGCGTGATGGCGCTGAACGAGGTGCTGAGCGAATGGCTGGCGCACCGCCGCGAAGTGCTGCAGCGCCGGTCGCGCCACCGGCTCGCCGCGATCGAACGGCGGCTGGAGATTCTCGGCGGCTATCTTATTGCCTATCTGAACATCGACGAGGTCATCCGCATCATCCGCGAGGAGGATGAGCCGAAGGCCGTGATGATCGAGCGCTTTGGGCTGACGGACGTCCAGGCCGAAGCGATCCTCAATATGCGGCTGCGCTCGTTGCGCAAGCTCGAAGAATTCGAGATCCGCACCGAGTTCGATGCGCTCTCCAAGGAGAAGGCCGAGATCGAAGCTCTTCTCGCCTCGGATGAGAAGCAATGGCAGGCCGTCGCCTGGGAGATCGGCGAGGTCAAGAAGAAGTTCGCCAAGGCGACCGACATCGGCAGGCGGCGCAGCACCTTCGCCGATGCGCCCGAGGCCGACGTCGAGGCCATCCAGCAGGCGATGATCGAGAAGGAACCGATCACCGTCGTCATCTCGGAGAAGGGCTGGATCCGGGCGCTCAAGGGGCACATCTCGGACACGTCCTCATTGCAGTTCAAGGACGGCGACGCTCTGAAGGTCGCGTTTCCCGCGCAGACGACGGACAAGATCCTTATCTTCACCACCGGTGGCAAGGTCTATACGCTCGGCGGCGACAAGCTGCCGGGCGGGCGCGGCCACGGCGAGCCGCTGCGCATCATGGTCGACATGGAAACCGATCAGGATGTGCTGACGGCGCTGGTGCATGATCCGATGCGCAAGCTCATCGTCTCGTCCGCAGCCGGTAACGGCTTCGTCGTCACCGAGAGCGAGATCGTTGCCAATACCCGCAAGGGCAAGCAGGTGATGAATGTCGCCATGCCGGACGAGGCGAAACTCGTGATTCCCGTGAGGGGCGATCACGTCGCGGTCGTCGGCGAAAACCGCAAGATGCTCGTCTTCCCCTTGGTGCAGATCCCGGAAATGGCGCGCGGCAAGGGCGTACGCCTGCAGCGCTACAAGGACGGCGGAATTTCCGACATTCGCTGCTTCGCCATCGCGGACGGCCTCACCTGGGAAGACAGCGCCGGCCGGGTCTTCACCAAGACCAAGGATGAACTGCTCGAATGGCTCGGCGACCGTGCCGGTGCCGGCCGTGTCGTTCCCAAGGGTTTCCCGCGCAGCGGCCGCTTTAGCGGCTGACTGCAAGATTCGGCATCTTGAAATTATAGGTTGCCGCGTCATGTTGAATGACAGCGCCCCCGTCTTTTTCTCGAGGCGGGACTTTCCGGTAGGGGCGCCATCACTCTTTGTTCCATGATTCCTGAAGTCCGACGAGACGCGGGGGATCCTGCGCCCGGAGAGAGGAACGCGATGATTTCGGCCCTTGACGACACCCTGCTGGCGCTCGCCGACCCGACGCGCCGCCGCATACTCGAAGTCCTGCTCGCCGGCGAGGCCTCCGACGCGGATATCGCCACTGCTGTCGGTGTTCGACGGGACGAGCTTTCAATGCATATGAGGATTCTCGAAGAGGCGGAGTTGATTTCTCGGCGCCCGCAGGGCGAAGGCGAGCTTGTCGCAGCCAATCCTGCGCCGCTGGAAATTGCTGCCGAGTGGATCAACACCAACCGCGAACTCTGGGCGATGCGCTCGCAGATGCAGGAGACTTGAGGCGGGCATCTACAGCGCCGCGCGTCTTATCAGACGCGCAAAGGATCGCTGTGTCTGAATCTGCGCATCAAGCCCGAAAATCGGGTAGGATTTCGGGCCGGTGCGCTAACCGGCAAGCGGTAGCTCCGGACAGGAATGCTGCGGCTTTGCCATCTTGCGCATCTGCAGGAGAGAATGGCCGACCAAAGCAAGGACCAGGACCGCACCGCCGGCGAGCGTCTGGTCAGTGGGCGTCTCGGAAAAGACGATCCACACCCAGATCGGTGCCAGCACAGTCTCCAGGAGATAGAACATGCCGACCTCCGGCGCTGAGAGGTAGCGCGGCCCCGTCGCCAGACAGAAGAAGGCGAGGGGGATCACGACGAGACCATTGAAGATAATGTAACCGGGCTCGGCGACGGAGAAGCCGCTGGTCGGCAGGAGAAGGAGAGCGGCGAGTGCGGGAAAGATCGCCGTCGTCAGCGGCACGAGAGCCATGTCCCGACCGCTGGCGCGGCTGACGGTGATGGCGCTTGCCAGCAGGAAGGCGGAGCACGCGGCCATGGCATCCCCGAAGAAGTGGCCGCTTTCGAGGCCGCCCGCGACGATTACTCCGACTCCCAGAAGCATGACGGCCATCGTCAGGAGCGTGGCGCGGGAGGGCCGCTCCTTCAGGAATATCCAGGAGAGCATCGCTGCGAACATCGACGTGAATGCAAGGATGAAGACGACATTCGCGGTCGAGGTATTGAATACGGCAAGCAGGAAGGTGAAGGAGTTGATGCCGTAGAAGAGACCGGCAATGAGACCGGCCTTGCCGGGGATCAGCGCGATTGGCCGGCGCAGCACGCGATTGATGACGAACCAGGCGACAATGGCGATGGCGAAGGTCGATAGGCTGCGCAAGGCGAGCAGCGACCAGACCTCGCCATTCGCCAGGCGGATCAGCGGAATGTCGAAGGAAAGCGCAAGGCCGCCAAGGCCGGTGATGGCAAGACCGCGCCGGTGCCGGGCCGCGTCAGGAGAGGGGCGCAAGATCAGTCCGTGGAGGTTTGTCTGGGTTAGGGATCGCCAGTATAGCGCTCCCAGCCGCGCGCCATAAGATGCTCCTGCGGCAAAAATTTCGTCTTGTAGCCCATTTTCCGAGAGCCCTTGACCCAATAGCCGAGATAGACATGCGGCAGGCTGCGCTCCTTCGCCCTGCGGATGTGGTCGAGGATCATGAAGGTGCCGAGCGATCGGTACGAGAGCGCCGGATCGAAGAAGGAATAGACCATCGACAGCCCGTCGCCCATACGGTCGGTCAG
The DNA here is from genome assembly GCF_002288525.1 of Sinorhizobium sojae CCBAU 05684. NCBI lineage: Bacteria > Pseudomonadati > Pseudomonadota > Alphaproteobacteria > Hyphomicrobiales > Rhizobiaceae > Sinorhizobium > Sinorhizobium sojae. The sequence continues at coordinate 841,914 of NZ_CP023067.1, forward strand.
CGCCGTGGCAACGAGCGGACCCCTGGCCCTTTCGCTGATCCCGTCGCCATCGGCCCTTAGCCGGTATTCGATGATGTGCGTGTGGACATGGGTGTCCTCGACCATCATCGCATAGTCGAGCACGGACATATCGGACATGCCGCCCTTCTGGTGGCGGTGGTCCAGATACCGGCGGAAAAGGTTGTATTGCTCGCTCGAAGGCTCGGCCGGGTATTCGGCGGACACGATGTCCCCGTTGCCGGCGAGCACGCGGCGCATCGACCGGGTCGGCGCAAATTCATTGGCGAGGATGCGCACGGAGACGCAAGCGCGACAGGTTTCGCAGGCCGGACGATAGGCGATGTTCTGCGACCGGCGGAAGCCACCCTGCGTCAGGAGATCGTTGAGCTCGGGAGCCCGTTCACCCACCATGTGGGTGAAGACCTTCCGCTCCATTTCGTTCGGCAGGTATGGGCACGCTGCCGGCGCGGTCAGGTAGAATTGTGGAGAAGGTGTGGTCTGCGTGTTCATCGAGCGTGGGAGTCACTCTTCGTGCGGCTGCTCATCGCCATAGGATGGCCGAAGAATAGAAAACGTCAACACACTCGTTCTGCAAAGCGCGAGCAAACTCAGGCGGGCTTGCCCGGGCTATCAGTACATGTCGCGCCGGACCATGACGGTGCCGATCAGAAGATCGTGCAGCAGCCTGCCGCGGTCGGTGAAGAGCCCGAGCAGCAGGATAAGCGGCGTCAACAGCGCATTGGCGATCCAGAAGATCGCCAGGTGCACGATGGCCGTCAGGAAATCCATCGGCCGCCCGTCGGTGCGGGCGATCGCCACGCCCATCACCTTCATCCCCGGGGACGCCTGATCGCGTCCGCCGACAGTGAGCCCGAAATAGAGCATTGCCACCAGCGCGAAGAGGATCGGGTACAGGAAGAAGCCGAGGCCGAGCGTCAGAATGCCGATGAAGAAGACGACCACCGCTGCCGGGATCCAAAGAAGAGCGACGATCACGTAGTCGAGGATGAAGGCAAACACCCGGCGAGAAAGCACGCCCTGATAGGCGCGCCAGTCCTGGCTAGGAAGTCGGAGTTCTTGATCGTGCATGCTCATTTCAGTCCTCGCATCGTTCCCGATTCATATGGGGAACGATTTCGACAAAACAATGCGCGGTCGACCGGGTCACCGCTTTGCGAGGATCTTCGCCGCCTCGACGGCGAAATAGCTGAGGATGCCGTCGCAGCCCGCTCGCTTGAAGGCGAGCAACGTTTCGAGCATTACCCGTTCTCCGTCGATCCAGCCATTGGCGGCGGCTGCCTTGATCTGCGTGTATTCGCCCGAGACCTGATAGGCGAAGACCGGCAGGCCGAAGGCCTCCTTCATTCGCCAGCAGATGTCGAGATAGGCAAGCCCCGGCTTGACCATCAGCATGTCGGCGCCCTCTTCGACGTCCAGCGCGGCGTCGCGAATTGCCTCGGTGCCGTTGGCCGGGTCGATATAGTAGGACTTCTTGTCGCCCTTGAGCAGTCCGCCGGTGCCGATCGCCTCGCGATAGGGGCCATAAAAGGCGGAGGCGAATTTCGTAGCATAGGACATGATACCGACATTCTGGTGCCCGCTCGCATCGAGCGCCTCGCGGATCGCGCCGATCCGCCCGTCCATCATCTCGGAGGGGGCGATGATGTCGGACCCTGCATTCGCCTGGATCACGGCCGCCCTGGCGATCGTCTCCACTGTCTCGTCATTGACGATCTCGCCGTCGCGCAGGATGCCGTCGTGACCGTGGCTGGTGAAGGGATCAAGTGCCACGTCGGTGATGACGCCGATATTGGGGACGGCCTTCTTGATCGCCCGCGTCGCCCGGTTGATGAGGTTGTCGGGCGCGAGGCTGTGCGAGCCGGTCTCGTCGCGCAGCGCCACGTCGATATTGGGGAAGGTGGCGATGGCCGGAATGCCGAGATCGGCCGCCTCCTTCGCCGCCTCGACCGCCCTGTCGACGCTCATTCGGTTGACTCCCGGCATCGCATCGATCGGCTCGACGATGCCATTGCCCGGGACGATGAAGATCGGCCAGATGAGGTCGTCGATGGTGAGGCGGTTTTCCTGCACCAGCCGGCGCGACCAGTCCGCCTTGCGGTTGCGGCGCATGCGGCGGTGCCCGGTGATCCTGTCCACAAGATTTGTGCTGTCGTTCATCGCGCTTGGCGCCTTTCCTTCGTCTCTGTCCGTGAAGGCGGTTTATCACGCGCCTGACCGGGTTGAAAACCGCATTGCGAGCCGCGTGCCTGCGGCATTTTTCGTTTGCAGACGTGTGACCGGAGCCGCCTTCCCGTCCTTCGCGCTGGTGCACCGAAGGCGCTCGGCCTATCTTGCCGCCCATGCTTCATGATTCTCAGCATGTGCCGAAGCCATCGCTTGCCGAAATTCTTTTCGGCTGGTTTCTGCGCATGGTGTCCGTCGCCTGTTTCTGGTTCGCGCTCGAATACTGGGCGATGCTGATCGGCTTTTCCCATGGCGGTGCCGGCCGTTTCGATCTTTTGCCGCCTCAATGGCGCGCCGCCGCGACGGCACTTGCCGTGGTCTATCCGGTCGCGGCCATCGGGCTGTGGCTGTTCGTCTCCTGGGGCCCGGTGGTCTGGGTCCTCGCCGCCGCGGTCGAAATCGCGATGTACGAGTTCTATCCGGGCATTTTCGGCACGCGACCGCTCCTGCTCCTGCTGCACGGGAGTGTCGCCGTCACGTTCGTTCTCTTTCGTGCCGTGCTTTTTTACCAGCGGCTGCGCCAGGCGCGGAAGGTAAGGGTTGATTCACCCTGAGACAGGCTCCGCCCATGGTAAGTACATGTTAAGGCTGCGGTTTAAGTAGAATTTTATACGTATTCGATAGGGTCTCACTCAAGGCGGGAAAACAAAGAGACACCGCCAAACGAAACAGTGAGGCACGAAAATGAACACGAAAATGAAGCCGCAGGCCGCAGCGCCCAAAGCCCCCCAAAGCGATCTCCAGGACGAGACGATCCGTGGTCTCTATCTGGAATCCCTTCACCTCGTCGAGCGTCTGCATCGGCGCCTGCTGGACGTCATCAAGGACGAGTTCGATCGCCAGGGGCGCAGCGACGTCAACGCCGTCCAAGCGCTCTTGCTCTTCAATATCGGCAATTCAGAACTGACCGCCGGCGAGCTTCGTTCCCGTGGTTACTATCTCGGCTCGAACGTTTCCTACAATGTGAAGAAGCTCGTCGATCTTGGTCTCATCAACCACCAACGCTCCCGCGTCGACCGCCGTTCGGTTCGCATCAGCCTGACGGAGGAGGGCCAGGAGATCGCCGAAACCGTCGCCAAGCTCTACGAGCGTCATATCGGCTCGATCGACAAGGTCGGCGGCATCGGCTCCGAGGAGTTCACACAGATGAACAAGCTCCTGCAGCGCCTGGATCGCTTCTGGAACGACAGTATCATGTATCGCCTCTGATCAGGCGATAACCCACCCTCCAGCATCAAAGGTCGGGCACAATCCCTGCGTGTCCGACCTTTGCTGAATCTTGCCGCACCGATTGCTGCATCCCTCCGCCGAGCCCGTCCCCATTGGGGCGCCGAGACACGAATTGGCCATATTGCTGTGACAGCGACGCAGGCATGCGGCAGGTCTCGTTAACGACTGCGATTCTTCGCCATTCTCCGGCCGGCATGGCTCTCGCTCGCATGATCGTGAGGGGGCTAGAGGCCGGATGGGGCTTGCGGGTTAACCTTTGTTAACCATGTTCATGCTACTGCATGCCTGCTTGAATCGGCCTCGTTCAAGCAGACATGCAGCAGTTCAAGGGCGGCAGGGCCGTTGCGCGTCTGAAGGATGCGCGGCGCTGCAGCGCTCGGGCAGCGCGTTTCGACGCATTGAGATGGTAGGGACTATGTCGAAAAAGAACGGAATTGATGCTCACTCGCGTCGCGCATTTCTGCGCTCGGCCGTAACGTTCGGTGCCGCGGCATGGGCGGGGTCTGCCTATGCGCAGACGGCGCTGGACGAGCTCATCAATTCGCCGCGCCGCGGCTCCTGGGACGACCAGTTCGACGCAAAGGCCTCGCGCACGGCGACGGCAGTCCTCTCCAACACGCCGGTCTTCGGACCGGAGACGATCGCGCATGTTCAGCAGGCGATCTTCGACTATCAGCAGATCGTCGCCGCCGGCGGCTGGCCGATGGTCACGCCCCCGTCGACGGTGCGGTTGGAACTCGGGGCCAACGACCCCGCCGTCCAGCAATTGCGGCAACGCCTGATGATCTCCGGGGACCTGCCGCGCGCGGCCGGCATTTCCTCCGCGTTCGATTCCTACGTCGACGGCGCGGTCAAGCGCTTCCAGGCACGTCACGGGCTGCCGGCGGACGGCGTGATCGGTGAGTTCACGCTGAAGGCGCTCAACGTCGACGCCACAACCCGGCTGGCACAGCTCGAGACCAACCTCGTGCGGTTGCAGTCCATGTCGGGCGATCTCGGCCGGCGCTATGTCATGGTCAATATCCCCGCGGCCTATATCGAGGCGGTCGAAAACGGCCGCGTCGCGCTGCGCCACACCGCCGTCGTCGGCAAGATCGACCGGCAGTCGCCGATCCTCAATTCTAAGATCTACGAGGTCATCCTCAATCCCTATTGGACCGCGCCGCGTTCGATCGTCCAGAAGGACATCATGCCGCTGATGCGCAAGGATCCGACCTATCTCGAGCGCAATGCGATTCGCCTCTTGGATGCCAGCGGCAATGAGGTTTCGCCGGAAACGGTGGACTGGAACGCGGAAAAGGCGCCGAACCTGATGTTCCGGCAGGATCCGGGCAAGATCAACGCGATGTCCTCGACGAAGATCAACTTCCATAACGAGCACGCGGTCTATATGCACGATACCCCGCAGCAGGGCCTGTTCAACAAGCTTATGCGCTTCGAATCCTCCGGCTGCGTACGCGTGCAGAACGTGCGTGACCTTTCGACCTGGCTGCTCAAGGAAACGCCGGGCTGGTCCCGCCAGCAGATCGAATCGACGATCAAATCGGGCGTCAACACGCCGATCAAGCTCGCCGAAGAGGTGCCGGTCTATTTCACCTACGTCACTGCCTGGTCGGCGAAGGATCGCGTGGTCCAGTTCCGCGACGATATCTACCAGCGCGACGGCGCGGCCGAACTCGCCCTGCAGACTACGACGGGAATCGAGCAATCGGCCGGCCCGATCGACGCGGACGCCTTGCCGCAATAAGCAAATCCTTTCTTTCATCCATAAGGCCGCGCCTCTTCCAAGGGGCGCGGCTTCGTATGAGTTATGCCTTGAAATTTGTGCGCCCCGGAAGGTGGAAATGGCGCAATCCGCATAGCGGATATTGCCCTCGCCGTGCGAGGAAGATAAAGGAACACCCACCCTTGAGAGGAGCCTCGAGCCGATGCTTGCACAAACCAACGACGCCTTTTTCACCCGCTCTCTCGCCGATAGCGATCCGGAAATCTTCGGTGCGATCGAGAAGGAACTCGGCCGCCAGCGCCATGAGATCGAACTGATCGCCTCCGAAAACATCGTTTCGCGCGCCGTGCTCGAGGCCCAGGGCTCGATCATGACGAATAAATACGCCGAGGGCTATCCGGGCAAACGCTATTACGGCGGCTGCCAGTTCGTCGACATCGCCGAGGAACTCGCGATCGAGCGCGCCAAGAAGCTCTTCGGCGTCAATTTCGCCAACGTGCAGCCGAATTCGGGCTCGCAGATGAATCAGGCGGTGTTCCTGGCGCTGCTGCAGCCGGGCGACACCTTCATGGGCCTCGACCTCAATTCCGGCGGTCACCTCACCCATGGTTCGCCGGTCAACATGTCGGGCAAGTGGTTCAACGTCGTTTCTTACGGCGTGCGCGAAGGCGACCATCTGCTGGACATGGACGACGTTGCCGAGAAGGCGCGCAAGCACAAGCCGAAGCTGATCATCGCCGGCGGAACCGCCTATTCGCGCATCTGGGACTGGAAGCGCTTCCGTGAAATTGCCGACGAGGTCGGTGCCTGGCTGATGGTCGACATGGCGCATATCGCCGGTCTCGTTGCAGGCGGCCAGCATCCTTCGCCGTTCCCGCATTGCCATGTCGCGACCACGACCACGCACAAGTCGCTGCGCGGTCCTCGCGGCGGCATGATTCTCAGCAATGACGAGGAGATCGCCAAGAAGATCAACTCGGCCGTCTTCCCGGGCCTGCAAGGCGGTCCGCTGATGCATGTGATCGCTGCCAAGGCCGTCGCTTTCGGTGAAGCTCTGCAGCCCTCCTTCAAGGAATATTCGGCACAGATCGTCAAGAACGCCCGCACCCTTGCCGAAACGCTGAAGGCCAACGGTCTCGATATCGTCTCGGGCGGTACCGACAATCACCTGATGCTGGTGGACCTGCGCAAGAAGAACGCGACGGGCAAGCGTGCCGAAGCCGCGCTCGGCCGCGCCTTCATCACCTGCAACAAGAACGGCATCCCCTTCGACCCGGAAAAGCCCTTCGTCACCTCGGGCGTGCGCCTCGGCGCGCCGGCCGGCACGACGCGCGGCTTCAAGGAGGCGGAATTCAAGGAAATCGGCGAGCTCATCGTCGAAGTCCTCGATGGCCTCAAGGTTGCAAATTCCGACGAGGGCAATGCCCCCGTCGAAGCGGCCGTCCGCGAGAAGGTGGTAAAGCTCACCGATCGCTTCCCCATGTACAGCTACATGTAATCGGAAGGCCGCATGCGCTGCCCCTATTGTGGTTCAGAAGACAGCCAGGTGAAGGACTCCCGTCCGGCCGAGGACGGGAACGCCATTCGCCGCCGCCGCATCTGCCCGGATTGCGGCGGCCGGTTCACGACCTTCGAGCGGGTGCAGCTGCGCGAGTTGATGATCATCAAGAAGACCGGTCGGAAGGTGCCTTTCGACCGGGACAAGCTTTTGCGATCCTTCGAGATCGCGCTCAGGAAGCGCCCGGTCGACCGTGACCGGATCGAGCGGGCGGTGTCCGGCATTGTCCGCCGTCTGGAGAGCTCCGGAGAGACGGAGATCCACTCGGAGGAAATCGGCCTCCAGGTGCTCGAGGCCCTGAAAAGTTTGGACGACGTCGCCTTCGTCCGCTACGCCTCCGTCTATCGCGATTTTTCCCACGCCGAAGATTTCGAGAAGGTGATCGCGGAGATCAGCGCCAAGATCGCGCGCGATCCCGGGGAATAGCCTAAGCAGATTTTTTGTTGGGCACACCCACGACGGTCTGCTTGGATTTGCTTTGTTTGCCGCAGGTCCTGATCGCAAAACCGTGGGATACTTTCGCGGGACCTGCTTTGGAGGCGGAGAGGAAGGCGCATGAACGAGCCGGTGCATGAAGACGAAAGATTCATGGCGGCGGCGCTGCGTCTCGCTCGGCAGAACGTCGGCCTCACGTCTACCAACCCATCCGTCGGCTGCGTGATCGTCAAGAACGGTGTGATCGTCGGCCGCGCCGCGACGGCGCCGGGCGGACGCCCCCATGCGGAGACGCAGGCGCTTGCGGAGGCCGGCAAAGAGGCGAGGGGGGCAACGGCCTACGTCACCCTCGAACCCTGTTCGCATCACGGCAGAACGCCGCCTTGTGCCGACGCGCTCGTCGCCGCAGGCGTGGCCCGCGTCGTCGTTTGCATTCTCGACCCCGACGAACGTGTCGCTGGGCGCGGCGTGGTGAGGCTGCGCGAGGCTGGCGTCGATGTCGATCTCGGCATTCTGAGTGAGGAGGGCGAGCGGGTGCTGGAGGGTTATCTCATGCGTCAGCGCAACAAACGCCCGCATGTGATTCTGAAACTTGCCGTTTCCTCCGACGGCATGATCGGTAAGGAGGGGGAGGGTCAGGTCAGAATCACCGGCGCGATCTCCCGTGCGCAGGTACAGGTCCTGCGCGCCGAAACCGACGCGATCCTTGTCGGTGTCGGTACGGCCAGTGCCGATGATCCGAAACTGACGGTGCGGCTCGGCGGTCTTGAGAAGCGCTCCCCCGTTCGCATCGTGCTCGACCGGCGCCTGGAACTGCCGATCGAGTCGAAATTGGTGCGCTCGGCACGCGACGTGCCGCTCATCGTGGTGGCGGACGATGCCAGTTTCCCTTCTTCCCGTGAGGGGGGCGAGGCGGGGAGAAGGGGCGATTATCCCGCTCGCCGAGCCGCGCTGGAGTCGGCCGGCGTCGAGGTCATCGGTGCGGACTCCATAGCCGACCTTCTGACGGCACTCGCCTCCCGTGGCATTTCTTCGCTCCTGGTCGAGGGCGGCGCCCGTGCCGCTCGCGATTTTCTCGTTGCCGATCTGGTCGACCGCATCCTGCTCTTTACCGGTCCGGCAGCCATTGGCGACAGGGGCATCAGATCACCATTTGAACGGACGTCCGTTCCGCCCGGCTTTACGCTCCGGCGTACAGCGCGTTACGGTGACGACATTTTCGAGGAATACGAGAGAGATACCGGATGTTCACAGGCATAATCACCGACATCGGCACGGTTGAGAAGGTCACGCCGCTTAGCGAGGGGATCAAGCTTCGCGTCGCCACCAATTACGATCCTCAGACGATCGACATGGGCGCCTCCATAGCCCATGCCGGCGTGTGTCTGACGGTGACGGGACTGCCGGCGGCCGGCAGCAACGGGCGCTGGTTCGAAGCCGAGGCATGGGAGGAGGCGCTGAGGCTCACGACCATCGGCGCTTGGCGGGAGGGCACCCGAATCAATCTCGAGCGGTCGCTGAGAATCGGCGACGAGCTTGGCGGTCATATCGTCTCCGGCCATGTCGACGGCGTCGCGGAGATCCTTGCCGTGGAGCAGGAAGGCGACGCCGTGCGCTTCCGGCTGCGAGTGCCGGACCACCTTGCCCGTTTCGTCGCGCCGAAGGGGTCAGTGGCGCTCGACGGCACTTCGCTCACCGTCAACAAGGTCGACGGCGCCGAGTTCGATGTGCTGTTGATCCGCCACTCGCTCGAAGTCACCACTTGGGGAGAGCGCGAGGCCGGGGATCTCGTCAATTTCGAGGTCGATACGATGGCCCGCTATGCGGCGCGCCTGGCGGAGTTTCCCGCTCCGAAGCCGGAGTGATTGCTCGCCACTGCCGCCAAAACAGTCCGCCCCCGTGGAGGGCGGACCGCTTTGCGCGCCTGAAAAGACGCGCGGCTCTGTATGAGGCTCAGCGGAGATAGATCGTCAGCCCGCCATCGGCAGCTTGCTCGGCGCCGGCGATATTGTTCAACTCGACGTCATGCGCCTTCAGCTTGGCGACAAGAGGCTTGTTGGATTGGACCGCAGAATGCAGCGCGGCACGCTGCTGCGGCGTGGCTTCGTCAATCCAGCTCCGGGTCTGGTCTTGCCGGCTTAGCGTGTCGACATTGACAATCCTGAGCTTGTTGCCCTTGAAACCGCGCACCGTCTGCTCGATCTGCTTTGGCCAGTTCATCTCGACGCTCGCGGCTTGCGCGATGCCGCCGAAGGTCAGGGCGGAAAGAGCGCCGATGACGGTTGCCCTTGCAATGCGGTTCATTGTCGTGCTCCTTTGGTTTGCGATGCTCGCTTCGCCGGCCATTGCGTCCGCGATTGGCTCGACCGTGCATGGCTCCGCAGGCCAGCGCCGGCCGTTTGCGGGGGGAGGTCCCACAGCGAAAGGCGTCTGGCTGTTTCGAACTGCCGGGGCGGCGTTTCCTCATTCAGAAGGTCTCGCGCCGTGCCGACGGTTGCAAAGCTGGGCGCGAATATGGCCGAAACCGTGGCGTAACTCTCTGAAAAATAATTAATAAAATTTATGTTCGCAACCTGTCGGGGCGGCCGAAGTCGCTAATGCGGTCGGCCGCACCGGTTCAGGCGGTGGTCGCCGGACGCCTTTCGTACATGATCATCGGCCGGCCGTGATAGTTTGTGCGCCAGAATTCCGTGAAGCCGTGCTTAAGCGCGACGCGGATCGAAGCCTGGTTACCGGGTTCGATAATGCAGGTCTTTCTCAGGGCGGGAAAGGCGCGGTCGCCCCAGGCGAGGGCGGCGGCGACCGCCTCTGTTGCTATGCCTCGGCCATGGCACTTCGGCGAGATTGCCCATCCCACTTCCATCGTTCCTTCAAGCGAAGGAGTGATCTGGCGATGGGCATCGTGGAAGCCCGCCTCGCCGACGAATGCGCCGCTTTCCTTCTCCTGGATCGCGAAGAAGCCGAAGCCGAAATAGTGCCACATGCCGACCTGGCGCAGGAAGCGCGTCCAGGATTGCTCGCGCGTATACGGCACGCCGCCCACAAAGCGGGTCACCTCTTCGTCCGCGAAAAGCGCACAGTAGACGGGAAAATCCTCGCGCCGATAGGGGCGCAGGAGAAGCCGCTCGGTCTCGATCACGGGAACGCGATGCATTTTCGCTCCAAATGTTTCCACGCCTGCAATTGAAATACACCCCCGGCCGTCCCCGGACATCGGCCGCCGAGGGAGTGCGGTCGCCTGCCGCGGCTGGACTGGTTCTGGCGACAGCTTCAGCTTGCGGTGGAGGCGGAAAGATACTTGAGGTTTCAAGTATGATATACATCCCAAAGGTGGCGTTATGCATAAGTGTCTTCAACTTTTGATTGCCGCGACAGTAGTCCGTGACTTCATCCAAACATTGCGGCTCTCGGGAGGCGACGACGGGCATCGGCGCGGCAAATGGCTCCGCGTCGCGGAATTTGCTTGCCATTCCGCGCGCGTCATGGTTTGACCGCCGCCTGCACCGGCCAAGTCCGGTCCTAGATTTCAAGACAGGTGACCCATGGCGAAGACCGAGCCTCTCCGCATCCTGATTGTGGAAGCGCGCTTCTATGACGATATGGCCGATGCGATGCTGGACGGAGCGAAACATGCGCTCGACGCGACCGGTGCGACCTACGACATCGTCACCGTGCCGGGGGCTCTGGAAATTCCCGCGGCGATAGCCATGGCGCTTGATGCGGCGGACGAGGGCGGCACCGACTATGATGGCTTCGTCGCGCTCGGCATGGTGATCCGCGGCGATACCTATCACTTCGACATCGTGGCCAACGAGTCTGCGCGCGCCCTGATGGATCTTGCCGTCAGCGAGAGCCTGGCGCTCGGCAATGGCATCCTGACGGTCGAGAACGAGGAACAGGCGTGGGCGCGTGCCCGCAGGTCGGAAGCCGACAAGGGCGGCTTTGCTGCGCGCGCGGCCCTGACCATGATCGAATTGAAGAAAAAGTTGGGCGCAGAAAAGTGACGAATACCCCCTCTGATCAGCCGCTGAAGCAGGTCAACCAGCGTGGCGCAGCGCGTCTGGCGGCCGTGCAGGCGCTTTACCAGATGGATGTCGGCGGGACCGGCGTGCTGGAGATCGTCGCCGAATTCGAGGCGCATCGTCTCGGCCAGGAACTCGACGGCGAGACCTATCTGAAGGCGGACGCTTCCTGGTTCCGCTCGATCGTTTCCGGCGTCGTGCGCGACCAGCGCAAGCTCGATCCCCTCATCGGTTCGGCCCTGCAGGACGATTGGGCTCTCTCCCGGCTCGATTCCACGGTCCGGGCCATCCTGCGCGCCGGCACCTTCGAGCTTCTGGAGCGCAAGGACGTACCGGTTCCGGTGATCGTCACCGAATATGTCGAGATCGCCAAGGCCTTCTTCGAGGACGAGGAGCCGAAGCTCGTCAACGCCGTCCTCGACCGGATCGCTAAGCAGATCCGCGGCGAGCGGCGGAAGTAACCCATGGTTACTGCGGCGGTGGACGACGTCGGGGCGGTTCTTCGTGAGGCGCGCCGCAATGTTCTGCTGCTCGCCATCGCCCAGGCGCTTCTCGGCATCGTCGGGCCGATCAGCTTTGCCGTTGGCGGCGTCGCCGGCCACCAGCTGCTTGGCGACGACAAGTCGCTGGCGACCGCGCCCCTGACCGCCTTCAATATCGGCATGGCGCTCGGTGTTATCCTGGTGGCCATGCTGTCACGCCTCACGGGCAGGCGTTCCGCCTTCATGATCGGCGCTCTGATAGCCGCGGCCGGAGGCGTGATCGCCGCGGCTGCGCTGTTCCGGGAGAGTTTCTGGCTCTTCGCAGGCGGTCTCGCGGTGCTCGGCGCCTCCAACGGCTTCACCCAAAAATTGCGCTTCGCCGCGGCCGATGCGTCGCCGTCCTTCTTCAAGCCAAAGGCTATCTCCTGGATTCTCGGTGGCGGTATCGTCTCGGCGGTCCTAGGGCCGCAGATCGTCATTTTCGCCGGCGATTATTTTGCCCCCGTGTGGTTTGCCGGCGCATTCGTCGCCCTCGTACCAGTCTGCCTCGTCGCCCTCTTCTTCTTTGCGCCCCTGCGGTTGCCCGACGGTTCGCCGGCATCCGCTGCGCAGTCGGAGGCGCCCGCCCGGCCGCTGCGCGAGATCGCCGGCAGCCAGCGGTTCCTGACCGGCATGATCTGCGGCATCTCCGCCTATGCGCTGATGACATTCATGATGACCGGGGCGCCCATCGCCATGGTCGTCGGCTGCGGGTTCTCGAGCGATCTCGCGACGCTCGGGATCCAGTGGCACGTGCTCGCCATGTTCGGTCCGAGCTTCGTCACGGGCTGGCTGGTCAGCCGCTTCGGTGCGGAGCGCATCGTCGCCTCGGGGTTCCTGCTGCTGATGGCCTGCGCGGCGATCGCGCATCTCGGCGTCGAACTCTGGAACTTCTGGGCCGCGCTGGTTCTACTCGGCCTTGGCTGGAACTTCGCCTTCATCGGCGCCACAGCGATCGTAGCCCAGAGCTACCGCCCGCACGAGGCCGACAAGGTCCAGGCCTTCCACGACATCGTGCTCTTTTCCGCCGTTGCCGTTTCCTCCTTCGCCTCCGGCAAGGTGCTGGCTGCCTATGGCTGGGACATGCTCAACGCCGTCGTTTGGCCGGTCGCCGGCCTGTGCCTCCTTCTTTTGTCCCTCCTGATGCGTGCGAGCAGGAAAGCCGCCGCGGCCTGAATTGCGTGCAACGGGCTTGCCGGAAAATCCCCCAGTCCCGGAGATGCGGGTATTTTCAGGGGCTTGACGTTCCCTGTTCGCAATCGCACTCTGGCCGCGCCGTGAGGACGTGCCGCTTGAGGAGGTGGTGCGCGAGTCGCGGCTTGAGGGGCCTGCGGCAGGGAGTGAGCCCGCAGGTTGTAACGGAGGATTGTGCGAATGACCATTTTATTGGCCGTTATCGCATGCGGATTGCTTTCGGTGGCCTACGCCGTCTGGGCGGCACAGTCGGTGTTGGCTGCCGATCAGGGGAATGCCCGCATGCAGGAGATTGCAGGCTTTATCAGAGAGGGGGCTCAGGCCTACCTCATGCGTCAATACAAAACCATTGCCATCGTCGGTGTTGTCGTCTTCATCGCCGTTTGGTTTCTTCTCTCGGGTGCGGCCGCGATCGGTTTCCTGATCGGCGCGGTGCTCTCGGGCGCGGCCGGCTTCATCGGCATGCATGTATCCGTCAGGGCCAATGTTCGCACGGCCCAGGCCGCTTCGGTCAGCCTTGCCTCCGGACTCGACATCGCCTTCAAGTCAGGCGCCATCACCGGCCTCCTGGTGGCGGGCCTCGCACTGCTGGGGGTTGCTGTCTACTATTTCATCCTCACCATCGGCCTGGGGCATGACCCTGCCTCGCGCGAGGTAATTGATGCTCTCGTGGCGCTCGGTTTCGGCGGCTCCTTGATCTCGATCTTCGCCCGTCTCGGCGGCGGCATCTTCACCAAGGGCGCGGATGTCGGCGGCGATCTCGTCGGCAAGGTGGAGGCGGGCATTCCGGAAGACGACCCGCGCAATCCCGCGACGATCGCCGACAATGTGGGCGACAATGTCGGCGATTGCGCCGGCATGGCGGCCGACCTTTTCGAAACCTATGTGGTTTCCGTGGTCGCAACCATGGTTCTGGCGGCGATCTTCTTCGCCGACAGCCCGATGTTCGCGAGCATCATGGTCTACCCGTTGGCGATCTGCGCCGTCTGCATCATCACGTCGATCATCGGCACCTTTTTCGTCAAGCTCGGAACCAACGGCTCGATCATGGGCGCGCTCTATCGCGGGCTGATCATGACCGGCGTGCTGTCGATATTGGGCCTCGGCGCCGCCACCTCGCTGACGATCGGCTGGGGATCGATCGGTGTGGTCGCAGGCAAGGATATCACGGGTTGGGGTCTGTTCTTCTGCGGCATCATCGGCCTGATCGTTACCGCGCTGATCGTCGTGATCACCGAATACTATACCGGCACAAACAAGCGGCCGGTGAATTCGATCGCGCAGGCGTCGGTCACCGGCCACGGCACAAACGTGATCCAGGGGCTGGCGGTCTCGCTCGAATCGACCGCGCTTCCGGCGATCGTCATCGTCGGAGGCATCATCGCCACCTACCAGTTCGCCGGCCTCTTCGGCACCGGCATAGCCGTCACCACCATGCTCGGCCTCGCCGGCATGATCGTTGCGCTAGACGCCTTCGGCCCGGTGACCGACAATGCCGGCGGCATCGCGGAGATGTCGAATTTGCCGCCGGAAGTTCGCAAGTCGACCGATGCGCTCGATGCGGTCGGCAACACCACCAAGGCGGTCACCAAAGGTTATGCGATCGGTTCCGCGGGCCTCGGCGCCCTCGTGCTCTTTGCGGCCTATTCGAACGATCTCGCCTATTTTGCCGCCAATGGGGAAAGATATCCCTATTTCGCGGATGTGGGCACGATCTCCTTCGATCTCTCCAATCCCTATGTCGTCGCCGGCCTCATCTTCGGCGGCCTGATACCCTATCTCTTCGGCGGCATTGCCATGACCGCCGTCGGCCGGGCAGGGGGCGCCGTCGTCGAGGAGGTGCGTCGGCAGTTCAAGGAAAAGCCGGGTATCATGGAGGGCACGGACCGTCCGGACTATGGCCGCGCCGTAGACATGCTGACCAAGGCGGCGATCCGTGAAATGATCGTCCCCTCGCTGCTTCCGGTGCTGGCGCCGATCGTCGTCTATTTCGGCGTGCTGCTCCTTTCGGGCTCGAAGGCCTCCGCTTTCGCGGCACTCGGCGCCTCGCTTCTCGGCGTCATCGTCAATGGCCTGTTCGTGGCGGTCTCGATGACCTCCGGCGGCGGCGCCTGGGACAACGCGAAGAAGAGCTTCGAGGATGGCTTCGTCGACAAGGACGGCACGCGCCACATGAAGGGCTCGGAAGCGCACAAGGCATCCGTGACCGGCGACACCGTCGGCGATCCCTATAAGGACACGGCTGGGCCGGCGGTCAATCCCGCGATCAAGATCACAAACATCGTGGCCTTGCTGCTGCTCGCGGTGCTTGCCTGATACAAGTCCTTGAGCAAAAAAGCCCGCGGAACTGGTGTTCCGCGGGCTTTCTGGCACCTACAGCGCCGCGCGTCATTTCAGACGCGCAAAGGACGCTGCAACTCTTTGAACCTGCGCTTCGAGCTTTCCGAAAATCGGGTACGATTTCGGGCCGATGCGCAAGAGGACCGATTTCGTCACAGGTCGCCGAAATTCCTGAAGAGGTTCCGCGCTGCACCCTGGCCGACACCGGGGCCCGTCAGCAGCTGGCCGAGGAAGCTTGTCTCCTTGCCGCCGGTCGGAGTCGTGCGCGACAGCATGTCGAAGACCTTGCCGTCCTGCAGCGTATAATGGGCGAGTTGGCTGACCACGCCTTCCTTGTCGAAATAGACGGCGAGGATCGACTGGTCGATGATCTTCGGCTTCATGAAGGCGACCGGCCGTTTGCGGGTCTGCGAAATGTAGTAGAATACCTCGTTATCGAAGGTCGCGGTCGTCGACGGCGTGCCGAGCGAGAGGAGGACCTGTTCGCGGCTCGATCCGACAGGCACGAGGTTCAGCGTTTCTTGGTCGACGACATAGCCCTGATGCAGGACTTCGCCGACATCGAGCGCCTGGCAGCCGGCAAGGGCCGCAGTGGAGAGCGAAGCCACGACCACGGCACGGGCCAGTACTTTCAGGTGTGATGTCAAATACCGCTTCGTCAACGACTGCTCCCCTTGGAGTAACGATGGCAGATCCGCCATTGCAATTCGTGCCTGCTTCGGTAAACCAGCTTCGGCTATCATGCAACAACGTGATGGGCGCTTACCCATCGATTTCAAGCAAGCCACGGCTGGCCTTTGTGATGATTTTTGGACTGTTCAAGAGAAAAAGCGGCAACATTGCGATAGTGGAGCGCCAATATGCGCTTCTGACCGAGGCGGCGCGCCAACCGTTTCTCTATAGCGATCTTGATGTGCCCGATACGGTGATGGGGCGGTTCGAGATGCTCTCGGCGATGCTGATCCTCTATTTCCGGCGCACCCGCAGCTCGGCGCGCACCGGCCAGGAGATCGCGCAGGAGATCGTCGATGCCTTTTTCGAAGATGTCGACCATTCCATCCGCGAGCTTGGCATCGGCGATGCAGGCGTTCCAAAGAAGATGAAGAAGCTCGCCGGCATGTTCTACGGACGGCTCGAATCCTACGCGGCTGCCCTCGACAGCGGCGACTGTCAGGCGCTTGCCGCAGCGCTCAGGCGCAACTTCCACCCTGAGAGGGAGGACGCGCCCTCGATGGCGGGGCTCGCCGCCTACCTCTTTCTCGTCGAGGAGGCGCTGTCGGGCACTCCGGAGGACGCGGTCGAAGTGGGCCAGTTGCGCATTCCGCCGGCAGGGCCGCGGGCCTGACCGGCGGTCGAGAAGACTGCGCCCGCCCTGCGCGCGGCGCGGCAGCAAGGAATTGATCATGAAGCACGAAAGCAATTCGGCATTCTCCTTCCCGGTGAAGGTAGGGCATATTTCGGCAAATCCCGTCAAAGTGCACGTGTCGGCAAACGAGGCGGAACGCCGCGCGCTTGCCGAGCTCTGGAAGGTCGACGGCGTGCACTCGCTCGACGCCGACCTCGAGATCGGGCGGTGGAAGAAGGACGGCGTGAGGATCAGGGGTGAGGTGCGCGCGCAGATCGTTCAGACCTGTGTGGTGACGCTCGATCCGGTCGAAGCGGATATTTGTGAGCCGGTCGAGGCGATCTTCGTTCCGGAAGGCTCGCGTCTGGCACGCCAGGCCGATAACGACGGCGGAGAGATGATTCTCGATCCGGGCGGCCCCGACATCCCCGACACCTTTGCCGGCGACACGATCGACGTCGGCGCGGTCGTCTGCGAATATGTGGCTCTGGCGATCGACCCCTATCCGCGCAAGGAGGGGATCGCTTTCGGCGAGCGCATCGAGAGTTCCGCCGAGGACGACAAGCGGCCTAATCCGTTTGCGGTGCTCAAGGATTGGAAAAAGAAATGAAGGGGTGCGGGCGCGGCCTACAATTCGGTTGTCACGCAAGCGAAAAGCAGTATTTTGGCCCGGCTCCAGCCAAGGGGTCGCAGTGCCGGGACGTTGTATGCTGGCCCGAGTGTCAGAAGGAACGCGGGATCGCTGCCGCTTGAAGAATGCGCCGCGGCCAGACGCGTCGCATGGCGGGAAAAAGGGATAAGACACGCGTGGTCAGAATTTCACTTGACGTGATGGGCGGCGACTATGGTCCTGAAGTCGTCATCCCGGGCGCAGCAAGGGCGCTCGAACGTCATCCGGACATCAGATTCGTTCTGTTCGGCCAGGAATCGCGGTGCGCCGAACTGCTGGCGAAACATCCGAAGCTTCAGGCCGCGAGCACCTTCCACGATTGCGAGGTCGCGGTCGGCATGGATGAGAAGCCGAGCCAGGCGCTCAGGCGCGGGCGCGGCAAGTCGAGCATGTGGAAAGCCATCGACGCGATCAATGCCGACGAGGCGGATGTCGTGGTTTCCGCAGGCAATACCGGCGCGCTGATGGCGATGTCGGTTTTCTGTCTCAGGACAATGCAGGGCATTCAGCGTCCGGCGATCGCCGCCATCTGGCCAACGCTCAAGGGCGAAAGCATCGTCCTCGACGTCGGCGCGACGATCGGCGCGGATGCGCAGCAGCTCATGGATTTCGCCCTGATGGGCGGCGCGATGGCCCGCGCCCTCTTCGAGGTCGAGCGCCCGTCGGTCGGCCTGTTGAATGTCGGCGTCGAAGAGATCAAGGGCCAGGAAGAGGTCAAGGAGGCCGGCCGGCTTATCCGCGAAGCCAATGTCGAGGGAATCGACTATTATGGCTTCGTCGAGGGGGACGACATCGGCCGCGGTACCGTGGACGTGGTCGTAACCGAAGGGTTCTCAGGCAATATCGCGCTCAAGGCAGCGGAAGGCACCGCCCGGCAAATCGCTGAATATCTCCGCGCTGCCATGTCGCGCACGCTCCTCGCCAAGGTCGGTTATATCTTCGCCAAGGGCGCCTTCGATCGGCTGCGCGAGAAGATGGATCCCCGCAAGGTCAATGGCGGCGTCTTCCTGGGTCTCAACGGTATCGTCATCAAGAGCCATGGCGGCACGGATGCCGAGGGTTTCGCCGCGGCCATCGACGTCGGCTACGACATGGTCAAGAACGGCCTGAAGGCCAAGATCGAGACCGACCTGGCGCGCTATCACGGCACCCAGCCGTCGGAGGCCCTTCCACGGGCTTGAATGAAAGGTTTAAGCAGATGATCCGTTCTGTCGTTCGCGGTTTCGGCGCAGCGTTGCCGAAGCGGGTGATGACCAATAAGGAAATGGAATCCAGGGTCGATACGACCGATGAGTGGATCGTGCAGCGGACCGGCATTCGCCAGCGCTACATCGCCGGCGAGGGCGAGACGACGGCCTCGCTGGGCGAGGGAGCGGCTCGCGCCGCCCTTCAGCGGGCCGGGCTGACCCCGGACGATCTCGACCTGATCATCGTCGCGACCTCGACCCCCGACAACACCTTCCCGGCAACAGCGGTCAATATCCAGAACCGTCTCGGCATGCGCCATGGGGCGGCGTTCGACCTGCAGGCGGTCTGCTCCGGATTCGTCTATGCGGTTGCAACGGCGGATGCCTATATCCGTGGCGGTCTTGCCAGACGCGCTCTAGTGATCGGCGCCGAGACCTTCTCGCGCATTCTCGACTGGTCCGACCGCACGACCTGCGTACTCTTCGGGGACGGCGCCGGCGCCCTTATCCTCGAAGCCCGGCAAGGCGAGGGCACCAATGCCGATCGCGGCGTTCTGACCGCGCAGCTGCGCTCCGACGGCGTCCACGGCGACAAGCTCTATGTCGACGGCGGCCCGTCGACGACCGGTACGGTCGGCCATCTTCGCATGGAGGGACGCGAGGTCTTCAAGCATGCGGTCGGAATGATCACCGATGTGATCGAGGCCGCTTTCGAGGCGACGGGGACGACGGCCGACGATGTCGACTGGCTCGTTCCCCACCAGGCCAATCGCCGCATCATCGACGGCTCGGCCAAGAAGCTCGGCATCCCACCCGAAAAGGTTGTCGTCACCGTGGACCAGCATGGCAACACGTCCGCGGCCTCCATTCCGCTCGCGCTCGACACGGCCGCTGCCGACGGCCGGATCAAGAAGGGCGACCTCGTGATGCTTGAGGCCATGGGCGGCGGGTTCACCTGGGGTTCGATTCTCATCCGCTGGTAAGGCGCAAAGAAAATAATTGAAGTAAGGCAGGCGCTTGACCGGAAAAGGCAAGGGCAATAGTCTTCTTCCGCTGATCGGCATGCCAGACACCGGTGGGGGAAGATGAGCGGAAAAACAGTAACGCGGGCGGACTTGGCTGAGTCGGTTTTTCGCAAGGTCGGATTGTCTCGGACGGAATCCGCCGAACTTGTGGAGACCGTCATCGACGAGATCTGCAACGCTATCGTGCGTGGCGAGAGCGTGAAGCTGTCTTCCTTCGCAACTTTCCAGGTGCGCGACAAGAACGAACGCATCGGGCGCAACCCGAAGACCGGCGAGGAAGTGCCGATTTCGCCGCGCCGTGTCATGACCTTCAAGGCGTCGAATGTCTTGAAGCAGCGGGTGCTGAAGGCGCATCTGAGCCGCAAGGCCAAGAAGAAGCAAGCCGACGTGGCTTCGTGATCGTGGCAAATGTGGTTGAAAACCTCTCCATAAGCCATTGAAATCGGCCTGATTCGTGCGATCATCGCGCAATGATCCGTTCATTGCGCAGGCTAATCGCTCACCGCTAACCGCTGCAGATTTTCCTCCGGGCCGCACCGAGGAAGACGTAGCGATCCAAGCGGTTACAGCGGTCGGGTGCGCATATCGCCGTGTAGAGATGGGGACGATATGGAAAAGAGCCCGGATGCCTTCCGTACCATCAGCGAGGTCGCAGACGAACTCGATCTGCCACAGCACGTGCTGAGGTTCTGGGAAACGCGCTTCCAGCAGATCAAGCCAATGAAGCGCGGCGGCGGCCGGCGCTATTACCGCCCGGAGGACGTCGACCTGCTCAAGGGCATCCGGCATCTGCTCTATGACCACGGCTACACGATCAAGGGCGTGCAGAAGCTCCTGAAGGCCAATGGCAACAAGTTCGTCGCCGCCATCGCAAGCGGCGATCTTGCGACCGTCGAGGCCCTTGCGGCGTCCAGCCACGAGGAACCGGCGCCGCCGAAGGTGGGCATCGCCGACGAGGACCAGATCGTCGGCCGCGCCAAGGCGCCGCCAAGCCGTCGCTTCTTCTCCTTCGGCGGCGGCGGCGACGACGCGGATATCTCGATCGGCAAGGCATCCGTCAGCAAGGAAGACCGGGCGCTGCTGCAGGAGGCGCTTTATGACCTGCTCGAATGCAAGCGGCTGCTCGACCAGGTACGGTGATTCGGTCGAAGGGGCTCAAGGCCCTCGATTGAAGCCTGAAGCCGATATCAGGTGCATTCAGGAAGGGTTCTCCATGTCGCCCGTCGCACTTGGCGGGGTTTCGTCGACCGGCCCCGATCCGTCCGGTTCGCCCGTCGTGTCCTCGATCCGCGACTCATCGGCGGCGGGGAACCTTCCGACGTAGACATAGAAGACGGCGCTCGCGATAATGATGACGGCGGCGACGATCAAAGCGAGCCGCTCCCAGCGTCTGGTCATGTTCTCTTCTCCGATCGGTCGGCGTCAGAATCTCTGCGGAGTTAAAATGTTCCTGCGCGCCCAGCACCACGCCGGAATATGTTCCTGCGCGCCCACGGGTTAATGCCGCGCCATCGTAACGCATTTCGGGATTTTCTCGGGACCTTTGCGCCGACTTTCGTACTTGTAGCGCTTTTGTTCCGATTTTGACGCATGCGGAAATCTCCGATACGTCTTTAAGTGATTGATCGTCGGGGGAAAATGGTCGGAGCGGCGGGATTCGAACCCACGACCCCTTGACCCCCAGTCAAGTGCGCTACCGGGCTGCGCTACGCTCCGACCCGCTTTGTTACAAGCCCGCTCTCATTAGTCGGATCGCTTGGTCGGCGCAAGGGAAAAATAGAATTGCCGTGTCCCGATCTCCGATCGGCTTTGCTGCTCGAATGCATCGTTTTGTGATTTGGATCGCGGTCCTGCCGCGGATACACTACGCCGGCAACAGCAGGAGAAGCCCGATGAAGAGCATCCTCGTACTTGCAGCCGCCTTCGCCCTGTCGACGACGGTGGCGTCCGCCGCGTGCCTTGGACATGCCGACGTCACGGCATCCGCCTACGCGGTGGACAAGGAGGTCACGACGGCGAGCGTGACGAAAGCCGAACAGTCCACCCCGAGTGATGACCTCCTCCTGCAGCGGAAGCTGCAGCAAGGCGAAGCGGCCGCTGAAGAATAGGCAGCACAGCGCCGAATAGAGGGCCTCACAGCGCGCTCGCCGCGCTTCGAGGCCCGCTCTCTTTATGTATACGTAATCCGCTCCGCTTGCGGCGCCGCGTACGCGAGCGGCTTCAGCCGCGCCGCCGTGCCGCCAGACGCCGATAGATCTCCTCCGTCCGGTCGAGCATCTGCCCGAGCGTGAAGCGGTTCTTGCGGGCTTCTGCGGCTTCGGCGAGCTCCGCATATCTCTCCGGATCGGTGGCGGCGATCATCGCCTTGGCGAGCTGCGAGACGTCGTCGCTGTTTTCGACGATGAAGCCGTTTTCGCCGTGGTCGACCGCGGTATGCGCGCCGCCGACGTTTGAAATGATGATCGGCCGCGCGGCGGCAGCCGCTTCGAGCATGACGTAGGACATGGCCTCATAGCGGCTCGGCATGACGAGCAGGTCGAAGGCGCAGACGGCCTGCGGGCCGGTGAACGCGGAGGTGAGGTGAATGCGCTCCTTCAATCCGCTTTCGGCAATGTATCTCCGGAGTTCTTCTTCCGCTTCGCCGGAGCCGACCATCACCAGGTGGCTGTTGCCGACCGAATGGGCGACGCGCTGAAAGGCCTCAAGCAGGCGCTCCGGCGCCTTCTGCGCCGCGAGCCGGCCGATGAAGCCATAAACGAAGGCGTCGGCCGGAATGCCGAAGCTCACGCGCACCGTCTGCGCCATCTCAGGGGAGGGGGCGAGAACGCCGTTGACGACGACCGACATCCGCGCTTCCGGAATTCCGATCGAGAGAGCGTGGGCGCGTTCGTCCTCGGAAACGGCGATCAGATGATCGGTATAGAACCAGGCGAGCGCCGTTTCGACCGCGCCATAGATCAACCTGCCGCCGCGCCCGAGCGTCGGGTCCATGGTGCGGAAGGCGTGTGGCGTGTAGACGCGCGGCACGTGCCGGCCTGGAAACCTCAGGCGTGTCAAGGCTCCGGCCTTGGAGCTGTGGCCGTGAATGACATCGAATGGTTCGGCCCCGCGAATGATCCGCTGGATGGCGCTGAATGCCGGCAGGTCGGAAGGGCCTGGCGCGCGATGCATATCGACCACGTGCACGGCGGGAAGGCCGATTTCCGTCAACTCGCGCACGAAGCCGTCCTCCGCGCGCAGGGGCGAATAGATCGCCTCGACATGATGGCCGCGCGCATGCATGCCACGGCAGAGATCGAGGAAATGCCGCCCCGATCCCCCACCACTCGGTTCGAGGACCTGGAGGAGGCGCAGCGCAGCGGCTGCCGGTCTGTCGGTCGTCTGAGGTGATTTCATGCTCATGCAAGCCTATGGGCACGCGCCTGCCGGCGGCTGCGGTATTCGAGCGCAGCGCATCCCCAGATGACGCCGAGCAGCATATAGAAATGGCGCCAATGGTCGGTGTCGATGACATTGCCGATGCCGACATGGCCGATCAGCGTGATCCAGGCGATCATCAGATAAGGCTGCCAGGGCCGGTCGAGCAGCAGGAATCGAAAGCCGAGTGAAAGCGTCCAGAGGATCAGCGTCACGTAAGCCGCGAAGCCGAGCCAGCCGTAGGATGTCAGGCACTTCAGCCAGATATTGTGCTCGTCTTCCGGAAAGATCGTGCTGAAAACCATGGGTCCGATGCCGAGCGGCTTCTCCATCGACATGAGAAAACCGATCCGGTGGCGCGCGAAGCGGCCGAGATGCCCACCGTCATAGTCCTGTACCAGCTGGGTGCGGTTCGAGAAGAGCGATGAAACCTGCTCCGACTGCAGAGCAACCGCCAGGGCCGCCGCAATGAAGAGGATGCCGCAGAGCGCCAGCACGAGAATTCTGAGGCGGAACAGGCCGCTCCGCTCCTTCAGGAGCATGATGAAGACGAGAGCGAGGACGCCGAAAAGATTGAGCGCCCAGGCCGCTCGCGAAAAGGAGAGGAAAACGCCGAGCGTCAGCACGAGCAGCCCGGCTATCTTCAGCGGAGCACGCTGGATCGGCTGCGTAAGGAGCCCGTAGAGCAGGTAGAGCGCCGGCGCGGCGAGAAAGGGCCCGAAGACGTTCGGGTCCTGAAACGCCCCCTTTGCCCGATCGTAGAGCGTGAAGCTGCTCGCCCCTGGGATCGCGCCGAAATAGCCGAGAATGCCGAGAAGGGCGGTAATGACCGCGGCCGCGACCCAGGCATCGAAGATTAGCTGCAGCCGCCGGTGGCGCTCCTCGATGATGGCGGCGAAGAAGACGGCCGAGAGCGCGAGAAAGCCGGATACGGCCATATAGATCGGCGCGTCCGAAAGGTCGGCCATGACCGTCAACGACAGAATGCCTCCGATCATGAAGAGGATGAGCAAGGCGAGCAGAGGGGCGGTGGCGCGCGAAATCCTCAGGCCGAACAGCGCCCAGAGACCGATGAGTCCGGTCAGGAACACTTCATAAGGTGCCGGCTCCGCGATCACGAAGCCCGAGCTGAAGACGGCAAGCGCCACCAGGCCGGAGCCGACGATCGAAACCGTTGCAAGCTGGGGCCGGATTACGGCGGGATGGGGAACGCTGGCGGTGCTCAATACGCGTTTTCCGTGTTGAGCAGGCGGATTGGCGTCAGGAATAATATCTTCAAATCGAGGAGCAGCGACCAGTTCTCGATGTAGTAGAGGTCGAACGCCGTCCGAAAGCGGATCTTCTCGTCATTGTCGACTTCGCCGCGCCAGCCGTTGATCTGCGCCCAGCCGGTCACGCCGGGCTTGACGCGATGACGGGCAAAATAGCCCTCTACGACATCCGAATAGATGCGGTCCTGGGTCTGCGCGTGAACGGCATGCGGGCGCGGTCCGACCAGCGAAAGCTCGCCCTTCAGCACATTGAAGATCTGCGGCAGCTCGTCGATCGAGGACTTGCGCAGGAAGCGGCCAATTGGCGTCACACGCGGATCGCCCTTGGTGACGGCGTTGCGCGCGGTCGGATCGCTCAGATGCGTGTACATCGAGCGGAACTTATAAACCTCGATGACCTCGTTGTTGAAGCCATGCCGCTTCTGCTTGAAGATGATCGGCCCGGGCGACGTGAGCTTGACGGCGATGGCGGCCCCGAGCATCACCGGCCAGAGCAGCGCGAGCGCGACGAGACTGAAGAAGACATCGAAGCATCGCTTGGCCACGGAATCCCAATCGGCGATCGGCTTGTCGAAGATGTCTAGCATCGGCACCTGCCCGACATGGGAATAGCTGCGGGGGCGGAAGCGCAGGTTGTTGGCATGGGCGGCAAGGCGTATGTCGACAGGCAGCACCCAGAGTTTCTTCAGGAGCGTAAGGATGCGGTCCTCAGCCGTCAGCGGCAGCGAGAAGATCAGCATGTCGATGCGGGCCATCCGGGCGAACTCGACGAGTTCGTCGACGGTCCCGAGCTTCGGATAGCCGGCGATGACATTCGGCGACCGCCGTTCGTCCCGGTCGTCGAAAATGCCGCATATGCGGATATCGTTATCCGGCTGATGCTCGATCGTGCGGATCAGTTCCCTTGCCGGTGCGCCGCCACCGATGATGACGGCGCGGCGTTCCATCGTGCCGTTGCGCGACCAATGCTTGATCGAATAGGCGATGAAGGTGCGTTCGGCGACGAGGAACAGCACGCCTGCGGCGAACCAGCCGCCGACCCATACGCGGGAATAGAGATGGCCCGATTTCAGGAAGAACAGAGCCAATGCGATTGCGCCGAATGCTCCGGCCCAGGCGCCGAGGATGCGGGGTAACATCCTGAGCCAGGCCCTCAGCGCCGGCACCTGATAGGCATCGGCAAGCTGCATGGCCATGACGGCAAAGGCCGAGCCGCCGGCGAGCATCGCAAGATAGACCGGCAGGTCCGGAAGCGAGGGGCCCACATATTGCGCATTGATCGCATAACCGATGGCGAAGAGGGCGCAGAAATCCAAAAGCCGGATGAGGCCGATCATCATGGCCGGCGAGTAGGTGTCGGCGCGAAACTGGAGCGCGATCTGACGAGCCAGGGGATTGAGCCCTGCTGGAGCCTTTTCCGGCTTCGACGCCTCGCGGTCGATCGTCCTGATCGTCGAAACCCTCTTGCGAAGTGCGTCTGCGTCGAATGTCTCGGGCCCGTCAAACTGGTTCATGGTCTCTATCCGGCGCCTAACTCCTGCTGCATGTCTCCTCAAATCGATCGCGATTTCAGGATGAAGACACGCAACAACTCCGATTCTACAGCGACCTCCTGCGCGTCTCATCAGACGCGCGGGCGCTATAGATCCGGATAGCAGAAAGCCACTAAGAAACGCTTACGTCGTGCGAAGCCGCGCCTCGGCGAACAGTGCTTCTTCCGAAAGCTCGCGATAGAGCTGGATGATGCGGCCAGCCATGGTCGAGGCCGAGAAGCGCGCCTTGATCCGCTCGGGGTCCGGCATCGTTCGATGAGCCCAGCTCTCGTCGTCGACAATGTCGGCCATGAGATCGCCGAGCGCCTGCGCATTGCCAGGCTCGACCAGCGCGGGGCTGTCGGCGCCCAGAACCTCCGGGATACCTCCGACACGGGTCGCGATCACCGGCCGTCGCGCCGCAAGCGCCTCTAAAAGAAGATAGGGCATCGCCTCCGCGCGCGAGGGAATGACGACGATCCGGGCAAGCGCCAACGCCGCGCGGGTCTTCATCGCGGGGAGCAGCATGAGGCGGTCGCCGAGCCCCATGCGCGATGCCATTTCCTCATATTGCCGCTGCTGCGGGCCATCGCCGATCATCAGTGCCGACAAGTGCCGGCCCTTCAGGCGCTCGGCCCGTTCAAAGGCCTCTATAAACAGATCGGGACCCTTGAGGTCCCGCATCATGCCGATATAGAGGAAGTCGGCCATGTCCGGCCTTGTCTCGATCGGCGTGAACTCGGCGTCGTCGACGCCGTTGTAGACGAGTTCGCTTCGGCCCGGCGGGCGGCCGATCTTCGCGAAATAGGTTTGGCGTTCGTAGTCGCAGACGAAGACCAGGGCGTCGGTCAGGCGCTCCTGCAAGCGTTCCAGCCGGAAGATGGCGCCACCCGCCGGCGATTTTCGGTCGTAGTGCAGGCTGCCGCCATGCGGCGAATAGAGGCGGGCTACGCGATACTTGTTGACCCGCAGGGCTGAACCGATGATGCGCGCGAGCGCGCCGCCCTTGGCGCCGTGCCCGTGCAGCACATCCGGTTGCAAACTTCTGATTTCCTTGTAGCTGCGCCAGAGGAGGCCGAGATCCGAGGGCCCGACGGCGCGATGAATCGGCGTGCGGATTATGCCGAGTGCCAGATGGGGACGCACCGCCTCGAAGAGTCCGTCCTCATGGGTCCCGCCGGTGGTACTGTCGCACACGATCCCGACTTCATGGCCGGCACGCGCATGGGCTTCCGCCAGATCGCGCACGTGGCGGAAAATCCCGCCGATCGGCGACCTGAAGCAATGGATGATGCGCAGGGGGCGTTCGTTCCGCATCGGTCTCAGAACAGCCGCTCGCGAACATAGATCGTGTCGCCCGCCAGAACCGGATCGGTGATCGGCACCCGGCCGGTGATGATGCGGCCATTGATCTTTCGGGTGATATCGGCATTCGCCTGGTTGGCGCGCGGCGTGAAGCCGCCGGCGACCGCGATTGCGTTCTGCACCGTCATGCCCGGCACATAGGCGTATTGGCCGGCCTGGCCCACTTCGCCCATGATGAAGACGGAGCGGTAGCGGTCGACCTCGATCGTCACGTCCGGATCGCGCAGGTACCCCTGGCGCAACTTGGCAGCGATCATCCCCTCGAGTTCCGGAAGCGTATGGCCACGCGATGGTACCGCGCCGATCAGCGGGAAGGCGACATAGCCCGCCTGATCGACCGTATAGGTGCCGCTGAGGGCTGCCTGCTCGAAGACATTGATGCGCAGCCGGTCGCCACTGTCCAGCCGATAAGGCTGGATGGTCGCCTCGCTGAAGGCCTTCGGTGCCGGCTGGTAGCTCGTGCAGGCGCTTGCGAGCGCCGACAAGAGTGCCACGGCGAAAGCGCGCGCTGTCTTTTTGCCTGCGGTCGACATGCGGGTTTGGCTCCGGGGAAATCACCTCTCTGGCGACGTTATCGATCCGTTAGGGTTAATAGCCGGTAAACTCCTGATGGAATTTGCGGTGCGCCGGCTTGGGAGGGCGGGGCACAGCTTGTGGTTGTCGTCGCTATTAACGGTTGGGTTACCATGTTCCTCTACCTTCGCTGCGGAGTGCAAAATGTTTGGAGTAGGGCATGTCGGGCATCGGCGGACATGAGGATGTAGATATCGATCTCGGTGGACTGTTCCGCGCCGTGTGGCAGCGTCGCACCCGGGTCGTCCTCGCGACCGTGGTTGCGGCTGCCCTTGCCTTTGCGGCCGCGAAGATGATCGCTCCCCAATATGAAAGCGAAACGCGCGTCCTGATCGAATCGCGTGAGCCCGAATTCAGCGGTGCTGGGCAGCTTCCCCAAGGCGGTTCGGACAGGATCTTCGACGAATCCGGGATCGCGAGCCAAGTCCAGGTCCTGCGCTCCGCCGACCTGATCAAGCAGGTCGCGCGCAACATGAAACTGCACGAGCTGGAAGAGTTCGATCCCACCGCGCATCCGTCGGCGCTTTCCGATCTCCTGGTCATGCTCGGCTTGAAGAAGAATCCCCTCGAATTGCCGCCGGAAGAGCGGATCCTGAAGGAGTTCAATTCGAAGCTGCAGGTCTATCAGGTCGAGAAATCCCGCGTGATCGCCATCGCCTTCACGTCGAAGAACCCGAAGCTTGCGGCGGCCATTCCGAACGAGATGGCGAAGGTTTATCTGTCGCTTCAGAGCGGTGCGAAACTCGATTCCAATTCGGAAGCGAGCCGCTGGCTGGAGCCGGAAATCGCCAATCTGCGCGAGAAGGTGCGGGAGGCGGAGGCGAAGGTTGCCGCCTATCGTGCCGAATCCGGCCTGCTGCCGACCGGCGAGACGGAGAACTTCGCCACCCGCCAGCTGAGCGATATTTCCGCGGAGCTTGCGCGCGTGCGCGGCGAGAGAGCCAACGCCGCCGCTCGTGCGCAAGGGGTGCGTGCGGCGCTCGCCGACGGCCGCGCCGTCGACACGCTTGCCGACATCGTCGGGTCGCCGATGATCCAGCGGCTGAAGGAAAACAAGGCCGCCCTTGAGGCGCAGACCGCGGACCTCTCCACCACGCTGCTTGACGGCCACCCGCGGCTCAAAGGGCTGAAATCGCAGCTCGCAGGCATCGAGGCGCAGATTCGCGCCGAAACCCGCAAAATTCTCGCCAGCCTCGAGAACGAGGCGAAGGTGGGGCAATTGCGCGAACAGCAATTGATGCAGCAGCTGAATTCGCTGAAAGCCCAATCGGCGCAGGCGGGCGAGGAGGAAGTGGGCCTGCGCGCGCTGGAGCGCGAGGCGGCCGCCCAGCGGCAGCTGCTCGAGACCTATCTTGTGCGCTACCGCGAAGCGACCTCGCGGAGTGTCGCCAATGCGACCCCCGCCGACGCACGGGTGATCTCCAACGCCGTCGTCCCCGCCCTCGCGAGTTTCCCGAAGGTCATACCGATCACGATCGTAGCAGCCTTCGCAAGCTTCCTGGTGAGTTGCGTCGTGATCATGCTCGCCGAACTCTTCAGCGGCCGGGCATTGAGGCCGGTGCCGGCTGCGACCCCGCCGGTCGCAGAGCCTGCGCCGGCAAGCGTGCCACCTGAAATCACAAGCACCGCCCCCGGATCCGAGGCGCCCGTTGACGCCGTTGAGCCGGAGGCAAGAGAGGAGCGTGAGGTCCGGGAGCCAAATGCCGCAGCAGAACAGGATTTCTCGATCGAGGCGGTTGCCGATCATCTTCTCGCCAATGACGTCCGGGTTGCGGTTTCGGTTTCGCCGGGCGGCGATGACGGCTCGACGGCCGCGGTGATGCTGGTGCGCCTGCTGGCGGAAGCGGGACAAAAGGTCGTGCTGATCGACTTTTCCGGTTCGGGGTGCCCGACACGGCTGATGGCGCAGTCACCGCATCTGCCGGGTATCATCGACCTGCTTTCGGGTGAGGTCGCCTTCAGCGAGACGATCCATGCGGACCGCTTTTCGGATGCGCATGTCATTCCGCATGGCGAGGCGGATCCGGAGACGGCCATGCGCGGCATCGAGCGTCTGCAGATGATCGTCGACGCGCTTACCAACGCTTACGACCTGGTGCTCATCGAATGCGGCCAGGCCGACTCGGCGGCTGTCGCCAAGGTGGCTCGCCGTGAGGGCACCGAGATCATCCTCTCGGCCCCTTCCGTCAGCGTAGAGCGGATCGTCGAAGAGCTCTCCCGTTTTGGCGAGGCCGGCTATCGCGACATCGTGCTGATGACCGGGGCAGGCCGGCCCGGTCCGGACTTCCCCGGCTGCTGGGCGGCGTGAGCGCGCCTTCCGGGACCGCGAAAGGGAGTGTGGGCAGCCTTCAATCCTCTGCGCCTGAGCTTCGCTGCCAACGGCGACGCTGCCGCTGCAGGAAGGCGTAAGCCCTCTCGTTGGCCTTGATGGTTCGCTTGGCGCGGGCCATGGCCCGGTACAGGCCGGCCGCCAGCAAACCGCGCGGCGTCAGGGGCAGGACGATATCACGAAGCGGGGTCTTGATCGTGCACCATGACCGCTTGTAGCGCTGGTCGCCGATGCCGAAATCGAAGAGCTTCACCCCTTCGCCGCAAAGACGCTCGATCGTCCGGTAGAACAGCAACTCCCCGGGGCTGCTGTCGGCCGCGAACCCATCGTCGATCGAGCCGAACTGGCAGATGACGTGGTCGCCTTTGCGCAGAAGGCCGGAGACGGCGATGATTTTGCCTCGGTGCTCGCCTCTCAGGCCTATCGCATCGAGTTCGAAGAGGCTGCCGCCTTCGCGATCGCGATCGACCAGGGCGCGGAAGAAGGCGCGCGTCGGTGCATCGCTGAACACGTCCGGCAAGCCCAGCGCGGCGAAACGCGCCGCCTTCTGACGGAAGAATGTTTCCAGCAGCGCGTGCGCTACCGATGGCTCGCGGGCGGTGAAGTAATCGTAGCCCTCGATCTCGGCGAGACGCTTTTCAGAGGTGCGCATCTTCTTGCGGCGACGCTTTGCATTGAGTTGCGTGAGTGTTGCTTCCATGTCGTGGAGGAGAGGCAACTGGAAGGATGCGTTCGGATGGGTGACTCCGGGCAATGCCGAGAAGGGGTTGGGCACGCCGCGCCATTTCGCAGGCATTCTCTCGAGCCTTACGACATCAGCAAATTGACGGAGTTGGCGCATGCCGTCGCTCAGAGCGCGGATCAGTTCGACGTCCGGCACGGACTCGATGTCTGCGGCAAGCACGCCGGTGCTCAGATTGCTGTGTTCGGAGCCGATGAAACGGGCTGTGCGAAAGAGGCCTCGCTCAATGGCTAAGGGCAGGATGAACAGAGGCTTATGGTCGAAGGCGCCGCGGATCACCACTACGCGGTGTTCGTGTGTCTTACTCCAGGCCAGACACCAGTCGAAGCTCTGGTGCAGCGAATTGAGGTTGTTCTCATCCAGCGCACGCCACTCCGCCTCGAGCTCGTCCAGGTCGAAATGCAGCGAGACCGTGATCCGGACCATATTGACGGATTCGATCGCCTGGTGAGACTTGCACGGCCGGGCGTCGTTCGGCGGGGCGGGTGTGAGATCGGGATTGGCCATGTCTTCAACGTGATCCGCATGCGGGGGGTGGTGCCATTCAAACGCAAATCCTCCTATGCCGGATTAATCTCGCGGGCGGGGCGGGGGCTGATCGCGCAAGGCGGTTAGCAAAAGGTGAAATGTGGCTGTTTAAAAAGCGCCTCGCCGCGCTACATGGGACGACGATTGGGGGAGCGAGGAACCAGCGATGCGATCCAGCCACGTGGCGCCGGACTCCGGTGCCAAATTTCCAATTACCGAATTTCCGCGGGTCGGATTCCTGAAGAACCTCGTGCGTTCGCCGATGATCGAGATCGGCGAATACAGCTACTACGACGATCCCGAGGGGCCCGAGTGCTTCGAAGAAAAATGTGTCCTCTATCACTACGATTTCATCGGCGATCGTCTGGTGATCGGGCGCTTCTGCGCCCTTGCGACCGGCGTGCAATTCGTCATGAACGGCGCCAATCATGCGCTGGACGGCTTCTCGACCTTTCCGTTCGGCATTTTCCCCGGGGCCTGGCGTGAAGGCTTCGATGCGGCGGCCTATGCGACCGGCCATCGTGGCGACACGATCGTCGGCAATGACGTCTGGATCGGCATGGAGGCGACAATCCTGCCGGGTGTCAGGATTGGAGACGGTGCCATCATCGCTGCCAAGTCGGTGGTGGCGAAAGACGTGCCGCCTTATGCCGTTGTGGCGGGAAACCCGGCACGCGTCGTGCGAATGCGTTTTCCGGCAGGGGTCGTAGAGCGGCTTCTGGCTATAGCCTGGTGGCGCTGGCCGATCGATAAAGTGACGCGCAATATCGCGGCGATCACGGGTGCCGACCTCGAGGCGCTCGAAGACGCGCTATGACTCAATCCAGGAAACCGGTGGCGAGCACGCTTGCCCAATCGGCGCGGTTGCGATCGGCGGCCAGCCTCGCCATCGCCATATGGTCGTACGGAACGCAGCGGAAGGTTACGCTCCACCCCTTCGCCGTGTGGTCGAGAATGGCGTAGCGTGCGTCCGGCGAACCGGTCTCCACCCGGTGGGCGATGGGGTGATCGTCGGTATAGCCGGGGCATCCGACGCTTCCTGGATTGACGAGGAGCCGCCCGTCCCCAAGCCGCACCGCACGCGGGATATGCGTGTGAGCGCAGAGGATCACCGGATAGGCGATGTCTTGCGCGAAACGTTCGATCGCCTCCCGGTTCGACATATGGACGATGCCGTCGGTGGTCAGGGATTCCATCCAATAGGTCTCGTCGCCCTGCGGCGTGCCATGGCAGAGAAACAGCGTGCCACGATAGACAAGCGTCTCCGGCAGCGTCGCCAGCCATTTCCGATGCCGCGGCTCCAGTTGGTCATGGGCCACGCGGTCGGAGAGACCCATCTCGGCCGGATCGTGCGTGAGCAGATAGCGGTCATGGTTGCCTCGTATCGCGGCCATGTCTCGAGAGAGCAGGATATCGGCCGCCCGTGCGGCGTTGAGCGGCCCGCTCAGATGATCGCCGAGATTGAGGATCTCGCCGATGCCCAGAGCGTCGATATCCGCAAGCACCGCCTCCAGCGCGAGATCGTTGCCGTGAATATCGGAAATGATGGCGATCCTCATCGGTGCACTCCGGCGCCTTGAATCTTCGAGACTAGCGTTTGGCGGGCTTTTCCATCCACTTGATGATGAGCATGGCGGGAAGAACCCACAGGAGCCCGGTGAAGAGGAAATAGAGGAGATGCACCCACCAGGGCGACGCGCCGAGCAGGAGCGAGGCGAAAGTCACGGCTGCCAGCGCATAGGTGATGACGAGAATGATGATCAGGATCGTGCCGATCAGTTTTCTGAGGCGTACAGGCATTTGACTTCTTTCGGATGGCTGCAGCGGATGCGGAACAGGTTTGCATTGTTCCGCCCGCGCCGCTCTCTCGTTTCTTGGACTTGACCGCGACGGCATGCCGCAAAGGTTCTGGCCTTGTTTTGCACGGCGGTCTGGTGCAAATCAACGGCTTTCGGACCGGCCTTTCGAAGCATGCTGCGCGAAGGGCCGCGTCCGCCGACGAATGAGGACAGGCTGATGGCTCACGCCGATGCGGCAACAGAACGGACGCTTCTCACGGAGATCGACAGGACAGGGCGCAATCGCCGGCAGATCCGCGGCTGGCTCGCCGTCGTCCTGTTCACCCTCTTCGCGCTGGTTCTTGTCGGCGGCGCGACGCGTCTGACCGAATCCGGCCTCTCGATCACCGAGTGGAAGCCGATCCATGGTGTCATTCCACCTTTGTCGGCCGAGGAGTGGGAAGAGGAATTCCGGCTCTACCAGCGCATTCCGCAATATGAAGTGCTCAACAAGGGCATGTCGGTCGGTGAGTTCAAGACGATCTTCTGGTGGGAATGGGCGCACCGGCTGCTTGCCCGCTCCATCGGCGCAATCTTCGCCTTGCCGCTTCTCTTTTTCTGGCTGACGGGGCGCGTCGAAAACCGCCTGAAGCTGCCGCTTCTCGGCATTCTGGCGCTTGGCGGCTTTCAGGGCTTCATCGGCTGGTGGATGGTCTCGTCGGGCCTGGTGGAGAGGACCGACGTCAGCCAGTATCGGCTTGCCGCGCATCTTGTCATCGCCTGCCTGATCTTTGCCGCCTGCATGTGGATCTACCGTGCGCTTTCGCCGCATTCCGGCGATGCTGCGCCGACGGAGAACGCACGGTCCATGGCGGCCGTCATCGCCGGCATGAGCCTCTTTCAGATCTATCTCGGTGCGCTCGTGGCCGGCCTCGATGCGGGCTTCACCTACAATACCTGGCCGCTGATGGACGGCGCGATCGTCCCGGGAGGGCTGTTCACGCAGGACCCGGCCTGGATCAATCTGTTCGAGAATCCGAAGGCCGTGCAATTCGTCCACCGCGTGGGAGCCTATCTGCTCTTTGCCCTGGCGCTCGCCCACATGGTCTCGTCGCTGCGCGCCGCGCCGGAGACGACGCATGCCCGCCGTTCGGTGCTTCTGTTCGTGCTGGTGACGGTGCAGGCGGCGATCGGCATCGCCACGCTCCTCCTGCAGGTGCCGATCGGCTGGGGCGTTCTGCACCAGGCGGGCGCGCTTGTCGTGCTGGGTTTCGCAATCGCCCACTGGCGCGGCTTTATCGGCGAATATCCGAAAGAAACGGCGATCGAACTGCGCGACTGATCCGCTTCCTCAGAATGCTGGTTAGGAGGCGTCCAGTTCCGCAAGCATTCCCGCCAGTTCGGTCGTGTTGCGGGCACCTATCTTTTCGAGGACTCGGCTGCGATGCACCTCCACAGTGCGTATCGAAATGCCGAGCTCATGGGCGATCTGCTTGTTGAGCTTCGCCTGCAACATCAAGTGCATCACTTCCGCCTCGCGATTCGACAGCGTCTGGATCCTGCGCTGCAGGTCCTGCTGGTGCCCCAGGAGCGCGCGTCTACTCTCATGCGTGGTGACGGCTTTCAGGACGAGGTCGACCAGCAGGTTGTCATTGAAGGGCTTCTCGACGAAATCGAAAGCGCCCGCCTTCAACGTTTGCACCGCAACCGGCACGTCGGCGTGACCCGTCAGGAAGATGACCGGCGCCGTCAAGCCCCTGGCGCGCAGCCGATCGAACACCTCCGGACCGGACAGGCCCTCCATCCGGACATCGAGTATGACGCAGGCGCAGTCCTCGCCAGGCAGGGCCTCCAGAAAGGCCTCGCCGGACGGCCAGCCATGTGCGGAAAGTCCACGCGATGCGAAAAGGAAGGCGAGCGCGTCGCGGATGCTCTCCTCGTCGTCGACGATATGGATCGTGCTCGTCATGAGTAGCCTACTGCCTTCTGCATTTCGTCTGCCAGGGGGAGGGTGACGGTGAACACCGTTCCGCCGGCCACACCGGGCCGATGGGCAAGATGGCCGCGATGAAGTTCCACGATCGATCGGCAGATGTTCAATCCCATTCCCATTCCCTGCTCCTTCGTGGAGGTGAAGGCGTCGAAAAGTCGCCCCGCCACTTCGGGCGCGATGCCTCCGCCCTGATCCTCCACCTCGATAGACGCATTGCCGTCGTCGCCTTGCAGGAGGCGTACCGTGAGGCGGTCACCCCTGCGGCGGTCCTCGGCCATGGCCTCCATGCCGTTGCGGATCAGGTTGACCAGAACCTGCTCCAGGAGAATGCGATCAGCCATGACGGTCCCGACATCCGTCAGTTCGGTGACAACCCTGACACGGTTTTCGCGGGCATCCGCCAGCATGAAACCGATCGTATCCATCACCACGTCGCGCAGGCTCAGCCTGCCGAAACGCGGTGCGCGCTTCTTCGCGAAATCCTGGATGCGTCGGATGATCTGCCCGGCGCGATTGGCCTGGAGCGAGAGCTTTTCGACGGCCGGTCTGAGGACGGCCGGCTCGGCCTCGCCCTGTTGCAGCAGATTGGCGAGCCCCGCGGAATAGCTCGCGATCGCCGAGAGCGGCTGGTTCAGTTCGTGCGCCAGCGTCGAAGCCATCTCTCCGAGCGTGACGAGGCGGCCGGTGCGGGCCATGCTTTCGTCCTGGGCTCGGGCCAGCCGGGCGGCCTGTTTGGTGTCGGTGATGTCGATGATGGACCCCATCCAGCCACGATGGCGGCCTGCGGCGTCGATGAGCGCGGCCTCATAGACCTGGACGTCGATTTCGCTGCCGTCGGCCCGGCGGAACCGGGTCTCAAAGGCTTGGGAAACGGCGCCGCCCTCCGTGAGCGCGCGCTGACGGGCGAGGGTCTCCTCCAACCGATCCGGCGACCAATATGGCATAGGCGGGGAACGCCCGACGAGTTCAGCGGCCGGCCAGCCGACGAGCTTGCAAAAGGCCGAGTTCACATAGAGCACGCGCCCCTCGTGGTCCTTGGCCCTCAGCCCCACTGTGAGGCTCTCTTCCATCGACCGGCGAAACGCCATTTCCCCTTCGAGGCGCTGCTCGGCGCGCCGGCGCTGCTGCGCGCTTCGGTAGAGTGTGAGCAATGCGAGAATGGCGAAGACCGCCAGGCCCGCGATCACGGCGACAAGGAGCGTGTTCACGAATGCCGCCGGCGGATCATAGGATGCGATTCGCAGAACGGTGCCGGGTAGCGGCGGGTCGAAACTGATCGTATGGGTCGGGTTTTGCGGATCGGGACTGCGTTTGGCTCGGCTGGCGATTACGCTTCCACCGGCGTCGGCGAGTTCGACGCCGTATTGCTCGGCGATCCACCAGGGAATGTGCCGCTCGAGCATCAGCGGGACGGAAATCGTCGCCGTGACGATGCCCGCACCGCCCTGCAGCCAGACGCCCATGCTGAAGCGCTGGTTCTCGACCTCACCGAAGACAGGCCGGGCGGAGACGGTACGTGACAGCACCATGCGCTCGACGAGCCGCTGGTCCGGCGTGCTGTCGAGCCCCGGGACAGCCCTGATCACGGTTCCCGTTGCATCATGCCATACGATCGAGAGCACTTCCGGGTTGTTGGCGATGTGGAGCCGCGCGCGCGCGTCGAGTACTTCGGCCCGCGTGCCGCCGGAGGCCTCGAGCGCCAGTCGCACCAGCATGTCCTCGTCCACCGAAAGCTGGAAGCGCAAGGTCTGCTCCACCCACAGCGCATCGGTGGCGAGCTTGGTGCGCGCCTGCTCTGCCTCACTGCGGCTGACGATCCACACCAGCGCTGCCACAAGCACGACCAGCGCCACGATTGCCGCAAGCGGCACCAGTGACAGAAGATCGGTCCGACCGCCCTGTTCCCTCGCATCCGTCGACCACGGATCCTCCCCTGGTCGCGTTCCTTCCCGCTCTCTCAGTGCGTCCACCTCCCCTTGGTCGCCAGGCGCCGCCTTTCCATTTTTCTTGGTCGGGCCTGTCGATTGTGGAAAGCCACAATAGCGGTTAGGCGCAAAGGCTGGCAAGGAGAGGCATCGCGTAAGCAGGTTCCGCAGTCCACTGTTTGTGATCGGACCTGCGCGGGAGGCATGGATAGAGGAGGAGACACTATGCTGACACGTCGTACTTTCGCCAGATTGGCCGGGGCTGCTGCCCTTGCGCTCACCGTTGCGATGCCCGCCTGGGCCGAGCCGGTCGTCATCAAGTTCAGCCATGTCGTCGCGCCGGATACGCCGAAAGGCAAGGGGGCGGACAAGTTCAAGGAGCTTGCGGAAAAATATACCGACGGCGCGGTGAAGGTGGAGGTCTACCCGAACAGCCAGCTTTACAAGGACAAGGAAGAGCTGGAGGCATTGCAACTCGGCGCCGTGCAGATGCTCGCCCCTTCGCTTGCCAAATTCGGGCCGCTCGGCGTGCAGCAATTCGAGGTCTTCGATCTGCCCTTCCTGATGAACGGCTATGACGATCTTCGCAAGATCACCGACGGCGAGATCGGTAAGTCGTTGCTGTCGAAGCTCGAGGACAAGGGCATCATCGGCCTTGCCTACTGGGACAACGGCTTCAAGGTCATGTCCGCCAACTCGCCGCTGCGCACGCCCGACGATTTCCTGGGCCTTAAGATGCGCATCCAGTCATCGAAGATTCTGGAGGCGCAGATGCAGGCACTCGGCGCCGTTCCGCAGGTGATGGCGTTCTCGGAAGTCTACCAGGCGCTCCAGACCGGCGTCGTCGACGGCACGGAAAACCCGCCATCGAACATGTACACCCAGAAGATGCATGAGGTGCAGAAGCACGCCACGATTTCCAATCACGGCTATCTCGGCTATGCGGTCATCGTCAACAAGGCCTTCTGGGAGGGCCTCGACCCGGCGATCCGGGAGAAGCTTTCGCAGGCGATGGCAGAGTCGACGGACTATGCGAACTCCATCGCCAAGCAGGAAAACGAGGCTGCGCTTGCTGCCATGAAGGCGGCCGGGAAGACGGAATTTCATGAATTGACCGAGGATGAGCGTGCCGAATGGGTCGAGGCCCTGAAGCCGGTCTATGAAGAGATGTCCGGGCGTGTCGGCGCCGATCTGATCGAACAGGTCGGCAGCACTCTCGGTACCACCAACTGATCACCACTCGGGGGACGCTTCGCGTCCCCCCATTCTTGTCGAGGTTCGCCATGATTCTGCGCATCCTCGACCGCCTCGAAGAAATTCTGATCTCCGTGCTCATGGCTCTGGCCGTGGCGCTGATCTTCGTCGCGGTCCTGCACCGTTTTTCAATCGGATTTGCAGCCGACATCGTCGGTTTCGCCCGCACCAACGACATGCCCGCCCTCATGGACTTCGCCCGCTCGTTCTTCAAGACGGTGAACGCGATCAAGCTCACCTGGGCGCAGGAGGCTTGCATCTACCTCTTCGTCTGGATGGCCAAGTTCGGCGCGGCCTACGGCGTGCGGGTCGGCATCCACGTCGGCGTCGATATCCTTGTCGAGCGTCTCACGGGGGCGACGCGCCGGCTCGTTACCATAGTCGCCATGTCAGGCGGCGTTCTGTTCACCGCAATCATCACCTGGATCGGTAGCGACTTCGTCTATCACGTCGCAAAGGGTGGTCAGATTTCGCCGGACCTCGAAATCCAGATGTGGCTCGTCTATCTCGCGGTTCCGCTTGGGTCGGCACTGATGTGCTTTCGTTTCATCCAGGCGCTCTGGCTCTACGTCACCACGGGCTTCATCGCGCATCATGACCATGGTGCCGTGGAAGGACTGGAAGAAGAAGCCGAGGATCTTTCCAAGGGAGCTCATGCATGACCGCGCTTCTGATCTTTGCGATCCTTGCAATCCTGCTCATCACCGGCATGCCCGTCTCCATCGCGCTGGGGCTGACGGTCTTCGCCTTCCTCTTCGGTTTCACCAATATCCCGATGGACTCGATCGCCTTGAAGCTGTTCACGGGCATCGAGAAATTCGAGATCATGGCGATCCCGTTCTTCATCCTGGCGGGTAACTTCCTCACCCATGGCGGGGTCGCCAAGCGGATGATCCGATTCGCGACCTCGATGGTGGGTCACTGGTATGGCGGCATGGGGCTCGCCTCGGTGCTGGCCTGCGCCCTCTTTGCAGCGATCTCCGGCTCGTCGCCGGCCACGGTCATGGCTGTCGGTTCCATCCTGATCCCGGCCATGGTCCGGCAGGGCTATCCGCCGCAGTTCGGCGTCGGCGCGGTCGCGACGGCCGGCGGTCTCGGCATCCTGATCCCGCCGTCCATCGTCATGGTCATGTATGCCGTCGCCACGTCCGGCATGGTGGTCACCGGCCCGAATGGCGAACAGGTCATGTCCGCCTCGATCGGTACCCTGTTCATGGCGGGTGTCATTCCCGGACTGATGCTGGCAACGATGCTCGGCGCCACGACCACCTATCGCGCCTGGAAGAACGACTATCCACGCATGCCGCGGGCCCCGTGGAGCGAGCGGGTGAAGGCCTTCCGCCAAAGCGTCTGGGGTTTGATGCTGATCGTGATCATCATGGGCGGGATATACGGCGGCATCTTCACGCCGACCGAGGCAGCGGCGGTGTCGGCCGTCTATGCCTTCGTCGTCGCGGTCTGGGTCTACAAGGACATCAGCCTGCGCGAGGTGCCGAAGGTGCTGCTCGCCTCCGCCGGCATGTCGGCGATGCTGCTCTACATCATCACCAATGCCGTCATGTTCGCCTTCATCCTGACCTCGGAGCAGATCCCGCAGATGCTTTCGGCCTGGATCGTCGATTTTGGCTTCGGCAAAATCGGCTTTCTGCTCATGGTCAACGTGATCCTGCTCCTGATCGGTATGGTGATGGAGCCCTCGGCGATCGTTCTGATCATGGCGCCGATCCTCTATCCGGTCGCCGTCAAGCTCGGTGTCGATCCGGTTCACTTCGGCATCATGCTGGTCGTCAATATGGAGATCGGCCTTTGCACGCCACCGGTCGGCCTCAATCTCTACGTCGCTTCTGCGCTCTCGAAGCTGGGTCTGACGGAAGTGACGAGGGCAAGCTGGCCCTGGCTGCTGACGGCGCTCTGCTTCCTGGTGGTGTTGACTTATGTCCCGGAAATCTCGCTTGCCCTCCCGCGGTTCCTGGGTCTGAATTGAACGGAAGCCGGCATGCCGAATGAACAAGGCCGCGACCCCCGAAACAGGGTCGCGGCCTTGTCGCGTTCGAAGCGGTGTGGCGGTGACAGCCTCAGGCCGAGAGCATCAGGTCCATATTCTGGACGGCTGCCCCCGACGCGCCCTTGCCGAGATTGTCGAGCAGGGCGACGAGATTCACATGCGCGCCGCCGCTCGTACCGAAGACGAAGAGCTTCATCGTATCCTTCCCGGCAAGCTCGGTGGCGTCGATTCGAGGCAGTTTGGCGCTCTCTTCAAGCGGAACGACTTCGACGATCGACTGACCGGCATAGTGCTCGACGAGCGCGGCATGGATGCTTTCGAGCGTCGCGCCGGCCGCGAGCTCCTCAAGATAGAGCGGAACCTGCACGATCATGCCCTGCGGGAAGTTCCCGACGGAGGGCGAAAAGACCGGGGCGCGTTCGAGCAGGCCGTGCATCTTCATTTCCGGCACGTGTTTGTGCTTCAAGGGGAGGCCGTAAAGGAAGTGCGGCGCGCTGATGTGATCGGGATGCTGCTTGTCCTCCATCTGCGCGATCATCTGCTTGCCGCCGCCGGTATAGCCGGAGACCGCATTGACGGTGATCGGGTAGCCGTCGGGCAGGATGCCCGCCTGGCGCAGGGGGCGGACGACGCCGATGGCCCCGGTCGGGTAGCAGCCGGGATTGGCGACATGGCGCGCGCCGCGGATCTTCTCGGGCTGTGCGTTGTCCATCTCGGCAAAGCCATAGGCCCAGTCGGGGGCGATGCGATGGGCGGTCGAGGTATCGATGATGCGCACGCGATTGTTGCCGGCCACCATGGCGACCGCCTCGCGTGAGGCGTCGTCGGGCAGGCACAGGATGGCGATATCGGCACTGTTCAAGAGGTCCTCGCGCATTGCCGCATTGCGGCGTTCAGCCTCGGGAATAGACAGGAGCTCGACATCCGAGCGACCGGCCATGCGCGCACGGATCTGCAGGCCCGTCGTGCCGTGTTCGCCATCGATGAAGATCTTCGGTTTCATGATTATTATGCTCCTGCAGGCATTTACGGAGATTTCCGGAATCACTCCGGCATAGAATTGAATCTGTTTGTCAACGCAGCCGTCAGCCGCGTCGTTCCGCGAGCCATTCGGCGCGCAGGCCCAGCATATACATGGCGATGGTCGAGCCAGCAATGGCGGTCATATCCGCGTGGTCATAGGCGGGCGCCACTTCGACGACGTCACTGCCGGCGACATGGAGCGCGCCGAGTTTATGCAGGATGGAGAGGATCTTCGCGCTTGAAGGGCCGCCGGCAACCGGGGTGCCGGTACCGGGTGCGAAGGCCGGATCGAGGCAGTCGATATCGAAGGTGAGGTAGGCCGGATGGCTGCCGACATGCCGGACGATCACGTCGGCGATTTCCTCCGCGCGCATCTCCTCCACCTCATAGCCGTAGAGAATGCGGATGCCGCAGTCTTCGGGGGCGTGCGTGCGGATGCCGATCTGGATCGAGCGCTCCACGTCGATCAGCCCTTCTGACGCCGCGCGGCCGACGAAGGAGCCGTGATCGATACGTCCTTTTTCGTCGGGCCAGGTATCCTGATGGGCGTCGAACTGCACGAGGGCGAGCGGTCCGTGAAGCGCCGCGTGAGCCTTGAGGATCGGGTAGGTGACGAAATGGTCGCCGCCGAGCGTCAGCAGATAGGCACCCGATTTCAGGATCGTCGCAGCCTCGCGCTCGATCGTCGCGGGCGTCTCCCCATGATTGCCATAATCGAGCAGGCAGTCGCCATAGTCGATCGTCGCCATGTCCGCGAAGAGATCGCGCTGGAAAGGATATTGCGGATCATTGTCGAAGATCGCCGACGCCCGGCGGATCGCCTGCGGTCCGAAACGGGCACCGGGCCGGTTCGATGTGGCGGCATCGAAGGGAACACCCCAGACGACGGCGTCAATGCCCTCGAGGTCCTTCGTGTATTTGCGTCGCATGAAGGAGAGGACGCCTGCATGCGTCGGATCGGACGCGGCCGATTTCAGTGACCCTGCGGTGATTGCGTGGTCGATTGTCCTGTTTGCCATACTCTCCCTCCTGAAAGACCGGCCAGATCGTGGGGCAATCGCCGGCGGCAAGGCAAGACCGCTCCGGTAGAATCATGTGCATGGCCGGGGCAAGAGGGGGCGTGAGACCATGAAAAAAGGCCGAGTCGCCCCGGCCTTCGAGAAATGCAGTCTCTGGCAGCGATCAACGCTTGGAGAACTGGAACGAACGGCGTGCCTTTGCACGGCCGTACTTCTTGCGCTCGACCACGCGGCTGTCGCGGGTGAGGAAGCCGCCACGCTTCAGAACGGAGCGCAGGCCCGGTTCGAAGTAGGTCAGCGCCTTGGCGATGCCGTGGCGAACGGCGCCGGCCTGGCCGGAGAGGCCGCCGCCGGCAACGGTTGCGTCGACGTCGAACTGGCCGTCACGGGCAGCGGCGACGATCGGCTGCTGCAGGATCATCTGCAGGACCGGACGGGCGAAGTAAGCCGAGAACGGCTTGCCGTTGACAGTGATCTTGCCGGAGCCGGCCTTGACCCAAACGCGGGCAACGGCGTCCTTGCGCTTGCCGGTCGCGTAGGAACGGCCCTGCGCGTCGACCTTCTTCACGTGAACCGGAGCGGCCGGTTCCGCCGTCGTGGCGATTTCCTTGAGAGCGGAAAGGTCAGCCATTATCAGGCGCTCCTTGTGTTCTTGTTGTTCAGCTTGGCGACCTCGAGAACGGTCGGCTGCTGTGCTTCATGCGGGTGGTTCGCGCCTGCATAGACGCGCAGGTTCTTCATCTGGCGACGGCCGAGCGGGCCGCGCGGAACCATGCGCTCGACCGCCTTTTCGATGACGCGCTCGGGGAAGCGGCCTTCGATGATCTGGCGAGCAGTACGCTCCTTGATGCCACCCGGATAGCCGGTGTGCCAGTAGTACTTCTTGTCGGAGTACTTCTTGCCGGTCAGGGCGACCTTTTCGGCATTGATGACGATGACGTTGTCGCCGTCGTCGACATGGGGGGTGAAGGTGGCCTTATGCTTGCCGCGCAGGCGGTTTGCGATAATGGTGGCGAGGCGGCCGACAACGAGCCCTTCGGCGTCGATGAGGATCCACTTCTTCTCCACCTCTGCAGGCTTCTGAACGAAGGTTGCCATATCTAAACTCTTTCGTTGGACCCGGAAGCGAGCCGGGCGTTTCTTGTTGCTTGCTTTGGCCCCGATTGGCCAAAAAAGAAGGCGGTCCGAGAGAGACCGCGATCTGCGGCAGCTTATACGGAAGGGCGAAGGAGAGGTCAAGAGCAGGAGTTTTTGCTGCATCAAAGAAAATGAAGCAATTTCAATGGCTTAGCTAAGAGGTATTTTGGTACCACAAAATGCGCGGCCTGAGACGCTCGCGCGAGCGGCTGCCAGGGTTGAAAGACCGTCGGCTGCGGCGTAGGACCGATGCTCATTCGAGATCACGGGAGAAGACCATGGCTGATGTCGTTGCATTCAGGAAGGAAGAGCCGGGCGGCCTGCTTTTGCGGGAGGCAAACGGCCCCGTGCTGCGGCTGACCTTGAACAACCCTCCGGCCAATGCTCTCTCGCTCGCGCTTCTCGAGGCGCTGGCGGCGGAATTCGATGCCGTCGCATCGTCGAAAGATGTCAAGGTCATCGTGATCGCCGCTTCGGGCAAGGTCTTTTCCGCGGGTCACGATCTGAAGGAATTGACGCTTCATCGCGCAGATGAGGATGGTGGCCGGGCTTTTTTCGAGCGCGCCGTCCGCCTTGCGGCCGATATCATGGTGAAGATCACCAGCCTGCCGCAGGCGGTCATAGCCGAGATCGACGGGCTTGCCACCGCGGCGGGCTGCCAGCTCGTTGCGAGCTG
Source organism: Sinorhizobium sojae CCBAU 05684 (assembly GCF_002288525.1). Lineage (NCBI taxonomy): Bacteria > Pseudomonadati > Pseudomonadota > Alphaproteobacteria > Hyphomicrobiales > Rhizobiaceae > Sinorhizobium > Sinorhizobium sojae. The sequence continues at coordinate 885,978 of NZ_CP023067.1, forward strand.
TGATCTTGCGATCTGCACCGACAGTTCGACGTTCTGCACGCCAGGCGTCAACATTGGCCTCTTCTGCTCGACGCCGATGGTGGCGCTCACGCGCGCGGCGCGCCGCAAGCAGGCGTTTGAGATGCTGCTCACGGGCGAGACCATCGATGCGTCCACCGCCAAGGACTTCGGCATCGTCAACCGCATCGTGCCGCAGCAATATCTGCGCCAGGTGGTCGACAAATATGCCTCGGTTATCGCCTCCAAATCGCCACAGGCGCTGAAGATCGGCAAGGAGGCTTTCTATCGACAGGCGGAGATGTCCATGGCCGACGCCTACGACTATGCAATCGGCGTCATGGTCGAGAACTTGCTTGCACGGGATGCGGAGGAGGGGATCGGCGCCTTTCTCGGCAAGCGCATGCCCGAGTGGAAGGAAGACTAGGCGAGCGGACTGACGGGAGCATCGTCGCTCTTGATAAAGAGATATGTTCACGGCGGATCCCCCCTCTGGCCCCCCTCTGGCCGGCAGGACAGAGGGGGCTTCTTGTCGCCTTGATTCCTAAGCGAGCCTGAGCAGCAACGCGCCGAGAGCTATCACGCAGGCCGCGGCGATGCGCCAGATGCTGACGCGTTCCTTCAGGAACACGACGGAGATCACCACGGCAAAGAGGATGGCGGTCTCCCGCAACGCCGCGACGGTCGCAACCGGAGCCCTGGTCATCGCCCAGAGTGCCAGCCCATAGGAGCCAAGTGATCCGGCGCCACCCATAAGACCGCGCCACCAATGGTGACGGACATGGCGCAGAACGGGCTTGGCGCCGCGCGTCATGAAGGCCCAGGCGAAGAGCAGGACCGGCGGCAGCGGTGCAATCCAGAGCGTATAGGAGATGGCATTGCCGGAAAGACGCGCGCCGATACCGTCGACGAAGGTGTAGCTTGCAATCACGCAGGCATTCAGAAGCGCGAGCGCGATCGCGTGCCGGCCGCCCTTGCGCGATTCCAGCGCGAGCGTGAGCACTCCCGCCGAGATCGTCAGGATACCGGCGAGCGCGCCGCCGGTCAGATGCTCGCCGACGACGATGCTGCTCGCGGCCGCGACGATGAGCGGCGCAGTGCCGCGCATCAGCGGGTAGACGAGGCCGATTTCGCCGGCGCGATAGGAGGCGGCCACCAGTTGGAAATAGGCGAACTGGAAGATTGCCGAGACCAGGATGAAGGGCCATGCCTCCTGCCGCGGCAAGGGCAGGAAGGGGAGCAAGGGCAGAGCTACGGCGGCGGCGCCCAGTGCCACCATGGCGGCGTCCAGCGACTTTTCCGCGCCGGCTTTGACGAGTGCGTTCCAGGTTGCGTGCAGAAGCGCCCCGAAGAGCACGAGCGCGATGACGTCGAGCGGCAAGATGAACCTCGGTGGGCGCTTTCGAAGGAGGGTCGGGCAGTTGTCGCCTTGCATGCGGGGAATTGCAACCGGATTCCTCGAAGCGAGTTGAATTCCGGAGCGACGGCAACGAAACGGTGCAAAGCCGGCCGAAAGAATCGTGGCTTGGTTGACTCGCCGCGGCGCGGCGCCAACTATCCGGGCAAACGACACTCCATGCGCGGAATGGCAAGCATGAATCACGATTTTTATCCGGATGGTTACCTCGCCGATATCCTGCGCGAGACGAAGACCATCGCCCTCGTAGGCGCCTCGCCGAAGCCCGAAAGGCCGAGCCATCGGGTAATGGCCTTTCTTCTGCGCAAGGGATACCGCGTCATCCCGGTCAATCCCGGCCAAGCGGGAAGGACTATTCTCGACCAGCCGGTCGTGGCGAGGCTCGCCGACATTGCAGCGCCGATCGACATGGTTGACGTCTTCCGCGCCCCGGCGGCTTTGCCGGGGCTCGTCGACGAAATCCTGGCTCTCTCCCGTTTGCCCAAGGCGATCTGGGGGCAATTGTCGGTGCGCGACGACGAAGCCGCCGCCAAGGCCGAGGCCGCGGGCATCAAAGTCGTGATGGATCGCTGCCCGGCCATCGAATATCCGCGCCTGATCGGTTGAGGCAACAAGGGAGCACATGATGATGAATGCCGGACCCGGCTTCAGTACGCTGGCCGTTCATGCGGGAGCCCAGCCCGACCCGACGACCGGCGCGCGCGCGACGCCGATCTACCAGACGACGAGTTTCGTCTTCAACGATGCGGATCACGCGGCGGCACTCTTCGGCCTTCAGCAATTCGGCAATATCTACACCCGCATCATGAATCCGACGCAGGCGGTGCTGGAGGAGCGGATCGCCGCGCTTGAAGGCGGCACGGCGGCGCTCGCCGTCGCCTCGGGTCATGCCGCCCAGCTTCTCGTTTTCCATACCATCATGAGCCCGGGCGACAACTTCGTCGCGGCCCGGCAGCTCTATGGCGGTTCCGTCAACCAGTTCGGCCAGGCCTTCAAGTCCTTCGACTGGCAGGTCCGCTGGGCGGACGGCACCGATCCGCAAAGCTTCGAGGCGCAGATCGACGAGCGGACGAAGGCGATCTTCATCGAGAGCCTCGCCAATCCGGGCGGCATCTTCGTCGATATCGCGGCGATTGCCGACGTCGCCCGGCGGCACGCACTGCCGCTGATCGTCGACAATACGATGGCGACACCATATCTCGTTCGGCCGCTGGAGCACGGGGCGGACATCGTCGTCCATTCGCTGACCAAGTTCATCGGCGGCCATGGCAACTCGATGGGCGGCATCCTTGTCGACGGCGGTACCTTCGATTGGTCGAAATCAGGAAAATATCCGCTGCTTTCCGAGCCACGTCCGGAATATGGCGGCATCGTCCTGCACCAGGCGTTCGGCAACTTCGCCTTCGCCGTTGCGGCACGTGTGCTGGGGCTCAGGGATTTCGGGCCGGCGATCTCGCCCATGAACGCCTTCCTGATCCAGACGGGCGTCGAGACGCTGCCGCTGAGGATGCAGCGCCACTGCGACAATGCGCTGGCGGTGGCCAAATGGCTGAGGGCGCAGGAAAAGGTCTCCTGGGTCCGCTATGCCGGGCTCGATGGCGATCCGAACCGTGCGCTTCAGCAGCGCTACTCACCGAAGGGCGCGGGCGCCGTCTTCACGTTCGGGCTCAAGGACGGATACGAGGCGGGCAAGCGCTTCGTCGAAGCCCTCGAGATGTTCTCTCATCTCGCCAATATCGGCGACACGCGCTCGCTCGTCATTCACCCGGCCTCGACCACCCATCGGCAGCTCACGCCGGAACAGCAGGTCGCTGCCGGTGCCGGTCCCGACGTCGTCCGCCTTTCGATCGGCATCGAGGACGTCGACGACATCATTGCCGACCTGCATCAGGCGATGGCGAAGGCCTGACGCCACCGATGACCCAGCCGCAGCAAAGAGGTGCCTCATGAGCCACATGCTCAGATTTGATCCCGTCGCGGTCGAAGCGGAGACCGGCGCTCCGGCGCCCGACCGGCTGATTTCCGGCACGCCTGAATTCCGCACCTGGAACCTCGAGGAAGCCCCCGGCGGGCTTTATGCCGGCGTCTGGGAATCGACACCGGGAAAATGGCGGATCGTCTATGACGAATGGGAGTATTTCCACATTCTCTCCGGCTATTCGATCGTGACCGAGGAAGGATGCGAGGCCGTTCATCTGCGGCCTGGCGACCGCATGGTTCTGCGGCCCGGCTTCAAGGGAACATGGGAAGTCGTCGAAACGACCCGCAAGGACTACGTCATCCGGCTTTAGGCAGAGCGTGCCGACGATCGCGTTTCACCAACCGCCGCGCGCTGTATTGCCGCTGACTTCGTTGGTCGGATCGTCGTTGCGGATCAGGCTTGCCGAGCCGCCGTCGAGCCGGTTGTTGCGCACGACGTTGTGCTCGGCGAAATCGAGATTGCTGGCGCTGCTCCCGAAGGGATAGGCGGGATCCTTGAAGCAATAGCTGCTCGAGCCGTTTCGCGAGTTCAGCCATACGGCCGGTTTCGCAAAGAACGACGAGCCGTAGCGAAACGTATTGCCGACGATCTGGTTGAATTGCGGCTTCTGATGGCGGATCACGCCGCCTTCGCCGCAGTTGCGGTAGACGAAAACGCCGCCATTGTCCGCGTGCTCGAAGGTATTGTTGGCGATCCTGTTACCCGCCGAGCCGTCGATGGCGATCAGTTCGCGCTTCTCCGTGGCAAGGCCGAAGACGTTGTTGCTGATCGTATTGTTGGCCGACTCGGCATCCAGGTAGACGGCGACGGCCGTCGAACGGCCATTGACCCTGGAATTCACGAGCGCCGCATTGGTCACGCCGGGCCCGACATAGAACGGAATGCCGTCGGGCGCTTCGAAGGTCACGTTCTCCAGGCGCACATTCTTCGGCGCCGAGGCTTGGGCGAAGGCCGTGTGGTCGCGGCTGCGGGACGACGCTTTCATCGTCTCGCCATTGGCGTTTTCGCCAAGCCCGTAAAGCCGCACGAAGCCCTTGATCCGGCAGTTGCGGATGGTGACGCCGGACGGTGCATCCCAAGCACCGGCCGCCGTCTTCCTGGAGCGGACCGCAATGGCGGTCTTCTGTTTGCGCGATTGGCCGGCACTCACGTCAAGCGTTCCGCCGCCGCAGTCGAGAACGGAGCCCGAGGCCGCACTGCCTTCGAAGACGAGCGGATGCGTGATGACGTCCGACGAGGACAGGCGAAGACTGCAGGCAAGCGTGACGGCATTGGGACCCGGGGCCCTCAGCTTGGCCTGCATGTCCGCATCGCAGGCAGGCTTCTCCGCCACGTTTTCGACGCGCGGCGTTGTCGGGGGAGTCGGCCTGGACGGCTCCGAGGGCCGAGAGGGCGAGGTCGGTTGGGACACGTCCGACGGCTGCATGACGGGGTACCCGGGCGCTGCCCTGAGAGCTGCGTCGGCAACCGTGGCGATGTCGCTCTGGCAGCCACCGAGGGCGAGGCCGACGGCGATCAGGCTGGTGAACGTGATTGACCGCATCGGCTGGGCTCCCGTCGTAATTCCGTAAGAAGGGCATAGGGCCCCATGCTTAACCGATTGTGAACGAATTCCGGGGGTGTCACCAGACGAGATCTAGCCGCTCCAGGCCGTGGAAATGGAAGCTGTCCTTGACCGGCGGCTCGTTTTTCAGCCGCATGCCAGGCAGCCGCTGGAACAGGATCGGCAGCGCGATGTTGAGCTCAAGCCGCGCAAGCGGAGCGCCGATGCAAAAGTGCAGGCCGGCGCCGAACGAGACGTTGGCACCTTCATCGCGGTCGGGCCTGAACTTGTCGGCTGCGGAGAATTTGCGCGGATCGACATTCGCGGCACCGAGCATCAGGCCGATCTTGTCGCCCTTCTTGAGCGCGATGCCGTCTTCGAGTTCGATGTCGGACAGTGCATAACGCTGGAAGATGTGCAGGGGTGCTGCGAAGCGCAGGCATTCCTCGACGGTGCGCTCCGTCGTTTCGTCGTTCGCGAAGAGCGCGGTGGCGGAAAGGCCGGCCTGGAGGATGGTGCGCACGGCATTGCCGATCTGGTGCACCGTCGCCTCGTGCCCTGCGTTCAGAAGCAGGACGGTCGTCGAGACCAGTTCGGCCTCGGTGAGACGCTCGCCGTCCTTCTCGGAGGTGATCATATGGGTGAGCAGATCGTCCGCCGGATTTGCGCGTTTCCCGGCGATGATGTCTTTGAGGTATTCGCAGAACTCCGCGGAGGCACGGTTGGCGTCGAGTTCCGTCTCGAGGGTCGGATTGAAGACATACATCTTCACCATCCGGTGCGACCAGTCGAGCAGGCGAGGGGCCGCCTCGACGGGGATGCCGAGCATGCGCGCGATTATGGTGACAGGAATCGTTTCCGCATAGGTCTGCAGGAGTTCGACCTCGCCGTCCTTTTCGAATGTGTCGATAACCGCGTGCGAAAGCGCTTCGATGTCCGGTCTCAACTGCTCGATCTGCCGGGAAACGAAGGCGCGGTTGACGAGCGTGCGCAGGCGGGTATGCGCTGGCGGCTCCAGTTCGAGCAGCGAATGCGCCTCCAGCGCATCGAAATCCTTGAGATGCGGCTTCGGCTCGGGAAGGCCGAGTTCCTCGCGCGTTGCGACATGAAGGATCTGGCGGCCGAAGCGGCGGTCGCGCAGGAGCGTGTTCACCTGGTCGTAGCCCGCGAAATACCATTGCTGCCGCTCCTCCCAGAAGAAGGCGGGGCACGCCGCATGGAGCGCCGCGTAGGCGGGAAGCGGATTGCGGTAGAAATCGGGCTTGCGAACGTCGAGGCGTACGCGCCGGGCGGCGCCGTCGATGGTGATGCCGGGAACTGGTGTCATGATCTCGTCTCTTGATGCATGTCATAGATCTCTATTGCGCCGAACGACGTTGCCGCAAGTGCAATCGGCGACCACATCCGGAGGCAAGGTGGGCACAAAGTCGACGTTTTTGGGTGGCACTGACAGACTTATTTGAGCATGATGCGGCGGCAAGCAGGGAGCAGCATGGCGAGATCGCAAGGTATATTGTCCGCGGGCATTATGGCCGCGATCCGCAAGCGGCGGCCGACCGTCGTCAATCGCGACGCGGCTGTGAGCCGCGGCGACGTCGTGATCGCATCCTATAACATCCACAAATGCGTCGGCATCGACGGCCGCTTCGACCCGACCCGGACCGCCCAGGTCATCTCCGAACTCGGAGCGGATATCGTCGCCCTGCAGGAGGCCGACCAGAGATTCGGCGAGCGTGCCGGGCTTCTCGATCTCGAACATCTGCGCCGGGAAGCGCATCTCGTTTCGGTGCCGATCTCTCCCTTTTCGGAAAAAGGGCATGGGTGGCACGGCAATGTCCTATTGCTCAGGGAGGGGGCCGTTTCCAATGTGCGGCAGTTGAACCTTCCCGGCGTCGAGCCGCGCGGCGCGCTCGTCGTCGATCTCGACCTCCAGGTCGGACCGCTAAGGGTGATCGCCGCCCATCTCGGCCTGCTGCGCCACTCCCGCGCCCGACAGGCCGAGACGATCATGCAAGTCGCCGCCGACGGCGGCGCCCGGCCGACGCTCCTGATCGGAGATCTGAACGAGTGGCGCATGGGCAAGCGCTCGTCGCTGAGATTCCTCAGTCCCCTCTTCGACCCCTCCCACGCGACGGTCGCAAGCTTTCCGTCGCGCTTTCCGCTTTTTCCGCTCGACCGGGTGCTCGGCAATCCGCACCAGCTCGTGACCTCCGTCGCTGTGCACGATACGCCGCTTGCGCGCGTGGCTTCCGATCACCTGCCGGTCAAGGCATCGATCGATCTGAAGGCCGCCATCAAGGACGAGGACGGACGCCGCGCCGGGCTGCTCGGGGTGGAGCCCGTGTAAAGAATGTCGCACCCAGGTGAATTCGGAGAGGGTTCAGGCGTAAACTCGAGGCACGGAGTTTCATGATGGCTCGTGCGCGCCCGAACGGGCACGCGGCGCCGTAGGCGGCAGGCATGGCTTCTTGGGTTGCGCTCTTCCTCATCGTGCTCTTTGCGCTGCTCGCGGCGGCGACAGTCTACGTCTACGGCGTGTTCGGTCGCCGCCCCCAGGCGCCGCCTTCCTTTGCCCTGCCTATTGTCGGCGATGAGACGGAAATCGACAGAGGCGTTGCCTCGCTTGCGGTCGAGGGCTTGCCCCGGAGCGCGATTGCTCTGGTATCGGACAACGTCGAAGCCTTTGTCGTGCGCGCCCAGTCGGCCCGCCGGGCCGGGCGCAGCCTCGACCTGCAATATTATTACTGGAAGGACGATCTGACCGGCTTCCTGCTGACCCGCGAGATCATCGCAGCGGCGGATCGGGGCGTGCGCGTCCGGTTGCTCCTCGACGACATCAATGCCGGCATTCACGACCGCCTTTGCATTTCGCTTGACGCTCACCCGAATGTCGACGTGCGCCTTTTCAACCCGAGCCGTGCCCGGGTCGACCGCTTCCGTCGCGGATTCGAGATGGCGGTTCGCGCGTTCAGCGCGACGCGGCGGATGCACAACAAGCTGTGGATAGCGGACGGGCGCCTGGCGATTTCCGGCGGTCGCAATATAGGAGACGCCTATTTCGACGCGGCGGAACTGTCCAATTTCCGCGACCTTGACGTGTGGATGACGGGGCCGGTCGTCGAACAGGCGACGGAAATGTTCGACCGTTACTGGAACAGCGCCTCCGTTTTGCCGATCGGCGCGCTGAGAACGCCGCGCAAGCATTATCTGCCGGCGCTGAGGGGGAGTCTCCAAACGCTGGCACGCACGCCTGCCGCCCGCTTCTACCTGGAAAAGGTCGGCGCTTCGGAGGCCGGTCCGGGCCTCTACTGGGGCAGTCGCACCCTCCACCGGTGCGAAGTCGTCCGCGTGGCTTTCGATCCGCCGGAAAAGGCTCTGATGCAGAAGCGGCAGAACTGGCTGCTGCGGGAGCTTTTTCCGCTGATCAAGGCGGCCGAGCACGACCTGCGCATCGTATCGCCCTACTTCATACCGGGCGCTGCGGGTACCCGCCAACTGACGGCGCTTGCGGCGAATGGCGTACGGGTGGCGGTCCTGACCAATTCGCTTGCGGCGACCGATGTGGCGGCCGTTCATGGCGGCTACGTGAAATACCGCAGGGCGCTGCTTCGCGGCGGCGTCGACATCTATGAACTCAAGGAGTGCGGCGACTTCACTGATCGCCACCGCATGTCGCTGTTCGGTGCGCGCAATGCGAGTCTCCACACCAAGGCGTTCCTTGTCGACGGCATGACCGGCTATGTGGGATCGATGAATTTCGACCCGCGATCCGCGTCACTGAATACGGAGATGGGGATCATTTTCTCCGACCGGGCGCTCGCCGCCGAACTCGATACGATCTTCGACGAAGAGACCTTGCCTGAGCGGAGTTACAGGCTGCTGCTCGAAGGCGGGCGGCCCGTTTGGCGCGACCGTGCGAGCGGTGCGGCCCGGCTGCTCAGGCATGAGCCCAGGGCAACCCTGTTCCGTCGGCTTGTCGCAGGCGCGATCCGCTTTCTGCCATTGGAATCACAGCTTTGAGCCGCGCCATGCTCAGGCGTCCAAGACCGATGAGTACCCGTGGAATTTACGGGTCGTTTACCGCATGATCGCGAATGCCTGTGCGCAAGGCGGCATGACATGTGCGTGCCAGAGGCGCCCGTTGGAAAAATGTTCTATCGGCAGGGGAGCGTGGCCAATGAAAAGCTTTGGGTCCGGAAGCCGCGACCTTTAAGCTTATCGAGCGTTCGCGACTTGAAGTGAAGGGCATTGACACTCTATGTAAGGCCGAGGCTATCCGATGATTCCCGGTCCGCAAGGCATTGCGGGCCTGACTGATGAAGGTTCGATATGAGAAATCCAGTTGATACGGCCATGGCGTTGGTGCCGATGGTTGTCGAGCAGACCAACCGCGGCGAACGGTCGTACGACATCTATTCGCGGCTTCTCAAGGAGCGCATCATCTTCCTGACGGGCCCGGTCGAAGATCACATGGCGACGCTTGTCTGCGCACAGTTGCTCTTCCTCGAAGCGGAAAACCCGAAGAAGGAAATCGCGCTCTACATCAATTCGCCGGGCGGCGTTGTGACGGCCGGCATGGCCATTTATGACACGATGCAGTTCATCAAGCCGGCGGTCTCGACGCTCTGCATCGGCCAGGCGGCGTCGATGGGTTCGCTGCTCTTGGCCGCCGGCCACAAGGATATGCGCTTCGCGACGCCGAACTCGCGCATCATGGTGCACCAGCCGTCGGGCGGCTTCCAGGGCCAGGCCTCCGACATCGAGCGGCATGCGCGGGACATCATCAAAATGAAGCGCAGGCTGAACGAAGTTTATGTCAGGCATTGCGGTCGCACCTATGAAGAGGTGGAACAGACTCTAGACCGCGATCATTTCATGAGTGCCGACGAGGCTTTAGACTGGGGTTTGATCGACAAGGTGATCACCTCGCGAGAAGCCACCGAAGGTGGCGCAACGGCTTGAAGTCGAGTTTTTGTGTCCGCGCAGATGCAATTGTGACGCATTTGTAACGGCGAAGGGCTTTATCGGTAGGGTAAAGCCGCTAATATGAGCCGAGATGCTATGCTATGGGTTCTATGCGTAGCGTTGCGATGTCGAGGGGAGAGTCGTTGCAGCCGAAGGTCGGGCAGCTTGCCTGAGCGGTGTGTACTCCCAGGGACTTCGTGCGGGCGATGAGGGCCCGCGCAAGGCGATTTGAGTAGTCCGCGATATCTTTTCCGAAGGTGTCCGGCGTGCTGGAAGGAAGTGAAAATGAGCAAGGTCAGCGGTAGCAACGGCGGTGACTCGAAAAATACCCTCTATTGTTCGTTTTGCGGCAAGAGCCAGCATGAAGTTCGCAAACTGATTGCCGGGCCCACCGTATTCATCTGCGATGAATGCGTGGAACTCTGCATGGACATCATCCGCGAAGAGAACAAGACCTCGATGGTCAAGTCTCGCGATGGCGTCCCGACTCCCCAGGAAATCATCAAGGTCCTCGACGAGTATGTCATCGGCCAGCAGCAGGCCAAGCGCATCCTGTCGGTCGCCGTGCACAACCACTACAAGCGCCTGGCGCATGCGGCCAAGAGCAGCGATGTCGAACTGGCGAAGTCGAACATCATGCTTGTCGGGCCGACCGGTTGCGGCAAGACCTACCTGGCGCAAACGCTGGCACGGATCATCGACGTTCCCTTCACCATGGCCGATGCGACGACACTGACAGAAGCGGGCTACGTCGGCGAGGACGTCGAGAACATCATCCTGAAGTTGCTCCAGGCTGCCGACTACAACGTCGAGCGCGCCCAGCGCGGCATCGTCTATATCGACGAGGTCGACAAGATCTCGCGCAAGTCCGACAACCCGTCGATTACCCGCGACGTCTCGGGCGAGGGCGTGCAGCAGGCGTTGCTCAAGATCATGGAAGGAACCGTTGCCTCGGTGCCGCCGCAAGGCGGCCGCAAGCACCCGCAGCAGGAATTCCTGCAGGTGGATACGACCAACATCCTATTCATCTGCGGCGGTGCCTTTGCCGGGCTCGACAAGATCATTTCCGCCCGCGGAGAAAAGACCTCGATCGGCTTCGGGGCCACCGTTCGCGCGCCGGAAGACCGCCGCGTGGGCGAAGTGCTGCGCGAACTTGAGCCGGAAGATCTGGTCAAGTTCGGCCTCATTCCCGAATTCATCGGCCGTCTGCCGGTTCTGGCGACGCTTGAGGATCTCGACGAGGACGCTCTGATCCAGATCCTGTCGGAGCCCAAGAACGCGCTGGTCAAGCAGTACCAGCGGCTGTTCGAGATGGAAGACGTCGAACTGACCTTCCACGAGGACGCGCTCAGGGAAATCGCCCGCCGGGCGATCGTACGCAAGACCGGGGCGCGCGGCCTGCGCTCGATCATGGAGAAGATCCTGCTCGACACCATGTTCGAGCTTCCGACGCTCGAGGGCGTTCGCGAGGTTGTCATTTCGGACGAGGTGGTCAAGGGGACGGCACGGCCGCTCTACATCTACTCGGACCGCTCCGAGGAAAAGACCAACGTCTCGGCTTGATGGCTCCGCTCTGGTCAGTTGAAAGGGCCCGCCATTCGCGGGCTTTTTTCACGGATTCTGCGGTCGAGCGCCCGGCTGGCCGAACCACAGGCAAGAGACCGCCCGGCCGCGAGACTCCATTCCCGATTTTCGGCGTGTTTTCTCCCCATTTTTGAACAATTTCGGGCGCAAAATCATTGCTATCAAGCAAATCGTTTATTGCTAAACCTCCGCAACGACGCGATGATGTGACGATTCAATGAAGCCGGTTGCAGTGCACTGGTCCCCGTGTCGTAAGGTCCGCAACAGCATTTCAGCATAGGGGGCGGAATTGTCATGGAAGCGGGATTGCACCTGGCCTTGAAAAGGTATCTTCCGCACTCCACTTTCAGATGGAAAAGTGATGGCCGGGAGTGCTGCTGAGGCTCCCGGGAACGGGCCCGAAAATCGGGACGGAAAGGAATTGACATGACCAACAAAACGTCTCCGGCGACTGAGAGCGCGACCTATCCGGTTTTGCCGCTGCGTGACATCGTTGTGTTCCCGCACATGATCGTGCCGCTCTTCGTCGGTCGCGAGAAATCGATCCGCGCGCTTGAAGAAGTCATGGGCACTGACAAGCAGATCATGCTGGCGACACAGATCAACGCGACGGACGACGATCCGGAGCCTTCTGCGATCTACCAGGTGGGAACGATCGCCAATGTCTTGCAGCTCTTGAAACTCCCCGACGGCACCGTCAAGGTCCTCGTCGAGGGGCGGGCGCGCGCTGAGATCGATCACTATACGCAACGGGACGATTTCTACGAAGCGGTGGCCCATGCGCTGCGCGAGCCGGAAGAAGATCCGGTGGAGATCGAGGCTCTGAGCCGCTCGGTCGTCTCGGAATTCGAGAGCTATGTGAAGCTGAACAAGAAGATTTCTCCCGAAGTCGTCGGTGTCGCAAGCCAGATCGACGACTACTCCAAGCTCGCCGACACTGTGGCCTCGCACCTTTCGATCAAGATCGTCGAGAAGCAGGAGATGCTGGAGACCACCAGCGTCAAGATGCGCCTCGAAAAGGCGCTCGGCTTCATGGAAGGCGAGATCTCGGTGCTGCAGGTCGAGAAGCGCATCCGCTCGCGCGTCAAGCGCCAGATGGAGAAGACGCAGCGCGAGTACTATCTCAACGAACAGATGAAGGCGATTCAGAAGGAGTTGGGCGACAGCGAGGACGGCCGCGACGAGATGGCCGAAATCGAAGAGCGCATCTCCAAGACGAAGCTTTCCAAGGAAGCGCGCGAGAAGGCTGACGCGGAACTGAAGAAGCTGCGCCAGATGAGCCCGATGTCGGCGGAAGCGACGGTCGTGCGCAACTATCTGGACTGGCTCCTGGGCCTGCCCTGGGGCAAGAAGTCCAAGATCAAGACCGACCTCAACCACGCCGAGAAGGTGCTCGACGCCGACCATTTCGGCCTCGATAAGGTCAAGGAGCGCATTGTCGAGTATTTGGCCGTGCAGGCCCGTTCCGCGAAGATCAAAGGCCCGATTCTGTGCCTTGTGGGCCCTCCCGGCGTCGGCAAGACCTCGCTCGCCAAGTCGATCGCCAAGGCGACCGGCCGCGAATATATCCGCATGGCGCTGGGCGGCGTGCGCGACGAAGCCGAGATCCGAGGTCACCGCAGGACCTATATCGGCTCCATGCCGGGCAAGGTCGTGCAGTCGATGAAGAAGGCGAAGAAATCCAATCCGCTCTTTCTGCTCGATGAGATCGACAAGATGGGCCAGGACTTCCGCGGCGATCCGTCTTCAGCGCTGCTCGAGGTGCTCGATCCGGAACAGAACTCGACCTTCATGGATCACTATCTCGAAGTCGAATACGACCTTTCCAACGTGATGTTCATCACTACGGCGAACACGCTGAACATTCCGCCGCCGCTGATGGACCGCATGGAAGTCATCCGCATCGCCGGCTACACCGAAGAGGAAAAGCGGGAGATCGCCAAGCGGCACCTGTTGCCGAAGGCGATCCGCGATCATGCGCTGCAGCCGAACGAGTTCTCTGTTACTGACGGCGCGCTGATGGCGGTCATCCAGACCTATACGCGGGAAGCGGGCGTCCGCAATTTCGAACGCGAGCTGATGAAGCTTGCGCGCAAGGCGGTGACCGAGATCCTCAAGGGCAGGACCAAGAAGGTCGAGGTGACGGCGGAAAACGTCCATGACTATCTCGGGGTGCCGCGCTATCGCCATGGCGAAGCCGAGCGCGACGATCAGGTCGGAGTGGTCACCGGTCTCGCCTGGACCGAGGTCGGCGGCGAGCTGTTGACGATCGAAGGCGTGATGATGCCGGGCAAGGGCCGCATGACGGTCACCGGCAACCTGCGCGACGTCATGAAGGAATCGATTTCGGCGGCGGCATCCTATGTCCGCTCGCGTGCGATCGATTTCGGCATCGAGCCGCCGCTCTTCGACAAGCGCGACATCCACGTGCACGTGCCCGAAGGCGCGACGCCGAAGGATGGCCCATCGGCGGGCGTCGCCATGGCGACGGCGATCGTCTCGGTCATGACCGGCATCCCGATTTCCAAGGATGTGGCGATGACCGGCGAGATCACGCTGCGCGGTCGCGTCCTGCCGATCGGTGGCCTGAAGGAGAAGCTGCTGGCGGCCCTGCGCGGCGGCATCAAGAAGGTGCTGATCCCGGAAGAGAACGCCAAGGACCTCGCCGAGATCCCGGACAACGTGAAGAACAGCCTCGAAATCATCCCCGTTTCGCGGATGGGCGAGGTACTGGAACACGCTCTGATCCGGCGCCCCGAGCCGATCGAATGGGATGCGTCGAACGAGGCCGCCTCCATTGCTTCGGTCGATTCGCAGGACGAGGCGGGGGCGTCGATCGCCCACTGACAGATGTCGAAAGCGGCACGGGACTGTGTCCCGCGTGGCGCAGTTTGACCAAAAAATCAAAAAAGACCGGCATTTCGCCGGTCTTTTTTGTTGTAAAGCAGCCCGCAAGCCTTGCATTCCAAGGGATTAGGCGCAATTGGGAATGGCAAGACGTGGGTGAAGCACATGCCGCCCCGGCTTAAGAAGCACAGTCGTTTCGAACCAGTATGAAAGGGGTGGAAACATGAACAAGAATGAGCTCGTGGCTGCCGTCGCCGAGAAGGCCGGTCTTTCCAAGGCCGATGCGTCTTCTGCAGTGGATGCAGTTTTTGAGACCATCCAGAGCGAACTGAAGAACGGCGGCGATATCCGCCTCGTCGGTTTCGGCAACTTCTCCGTGACCCGCCGCGAAGCCTCCAAGGGCCGCAACCCGTCGACGGGTGCGGAAGTTGACATCCCGGCACGCAACGTGCCGAAGTTCACGGCCGGCAAGGGCCTCAAGGACGCCGTCAACTAATCGAGCGCTTCCGGGTTCCGACGGAACCCGAGCGATCGCCGGTCGGCTTTTCCGCGTGGTGGCTGCGGATTGCAGGCCCAACAGGTTCATGTTCCTCTGCCTCTTGCGCTCTCTTTGGAAAGCGCGTGCAGGCAGGTTGATTGAGGCCCGGCCCAGCCGGGCCTCTTTTCAGTTTTCCTCCGCTGTCATCGGACTGTTACAGGGCGGCTGCAAAAACCTCCCATCCGGGGCGTGAGGCAACCGGCCGATTCCGGATGCCACAGCGGCGCAAATGCGAGCGCCGCGACAAGGAGGGAGATCAATGAAAGCACTTTCCATCACCGCAGCTTTGGCTGCTGCACTTGCCGCATCGACCGCAACCGCCGTTCGGGCCGAACAGGTCTTTAACCGCATCGCATCCTTTGCGGTCGCCGATAACCTACCCGAGGGCGAACGCGAGGCGCCGACCTCCGCCGAAATCATCACGGCGAGCGACGACGGCAACACGCTCGTCTACAGCGATAGCCCCGGCAAGCGCATCGGCTTTATCGACATTACCGATGCCAGGGCGCCAGCCGCTGCCGGCACCGTTTCCTTCGATGGCGAACCGACCTCCGTGGCGATCGCCGGTGGCAAGGTCCTGGTGGCCGTGAACACGAGCGAAAGCTTTACCAATCCCTCGGGCCTGCTTGCCGTGGTCGATCTCGCGACGAAAAAGCAGGATGCCACCTGCGATCTCGGCGGTCAGCCGGATTCCGTCGCCGTCAATAAGGACGGGACGCTCGCCGCCATTGCGATCGAGAACGAGCGCGACGAAGAAGTCAATGACGGCATGATCCCGCAGATGCCGGCGGGTGATCTTATGATTCTGTCGCTGAAGGACGGCATTGCGGACTGCGCATCGATCAAGCGCGTGGCCCTGACCGGCCTTGCCGAAGTCGCCGGCGACGATCCGGAACCGGAATTCGTCGCCTTCAACGGCCAGGACGAAATCGCCCTGACCCTGCAGGAAAACAATCACATCGTCATCATCGACGGGAAGTCCGCAGCGGTGAAGGCGCATTTCTCCGCCGGCAAGGTCGATCTCAAGAACATCGACGTCAAGCGTGACGGCGCCATCGGCTTTACCGGCGAACAGGCCGGCCGCAAGCGCGAGCCCGACGCGGTGAAGTGGCTCGGTGACCAGCGTCTGGTCGTCGCCAACGAGGGTGATTACGAGGGCGGCGCACGCGGCTTCACCGTCTTCGACAAGAGCGGCAAGGTCCTCTTCGAATCCGGCCCGAGCCTCGAGCATGCTATCGCGGCGATCGGCCATTATCCGGAGAAGAGGTCGTCGGCCAAGGGCGTCGAGCCGGAAGGCCTCGAAGCGGCACGCTTCGGCGACGACGATCTCTTCTTCGTCCTTTCGGAACGTTCATCGATCGTCGGCGTCTACAAGGACACCGGCGCCGAACCGGAACTGCTGCAGCTCCTGCCGTCCGGCATCTCGCCCGAGGGTGCCGTCGCCATTCCGCAGCGTAACCTGCTGGCGATCGCCAACGAGGTCGACCTCATCGAGGACGGCGGTGCGCGCGCACATGTCATGATCTACGAGCGAGGGGAGGGGGAGGCGGCCTATCCGCAGATACGTTCCGCAGAGAAGGATGGCGTGCCGATCGGTTTCGGGGCGCTTTCGGGCCTCGCCGCGGTTCCGGACAGGCCAGGTTTCCTGCGCGCGGTCAACGACTCCGTCTACACGTCACGGCCGACGATCTTCACGATCGACGCGACGCAGAAGCCGGCCTTGATCACCGAGGCGCTGGTGATTACCCGCGACGGCGCGCCTGCCCAGAAGCTGGATATCGAAGGTATCGCCAATGATGGTGAAGGCGGCTTCTGGCTGGCTTCAGAAGGCAATTCGGAAAAGCTCTACAGTCACGCGATCCTCCATGTGAACGAGAAGGGCGAGATCAAGCAGGAGATCGCGCCTCCGGCCGAACTCAGGGCCAATGAGGTCCGTTTCGGTTTCGAAGGCATTTCGGCCGTCGGCGAAGGCGACGAATTGACCCTGTGGATGGCGGTGCAGCGCGAATGGAAGGACGACGAGAAAGGCTTCGTGAAACTCGTCTCCTACAGGCCTGCAACCAGAGAGTGGGGCGCGGTCCGCTATCCGCTCGACAAGTCGGAGCAGGGCTGGATCGGTCTCTCGGAGATTTCCGCCCATGGCGACTTCGCCTACGTCGTCGAACGAGACAATCTGATCGGCGCCGCGGCGAAGACCAAGAAGCTCTACCGCGTGCCGCTTGCAGAGCTGAAGCCTGCCGCCCTCGGGGGCGAACTGCCGGTCGTGAAGAAGGAAGAGGTTCGGGATCTCATCCCGGAGCTGAAGGCGCTCAACGGCTATGTGGTCGACAAGGTCGAGGGCTTCACGGTCGACGCGGCCGGCAGCGGTTACGTCGTCACCGACAATGATGGCGTCGACGATTCCTCAGGCGAAACCCTGTTCTTCTCCATCGGTGCCATCAACGCGATGTAAGCGACCGCCAGAAGAAATGACGAGGCCGGGACATGAGATCCCGGCCTCTTCATCTTGCGACCGAAACAGTCGGGCCTTCACGGTGCGGCAGCGATCTCCTGCTCCTCCGCCGCTTCCTTGCGCTTGCGGATCTCGTCGGTCTTCACGACGAGCTTGCTGACGATCTCGAAGAGCTGGTCGAGCTGATCGTCGTCGAGCGCCGAGAAGATTTCCTCGAGCAACTGCTTGCGCGGATGCTCCGCCGCCTCGAGCACGGCCCGGCCGGTGTCGGTGATCGAGACGATCTTGGCGCGGCGGTCTTCCGGGTCGGGCTTGCGCATCACCAGCCGGTCGCGCTCCAGGCCGTCGATCGCCTCGGTCACGGTCCGCGGCGCGAAATTCAAGGCGCAGGCGATGTCGGTCGATCGGCACGGTCCGAGCTTGCTCAGGAAGAACAGGAACTTGCTTCGGGCAAGCGAGACGCCTTCCTCCGTCATCGACTCGTTCACCAGACGATGAATGCGGTGGTAGAGTTCGAACAGCTTGTCGGAAACGTCGAATGTCTTCTTCATGACCATCATGGCTGTATGTTGAGGGGCCATGTCAAATGGCAGTAACCCTATTGATAGTGACAATCGCCATGTTTGTCGACAAAAACCCGGCAATTCTTAAGGAGAACACCGGCAGTTGCAAAAGTAACGGCCCCGTCTGAGGGGCCGTTGACGATGCGAGAGGAAAGCCGCTGTGTCTGCTATGCGGCGTGACGCGACCCGTAGCCATGATCCTTGGTTTCGGCCAGCGTGAAGCGGCTGATCAAATCGCGCAGGCGGCTTGCCTCCTGCGCCAGCGTTGCGCTCGCGGCATTGGCCTCTTCGACCATTGCGGCGTTCTGTTGCGTAACCTGGTCCATCTGGTTGACGGCCATATTGACCTCCGAAAGCCCGGTGGACTGCTCTCGGGCCGAGACCGCAATGGCATCCATATGTTCGTTGATGGTTACGATGAAGCCTTCGATGGTGCGCAGGGCCGCGCCCGTTTCGCGGACGAGTCGGACGCCGCCCTCGACTTCGCTTGCCGAATTGCGGATCAGTTCCTTGATCTCCTTGGCGGCGTTGGCCGATCGCTGTGCGAGCTCGCGCACCTCCTGTGCGACGACCGCGAAGCCTTTGCCGGCCTCGCCGGCGCGGGCCGCTTCAACGCCGGCATTGAGCGCCAGAAGGTTCGTCTGGAAGGCGATCTCGTCGATGACGCCGATGATATTGGAGATCTGGCTGGAGGAATGCTCGATGCGGCCCATGGCGTCGATTGCGCCTGCGACGATTGCGCCGGATTTGTGAGCGCTCTCGTTCGCCTGGGCGGCGATCGTCCGGGCTTCGTTGGTGCGTTTGGAGGAGTTGGCAACGTTGACGGTGATCTCATCGAGCGCGGCCGCCGTTTCTTCCAGTGAGGCCGCCTGCTGTTCCGTGCGCCGCGACAGGTCATCGGCGCTGTGGCTTACTTCGCGCGCGCGGCCGTCGATGCTGCCTGAGCTGACGGAAACGGCCGCCAGCGTGTCGGCGAGCTGGGCAACCGCCTGGTTCAGGTCGTGCCGGAGCTGCTCGAAGTCGGGCGCAAAGGGCTCAGTGAGCTGGAAGGCCAGATCGCCGGAGGCGAGCCGCTGCAAGCCGCTCGCAAGGCCGGCCGTCGCTTCACGGAGGCGCTGCTGGGCCGCGGCCTCGGCGTCGCGGGTCACCCTTTGACGTTCGGCCTCGGCCTCGGCGCGCTGGATGCCGGCCTCTTCCTCGAGCTTCTGATTGGTGATCGCCGCCTGGCGGAAGACCTCGACAGCGCGCGCCATCTCGCCGATCTCGTCCTTGCGGGTGCCGTAGGGAATACTGCTCGCCGCATCCCCCTCCGCGAGCCTCGCCATGGAGCGGGTGATGATCTGAATCGGGCGGGCAACGCCACGAACGGCATAGGCGATCGACCCGAGAACGATCGCTGCTGCAAGGCCGATTACGATGGAATCGATCGTCACGATCAGCTGGTGGGTTGCGTCGCTGGCGGCGACGGCGGCGTCGGCTCCGGCGAGGTTCTGATCGAGCAACTCGCCGATCGCCACATCCACCTTCTCGCCTTCGACCCGCATGTCGACCTTGAAGACGTGCTGAGCTTTCATGTTCTGGAGGTCGTTGGAGTATTTCACCATTCCATCGGCGACTGCGAGATAGGCCTTGTAGGCCGCGTGCACCTTGTCGAGCGCGGCCTTGTCGGCATCCGACGTCGCCAAGGCAGCATAGTCCTCGGCGAGCTTTTCGAAGCCGCTGACGATCTCACGGATCGCTTTTTCTGCGCCCTTCTTTTCAAAGGGCGTGAGCGAGATCAGGTGCCGGGCAAAGACAGTTCGCGTGTCGGAGAGCTGCGTCTTGAGCGCACGCGCCAACGAAACGCGCGGCAACCAGCTCTTGGCGATTTCGCCGTTCCGCTCATTCATCATGCGAACGCCGTTGATGGAGGCGGCGGCGAGCGTGGCGACGATCAGTGTCACCAGAACAAAGAGCGCGATCAGCGTATGCGATATCTTCAGGCGGGACATGTCTTACTCCGGAACGATCCGTGGACGGTGAATGCATCTTCCGGCTCTTGATCGTCATGACGGAGCGGAAGCCGAAGCAGGAATCATTCCGGTGCTGTCGATGCGCAGACGCGCATCCCGAGAAAACTAGCGAGCTAGGCGTTACGAATCCGCTAAGCTTTCAAAATACGGCATAAGTTGCACCGCTGGCGACGGCCGTGTCCGGCTCCCATTGACGAGCAACGCGCGCTCGGGCCATGGTCCGGCCATGCCCTTCCGATTTGTTCATACCGCCGATCTCCATCTCGATTCCCCCTTACGCAGTCTGGCCCTCCGCAATACGGAGCTCGCCGACCTCGTGCGAAGCGCGACGCGCAATGCCCTGGCGCGCATCGTCGATCTCTGCCTCGCCGAGGCCGTGGACGCGTTGCTCATTGCAGGTGACCTCTACGACGGCACCCAGACCTCGATGAACACGGCGCTCTTTCTTGCCGGGGAGCTTCGCCGCCTCGACGAAGCGGGCATCCGCACCTTCATCATCAGGGGCAATCACGACGCGCAATCGCAAGTGACGCGGGAGCTCACCTTGCCGGCCTCGGCCCATGTCTTCTCCGGGCGCAGCAAGCCGGCGCTCGCCAAGACGCTCGAAAACGGCAGGCCCGTCCACATCCACGGCATGAGCTTTGCCGATCCGCACGCAGCGGAGAGCCTGCTGCCGTACTTCCAGTCTCCGGTGGCCGGTGCCATCAACATCGGCATGCTGCACACCAGCCTTGCCGGCTCTGCGGGACATGATCCCTACGCTCCCTGCAGCGTCGCCGATCTCGAGCGGCATGGTTTCGATTACTGGGCGCTCGGCCATATCCACCAGCGGCAGGTGCACGGCCGGAAGCCCTGCATCGTCATGCCCGGAATGCCGCAGGGCCGCGACATCAACGAGGCGGGCGTGAAGGGTGTCACGCTCGTCACGATCGACGAGGATGGCGACCTGTTCCTCGTTGAACGGCCGATCGGCACGGCTGTTTTCGAGCGACTCCGCGTCGACCTGACGGGCGTTGCCGACTGGCGCGGTATGCTGGATGAAGTCGGCCGGCAACTGTTGCTCCTGCGAAACGGAGTGCCGGCGGACAATCTGATCCTGCGGGTGGGCCTCAGTGGAACCACATCGCTCGCCTGGCGCCTGCGGCGCGATGCCGATCTCTTGGAGGCGGAGATCGCCCATTTAGCCGCGGCGCTCGGAGGCTGCTGGGTCGAGAAAATCGAAATTCTGTGCAGCGAAGGCCGGGACGATGAAGGCCGCCTGGGGGCGGATCCGATGGGTGAGCTTGCGGCACTTGTCGAGGGCGACGTTCTGCCGGCCTTCGGCTTTCGTTCCGAATTGAAATGCGTTGCCGAGGAGCTTCTGCAGCAACTGCCGGCCGAGTTGCGCTCCCTCCTGGCGGCGGACGAAGAGAGATTCGAGGAACTGGTGCGCGATGCCGCGTTTGCGGGAAGTGCCGATGTGCTCTCGCATCTTCACGGACGTAGTGCAGGCGCAGGCGAGGGCATCGACTGAT
The DNA here is from genome assembly GCF_002288525.1 of Sinorhizobium sojae CCBAU 05684. Lineage (NCBI taxonomy): Bacteria > Pseudomonadati > Pseudomonadota > Alphaproteobacteria > Hyphomicrobiales > Rhizobiaceae > Sinorhizobium > Sinorhizobium sojae. Next base: position 907,391 of record NZ_CP023067.1, read on the forward strand.
GCGGCTCAGTCAGCTGGACCTCGTCCGCTACGGCAAGTTTACCGAGCGGAGCCTGGACTTCGGCGGCGCAAAGCCCGCAGAGCCGGATTTTCACCTCGTATACGGACCGAACGAAGCGGGCAAATCCACGCTCTTTTCCGGCTTCCTCGATCTACTCTTCGGCATCGACCGGAAGAGCCCCTACGGTTTCCTGCACCCATACCAGACGATGCGGATCGGCGGCCTTGTCGAGGCCGGTGGCCGGAGCCACCATGCCTATCGGGTCAAGCGCAACGCCAACAGTCTTATCGGCCCGGACGAACAGCCCCTGCCGGACAATCTCTTCTCCGCGGCGCTCGGCGCAGTCGATCGCGATACCTATCGCATGATGTTCTCGCTCGACGACGACAGCATCGAAGAGGGCGGCGAAGCCATCCTGAAGAGCGAGGGCGAACTGGGCGCGCTTCTGTTTTCCGCTAGCTCCGGCCTGCCGGACAGCACCGCGGCGCTCTCGAACCTGCGACAAGAGGCTGACGCTTTCTTCCGGCCCCAGGGGCGTAAGCACGGACTGGCGGAGCTGAAAGCGGAGCTCGATGCGCTCAAGGCGGAGCGCCGGGCGATCGATGTGAATGCCCGCGACTATACCGCCCTTCGCAAGGCGCTCGCAAAAGCGCGAGACCGGCACGAGGCGGCAGCGAAGGCGCGCGCCGAACTGCGCGTCAACCGGGACCAGCTCCGTGCCAAACTCGACGCCCTGCCGCTTCTTGCGCGGCTCCGCACGGCTCGTGACGAGCTCGCATGTCGGAAGCCGCTGCCGGTGCCGCCGGCGGATTGGTGGCACGAGGTGCCAAAGCTGCGCAAGCGCGAGGCCGAACTCGCCGCCAGGCTGCAGCAGTTGGACGAGGACCTTGCATGCCGCCGGCAGGAGCTCGAGGCGGTGCCACTAGACGACGAGGCGCTTGCACTCTCGGAGCGGTTCGAGGCACTTCGCGAGGCGGCGCTCGAAGCACGCTACCTGACGGCGGCACGCGACATGCCCTCCCGTCTCGATGATTTGGCAAGGACCGTCGCGGAAATCGACGTATGCCTCATTCGTCTTGGAGAGGCGGGGAATACGGAGCCCGCATCGCTCCTCCTGCCGGCTGCGCACGCCGCGCGGCTCCAGGAGCTGGTCCACCGCCACGCCAGCCTTTCGGAAAGGCTGGCGGCGACGCGTGAGGAGGCGGAGAGTGCGAGGGCCGATCGGCAGGAGGCGGAGCGCGAGCTTGCCGACCTGAAGGGTAGTGCCGCGGATCCGGGCCCGTTTGCCGACCGCTTGCATTTCTTGCGCCAGACCGATTGCCACCTGCGCCGGCAGACGGCGGCAATTGAAGTCGTGCGGCTGGAGACAGCACTTACCGACGCGTTGGACGCCCTGCGGCCCTTCGCCGGCGGCGCCGACGATCTGTCGGCCCTGACGGTTCCGGCCCCTGGTGTGATCGAAACGTGGCGGGCGCAAGACGCCGCCCTTTCGGAGCGCCGGCTCCGACTCGATGACAGGATCGCCGACGAGACCGAGCGGCAGGCCGGAGATGAGGCGCGCCTCGCCGCGCTCGCCGCCGATGGCGCCGTCGTCGACGATGCGGCGGCGGGCGAGCTGCGGAGACAGCGCGACCTTGCCTGGCAGGCCCACCGCAGCGGTCTCGACGCTGCGACGGCCTTGGCCTTCGAGACGGCGTTGAAGGCAGATGACGCCGCCTGCGCGCTCCGCCTGGCACAGGCGGAGCGGGTGGCTGCGATGCGTGGCCTGACGCTTGCGATCGCTGAACGGCGTGCCCGCCTGCAAGCGTTGGAAGCACAGAAAGAAGCGGTGACCGCGGAGCGGCAATGTTTGAGCGCAGCCGTGGCTTCTGCCGCAGACGGGTGCGGCTTACCTAACGGCATCATGCTGCCGCAGCTGGAGGCCTGGCTCTCAGCGCGCGCGACGGCGCTGGAGCTGCGCTCGGATTTGCGGGCTGCTCGGCAGGCGCATGACGGCGCCGCCGAGCAGGAGAAGGCGGCGCTGTGCGGCTTGCGGAACGAACTGAAACGGTTCGGCGTGGCCGAAAACCTGCCCGAGCGGTTCGACGAGATGCTTGCCTTCGCGGAACGGCTCGTCTCTGAGGCCCAGGCGGCCTCGGCCGCGCGCGGCGCTGCCTTTGCCCGGCTCCGCCGCGCAACCGAAGCCTTGGAGAGCCGGGAGGCCGCGTTCGCCGCGGCCAAAGCCGCGATCGGCGACTGGCAGCAAGAGTGGGACGATGCACTGACGGAGAGCTGGCTTGCCCGAAGGGGTGAACGTCCGCTGCCGCACGAGATCGGTCCGGTGCTCGCCGCGCTCCAGGACCTCGACAAGCTGATGCAGAAGAAGGGTGAACTCGATCATCGCATAGGCAGCATGCGCCGGGACCGAACCGCTTTTGCCGAGGCGGTCGCCGGTATCGCCGACGCCTTGGGGCATGTCGCCGAGGGCGATGTGCTGGTACGCTTTGCCGGCGTCCGCGATCGGATTACCGCGGCAAAGCGGACGGACGAGCGGCGCCTTGGGGTCTGCGGCAACATTGCCCGCCTGGAGGAGAGCCTCAAGTCGTTGCGCGACGAGGAACGGCTCGATTTGGCGACCAGACAGGTGGTTCTCGACTTCTTCGGCTGTCCGTCCCTCGACGTGGCCGCCTCGTGCCTGGAGGCTGTGCGCGAGCAGGAGCGGCTCCGGCAAAGATGCGCCGAGCTGGAGGACGATCTTATGACACGTCTCGCCGTACCCGCGATCGGCGAAGCCGAAGCTATGCTTGCGGCGCTCGACCAGGCCGAACTCAGCGTCGAACTGGAACGGCTGGATGAAACGATCGATGCGGCCGACCGCGACGTCAGCGAGTTGCATGCGGAGGTGCGCAGCAAGGAGAGGGCGCTAACCGAGGTGGAGGGTGGTGACAGGGCTGCCGAATTGGAGCAGCGGCAGCGGACCCTTCTTCTCGAAATCGAGAGCAAGGCGATCGGCTATCTGCGGCTGCGGGCAGGCGTGGCGGCCGCCGAGCACGCCATCCGGCTGTTCCGAGAGCGCCATCGTAGCGCGATGATGCAGCGCGCCTCGCGCACTTTCGCGCATATCAGCGGCGGCGAGTATTCCGGCCTCTCGACGCAAGCCGACAGGGGGCAGGAGTTTCTGATGGCCAATGCGTCCGCCGGCGGCTCGAAGCTCGCAGCCGACCTCTCGAAAGGCACCCGCTTCCAGCTCTACCTGGCGCTCCGCATCGCCGGCTACCACGAGGTCGCAGCGGCCCGCGAGACGCTGCCGTTCATCGCCGACGACATCATGGAGACCTTCGACGACAACCGCTCGGGCCGCGCCTTCGAACTGATGGCGGAGATGGCGCGGGTCGGTCAGGTGATCTACCTGACGCACCACGAACATCTTTGTGGCATCGCCCGCAGCGCCTGCCCGACGGTCAAGATTCACAGATTGTGAAGCAAGGGCCAAACCGGGCATGCTGTCCGTCGCCGTCTGTTGCATCGGCCGAAAATCGGGGGCGGAAGGCTCGGTAGCTTTGGATGCAACGGAAACGGGCCCGCGAAGGGCCCGTTGGAATGGCTGGTGATGTGCTCGGTGCTTACAGCGAGTCGAGATTGACCCCGACCGTGATGGCGCCGATCGCTTCGCCGCTCTGCGGATCCTTGATCGTCACGCTGGCCTGCGCCTGCAGCATCTGGGTCGACTCATCCTTCTCGGCCTCGTCGACGTAGATCGCGTCCGGGCCGGCGCCGAAGCTCTTCTGGAACTTCGCCTCGTCCCCTTGCCAATAGTCGGAGGTGACGTCGCTTTGACCGACATTGAGGCCCTTGGCGTCCATCACGAAGACTTCCGTGACGAGGCCGCCGGCCTCCTCCTGTTTACCCTTCAGAAACTTCGACAGGGCGCTGCCGAGCACGCCGTCTATCATCGGCTTGTCGTTGCCCTCGATTTCGGCGCGCCACTTGTTGTCGAGCGCATCTATGTCGCCCTGGCTGAGATTGGCGTTCGTCGCGTTCTGCGCCTTGATCGCCTCGATGACGGCCGCGTCCGAAAGCCACGGCTTGACGGTAGCCTCCACATATTCCGTGACGGACGCGACATGCTCCCCTTCGGCAAGGGCGGGTGCCGGGACCGTCGCGATCAGTGCGGCCGTGGCGACGAGCAGGCTTGCAAGTGATTTCTTCATTGGTACTTCCCTTTGTTTGCCCGCCGCGGTCCATCCGCCGGCGGAGCGAGAGCTCATGGTTTGGCGAAGGGGGTGAGGTTCAGAACTCTTCCCATTCGCCGGTTCGGGCGGCAACGGCTGCATTGCCGCGGATTTCGTGGATGGCCGACCGCGCGGGCGCGGCGGATCGTACCGGGGACGCGGGCTTGGCAATGCCTGCAGCCGCAGGCACGGCGGAGGAGTGTTGACCGTCATACTTGAAGCGGTTCACCGCCTCTCGCAGTCTGCGGCTCTGGCTCGTGAGCTCCTGACAAGCCGCATTGGTCTCTTCGACCATGGCGGCGTTCTGCTGGGTGCCCTGGTCCATCTGGTTGATCGCCGAATTGATCTCCTGCAGGCCGCCGGACTGTTCGTCGGAGGAGAGCACAATCGCCTGGATGCTCTCGGTGATCTTGTTGATTTCCGTTTCGATGGTCCTCAGCGCGTTGCCGGTCTCGTTGACGAGCGCGACGCCCGAGGCGACCTCCGTGTGGGAAGCACCGACAAGATCCTTTATCTCCTTTGCCGCGGTCGCCGAGCGCTGCGCAAGCTCGCGCACCTCCTGAGCGACGACGGCAAAGCCCTTGCCGGCCTCGCCGGCGCGTGCCGCCTCGACGCCGGCATTCAGCGCGAGCAGGTTCGTCTGGAAGGCGATCTCGTCGATGACGCCGATGATCTGTCCGATCTGCGACGACGAGTTCTGGATACGATCCATGGCGCCGACCGCCTTGGCGACGACGGCCGCGGAATTGGCGGCGCCCCTTTTTGCATTGGTGACGAGCGTGCCCGCCTCGTTCGCCCTGAGCGAGGAATTGCGCACGGTGGCGGTGATTTCGTCCAGCGCCGCGGCGGTCTGTTCCAGCGCGGCCGCTTGCTGCTCGGTGCGCCGCGACAGGTCGTTCGTCGAATGCGCAATTTCGGTCGCGCCAGCCTCGACGGACATGGCGGAGCTGCCGATCTCCGAAATTGCGGCGGACACGGCGGCAACCATCCGGTTGAAGTCGTAGCGCAGGTTCTCGAAGTCGGCGCCGATCTCGGGCAGGGAGACTGCGAAATCGCCGGAGGCCAGCCGCTCGAGCGCTTCGCCAAGCTTCGCAATGGCCTGCGACTGGCGGTTTGCGCCCTCCTCGATCTGGCGCGCGCCGCGAAGGCGCTCCTCTTCCATGGCCATGGCTTGGCGGCGCGCTGCATCCTCGCGCAGGATCTTGTCTTCGGCCTCCCTGCGGAACACGTCGAGCGCGCGGGCAATCACGCCGATCTCGTCGCCGCGATCGCCGTGGGCGACCGGCGAGGCGAGATCGCCGTTCTGGAGTTGGCCGATGCGTGTGCTGAGGGCGGTGAGCGGCTTGCCGACAAGGCCGCGCATTGCGACGAGGAAGGTGCCGATGACGATTGCTATGACCGCCGACTGCGAGCCGACCAGCATCAGGCTATGCGCCTCGGCCGCCGCGAGAATGGTACCGGTCGACCAGATCGTGGTGACATAGCCGCCCGGCTTGCCGTTCTTGCCGGCGGGCAACGGCACCACAACCGTGACGGTGCCGGGGCCGCCGGCCGTTTCGTCGGCGGCCGCGTTTTCCGGGGCCTTGCTGATGAGTGCCGTTGCTGCGGCATTTCCCGCTTCGACGGTGATTGCGCCATCGCGAGCCCAGCTATCGACCGCGGCGCCGCTTCCGTTCACGGCGCTGAAATAGATCAGCGCTCCCTGCGACTCGTCGCGATAGAGGGCATAGGCCCCCTGTACGGCCTCCGCCTTGTTCCACTTGACGCCGCCCGCAGCGATGTTCGCCATTTGCTGGGTGGTGATGGTCCAAGCCTGCTCTGCGCCCTCGAGTGAGGAATCGATCTCACTGCGCCACCCGTGATAGGTGATTGCGCCGAGCCCGACGAGATTGATCATGATGATGATCGCGGCGAGCTTCGTCGTCAGCGACAGCTTGGAAAACAACTTTTGCATCGGGCTACTGGTCCTTCGCCGGCGGACCATGGGCGGACCTGCCGATCAATCAAGGGGCATCGACAGATCGCATCTGGAGAGGAAGCCGTCATGGCCGGCACGGCTGAGGCCGCGGCGAATGTGAGAAGTCTCTGAAAAAGAAGTTTCTGAAGCGTAAAGCCGGCGGCGCATGCCGGCGGGCGGCAGTAACGAGACAATCCTCCGGGTGGCAACCACGCCCGCCAAAGAAGGAGTTCCAAGCGCCGGCGATTGGCCATAACGTGGGAGAACCCGCCACGCCATTGCACCAGGAGGAATTCCGGATGGAAATTTATGAATGTGGATCAAGGCCGTCGCTGCGCGGCCCGGCCGAGTATTTTGAGGGCGCCGTGCGTCAGGACCCGGGGATCGAGGCGCCGGCGCCCGCACGGGTTCGCGTGGTAACGGTGACCTTCGAGCCCGGCGCGCGTACCGCATGGCACACGCATCCGCTCGGCCAGACCCTGATCGTCACTAACGGGCGCGGCCTGGCCCAAAGTTGGGGCGGGCCCATGCGCGAGATCCGCGCCGGCGATGTCGTCTGGTTTCCGCCGGGCGAGAAGCACTGGCACGGCGCCGCCGCAGAGACCGCGATGACCCACATCGCCATCCAGGAAGTGCTCGACGGCAAGGCGGTGGACTGGCTCGAGCATGTGACCGACGAGCAATATCGCGGAGGGTGAGCAGAGTGGGGTGGAAGTCAGTCATCGAAAGGGAAATGGTGGGCGATGAGAGACTCGAACTCCCGACATCCTCGGTGTAAACGAGGCGCTCTACCAACTGAGCTAATCGCCCTTTCGCGTTGCGAAGCCGTGTCCGCCGCGTCGGTGGGCGTGATCTATGCGCAACCGGGAAAAACCGCAAGAGGATTTCGGCGATTTTTTCTATTTTTTTGTGAGCCGCCTCGAATGCTTGGATCGATGCAGAACGAGGCTGTGGAGAAGTCGACCAGCCGACCGCGAATGTTGGAGGGGAATGTCCTTGCCTTGAGGACGACGGCGCCTGCCGTCCTCGGCCTTCGTCATCCTCGGCTCAAGGCGGCCCAAGAGCGGGTCGATGAAAGAGGAGCGGACTCCGCTTACCGCATCCGCCCACAGCACCTCGGCAATAGCCGCTCAGCAGGAAGGTGGACCAGCTGCGGTTCGGCCTTCCTACGCGTTTGGAGCCCCTGTGGATCAAAATTCCGTCCGTCACGGATTTGTCTTCAAACACGCTTGACACCCAAATGCGAACCGCTTAGTTAGCCGCTCATCAAGACGGCCGGGCCGCCTTGAGAGGGGTGCGTAAGCGCTCCGGCCAGTCAAGAGGATGCGGGTGTAGCTCAGTCGGTTAGAGTGCCGGCCTGTCACGCCGGAGGTCGCGGGTTCGAGCCCCGTCACTCGCGCCACTCTTGAAACTGGACCTCGGCATTCTCAAAACGTGCCGATGATGAGATAATGGCCGCGAGGCCACGATGCGCGGGTGTAGCTCAGTCGGTTAGAGTGCCGGCCTGTCACGCCGGAGGTCGCGGGTTCGAGCCCCGTCACTCGCGCCATTTCTTCATCGTTTTCGCCTCGGACGTCTTCGTTTGCTGCGCTGCGGCGATCGGTCCCGGCCTGCGGCTTCCCGATGCTTCGGCACGTTGCCGGGCGGACGGTGCCGCCTGCGTCCATGGTGAGACACGGCGCCGCAAAGCTGTGCCATGAACCGGTTTAAATCCCCCTTCGAGGCTTGCGCCCAGCCGCGTGCTGCGCTAACCACTCTGGCGTTGCAACATGATTTTCGGCCTGCGGCTACATGTGTTCAAAGTGCGTCTCCCAGCGCGCTCCGCAGGCAGGGACGGATAAAATGACTGAACTTCTCGGTTCCTATGTTCCGATCGCGATTTTCATTGGAATCGCGCTTGTGATCGGCCTCGCTCTCCTGGTCGCTCCCTTTGCCGTCGCCTTCAAGGCGCCTGATTCGGAAAAGCTATCGGCCTATGAATGCGGCTTCAATGCGTTCGACGACGCCCGCATGAAGTTCGATATCCGCTTCTATCTCGTGTCGATCCTCTTCATCATCTTCGACCTTGAGGTCGCGTTCCTCTTCCCTTGGGCGGTCTCGTTCAAGGAGATTGGCTGGTTCGGCTTCTGGTCGATGATGGCCTTCCTGTTGGTCCTGACGGTCGGCTTTATCTATGAATGGAAGAAGGGAGCGCTGGAATGGAACTAGCATCCGGCACCACGCTCGTTGCGCCGCAGCCGAAGGGGATCCTCGATCCCGCGACCGGCAAGCCGATCGGCAGCAATGACGCATTCTTCGGCGAGATCAACAACGAGCTGGCCGACAAGGGCTTCCTCGTCACCTCGACCGACGAACTGATCAACTGGGCGCGCACCGGCTCGCTGATGTGGATGACCTTCGGTCTCGCCTGTTGCGCCGTCGAGATGATGCAGATGTCGATGCCGCGCTACGACGCCGAGCGGTTCGGCTTTGCGCCGCGCGCGTCGCCGCGTCAATCGGACGTCATGATCGTCGCCGGCACGCTCACCAACAAGATGGCGCCGGCTCTGCGCAAGGTCTACGACCAGATGCCCGAGCCGCGTTACGTCATCTCCATGGGCTCCTGTGCCAATGGCGGCGGTTACTATCATTATTCCTACTCGGTCGTGCGCGGCTGCGATCGCATCGTGCCCGTCGACATCTATGTGCCAGGCTGTCCTCCCACGGCGGAAGCGTTGCTTTATGGCGTGCTTCTGCTGCAGAAGAAGATCCGCCGCACCGGCACGATCGAGCGCTAAGGGCAGGGGGTCTTGCAATCATGAGTGAAGCCCTTAACGAGCTTTCGTCCTACCTTCGCGAGACACGCGGCGCGCTAATCGCCGATTCGGTGATCGAATACGGCGAGCTGACGCTGACGGTCGAGGCCGAGAATCTGATCGCGCTCCTGACCTTCCTGCGCGACGACGTGCAGTGCGGTTTCGTCAGCTTTATCGACATCTGCGGCGTCGACTATCCGCAGCGGCCGGAACGATTCGACGTCGTCTATCATCTCCTGTCGCCGCGTCAGAACCTTCGCGTCCGCGTGAAGGTGTCGACGGCCGAGGACGAGCCCGTGCCCTCCGCGACCGCCGTCTACCCGGGTGCCGACTGGTTCGAGCGCGAAGCCTACGACATGTACGGTATCCTCTTCACCGGCCATCCCGATCTCAGGCGCATCCTGACCGATTATGGTTTCGAGGGCTATCCGCTGCGCAAGGACTTCCCGCTGACGGGTTTCGTCCAGGTGCGCTATGACGACGAGGTCAAGCGGGTGGTCTACGAGCCCGTCGAACTGAGGCAGGAATTCCGCAACTTCGATTTTCTTTCGCCCTGGGAAGGCACGGATTATGTGCTGCCCGGCGACGAGAAGGCGAAGGCACGGTGACATAAGAGGGCCCGCGGCGATCCCGTTGGGGCGCCATCCGGCCTGGAGCAATCGGTATGACCGAACATAACGTCCGCAACTTCAACATCAATTTCGGTCCGCAGCATCCGGCCGCCCACGGCGTTCTCCGTCTGGTGCTGGAGCTCGACGGCGAAATCGTCGAGCGCGTCGATCCGCATATCGGCCTCCTGCACCGCGGCACCGAAAAGCTGATCGAGGCCAAGACCTATCTGCAGGCCGTGCCCTATTTCGACCGGCTCGACTACGTCGCGCCGATGAACCAGGAACACGCCTTCGCGCTTGCCATCGAGCGGCTGACGGGCACGGAAGTGCCGATCCGCGGTCAGCTCATCCGCGTGCTCTATTCGGAAATCGGCCGCATCCTGTCGCATCTCCTCAACGTCACGACCCAGGCGATGGACGTCGGCGCGCTGACGCCGCCGCTCTGGGGCTTCGAGGAGCGCGAGAAGCTGATGGTCTTCTACGAGCGTGCGAGCGGCGCACGTATGCACTCGGCCTATTTCCGTCCCGGCGGCGTGCACCAGGACCTGCCGCACCAGCTGGTCGAGGATATCGGCAACTGGATCGATCCGTTCCTGAAGACGGTCGACGATATCGATGAGCTCCTGACCGGAAACCGCATCTTCAAGCAGCGCAACGTCGATATCGGCGTAGTGAATCTGGAAGATGCCTGGGCCTGGGGCTTCTCCGGCGTCATGGTACGCGGCTCGGGTGCCGCCTGGGATCTGCGGCGCGCACAGCCCTACGAATGCTACTCGGATCTCGAATTCGACATTCCGATCGGCAAGAACGGCGACTGCTTCGACCGTTATCTCATCCGCATGATCGAGATGCGCGAGTCGGCCCGCATCATGCGTCAGTGCGTGAACCGCCTGCTCGGCGACGCGAAAGTCGGCCCGGTCTCCTCGTTCGACGGCAAGATCGTGCCGCCGAAGCGCGGCGAGATGAAGCGTTCGATGGAAGCGCTGATCCATCACTTCAAGCTTTACACCGAGGGCTATCACGTCCCGGCCGGCGATGTTTACGCTGCGGTCGAGGCGCCCAAGGGCGAATTCGGCGTCTATCTGGTCTCGGACGGCACCAACAAGCCGTATCGCTGCAAGATCCGCGCGCCGGGCTATGCCCATCTCCAGGCCATGGATTTCCTCTGTCGCGGACACCAGCTTGCCGACGTCTCGGCCGTGCTGGGCTCCCTCGATATCGTGTTCGGCGAGGTGGATCGCTGATGCGTCTGGCGCTCTTTGCCGCAGTCGGATGTCTCGCGCTCGCGACGACGGCTTTCGCCCAGGAGGAGGTCGGCAGCACGGGCGGCTCGGGATTGCGCGGCGGCTCCATGGCAGCGCTTCTCGAGAAGGGTTACGAGATCAAGGCCGCCGTCGCCAACGGCACGCGCTATATCGTGTTTCTGCAGAAAGACCAGTCAGCCTATGCCTGCGAATTCGTCTCGCTGACGAGATCGCGGTGCGGTTCGATCAACTGATAAGGTGTCCACTAGAATGTCCGTTCGTCGACTAGCCGAAGACACAGTCCAGCCAGCGACCTTTGCATTCAGCAGGGAAAACGCCGCCTGGGCCAAGGCAACGATCAAGAAATATCCGAAGGGCCGCGAGCAGTCGGCGGTCATCCCGCTGCTGATGCGCGCGCAGGAGCAGGACGGCTGGGTGACGAAGGCCGCCATCGAGTCGATCGCCGACATGCTCGGCATGGCCTATATCCGCGTGCTCGAAGTCGCGACCTTCTATACGCAATTCCAGTTGAAGCCGGTCGGATCGCGCGCGCATGTGCAGGTCTGCGGCACGACGCCCTGCATGCTGCGCGGCGCGGAAGATCTAATCAGGATTTGCAAGAAGAAGATTGCTTCCGAGCCGTTCACCCTCAACGAGGGCGGCACGCTCTCCTGGGAAGAAGTCGAATGTCAGGGCGCATGCGTAAACGCGCCGATGGTGATGATCTTCAAAGATAGCTATGAAGACCTGACGCCCGAGCGGCTCGAGGAGATCATCGATTCCTTCGAGGCGGGCAAGGGCGCTGAAGTCCAGCCCGGCCCGCAGATCGACCGAATCTATTCGGCACCGATCGGCGGTCCGACGACCTTGCAGGCTCTTCCGGCAGAGAAGAAGACGGCCGGCCGTGCACGGAAAGCCCCGGACGAAGAGGCGATCAGCGTGCCGCCGGCGAATGCAGCCAAGCCGAAGACGACCTCCCAGGTCACCAATCCGGCGCTGAAGACCCCGGCGACCGCGAAGAAGGCGGCGGCGAAGATCGCGAAAACCGAGGGCGAGACCACGGTGGACAAGTCCAAGCCTCAGAAGAAGCGGTAAAGAGGTGTACCATGCTCAGAGATGAAGATCGCATCTTTACCAATATCTACGGCCTCAAGGACAAGTCGCTGAAGGGCGCGATGGCCCGTGGTCACTGGGACGGGACCAGGGAGCTCCTGGAAAAAGGCCGTGACTGGATCATCAACGAGGTGAAGGCCTCCGGTCTGCGCGGCCGCGGCGGCGCCGGCTTCCCGACGGGCCTCAAGTGGTCCTTCATGCCGAAGGAAAGCGATGGTCGCCCGCATTATCTCGTCGTCAATGCCGACGAGTCCGAGCCCGGGACCTGCAAGGACCGCGACATCATGCGCCACGATCCGCATACGCTGATCGAGGGTTGCGTGATCGCGAGCTTCGCCATGGGTGCGAATGCCGCCTATATCTATGTGCGCGGCGAGTTCATCCGCGAACGCGAGGCGCTGCAGGCGGCAATCGACGAGTGCTACGAGTACGGCCTGCTCGGCAAGAACAACAAGCTCGGCTACGACATCGACATCTTCGTCCATCACGGCGCCGGCGCCTATATCTGCGGCGAGGAAACGGCACTGCTCGAAAGCCTCGAAGGCAAGAAGGGCCAGCCGCGCCTGAAGCCGCCGTTCCCGGCGAATATGGGCCTGTATGGCTGCCCGACGACGGTCAACAACGTCGAGTCGATCGCCGTGACGCCCGCCATCCTGCGCCGGGGCGCGGGCTGGTATACGAGCTTCGGCCGTCCGAACAACCACGGCACCAAGCTCTACTCGGTTTCGGGCCACGTGAACCGCCCCTGCACCGTCGAGGACGCGATGTCGATCCCGTTCCACGAACTGATCGAAAAGCATTGCGGCGGCATCCGCGGCGGCTGGGACAACCTGCTGGCCGTCATTCCCGGCGGTTCGTCCGTCCCCTGCGTGCCCGGCGCGCAGATGAAGGACGCGATCATGGACTATGACGGCCTGCGCGAGCTCGGCTCCGGTCTCGGAACCGCCGCCGTCATCGTCATGGACAAGTCGACCGACATCATCAAGGCGATCTGGCGGCTCTCCGCCTTCTACAAGCATGAGAGCTGCGGCCAGTGCACGCCATGCCGCGAGGGCACGGGCTGGATGATGCGGGTCATGGAACGCATGGTACAGGGCCGCGCGCAGAAGCGTGAAATCGACATGCTCTTCGACGTCACGAAGCAGGTCGAGGGTCACACGATCTGTGCGCTTGGCGATGCGGCCGCCTGGCCGATCCAGGGCCTGATCAAGCATTTCCGTCCGGAAATGGAAAAGCGGATCGACGAATACACGCGCAATGCGACGTCCCACGGCGCGGTGTTGGAAGCGGCGGAGTAGGAGCGATGGCCAGGGAAAGCAAGGAAGCACAGGGCAGGGAAACGGCAACAGTCATTCCGTTCGTGCGGTCCGTCGGTGTCGACCTGGCCGACCCGTTCGGCATGTCCGAATGGATGAAGAGCATGCCGCAAATGCCGCTGCATCCGCTGATGACGCATCCGGCGGCAGCGGTTGCCGCCGCCACGGCTCTGGGCTTCGGGCTTTCCAGCCATTTCGCCGGCATGATGTTCGGCGCGATGCAGGGCGCAGCGAGCGTGCTTCAAGGCGGTGTCAGCAGGCCTGAGTCCAGGCGCGCCGCAGAGCCGAGTGCCTCGGCGCCGGCTAGGCCCGCAAAAGAGCCACCGGCAACCTCCGTAAAGGCCTTGCCAGAGCCCGCCAAGGCGTCGCCAGTGTCCGCAAAGGCGCCGACATTGCCCAAAGCAGAAGCATCGCCAACCGCGGCGGCTCCCGCTGCCGCGCGAAAGCCGAAAGCGCCCGGGAAGCAGGCCACGTCGGCGCCGAGGAGCAGGGCCGTCGACGATCTCAAGCGCATTTCCGGGGTTGGCCCGAAACTGGAGCAGGTGCTGAACGGCAAGGGCATTCGCCAGCTCGCCGACATCGCGGCCCTGAGCGCGGAAGACGTGGCGCGGCTCGATGCCGAGTTCGGCCTGGACGGCCGCATTGCGCGCGACGACTGGGTCGGCCAGGCAAAGGCGCTGATGAAGAAAAAATAAGGTGATGGCCGCTCGGTTTTAACCGCAAGCGGCAAGGTCGTGACGGACAGGCCGTGAAGAGATAGTCCGCCGCCAAGGAAGGGCAGGCGGACGGAAGACAGGATTGAGTACGAAGATGGCAAAGCTGAAAGTCGACGGAAAAGAGATCGAGGTTCCGGATCATTTCACGCTGCTTCAGGCGTGTGAAGAGGCGGGCGCCGAGGTTCCGCGCTTCTGTTTCCATGAGCGGCTTTCGGTTGCCGGCAACTGCCGCATGTGTCTCATAGAGGTGAAGGGCGGGCCGCCGAAGCCGGCGGCGTCCTGCGCCATGGGTGTTCGCGACCTGCGCCCCGGCCCGAACGGCGAGGTGCCGGAAGTCTTCACGACGACGCCGATGGTCAAGAAGGCGCGCGAAGGCGTGATGGAGTTCCTGCTGATCAACCATCCGCTGGATTGTCCGATCTGCGATCAGGGCGGCGAGTGCGACCTGCAGGACCAGGCGATGGCATTCGGTATCGACAATTCGCGCTACCACGAGAACAAGCGCGCCGTTGAGGACAAATATATCGGCCCGCTCGTCAAGACGGTGATGAACCGCTGCATTCACTGCACCCGTTGCGTCCGCTTCACGACGGAAGTCGCGGGGATCGCGGAACTCGGCCTCATCGGCCGCGGCGAGGATGCGGAAATCACCACCTATCTCGAGCAGGCGATGACCTCGGAACTCCAGGGCAACGTCGTCGACCTCTGCCCGGTCGGCGCCTTGACCTCGAGGCCCTTCGCCTTCACCGCCCGTCCGTGGGAACTCAACAAGACCGAATCGATCGACGTCATGGACGCACTCGGCTCGGCAATCCGCGTGGATACGCGCGGCCGCGAGGTCATGCGCATCATGCCGCGCGTCAACGAGGACATCAACGAGGAGTGGATCTCTGACAAGACCCGCTTCATCTGGGACGGCTTGAGGACGCAGCGCCTCGACCGGCCCTATGTCAAGAGGGACGGTCGACTGCAGCCGGCAAGCTGGGGCGAGGCCTTCGCGGCCATCAAGGCCGCGGTCGACAGGACATCGGGCGAGAAGATCGGTGCGATTGCCGGCGACCTCGCCGCCGTCGAGGAAATGTACGCGCTGAAGGAGCTCATCGCCGCGCTCGGCTCTGAGAACCTTGACTGCCGTCAGGACGGCGCCGCGCTCGACCCGTCGCTCGGCCGTGCAAGCTACCTCTTCAATCCGACGATCCAGGGCATCGAAAGCGCCGACGCGCTTCTCATTATCGGCTCGAACCCGCGTTTTGAAGCTTCAGTTCTCAATGCCCGCATTCGCAAGCGCTATCGCATGGGCAATTTCCCAATCGCCGTCATCGGCGAACCGGGTGAATTGCGCTACGAATATGACTATCTCGGCGCCGGCACCGACACGCTTGCCGATCTCCTCGGGGGCAAGGCGAAGTTCTTCACGGCGCTGAAGAAGGCCGAGCGGCCGCTGATCATCGTGGGCCAGGGGGCCCTCGCAGGGGAGGGCGGGGCAGCCGTTCTCGCCAATGCCGCCAAGCTTGCCGTCGCAGTCGGCGCCGTCGGCGAGGCGTGGAACGGTTTCGCGGTCCTCCATACGGCAGCCTCGCGCGTCGGCGGCCTGGATCTCGGCTTCGTGCCCGGCCAGGGCGGCATGTCGGCAGCCGAGATGGTTACAGGTGCCGAAGTCTTGTTCCTGCTCGGTGCGGACGAGATCGATCTCTCAGCACGCAAGGGCGGTTTCACCGTCTATATCGGTTCGCATGGCGACAATGGCGCGCACGCCGCCGACGTTATCCTTCCGGGTGCCGCCTATACGGAAAAATCCGGCATCTGGGTCAATACCGAGGGCCGGGTTCAGATGGGCAATCGCGCCGGTTTCGCGCCTGGCGACGCCCGCGAGGACTGGGCGATCATCCGCGCGCTCTCGGATGTGCTCGGCCGCAAGCTGCCCTTCGATTCGCTTGGCGGGCTTCGCGCAAGGCTTTGCGCGGCTCATCCGCACTTCGCGGAGACCGACGGCATTGCCGTCGCCAGCAGCGACGAAATTGCCGCACTCGCACAAAAAGCCGGTGAGATGGCGAAATCCGCGTTTGCGTCTCCCGTCAAAGACTTCTATTTGACGAACCCGATAGCGCGCGCATCCGCCGTCATGGCCGAATGCTCGGCCTTGGCGCGCAACAATTTCAAAGCTGCCGCGGAATGAGCGCGAGGGAATAGAGCATCATGGACGCTTTCATTTCGACCTATGTCTGGCCCGCGGCCATCATCATCGGCCAGTCGCTCCTGCTCCTGGTCGCGCTCCTGGTCTTCATCGCCTATATCCTGCTCGCTGACCGCAAGATCTGGGCCGCCGTGCAGCTTCGCCGCGGACCGAACGTCGTCGGTCCCTGGGGACTGTTCCAGTCTTTCGCCGACCTTTTGAAGTTCGTCTTCAAGGAGCCGGTCATTCCGGCCGGCGCCAACAAGACGATCTTCCTGCTGGCGCCGCTCGTATCGGTGACGCTGGCGCTTGCTGCATGGGCCGTCATTCCGCTCAATGCGGGCTGGGTGATCGCGGACATCAATGTCGGCATCCTCTTCGTCTTCGCCATATCTTCTCTCGAGGTTTATGGCATCATCATGGGCGGCTGGGCCTCGAACTCGAAATATCCCTTTCTGGGTGCGCTGCGCTCCGCCGCGCAGATGGTGTCCTATGAAGTCTCGATCGGCTTCGTCATCATCACCGTCCTGCTCTGCGTCGGTTCGCTCAACCTGACGGACATCGTCGTCGCCCAGAACGACGGCCTCGGAACGATGCTCGGCCTGCCGGCCTCCTTCCTGGACTGGCACTGGCTGTCGTTGTTCCCGATGTTCATCGTGTTCTTCATTTCGGCGCTCGCCGAAACGAACCGGCCGCCCTTCGACCTGCCCGAAGCCGAGTCCGAGCTCGTCGCCGGCTTCATGGTCGAATACGGCTCGACCCCGTACATGATGTTCATGCTCGGGGAATATGCGGCCATCTGCCTGATGTGCGCGCTGACGACGATCCTGTTCCTCGGCGGCTGGCTGCCTCCGGTCGACATCTGGCTCCTGAACTGGGTACCGGGTATCGTCTGGTTCGTGCTGAAGGCCTCGTTCGTCTTCTTCATGTTTGCGATGGTGAAGGCCTTTGTCCCCCGCTACCGCTACGACCAGCTGATGCGTCTCGGCTGGAAGGTTTTCCTGCCGCTGTCGCTCGCCATGGTGGTCATCGTCGCATTCGTTCTGAAGCTGATGGGGTGGGCGTAATGGCCGCTCGAGCTTCGCTGCATACCGCCGGCCCCATCCGCGCCGGCAAGTTTGGAGGTTAAGATGGCCGGTCTCTCCCAAGCGGTCAACTCGCTGTTCCTCAAGGAATTCGTCGCCGCGTTCATGCTGTCGATGCGCTATTTCTTCCGGCCGAAGGCGACGGTGAACTATCCTTTCGAGAAGGGCCCGATCAGCCCGCGCTTCCGTGGCGAGCATGCCTTGCGCCGCTATCCGAACGGAGAGGAGCGCTGCATTGCCTGCAAGCTGTGCGAGGCGATCTGTCCCGCCCAGGCCATCACCATCGAGGCCGGTCCACGTCGCAATGACGGGACGCGCCGCACGGTGCGCTATGACATCGACATGGTGAAGTGCATCTATTGCGGTTTCTGCCAGGAGGCCTGTCCGGTCGATGCGATCGTCGAAGGGCCGAATTTCGAATTCGCCACCGAGACGCGCGAAGAGCTCTACTACGACAAGGAAAAGCTTCTCGCCAATGGCGACCGATGGGAGCGGGAAATCGCGCGCAACATCGCAATGGACTCGCCCTATCGCTGAGGCCGTCCGCGTAACGGAGTATCGCGTCGCTCCTTAAGCGATGCGTGCAAAACGGGTTTGGGCATCGGCCGGGCGCAGGTCCGGCTTTGCCTCATGGAGTGCGGGCGAAGCCTTCACCCCAAGCAAGACGAAAAAGGCACCGATCATGGGTCTGCAGGTTCTTTTTTTCTATCTCTTCGCCTTCATCGCCGTGGCGTCGGCATTCATGGTCATTGCGGCGAAGAATCCGGTCTATTCGGTTCTGTTCCTGATCTTGACCTTCTTCAACGCGGCAGGCCTCTTCCTGCTGACCGGTGCCGAGTTCCTGGCGATGATCCTGCTGGTGGTCTATGTCGGTGCGGTCGCGGTGCTCTTCCTTTTCGTGGTGATGATGCTCGACATCGACTTCGCCGAATTGCGTGCCGGCGTGCTCGAATACGCGCCGATCGGCGCGCTGATCGGGCTGATCCTTGCGGCGGAACTGATCATCGTCGTCGGCGGATCGACCTTCTCGCCGGAGATCGCTCAGGCGGTCGCCATGCCGATCCCGGCGCTCGCCGAGCGTAGCAACACGGCGGCGCTCGGCGACGTTCTCTACACCCACTACGTCTATTTCTTCCAGATCGCGGGGCTCGTGCTGCTCGTCGCCATGATCGGCGCCATCGTGCTGACCCTGCGTCATCGTCAGAACATCAAGCGCCAAAGCATTCCGCACCAGGTTGCCCGCACGCCCGAGACCGCCGTCGAGGTGGTCACGGTCAAGCCGGGGCAGGGCATCTAATTCGGACGCGAGGTCGAGGACTACATCATGGAAATCGGAATTTCCCACTATCTGACCGTTAGCGCCATTCTGTTCACGCTGGGCGTATTCGGCATTTTCCTCAACCGGAAGAACGTCATCGTCATCCTGATGTCGGTGGAGCTTATTCTGCTCGCGGTCAATCTCAACATGGTGGCCTTCTCGTCGTTCCTGAACGACATCACCGGCCAGGTCTTCGCGCTGTTCATTCTGACCGTCGCGGCCGCGGAAGCCGCCATCGGACTTGCAATTCTCGTCGTCTTCTATCGCAACCGCGGCTCTATCGCGGTCGAAGACGTCAACATGATGAAGGGCTGACAGGGCCATGGATACCATTATCAAGGCTATCGTCTTCCTGCCTCTGATCGGCTTTCTGATCGCCGGCCTCCTCGGCACTCAGATCGGCGCCAAGGCATCCGAATATGTAACCAGCGGACTGATGCTCGTCGCGCTGGCGCTCTCCTGGCTCGTCTTCTTCAACGTCGCGCTCGGCCACGAAGAGATGCTCCGGGTTTCGGTGCTGCGCTGGATCCAGTCCGGCAGCTTCGATGTCGAATGGGCTTTCCGCGTAGACACGCTGACCGCGGTTATGTTCGTGGTCGTCAATACGGTCTCGACGCTGGTGCATATCTACTCGATCGGCTACATGCACCACGATCCGCATCGTCCACGCTTCTTCGGCTATCTGTCGCTCTTCACCTTCGCCATGCTGATGCTGGTGACGGCGGACAACCTCCTGCAGATGTTCTTCGGCTGGGAAGGCGTGGGCCTTGCGTCCTACCTGCTGATCGGCTTCTGGTATAAGAAGCCGTCGGCCAATGCCGCGGCGATGAAGGCCTTCATCGTCAACCGTGTCGGCGATTTCGGCTTTGCACTCGGCATTTTCGCGGTCTTCGTTCTCTTCGGCTCGGTCAATTTGGAGACGATCTTCGCAGCCGCGCAGAACTACCTTCCGGCAGAGGGCGCCGGGGCAGGCGAGGCAGTCATCAATCTCTTCGGCATGCAGCTCGGCAAGGCGGATGCCCTGACCGCGGCCTGCGTGCTGCTCTTCATGGGTGCGATGGGCAAGTCGGCGCAGTTCCTGCTGCATACGTGGCTGCCGGACGCCATGGAGGGCCCGACGCCGGTTTCGGCGCTCATCCATGCCGCAACCATGGTGACTGCCGGCGTCTTCCTCGTCGCCCGCATGTCGCCGCTCTTCGAGCTGTCGCCTGACGCTTTGACCGTCGTCACCGTTATCGGCGCCATCACCGCCTTCTTCGCCGCGACCGTCGGGCTCGTCCAGAACGACATTAAGCGCGTCATCGCCTATTCGACCTGTTCGCAGCTCGGCTACATGTTCGTGGCGCTTGGCGTTGGTGCCTATGGCGCCGCCATCTTCCACCTGTTCACGCACGCCTTCTTCAAGGCTCTCTTGTTCCTCGGGGCCGGCTCCGTCATTCACGCCGTCGACGGCGAGCAGGACATGCGTCACATGGGGGGCCTGCGCCGGCACATCCCGATGACCTATTGGATGATGTTCATCGGTACGATCGCGCTGACCGGCGTCGGCATTCCCGGCACGCTCTTTGGGACGGCCGGTTTCTTTTCGAAGGATGCGATCATCGAATCGACCTTTGCTTCGCACAGCGTCATTTCGGGTTTCGCCTTCGTGCTCCTGGTGGTCGCGGCACTCTTCACCAGCTTCTACTCCTGGCGTCTGACCTTCATGACCTTCCACGGCCGGCCGCGCGCGTCGGCCGACGTCATGCACCACGTGCATGAATCGCCGCAGGTCATGCTGGTGCCCCTCTATGTCCTGGCCATTGGTGCGCTCGTTGCCGGCTTCCTCTTCCACGATTATTTCTTCGGCCATCACTATGCCGAGTTCTGGAAGGGTGCGCTCTTCACGCTGCCGGAAAACGAGATCCTCGAGGAATTTCACCACGTTCCGCTGTGGGTGAAGTGGAGCCCGTTCGTCGCCATGACGCTCGGCCTCGTGACCGCCTGGTACATGTATATCCGCTCGCCGGAGACGCCGAAGTACCTCGCCGAGCAGCATCGCGGTCTCTACCAGTTCCTCTTGAACAAGTGGTATTTCGACGAGCTCTACGATTTCCTCTTCGTCCGCTCCGCCAAGCGCCTTGGCGTATTCCTCTGGAAGCAGGGTGATGGTCGCGTAATCGACGGCTTCGGCCCGAACGGTGTGGCGGCGCGTGTTCTCGACGTGACCGATCGTGTCGTCCGGCTGCAGACCGGTTACCTTTATCACTACGCGTTTGCGATGCTGATCGGCATTGCAGCGCTCGTTACATGGATGATGCTCGGGAGTTCCTTCTGATGACCGATTGGCCCGTACTTTCCGCGGTCACCTTCCTGCCGCTCGCCGGCGTGCTGCTTCTCCTGTTGATGCGGGAAGACAGCGCCTACGGCCGCCGCAACATCCTGAACGTGTCGCTGCTGACGACGATCTTCACCTTCGTCCTGTCGCTCTACGTCTGGTACCAGTTCGACAGTGCGAACCCCGGCTTCCAAATGATCGAGAAGCACGAATGGCTCGGCACCGGCATTTCCTATCACCTCGGGATCGACGGCATCTCGGTTCTCTTCGTGCCGCTGACGGCCTTCCTGATGCCCTTTTGCGTGCTTGCGAGCTGGGTCACGATCGAGAAGCGGCTGAAGGAGTACATGATCGCGTTCCTGATCCTGGAAACGCTGATGCTTGGCGTCTTCGTGTCGCTCGACATCGTGCTCTTCTACGTATTCTTCGAGGCAGGCCTGATCCCGATGTTCATCATCATCGGCGTCTGGGGTGGCAAGGACCGCGTCTACGCGAGCTACAAATTCTTCCTCTACACGCTGCTCGGCTCTGTCCTGATGCTGCTCGCCATCATGGCCATGTATTGGCAGGCCGGCACCACCGACATCACCGAATTGCTGAAGTATAGCTTCCCGCGTCAGATGCAGACGTGGCTGTGGCTCGCCTTCTTCGCGTCCTTCGCCGTGAAGATGCCGATGTGGCCGGTCCACACCTGGCTTCCGGACGCGCACGTCCAGGCGCCGACGGCGGGCTCGGTCATCCTGGCGGGTATTCTCCTGAAGCTCGGCGGCTATGGCTTCCTGCGCTTCTCGCTGCCAATGTTCCCGCTGGCCTCCGATTTCTTCGCGCCGCTCGTCTACACGCTGTCGGTCATCGCGATCATCTACACCTCGCTGGTGGCGATGATGCAGACCGACATCAAAAAGCTGATCGCCTATTCGTCGGTCGCGCATATGGGTTACGTCACGATGGGCACCTTCGCGGCCAACGTCCAGGGTGTCCAGGGCGCCATCTTCCAGATGCTGTCGCACGGCATCGTCTCCGGCGCGCTCTTCCTTTGCGTCGGCGTCGTCTATGACCGGCTGCATACGCGCGAAATCGCCGCCTATGGCGGCCTCGTCAACAACATGCCGAAATACGCCGTGGCCTTCATGGTCTTCACCATGGCCAATGTGGGCCTCCCGGGCACCTCGGGATTCATTGGCGAAGTGCTGACGCTGGTCGGCGTCTTCCGTGCCAACACCTGGGTTGCGCTCTTCGCGACCAGCGGCGTGATCCTGTCGGCCGCCTATGCGCTCTGGCTTTATCGCCGGGTGATCTTCGGCGCGCTGGAAAAGGAAAGCCTCAAGGCGCTGCTCGACCTGTCTGGGCGCGAGAAGCTGATCCTCTACCCGCTGGTAATCCTGACGATCTTCTTCGGGGTCTATCCGGCGCCGGTCTTCGATGCGACGGCGGCTTCGGTGGACCTGCTCGTCAACAACTACGCCGCGGCCCTGCAGGCAGCGCAAGACGTCGCGCTTTCGGCGCAATGACCACAGGACGTGATCGGACATGACTGCTGAAACCCTTATTGCAAGCCTGCAACTCTCGATGCCCGAGCTTATCCTCGCGATCGGCGCGATGGTGCTGTTGATGGTCGGTGTCTTTTCAAGCGAAAGGTCGACGGCGACCGTGACCGGACTCTCGGTTGCGGTGCTGATCTTCGCCGGGCTGTGGCTGGTTCTGAAGACGGGAGAGGGCGCGGCCTATGGCGGCGCCTTCCTTTCCGATCCGTTCTCGAAATTCATGAAGGTCCTGGCGCTGATCGGCTCGATCACCGTCATGGTGATGACCGTCGGCCATGCCCGCTCGGCCCAGATCGATCGGTTCGAGTTCCCGGTGCTTCTGCTGCTCGCCACCCTCGGCATGCTGCTGATGATCTCGGCCAACGACCTGATCTCGCTCTACCTGTCCTTGGAACTGCAGTCGCTCGCGCTCTATGTCGTTGCAGCCATCAATCGCGACAGCATCCGCTCGACGGAAGCGGGCCTCAAATATTTCGTCCTCGGCGCCCTGTCGTCGGGCATGCTGCTCTACGGCATGTCGCTGGTCTACGGGTTCACCGGCCATACCGGCTTCGACCAGATCGCCAACGCGCTGACCGCGGAGGGCCGCTCGCTCGGCCTCGTCTTCGGTCTCGTCTTCATCCTGGCCGGCATCGCCTTCAAGATCTCCGCCGTGCCGTTTCACATGTGGACGCCGGACGTTTACGAAGGTGCCCCGACGCCGGTCACCGCCTTCTTCGCCGCAGCGCCGAAGGTCGCGGCCATGGCCATGCTCGTCCGCATCGTCATCCACGCCTTCGAGCCGGTGGTTGCCGACTGGCAGCAGATCGTCGTCTTCATCTCGATCGCTTCCATGCTGCTCGGTTCCTTCGCGGCGATCGGCCAGCGCAACATCAAGCGTCTGATGGCCTATTCGTCGATCGGCCACATGGGCTACGCCTTGGTCGGCCTTGCCGCCGGCTCGATGACCGGCGTGCGCGGCGTGATCCTCTATATGCTGATCTATATGGTGATGACGCTCGGCACCTTCGCCTGCATTCTCGCCATGCGCCGCCGGGAAGGCGAGAATGTGGAAGGCATCGACGATCTCGCAGGTCTGTCTCAGACCAACCCTTTCATGGCGACGGTTCTGACGGCCCTGATGTTCTCGCTCGCGGGCATCCCGCCGCTTGCCGGCTTCTTCGGGAAGTATTTCGTTTTCGTGGCGGCGATCGAGGCGCAGCTCTATGCTCTCGCGATCATCGGCGTGCTCGCCTCCGTCGTCGGCGCCTATTATTACCTGCGTATCGTCAAGGTCATGTGGTTCGACGAGGCAAAGGGCGAGTTTGCCCGCACCGCCGGTGAATTGCGGCTCGTCTTCGGGCTGTCCGGCCTCTTCGTGCTCGGATATGTGCTGATCGGCGGACCGCTTGGCAATGCCGCGGAAGTCGCGGCGCGGACCTTCTTTTGACGCGCGGGCAGGGCGGCGGCCGGATTTCAGCTGAGGATTTCCGGCATGTTGCGCTCGACGAGGCGGTCTCGACCAACAGCGAGTGCCTGGCGCGGGCTCGCGCAGGGGATCCGGGCTTTCTCTGGATCACGGCGGAGCGCCAGACCGGCGGGCGTGGCCGGCGTGGCCGCGCCTGGTTTTCGGAGCCCGGAAACCTGTATGCGTCGCTACTGCTCGTCGATTCCGCTCCCGTCGAACGCCTGCACTCGCTGCCGCTCGCGGCGGCCGTTGCGGTTCACCGCGCGATCCGCCGGGTCATGCCCCCGGGTGGTCCGGAAGTTTCGATCAAATGGCCCAACGACATTTTGATCGATGGTCGGAAGACCTGCGGCATCCTGCTCGAAGGCGAGGGGCTGCCGGACGGACGTTATGCTTTGGTGATAGGCTGCGGGGTCAATGTGGCGGCGATGCCGAAGGAGGCGCTCTATCCGGTCACCTCGCTTCGGCAGGTGGGTGCCACGGTATCGCCCGTGGAGCTCTTCGCCCATCTCTTCGTGACGATGGCCGAGACGCTGTCGCTTTGGGACCGGGGTGCCGGCATAGCTGCCATCATCGATCAGTGGAAGGCGGCGGCAAAAGGCATAGGTCAAACCATCACCGTGAACCTGCCGGACCGATCACTTTCCGGGCGTTTCGTCGGTATCGACGAGGACGGCCGACTCCTGCTTGATGCCGGCGCCGGGGCGCCGCAGGCGATTGCAGCGGGGGACGTATTTTTCGGATGAACGAGGAACAGGGGCGCATAGCATAAATGGCGCAGGAAGAAGAACTGGTTTTCTTGCCGCTCGGCGGCGTCGGCGAGATCGGCATGAATCTCGGCCTCTACGGCTATGGCAAGCCTGGCAACCGCCAATGGATCATGGTCGATTGCGGCGTGACATTCGCCGGCCCGGATCTCCCGGGCGTCGAACTGATCCTGCCGGATATCTCCTTCCTTGCCGAAGAGCGGCGCAACCTCAAGGCCATCATCATCACGCATGCGCA
Source organism: Sinorhizobium sojae CCBAU 05684 (assembly GCF_002288525.1). Lineage (NCBI taxonomy): Bacteria > Pseudomonadati > Pseudomonadota > Alphaproteobacteria > Hyphomicrobiales > Rhizobiaceae > Sinorhizobium > Sinorhizobium sojae. The sequence goes on from NZ_CP023067.1 coordinate 932,243, forward strand.
TGAAGACCATTATGGCGCCTTGAACGATCTTTGGCCGGGGTTGAACGTCCCTGTCTATGCCTCGCCCTTCACCGCCGGCATGCTCGAGGCGAAGCGCGATTACGAGAAGGCGCGCAGCGAAATTCCCGTCACGGTTTTCAAGTCGGGGGACCGCATCAATGTGGGTCCGTTCAGTATCGAGGCGGTCGGCGTCAACCACTCCATTCCCGAACCGATGTCGCTCGTCATCCGCACGCCCCTCGGCACCGTGGTGCATACGGGCGACTGGAAGATCGATCTTGAACCGTCGCTGGGGCCGCTGACCGACGAGACGCGCTTTCTCCAGATCGGCGAGGAGGGCGTGCTGGCGCTCGTCTGCGATTCGACGAATGCGCTGCGCGACGGCGTCTCGCCGTCGGAGCGGCAGGTCTCCGAGAGCCTGGCCAAGATCATCGCCGATGCCGAGGGCCGCGTCGGCATCACGACCTTCTCCTCCAATGTCGGCCGTATTCGTTCGGTCGCCGAGGCGGCGGAGGCCGCGGGCCGGGAAGTGCTCCTGCTTGGCAGTTCGATGAAGCGCGTCGTCTCCGTTGCAAGGGATCTCGGCCTGATGGAAGGGCTGAAGCCGTTCCTCGCCGAGGACGAATTCGGCTACATCCCGCGCGACAAGGTGGTCGTCATCCTGACGGGCAGCCAGGGAGAGCCGCGGGCCGCGCTTGCGAAGATCGCCCGCGATGAGATGCGCAATGTCGCGTTCTCGGCCGGTGACACCATCGTGTTTTCATCGCGCACCATTCCGGGCAATGAAAAGGCGATCAACGACATCAAGAACGGCCTGATCGAGCAGGGCATCCACATCGTCACCGATGGCGAGGCGCTGGTGCATGTCTCCGGTCACCCGCGACGCAACGAGTTGCAGCAGATGTACCGGTGGCTGAACCCCCGCATCGTCGTGCCGGTACATGGGGAAGCGGCGCATCTGACGGCGCATGCCGAGCTTGCGCGGCATTCCGGCATTGCGGACGTGCCGCGCCTGCGCAATGGCCAAATGCTGCGATTGGCGCCCGGTCCGGCGGAGGTGATAGATGAGACACCCCACGGCCGCATCTTCAAGGACGGCATGCTGATCGGCGACTTCGACGAGATGGGCATAGGCGAGCGGCGCAAGCTCTCGTTCGCCGGCCATGTTTCCGTCAATGTGGTGCTCGACAATCGCTATGATTTCCTGAACGATCCGGTGGTCGTGCCGATCGGACTTCCCGAGTTCGATGACGAAGGCGATGACATGTCCGACGTGCTCTATGACTCGGTGCTCGGTGCGGTGGAAAGCATTCCCCGTCCCAAGCGGAGAGATCTCGCAACCCTGCAGGAAGCGGTCCGGCGCGCCGTGCGCAGCACGGCCAACCAGGTTTGGGGCAAGAAGCCGATCGTCACGGTGTTCGTCACCAAGGTCTGATTGGCAGGCTGCCGCCGCGGAGGAGGAACGTCCGATGCTCGGAAGAGTGAACCACGTGGCGATCGCAGTGCCGGATCTGGAGGCCGCGGCCGCGAGCTACCGCGGGACCCTCGGAGCTTCCGTCACCGAGCCGCAGGCCCTGCCGGAACACGGCGTGACCGTCGCCTTCGTTACGCTTCCCAACACGAAGGTGGAGCTCCTGGAGCCGCTCGGCGATGCGTCGCCAATCGCCGCTTTCCTTGAGAAGAGCCCGTCCGGCGGCATGCATCACATCTGCTACGAGGTGGAGGACATCGTCGCGGCGCGCGATCGCCTGCTGCAGGCAGGCGCGCGTGTCCTCGGTGACGGAAACCCGAAAATCGGTGCCCATGGCAAGCCGGTTCTCTTCCTGCATCCGAAGGATTTCCAAGGGACCCTGATCGAGCTCGAAGAGGTGTGACAGTCGGGCGCGGCGGAAATGTTTGCGCCTTGGGCCGCAATGGCGCTATAAGGCGTCCAGTGCTCGATGGACGAGCGTATCGGCCCGATTCTGTCAGTTGGTAGGACGCACGGCGCGATAGCCGCTGCATCGTGAGCAAGACGAACCACCGCGAGAATTGCTGCAGGTCAGCTCGACCGCGTCTCCTTTCAGGGATGATGGATGTCCGCCTTTTCGACCTTTGCAGTTTATTTCATTATCTGGTGGATCACTCTCTTCGTGGTGCTGCCTTTCGGTGTAAGGACGCAGGCCGAGGAGAACGATGTGGTGCTCGGCACGGTCGAGAGTGCGCCTGCAAGGTTTCGTGGTCTGCGCGTCGTGTTGCTGACGACGATCGTCGCCGCCGCCATTCATCTCGGCTGGTATGTCCTGTCGGTCAGGCTCGGCTATGACCTGGATACGCTATTCGGCTTCATTGCTCCTCGGGGATAACTACGTCCATTCCCGTATCGACTCGAAATCGGAACCGGTTTCCGGGCGATGTAGAGGCGTTCGCCGGACCGAAAGCGCGTCGCGATCAAACGTACCCGTGCGACGCGCTTTAGGTCTTTGTTATCGTGCATGTCATTGCCCTGAAACCGCTGCACACTTCGGGCGACATGCATGAGAATTGTCAAAAAGCAAAAAGCATGCCGATTTCCGGTTGCTCGTGATGGTCAACGCCTTCGCGCATCGGCTGCAGGTGATCGCCTTGACAGACGGCTAAATGCCGTATTCTGCGTCGCTGCTTCGCCGGGCTGGAGCTAAAAAGCAAAAAAAAACAAGGCCAAGGCCTTGTTTTAAGTTTCGCGTGATCTTTAATCCGTTTCCGGCGGCAGCGAACAAGCGCGCCTAAGATCTTATCCTCCCAAGACTTGACCGCGAAATTCGGTAGGAATTTAGCTTTCCTGCCTGTTTTGTGGGCCGAAATTAGCTCAAACATTGGGCGCTGTCACCCGATTTTTTTGCATTTTTGCTACACTCAGGTAAATTTTTCCGGTTGACAGTCGCCGGTCTCCTCCTGTTACTAGCGTGCTCTTTTGACGCAGGCGAAGACGGTTACGGTGCCCGCAGGCGGGACCGGGGCCAATGGGCTTCTCCTCTCGGCGCCATCCGGTCTTTGAGGCGCCCAAATAGCCGCGGACGGCCCGAGTGGTCCGCATCACGGAACCCCACCGATTACGCTGGATCTTATGCCGTTCGGGCAGGGTTTTCTTCCGTGCGCGAAGCGGCTATGAACGCTTGACTTGAAAGCTTCCCGCCGACCGCCGACGGGAGACCAAGAGCCGAATTCAAAGCAGCGCCGCCTTTGCCCGGCACGGGCAATGGAGGGGTGAAGCCCAACGTCATTTCGCCCGAATCCATCGATAGTGCGAGATTCACCAGTTCTGGAACCTGTCATGCGCCTGTCCCGCTATTTCATGCCCATCTTGAAGGAAAATCCGAAGGAAGCGGAGATCGTTTCCCATCGTCTGATGCTGAGGACGGGCATGATCCGCCAGCAGTCGGCGGGCATCTACAGCTGGCTGCCGCTCGGCAAGCGCGTACTCGACAAGGTGAACGCGATCATCCGCGAGGAGCAGAACCGTTCCGGCGCGATCGAACTTCTGATGCCGACCCTGCAGTCCGCGGAACTCTGGCAGGAAAGCGGACGTTACGACGCCTATGGCAAGGAGATGCTGCGCATCAAGGACCGGCAGGATCGGCCGATGCTCTACGGCCCGACGAACGAGGAGATGGTCACGGATATCTTCCGTTCCTACGTGAAGTCCTACCGCAACCTGCCGCTCAACCTCTACCATATCCAGTTGAAATTCCGCGACGAGATCCGTCCGCGCTTCGGCACCATGCGCTCGCGCGAGTTCCTGATGAAGGACGCCTATTCCTTCGACCTCGGCCGGGAAGGGGCGGAACATGCCTACAACAAGATGTTTGCCGCCTATCTGCGCACCTTTGACCGCATGGGGCTGCGCGCCATTCCGATGCGCGCCGATACCGGCCCGATCGGAGGAAACCTGAGCCATGAATTCATCATCCTTGCCGATACCGGCGAGTCGGAAGTCTTCTGCCACAAGGATTTCCTCGGGTTCGGGATCCCGGGTGAGGGCACCGACTTCGATGACGTCGCCGGCCTGAAGGCGATCTTCGAGAAGTGGACTTCGCGTTATGCCGCGACGTCGGAAATGCATGACGAGGCCGCTTTCGGCGCCATTCCGGAAGCCGAGCGCCTGTCGGCACGCGGGATCGAAGTCGGTCACATCTTCTATTTCGGCACGAAATATTCGGAGGCCATGGGCGCCAAGGTGCTCGGCCCCGACGGCAAGGAGCACGTGGTGCACATGGGCTCCTACGGCATCGGCCCCACCCGTCTGGTGCCGGCGATCATCGAAGCCTCGCACGACGAAAACGGCATTATCTGGCCGAAGTCGGTCGCGCCGTTCGACGTCGTGGTCATCAACATGAAAACGGGCGATGATGCTTGCGATGCAGCCTGCGCCACGCTCTACTCGGATCTTGGTAACGCGGGATTCGATGTGCTTCTGGACGATACCGACGATCGGGCCGGGGCAAAATTCGCCACCGCCGATCTCATCGGCGTTCCGGTGCAGATCATCGTCGGGCCCCGCTCGATCGCCAATGGCGAGGTCGAGGTCAAGGACCGCAAGACCGGCGCACGCGAGACGATGACGGTCGAGGCCGCGATCAACAAACTGATCGCGGCGAAATAAGAGGCGAAGGGATCGAAGATGGCCGCGGCGACGGAAGAGCAAGCAAAGGCAGCCGCCCCGGCGGGCGCGTCTTCCAGCCGTCCCTTCTCCGCCTTCGAGCGCATGGTCGCCTGGCGGTACCTGCGCTCACGGCGGAAGGAGGCCTTCATCTCGGTCATTGCCGGTTTTTCTTTCACCGGCATCATGCTCGGCGTGGCGACGCTGATCATCGTCATGGCGGTGATGAACGGTTTCCGTACCGAGCTCATCTCGCGTATCCTCGGCATGAACGGCCATGTCATCGTACAACCGCTCGATGGTCCGCTCACCGATTATGCCGATCTTGCCGCGCGGTTCTCCGCCGTTCCGGGCGTGACCATGGCAATCCCGACCGTCGAGGGGCAAGTGCTTGCCCAGGGCATCGGCGATGCTTCGACGGGTGCGCTGGTTCGCGGCGTGAGGGCGGATGATCTCTCGAAGATGAAGTCGATATCGGAACATATCGTTTCCGGCGATCTCGTCGGCTTCGCGTCCGGCAGCGGCATCGCCATCGGGTCGCGAATGGCGGACCAGTTGGGCGTTACCGTCGGTGGCACGGTCACGCTGACCTCACCGAACGGCGACGTGACTCCGCTCGGGATGAACCCGCGCATCAAGGCCTACACGATTTCGGCGATATTCGAGGTCGGCATGTCGGAATATGATGCGACCATCATCTTCATGCCGCTCGAGGAGGCGCAGCTCTATTTCAATGCGGACGGGCTCGTTCAATCGATCGAGCTCTTCGTCGAACATCCCGATTCCGTCGACGATCTGCGCCAGCCGCTCGAGGAGGCCGCCGGCCGGCAGGTCTTCATCACAGACTGGCGGGATCGCAACAAGACATTCTTCTCCGCGCTCTCGGTCGAACGCAACGTGATGTTCATGATCCTGACGCTGATCGTCCTGGTGGCGGCTCTCAACATCGTCTCGGGCCTGATCATGCTGGTCAAGGACAAGGGCAGCGACATCGCCATCCTGCGCACCATGGGCGCGACTTCGGGCGCCGTGATGCGGATATTCTTCATGACAGGTGCCGCGATCGGCGTGGCGGGGACGGTGGCCGGCGTCGCGCTCGGGGTAATCGTCTGCCTGAACATCGAATCGATCCGCCAGTTCTTCTCGTGGCTGTCCGGGGCGACACTCTTCGATCCGGAGCTCTATTTCCTGAGCCAGTTGCCGGCGGACATGAATGTCGACGAGACCATCGCGGTTATCGTCATGGCGCTGGCGCTCTCCTTCCTCGCGACGATCTTTCCGGCCTGGCGCGCCTCGCGCCTCGATCCGGTGCAGGCCTTGCGGTACGAATAACAAGGACAAGAAGCGGAATGAATGCGCGCGTGGCACTGCAGCTCTCGGCCGTCGAGCGGCACTATGGCGAGGGCGACACCTTCCTGCCGATCCTCAAGGGCGTCGACCTGACGTTGCGGCGCGGCGAGACCGTGGCGCTGGTGGCGCCGTCCGGCACGGGGAAGTCGACGCTGCTGCACGTCGCGGGGCTTCTCGAACATCCGGACGGGGGCGATGTCATCGTGAATGGCATGGCCTGCAACGGCCTTAGCGACGACCGGCGCACCGCGATCCGCCGCAACGAGATCGGCTTCGTCTACCAGTTCCACCATCTCCTGCCGGAATTCTCGGCGCTGGAGAACATCATGATGCCGCAGTTGATCGCCGGCCTTGCGAAGGCGGAGGCGGCGGAGCGCGCAAGTGCGTTATTGGACTATATGCGCATTGGCCATCGCGCTTCCCACCGCCCGACCGAGCTTTCCGGCGGCGAGCAGCAGCGCGTCGCGATCGCTCGCGCGGTCGCCAATGCGCCGCTCATTCTGCTGGCCGACGAGCCGACCGGTAATCTCGATCCCGAGACGGCGGGCTATGTGTTCGAGGCGTTGGAAGCGCTGGCTCGACAGTCCGGCCTTGCGTCGCTGATCGCCACGCATAATCACGAACTTGCCTCGCTCATGGACCGCCGCGTGACGATCGAGGACGGCAAGATAGTCGAACTGGAATAACGGCTGGGCCGCATGCTAGGCGCTCCAGTCGCGAGTCAGGGTACGATGAGCCCGCCGCGACAGTCGAGTTCATAGGCCACTTCACCATCGACGAATATCGTCTCGTGCCCGGAGAAGTGGTCGGTCTCGCCGTCGCCGCGGTCGATCGGCTCGCCGTCGTGCCAAACGGTCTCCTGTCCGGCAAAGTCTGTTCCGCCGAAATAGCTGTAGAGATAGCGCCAGCTGCCGCGTTCGTGAGCCAAATCGTGGGAGCCGGGCGGCAACCCGCAAGCCTCGTACCGTCGCCGACATAGCAACACGCTTTCGCTTCGACGATGAAGTCCGTCAGTTCTCTGGTCATGATGAGCATCCCTCGATCCGCGCCGAGAATGGCGAAAGCAACCGTTCTTGCAAAGAACGAAAAGAGAAGCATGCGGGTTGCTGGCGAAGGGCTGGTTCGCTTCCGGATGTGGTTCGTCCTCGTGTGTCGTTCGAACGGCTTCGCTGTGAAGGTCCCCGCTGGGGCTCGGGGCCGCGGATGACTTGCACGCCGTCCGGTTGCGTTAACCATAGCCGATGAATAGCGGGCGTTTCATTCGCCCTTGCTTGACTATCGAACAAAAATGGAACAAAAGTAGAACAATAGCGGAAAGGAGCCATGTTATGACAGATTTCGTTCGTGATCTTGCTGCCTTCGCATCGATGACGCTCTTCATCGTGAGCGTTTCGGTGATCGCACTGGGCATGTGATTCCCTTCTTCCCCGGAATGCATCCCACCGGACTCGCCGGCTGAAAAATTCCCCGTCCCGGCTGCAAGACTGGACAGTCGGGACCGGAAACGGGATATGCTCCGCACCGGACAGGAATCGGAGTGCGACGATGGCAAATGGCGAAGGCACTGGGCAGGACATCACGGGTGCAGAGAATCCGCAATTCGTCCATCTGCGTGTGCACTCCGCCTATTCGCTGCTCGAGGGCGCGCTGCCGCTCAAGAAGATTCTTGGCAAGGCGGTTGCCGATGACCAGCCGGCGATCGGCATAGCCGACACCAACAACCTGTTCGCGGCGCTGGAATTCTCCCAGAAAGCGGCAGACGACGGATTGCAGCCGATCATCGGTTGTCAGCTCTCCATCGATATGGAGGACGAGGATGGCGAGCGGCGGGGGCACGCACAGCAGTTAGCGAAGCTGCCCGCAATCGTCCTCATCGCCGCGACCGAGGCCGGTTATGCGCGACTCGTCCACCTCGTCAGCCGCGCCTATCTCGACGGCGAAGGACACCAGGCGGCGCGGATCACGCGTTCATGGCTTGCTGATGGTGGAACGGAAGGGCTGATCGCCTTGACGGGCGCTGCCGGCGGCCCCGTCGACATCGCGCTCAAGGCCGGCTCGCAGCAGCTTGCCGAGTCGCGGCTCAAGGTGCTCTTCGCGCTTTTCGGCGATCGCCTCTATGTCGAACTGCAACGGCAAGGCAATTACGACCGGCGTCACGAGAGCCGCATGGTGGAGCTTGCCTATCGCAACGACGTTCCGCTCGTTGCGACCAACGAGGCCTTCTTTCCTTCGCCCGCTGACTATGACGCCCATGATGCCCTGATGGCCGTTGCCCATAATGCCGTCGTCTCGGACGACAGCCGGTTCCGACTGACGCCGGACCACTATCTGAAAAGCCGCAAGGAAATGGCGGCGCTTTTTGCCGATCTGCCGGAGGCGCTGGAGCATACGGTCGAGATCGCGCGCCGCTGCTCTTTCATGCTCAATACGTGCAAACCGATCCTGCCGCGCTTTACCGGCGGCTCGGACGATCCGGAGGAAGCCGAGCGCGCGGAAGCGGCGGAGCTGCGCCGGCAGGCGGAGGAGGGGCTAGATCTCCGCCTGGCCAAGCTCGGCATGGCGCCCGGCTACAAGGAAGAGGATTACCGCGAGCGGCTGGGCTTCGAGCTCAGCGTCATCGAGCGCATGAAGTTCCCGGGCTACTTCCTGATCGTTGCGGACTTTATCAAATGGGCCAAGGAGCATGACATTCCGGTCGGTCCCGGCCGTGGCTCGGGCGCCGGCTCGCTGGTCGCCTATGCGCTGACGATCACCGATGTCGATCCGATGCGCTTTTCGTTGCTGTTCGAGCGCTTCCTCAATCCCGAGCGCGTATCGATGCCGGACTTCGACATCGACTTCTGCCAGGACCGGCGCGAGGAGGTCATCCGCTACGTCCAGCGCAAATACGGACGCGAGCAGGTGGCGCAGATCATCACCTTCGGTTCGTTGCAGGCGCGCGCGGCGCTGCGTGACGTCGGCCGGGTGCTGGAAATGCCTTACGGGCAGGTCGACAAGATCTGCAAACTTGTGCCGAACAACCCGGCCAACCCGACCCCGCTGTCGAAAGCGATCGAGGAGGAGCCGCGCCTGCAGGAGGAGGCGGAGAAGGAGCCTGTCGTCGCCCGCCTGCTCGACATCGCGCAGAAGATCGAGGGTCTCTATCGTCACGCCTCGACCCATGCGGCCGGTATCGTTATCGGCGATCGGCCGCTGTCGCAGCTCGTGCCGATGTATCGCGATCCGCGTTCGGATATGCCGGTAACACAGTTCAACATGAAGTGGGTGGAGCAGGCCGGTCTCGTCAAATTCGACTTTCTCGGCCTGAAGACGCTGACGGTGCTGAAGACTGCCGTCGACTTCGTCGCCAAGCGTGGCATCGAGGTTGATCTTGCCAGCATCCCGCTCGACGATCCGAAGACCTACGAAATTCTCTCCCGCGGCGAAACGGTCGGCGTGTTCCAGGTGGAAAGTGCCGGTATGCGCAAGGCGCTGATCGGCATGCGCCCGGACTGTATCGAGGACATCATCGCACTCGTCGCGCTCTACCGCCCGGGACCGATGGAGAACATCCCGGTCTACAACGCCCGCAAGCATGGCGAGGAAGAGATTGAATCCATTCACCCGAAGATCGATTACCTGCTCAAGGAAACCCAGGGCGTTATCGTCTATCAGGAGCAGGTGATGCAGATCGCTCAGGTGCTCTCGGGCTATTCGCTCGGCGAAGCGGACCTGCTGCGCCGCGCCATGGGCAAGAAGATCAAGGAGGAGATGGACAAGCAGCGCGCCCGCTTTGTCGACGGCGCGGTTCAGAACGGCGTCTCCAAGCCACAGGCGAACCTGATCTTCGACCTGCTCGCGAAATTCGCGAATTACGGCTTCAACAAGTCTCACGCGGCCGCCTATGCCATCGTCTCATACCAGACCGCCTTTATGAAGGCGCACTATCCGGTCGAGTTCCTGGCGGCCTCCATGACGCTCGACATGTCGAATACGGAGAAGATCAACGACTTTCGCCAGGACGCCAAGCGCCTCGGCATCGAGGTGATCGCGCCCTCGGTGCAGACGTCGTTCCGTTACTTCGAGACCGGCGACAACCGCATCTATTATTCGCTCGCGGCGATCAAGGGCGTGGGCGAGTCGGCCGTCGACCATATCGTCGAGGTTCGTGGTGACCGATCCTTCGCGAGCCTTGAGGACTTCTGCCTCCGGATCGATCCGAAGCTTTTGAACCGGCGCGTCTTCGAGAGTCTGATCGCCGCCGGTGCCTTCGACTGCTTCGGCTACGATCGGGCCGAGCTCATTGGCGGGCTCGACCGCATCCTCGGCTTTTCGCAGCGTGCCCAGGAGAACAAGGTGAGCGGCCAGAGCGACATGTTCGGAGCCGGCGCTGCGACCGGTCCCGAAAAGATCGTGCTGCCGCCCTATACGCCCTGGCTCGCCTCCGAGAAACTGCATCGGGAATTCCAGGTGCTCGGCTTCTATCTCTCCGCCCATCCGCTCGATACCTACAACAAACTGCTCGAGAAAATGCGGGTGCAGACATTCGGCGATTTCTCCGCTGCGGTGAAAAAGGGTGCCACCGCCGGCCGGCTCGCGGGGACTGTGACATCGAAACAGGAGCGTAAGACGCGCACCGGCAACAAGATGGGAATCGTCGCCTTTTCCGACGCCTCCGGTCAGTTCGAGGCGGTCCTCTTCTCGGAAATCCTGCACCAGAACCGCGATTTGCTGGAGCCGGGCAAATCGCTGGTGATGACGGTGGATGCCGAGGAGCGACCGGAGGGCATCGGTCTTCGCATCCGCACGCTTCGATCGCTCGAGGAGGAATCGCTGCAGATGCAGAAGGCGCTGCGCGTTTATGTGCGCGATTCCGGCCCCTTGCGCTCGATTGCCTCCCACCTCAACACGAAGGGGGACGGCTTGGTTTCCTTCATCGTCATCAAGGATAAGGGCCAGCGGGAAATCGAGGTCGAACTTAGCGAGAAATACCGGATATCGCCGGAAATCGCCGCGGCTCTCCGTTCTGCCCCCGGCGTTCTCGACGTCGAGCTGGTTTAAAAGGGTCAGTCGTCGCTTACGGTGCGAGTGATGGTGACGAAGTCGGTTCCTTCACCTGTCTCCGTCCCGAATTCGGTGTCGGAGATCGAAAGCGAGGAGCCATTGGCGAGAAGGAACGCGATGCGCCGGCGGGCATCCTCGGGCACCGTGATGCGACCGAGCGTGCGCCTCAGGGCATTGAAGTCCAAGGCATCCGCATCGGTCGTAATCCCGAGGCGCTTCTTCGTGGCATTCCTCAGCACGTTGTCCAGGGAAAGACCGAACCATTCGCCTTCTCCGGATTGCGGGTCGAGCTCCTGGAACTGCAGAAAATGCGTCCCGAGCGCCAGTTCGGGCTTGTCGATTTCGACATCGGCTTCGAAGAGCGACTGAAAGGTCCGGCGCACGCGCAGGATCCCGTTCGGCGGTGTGCCGCGACCGGCCTTGCGGAAAACGGCCTGGAGCAGAGCCGGCGTGATCTCCCCATCAGCCGGCATGCCTTCGGCCGCCTGGAAGGCACGGATGGCGGCGAGCGTCGCGGGGCCGTTATACCCGTCCGGGACGCCGGCATCGTGGCCGAGCGTGGTCAGGAGCATCTGCAGGTCGCGCACGTTCTCTCGCGTCCCGCGTCGGGTAATCAGGATGCGGATCGGCGCTCCGTCGCGTTTGAAAGACGGCGGCGGGGGAGATTGTTCGGCCATCGCCACCTCGACGCTGCCGGTCGCCAGGTGGCTGAGAGCCGGGCGCAGGGGCACGTCGGAAAGAGGTGCCGCCGGCCGCGCCTGCTTCGGCTGGAAGAGCGCGTCGCTCCAAACCTTGACGGGGGCGACCTGCCGCTCGGATATGACCACATGCATGCCGCGTTCCGTTATCTTGAAAAGATCGGCGGCGAAGCGGCCGGGAAGCCGCACGCACCCGTGCGAAGCCGGATAATTCGGCACGTGATTGGAGCCGTGCAGGGCGATGCCGGACCAGGTCAGCCGCTGCATGAACGGCATTGGCGCATTGGAATAGATGTTCGACTCGTGGTGCCGGCGCTTCTCAAGGATCGAAAAGATACCCGTCGGAGTCCGATGGCCCTCTCTTCCGGTAGACACATTCGAGGTGGCAACCACTCTATCTCCATCATAGACGACGAGTGACTGCTGCTCGCGCGATACTACGATCTGCAATGGCGCCTTGCCCGCTGCCGTGGAGGGTGACGACGACATGACGAGGACGACGAGCCCTATCCTGAGAGTGGAACGCAAGACAAACCCTCATTTCCGATGGCGGCGTCTCCAAACGGCGCGCAGACCGTGACACACCGGAGTTGTCGAGCCAGGCTATCCTTCAATATTTAAGGAATTGAATCCTGGCGCCGGCTATCACGGGCTATTGATCGCGGCGCCTTTGGCCGAAGGTATAACCCGTCTCGACGCTGGTCTTGCCGAACCTGTCGTGCAGCTTGTTGATCGCCTCCTCGGCGGCCGCCCGTCGCGCTGCAGAGGGATCCACGAGATCCGGCGGATCGGCAAGGACGGGATCGCAAAGATCGCTGACGCCGATGCCGATCAGCCTGTATCTCGTCCCGTCGACTTCTCTCTCGAGCAATTGCAGGCCGGTGCGGAAAATCCGGTCGGCAAGGCGGGTGGGGCTGTCCAAGCGCCGGTTGCGCGTACGGGATCTGAAGTCGGCCGTCTTCAATTTCAGGACGACGGTCTGTCCGGCGAGTTCGGATTTGCGCAGCCTGAGCGCCACCTGCTCGCTCAGGCGCCTGAGATGCGGGATGAGTTCCTCCGGGCGAGACAGGTCGACATTGAAGGTCGTTTCCGAGGAAACGCTTTTTGCCTCTCCGCCAGTCTCGACGCTGCGTTCGTCCTGGCCGCGCGAAAGCCGGTAAAGCCGCTGACCCATCGTGCCGTAGCGGCGCATCAGTTCGGCCTCTTCCATCGTCTGCAACTGCCCGATCGTGCGGATGCCATCCCGCTCGAGCGTCGCGGCGAAGGCCTTACCGACACCCCAGATCAAGGTGACGGGACGCTCCTTCAGGAAGTCAACGGCTTCGGCCTGGCCGATGACGGAGAAGCCGCGCGGCTTCTGCAGGTCAGAGGCGACCTTGGCGAGGAACTTGCAGTAGGAGAGGCCGATCGAGACTGTGATGCCGACTTCCTGCTCGACGCGCCGGGCGAAGCGGGCCAGCGTCCGGGCGGGCGGGGCGTGATGCAGCCGGTCCGTGCCGCTCAAATCGAGGAAGGCCTCGTCGATCGACAGCGGCTCTACGAGTGGCGTCAGTTCCAGCATCATGGCCCTGACCTTGCGCCCGACACGGGAATACTTCTCCATGTCGGGCTTGATTACCACCGCCTCGGGGCAGGCCTCGAGTGCCTTGAACATGGGCATGGCCGAGCGCACGCCATGAATGCGGGCGATGTAGCAGGCGGTCGAGACAACGCCGCGTTTGCCGCCGCCGATGATGACCGGTCTGTCGGCGAGCTCCGGATTGTCGCGTTTCTCGATCGAGGCGTAGAAGGCGTCGCAGTCGATATGCGCCAGCATCAGCCCGTAGAGCTCGGCGTGGTGCAGGAGACGCGGACTGCCGCAGGTGCGGCACCGCCGGGCGAGGGCGGCCTGTTCCTTCAGGCAGTCTCGGCAGAAGCCCGGAATCGCTGCAGTGCTGTCTCGCATGTCTGGAACAAATGTTGAACGAGGTGACTTTACGCTCTACGCTACTGCATGATTCCTCAAACCGGAACCGATGTAAGGATAAATCGTGCAGCGAGTCAAAGCGCCACAGCGACCTTACTGCGTCTGATGGACGCCCGCACTGTAGTAAGTCTCAAGGTTCGAGGCATTATGGGATATCGCCCTGCAAATTGCACCCAGGGCGCAGGGATGACAGGCCCCGATGCGACTGGAATTGAGGGAATGAGGGTTCATCCGGACATGACTTGTCCCGGCTCGGCGGCACCGAATGGCGGTTCAGCAGGTCTTGGCCTGTGCGTGCCAATGACCGCGTATCAACTTCGCCGCCTCCGCCCAGTCCGCCGCGACGCGGATGTCGGCGGCGGGCACCGGTGCAAGGGCGCGAAATTCCGCATTCGCCATCATGTTGATAAGAAGGCTGGCCGGAGCGTGTTCCCGCACGGAATGGAGATTGCGCAGAATGTCGTCGATGAAGACGAGCGGCAGATCGCGCTCTCGATGCAGCCGCTTGACCAGCGGCCCCTTGGGTTCTTCGGAGGCGAGCATTGGATAGGGAAGATCGAGGGCGTCGAGCAGAGAGCGGCGCAACACCGCGTGACGCGACGGCATCGCTGTCAGGAAAACGATGTCGGCGTCTCCGGAAAGTCGCTTCAGCGTCTCGACCACCTGCACCGCCGGCGTCTGCCATCGGTCCTGCGCCGCATAAAAGGCCTCGAGCAGCGCTTCCGCTGCAACGTCGCTCACCGCTTCGCCGCTCTCCCGGTCGACGATATTGCCGGAAAGACGGAAGGAGCGGGGCAGGAGCGCATGGCCCTCAGCCTGCAGAAATGCCATGAAGGGCGTCAGGAATTCGAGCACGACTTCATCGACATCGCTGACGATCAGCGGGCGGTCGGAAAGGCGGATGCCGGTTCCGGCCCCCCACATACCCATAGTCAGACGTCCGCAAAATCCGCCGGGCCGGAAAAGGCCCGGTGCGCCCTGACGACCTCCTCCGGGGGCGTTCCGGTCGCGCTGCAAAACGCCATCAGCGTCGGCTCGTGCTCCATCAGAAAGGCAACGAGGCCGCCCATGAAGCCGGGGTCGCCGGCGGCCTGGCGCAGCGAGCCGGCATCGGTACCGGAGAGCGCCAGAAAGCGCGACATGAGTTCCGTCTCGCCCGCCAGCCAGGACAGAATGGCGATTGCTGTTTCGTCGGCGCTCTTCATCGTGTTGAATCTCTTCTCCTTTGGCGGCCGGGTTTACCTCTTTTTCAACCAAATAGCGCTAGCCTTGCGATCGAGGAAATGGGTCGAGTCGCCAGTTGTGAAACTTATATCTCTAAAGGGGACTTGCAAGGCGGCGACAGACAGCAAGGGATCGATATGCCCAAACAGGTGATGATTGTTGAGGACAATGAGCTGAATATGAAGCTCTTCCGAGACCTGATTGAGGCTTCGGGCTACACGACGATCCAGACGCGCAACGGCATGGAAGCGCTCGAACTGGCGCGCAAGCATCGGCCCGATCTGATATTGATGGACATCCAACTGCCGGAGGTCTCCGGTCTCGAAGTGACCAAATGGCTCAAGGAAGATGACGAGCTTCACGTCATTCCCGTCATTGCCGTAACCGCCTTCGCCATGAAGGGCGACGAGGAGCGAATTCGCCAGGGCGGCTGCGAAGCTTATGTATCAAAACCGATTTCCGTTCCCAAATTCATTGAAACGATCAAGACCTACCTGGGCGATGCCTGAACTGCCGGGAAACTGATATGACTGCGCGTATCCTCGTCGTCGATGACGTACCAGCCAATGTGAAGCTCCTCGAGGCGCGGCTGGTGGCTGAGTATTTTGACGTGCTGACCGCGGAAAACGGACCTTCCGCCCTGGCGATCTGCGAAACGACGCCGGTGGATCTCGTGCTGCTCGACATCATGATGCCCGGCATGGACGGCTTCGAGGTTTGCGAGAGGCTGAAGGCGAACAGCCGGACAGCGCATATTCCCGTGGTCATGGTGACGGCACTCGACCAGCCCTCCGACCGCGTCCGTGGGCTGAAGGCCGGCGCGGACGACTTTCTCACGAAACCCGTCAACGACCTGCAACTGATGTCGCGGGTAAAGAGTCTCGTACGCTTGAAGAACGTCAGCGACGAACTGCGCCTGAGGGCTCAGACCGCGCACACCATCGGTCTGCAGGAAATGCTGCGGCAGGACCGGCCGGACGAGCCCGGCTCCGTGCTCCTGGTCGACGGCCGTGCCTCGTCACAGGAGCGGCTGGTGCGGGCGTTGAAGCCGATTGCCAGGGTTTCGGTCATGGCCGAGCCGCAGACCGCCCTCTTCGAAGCCGCCGAGAACAACTTCGATCTCGTCATCGTCAATGCGAATTTCGATGCGTACGACCCGTTGCGTCTCTGCTCGCAACTGCGCTCTCTCGAGCGGACGCGTTTCATCCCGATCCTCCTGGTCGCGGATCAGGGTAATGACGAGATGATCGTCCGCGCACTCGAACTCGGGGTGACGGATTACATCATGCGTCCGGTCGATCCCAATGAGTTGCTCGCCCGTTGTCTGACACAGATTCGTCGCAAGCAATGCAATGATCGGCTGCGCGCCAGCGTGCAGCAGACGATCGAACTGGCGATCACGGACGATCTCACGGGTCTGCACAATCGCCGTTACCTTGATGGTCACCTGAAGCTGCTCCTGGATCGGGCAATGGCGCGCGGGCGGCCGCTATCGATCTGCATCACCGATATCGACCGCTTCAAACAGGTGAACGACACCTATGGCCACGACGCCGGCGACGAAGTCCTGCGCGAATTTGCCAATCGCGTGCGTGCGACCGTGCGCGGCGCAGATCTCGCATGCCGCTTCGGTGGGGAGGAATTCGTGATCGTAATGCCGGACACCACGCCAGAAATGGCCGCGGTCGTCGCCGAGCGGCTTCGACTGATGGTTGAAAGTCGTGGTTTCGAGATCGTGCGCGCGGACACTGTACTGAGCGTCACGGCATCGCTCGGCATTGCCAGCCTGCGACCGGAGGGCGATACGCCCGAAGCCTTGCTCAAGCGCGCCGATGTGGCGCTCTACGAAGCGAAGAACAATGGGCGAAACAGGGTCGTCGCCGCAGCAGCTTGAGTTTGATTGGGAAGGGTGCTGATGCTCGCAATAGCCTTTCCCTGCAGCACTGCGCGTCTAATCAGGCGCGTGCAATAGCCAGACGTCTGTAGGTGGGGCCTGAAACCTTCGTCCCCTGCTCTTGTCAACTGCCTCACAGGTTGTATTCTTCCGGCGTCACTGGTGCTGGGGCAAAGCATCTTTTATGGGCGGCCCGTTTGGATGCGTCCGAATACGGGACAGAAATTAACCAAACACCGAGCAAGCTTGTTTCGGTGATTAAGAATTCATTGATTTTTTTTTAGTTTCAGGCAATGCTCATAGGTAAGGAAGTGCCACTTCCATTACCAATTCGTTACCCCATGATGCTCAGGTCCGCCGCATCTCCTGGGTCGTGGGGTCGGTCGGCTGGTTTCCGGCGTCTGCGGATTCCTCGTGCCGCTGCTGGGACCAGCCGACCCCCTTTGAAAACGCCGCTTCGAAAGAAGTTGGCGTTCTTCATTGGATACGAACGGGGCGAGTTTACCGCCTGCCTTCCCGGATCGAAACCGTTTGAAGCGCCGACGCCGCGCTTCAGGACGTCATGGCCGCGCCTGTGTGTCCGAAAAGCCGCAGACGCCTATACAGAGCCGTGCGTTCTGCAGCGCGCGCAACGTGGCGTAGCGCTCCGGCCCGTTGCGAGTTTCCGAACGGTAGCGCCGCGCGTCCTATCAGGCGCGGCGCTGTAATCGATGCCGATTTGAGGAGACATACAGGTCGGAACCGAAGGGGCCGGCGCATGACAACCGGATTCACTTGCACAACTGCGCGAGAGGCGTCGCCAAAAAGAAAAAAGGCGCCGACCTTTCGGTCGGCGCCCTCTGATAAAGCAGCGAAGATCTTACTTGATCTTCGTTTCCTTGAATTCGACGTGCTTCTTGACGACCGGGTCGTATTTCGTCTTCGTCATCTTTTCCGTCATGGTGCGGCTGTTCTTGGTCGTGACGTAGAAGTAACCCGTGTCGGCCGTCGACAGCAGCTTGATCTTGATGGTGGTAGCTTTCGCCATGGTCGTCCTGCCTTTATAGAAAAATGAAAGCCGTGGACAACCGGTTGCGGGCCACGGTCAAGGTTGGCGCGAAACTACAAATCGCGCTCGAAAAGTCAAGGCCGTTTTGGGTTCAAAACGATGCGCACGATGGAAAGCACAACATAAAGCCCGAAGAAGGCGGCAATGGCCCAGGCAAAGCCGTTATTGCCGGTGACGTCCATGGCCGCTCCGATCGCCTGCGGCCCTGCGACGGTGCCGACGGCATAGGAGAAGACGAAGGCCGCGTTGGCTGCCGCGAGATCCGACCCCTGCAGGCGCGAGCCGAGATGGCTGAGGCCGACCGTATAGAGGCCGGAGACGCATCCACCCCAGAAGAGCAGGACCACCGCCATCAGGAACCAGCTTTCGATGAGCATGGGGAGGAATAGAGCGCCGATGAGGCCGATCACCGTCAGCGCAGACAGGATCGTGCGGCGGTCTCTAGCCATATCGGAGAGCATGCCGAGCGGGATCTGAAAGATGAAGTTGCCGACGCCCATGACGGTGAGCAGGAGCGCGGCCTGCGATTCGGTGAAGCCCGCGCGGGTCGCAAAGATCGGGAAAAGTGAGAGGCCGCCCGATTCGACCGCGCCGAATATAAAGACGGCCGCGGTCGCGGTCGGCACCAGGAAGACATAGCGCATGAAATGGCGCCCCGGCTTTTCGTCGATGACGGGGCTTTCGTTGCGAGCGATATAAATCGGTATCGCCGCAAGCAGAATGACGCCGGCGCCGACGGCGAAGGGCAGGATGCCCTCGCTGCCGAGGATCGAAAAGAGCAGCGGCCCGCTGGCAAAGCCGAGCGACAGGACGGTGCCGTAGATGCCGAGAACGAAGCCGCGCTTGTTCGGAGGCGCGGTCACATTGATCCAGAATTCCGAGAGAACGAAGAGCACGGTGATGGCACCGTGAAAGACGATTCTGAGCGGAAACCAGAGCCAGAAATTGGTGATGTAGAAAAAACCGAGGGCGCTGGCGGCGGAGCAGACGATTGCCAGCAGCATAGTCGGTGCGACGCCATGGCGATGCGCAAGCTTCGTCGTTAGCGGGGCGGCCGCCATCGAGGCGAGACCGGCCATTGCCGAGTTGAGCCCGATCAGCGTCGGGGAAATGCCGCGCTTCTCCATGATGATGCTGAGCAGCGGCAGCCCTAGTCCGATGGCGATGCCGACGGAGGTGATGGAGGCAACAGCGGCGATCAGCGATGGCCAGTGGATTTCGTCGACCGGCGCGCGCTTGCCGGATAGCGGCTTCGACATTTTTGACAGGTTCCCTAGAGCATTTTGCCGGCAGGTGGGCTCACCTGACGTCGCTGAAATGCTGCAATGACATACGGAAAGAGCGAGAACGCAAGCATCGGTGAGCGTATCCGGCTCTAGAGAAGCGTGCGGACGAAGCGCCGGTAGCGCGCAGAATAGAACGGCACCGGCCTTCCGCGGGGGAGCAGGGGATCGGATTCAAGGGCATGCCTTAGATCCGCGAGAATAGTTGCGGTGATCTCCGGTATTCTAAGAGAACAGTCGTTCACATCGATCCACTGCAAATCCTGAAGCTCCCGGCTTTCCAGAACCTCGGACGGATCGATTTCTGCTTCGTCCGCGAATATCGCGAAGAAGCGGGTGTCGAAACGCCTCGGCTGTCCCGGAGGAGTGATGGCCCGAGCCATATAGCGCAAGTTCGTGAGGTCGGGAAGAAAGGGAAGGGGGGCGTGTGCTCGCTCTTGCCTGCTGCCGAGGCTCACGCCTGCCTCTTCATAGAGCTCCCGCACGGCCGCAAGCGCCAGTGCCCTGGCGCGCGCCTCGGTGAGCGGCCGGCCAACGGTCGCCTTCAGCGAGTGCAGAACTGCCGGGTGAAGGTCGCCGGAGAATTGGAGCCGATAGTCGGTAGGGTCGCAGCGGCCGCCCGGAAACACATAGAGGTCCGGCATGAATGCATGGGCGCTGTGGCGTTTTCCCATCAGCACGCGCACGGTGCCGCCGGAGCGGTCGAGCAACATGATCGATGCCGCGTCCCGCGGTCGGATCGTAGGGGGCTTGCTTACCGGGGGCTGTGGCAGGGAAGCGCGGCAGCGCTCGCGCATCATGCGGAGGAATCTCGCGGCGGCAGAACATCTTCCGGCTCGTCCGCGTGGCCGCCGAAGCCGTGCATTTTCAAGGCCCATTGCAGGCCGATGACCGCGCCCTTGACGGGCTGCATCAGCGCGATCGCGCTTGCGAGCGTAACCGGCGCCCAGAACGCCAGGTGCTGCCAGGTCGTGAGCGGCAGTATGAGATCGGTGGCCATATAGCCGCCGAGCGCAAGATGGCCGACGATCGTCACCACGATATAGGGCGGGAAGTCGTCTGCGCGGTGATGGTCCATGCGCTCGCCGCAGCCGGCGCATACGTCCACCGATTTGACAAAGGCTCGAAACAGCCGGCCCTTGCCGCAGGCGGGGCAACGGCTCAGCAAGCCGCGCTTGATCGAGCGGCCAACCGGCCGTTCGTCCTTCTCAGCGCCACCGAATTGGAGCATATCCGTCGCCGTTGCCTTCATGTCCAAAACCCTTCGTACCGAACGGAGCGCCACTTTCCCGGCGGATCAGCGTCTGCCGCGCGGCGGGCGCGTTCCCGGCCGCTTGCCCGCATTTATACGATTGCGCCGGCCGGCCTTGTGGAAGGAGCGCATCGCGGTTGGCATTTTGCGCCCTTCACTCACCATCTCGAAGCGAAGCGCGCCGGCAAGCGGCACCGCTTCGGCAAGCTTGACGCGCACCGGGTCGCCAAGGCGGTAGCCGAGGCCGGTTTTCTCGCCGGACATCGCCTGGTGAGCTTCGTCATAGATGAAGTAATCGCGTCCAAGCGTCGATACAGGTATGAAGCCGTCGGCGCCATAGGAAGGCAGCGTGACAAAAAGTCCCGCCTTGGTCACGCCCGACACGCGTCCGTCGAACTCTTCGCCGACGCGGCCGCTCAGGTGATGGGCGATCAGCCGGTCGACGGTATCGCGCTCGGCCGCCATCGCGCGCCGTTCGAAGGTGGAGATTTCGGCGGCGATGTCATCGAGCGCGCCTTCCTCCTGCGGCGTCAGGCCGCCTTCGCCGAGACCGAGCGAGGCAACCAGTGCCCTGTGCACCACCAGATCCGCGTAGCGGCGGATCGGCGAGGTGAAATGAGCATAGCGCAGCAGGTTGAGGCCAAAATGGCCGATGTTTTCGGGGCTGTATATCGCCTGGCTCTGCGAGCGCAGCACCATCTCATTGACCATGGTCTCGTAAGGCTTGCCGTCGGCCTTGGCGAGAATGCCGTTGAAATGGTTCGCCCGCATGCTGCCGCCTCTGGAGAGCGAGATGTCGAGCGTCGCCAGGAATTCGCGCAGGCTCTCCTGCTTGGCAAGCGAGGGCTGGTCGTGCACGCGGTAGATCAGCGCCTGCCGCTTCTGCTCCAGCGTCTCGGCGGCCGCGACATTGGCCTGGATCATCATTTCCTCGATAAGCTTGTGCGCATCGAGGCGCTCCGGCACGAAGACCCGGTCGACGGTGCCGTCCGGCTTCAGGATGATCTTGCGCTCGGGCACATCGAGCTCGAGCGGCTGGCGCCGCTCCCTACCGCGCGCAAGGATGCGATAGGCTTCCCAGAGCGGCTTCAGGATCGGTTCGAGGATCGGGCCTGTCTTGTCGTCCGGGTTCCCGTCGATCGCCGCCTGAGCTTGGCTGTATGAAAGCTTGGCGGCGCTGCGCATCATGATGCGATGGAACGTGTGGGCGGCTTTGCGGCCCTCCTTCGAGAAACGCATCCGCACCGCAAGCGCCGGGCGATCGACGCCCTCCTTCAAGGAGCAGAGGTCGTTGGAGATCCGTTCCGGTAGCATCGGCACAACGCGGTCCGGGAAGTAGACCGAGTTGCCGCGCTTCAGCGCCTCGAGGTCGAGCGCGGACTTCGGCCTGACGTACCAGGACACGTCGGCAATCGCGACGGTGACGATCACGCCGCCGGGATTATCGGGCGAGGGATCCGGCTCGGCAAAAACGGCATCGTCGTGGTCCTTGGCATCCGCCGGGTCGATCGTGATCAGCGGCAGCGAGCGCCAGTCTTCGCGATGCGCCATCGTCGCCGGCTCTGCCGCGTCTGCCTCCTTCAGCACGCGCTCGGGGAAAACATGGGGAATCCCGTGCGCGTGGATGGCGATCATCGAGATCGCCTTCTCGGAAGCGACCGAGCCGATGACGCTCTGCACCTGGGCCCGCGGCAGCCCGTAGCGTCCGAGGCGCGCCAGATGCACTTCGACAAGATCGCCGTCCGCGGCGTCGCCGGTGAAATTCGGTTCGACCAGCACTTCTTCGCCGCGCTTGTCGATCGGCATCAGCCGGCCGCCGCCGCCGGGGGTTGAGCGGAAGACCCCGAGAACCGCATCCTTGCGCTTGTCGAGAACCTTGATGACGCGTCCGGTATAGGCCGGACCGCCGCGCTCCTTCGCCGGAAAGATCTTGGCGAGCACCCGGTCGCCGAGGCCGGCAACCGGCGCTTTGCCCTTCGCCTTGGCGACAGAGGACTGCTTGATGAGCACGGCCGGCGCGACGCCTTCATCATCCAGCCATTCGGCCGGACGCCCGATTAGTTCGCCGTCCACGTCGCGGATGGTGATGTCGAGAACGGTGACCGGCGGCAGGCCGCCGGGGCGGATGAGCGACTTGCGCTTCTTCTCGACGAGTCCATCCTCCTCAAGCGAGCGCAAAAGCGCCTTGAGCTCGACCCGAGCCTCGCCCTTGAGTCCGAAGGCCTTGGCGATCTCGCGTTTTGACGCCTGATGCGGGTTCTCGGCGATGAAGCGCAACAGCACGTCGCGCGGCGGCACCGCGCCGTGAATGATCGTCTCGCTTGCAGCGGGCGCCGCCTTGGCCGCGCTAAACTGTTTCTTGCCGGCGCCTTTGGCAGGCCGTTCCGTCGGGTCCCGCGGGATTCTGCTCAAGATCAGTCCTTCTTGGCCTTGGTGGCCGTCCTGGTTTTCGCCTTGGCGGCGGCCTTGGGCTTTTCCGCCTTCGACCCGCCGCTCTTCGTCGCTGCGGCCGATGATTTGCTTCTGGACGGCTTACCCTTCGAGCCGCTCCTGGCGGCGCGCTCGGCGATCAGGGCAAGCGCCTCTTCGACCGTGACGGATTGCGGATCCTTGCCCCTCGGCAGGGTGGCGTTCACCTTGCCCCAATTGACATAGGGGCCGAAGCGTCCGTCGCGCACCGTAATCGCGCCGCCATCCGGATGTTCCCCAAGCTCCTTGAGGGCCGCCGCCGTTGCGCGTCCGCGCGCGCCTCCTCCGCCCTTCGACTGCTTGTCGGCCAGGACCGAGACGGCAAGATTGAGGCCGATCGAGAAGACGTCCTCGACGGATTCGAGATTGGCATAGCTGCCGTCATGGAGCACGAAGGGTCCGTAGCGGCCGATGCCGGTAGAGATCATCTTGCCGGTTTCCGGATGCGCGCCGATATCGCGCGGAAGCGAGAGAAGGGCGAGCGCCTTCTCGTGATCGATCGTGGCGGGCGTCCAGCCCTTCGGCAGGCTGGCGCGTTTCGCGTCCTTGCCGTCGCCACGCTGGACATAGGGGCCGAAGCGGCCGCTACGCAGCGTGATTTCCTCGCCGGTATGCGGGTCTTTGCCAAGGCTCTGCGGCTCGTTCGCAACGGCCGCTTCCGCCTCGCCATTGCTATCGGACGAAAGCTGGCGGGTGTAGTTGCACTCCGGATAGTTCGAGCAGCCGACGAAGGCACCATATTTGCCGAGTTTCAGCGACAGCTTGCCGGTGCCGCAGACCTGACAGGTGCGCGGATCGCCGCCGTCTTCGCGCTTCGGGAAGACGAGCGGCGCCAGTTCCTCGTTGAGCGCATCGAGGACGTTGGTGACGCGCAGTTCCTTGGTGTCCTCGATCTGCGAGAAGAAATCATTCCAGAATTCGCGCAGGACGTCCTTCCAGTTGAGTTCGCCGGCGGAAATCTGGTCGAGCTTCTCCTCGAGCGATGCCGTGAAATCATATTCCACATAGCGGGTGAAGAAGCTCTCGAGGAAGGCCGTCACCAGCCGGCCCTTGGCCTGCGGCATCAACTTGCGCTTGTCGATCGTTACATAGTCGCGATCGATGAGCGTCGTGACCGTCGCGGCATAGGTCGAGGGACGCCCGATGCCGAGCTCCTCCATCTTCTTGATCAGCGTCGCTTCCGAATAGCGCGGCGGCGGCTCGGTGAAATGCTGGCTGGCGTTGATCTTCTGCTTGGCGAGGCTCTCGCGTGCATTGATCTCCGGCAGGCGGCCACCTTCTTCGCCATCCTCGGCCTGCTCGCCATCTTCCTTCATGTCCGTATAGGCGGCGATGAAGCCGTCGAAGCGGATGACCGAGCCGGTCGCTCTCAGGCCGGCCCTCTTGCCGCCGTTGTCAGCCGTGATTTCGGCGGTTGTCCGCTCGATCTCGGCCGAGGCCATCTGGCTGGCGATGCCCCGCTTCCAGACGAGGTCGTAGAGCTTCAGCATGTCGCCGTCCAGGAAGCGGCGAACCTGGTCGGGCGTGCGGTAGAAATCCGTCGGGCGGATCGCCTCGTGCGCTTCCTGTGCGTTCTTGGCCTTGGTCGAATAGAAGCGCGGCTTTTCCGGCAGATAGCGGTCGCCGAACTGGCTGCCGATCGCCCGGCGCGCCGCATCGATCGCCTCCGGCGCCATCTGAACGCCGTCGGTACGCATATAGGTGATGAGACCGACGGTTTCGCCGCCGATGTCAACGCCCTCATAGAGCTTCTGCGCCACCTGCATGGTGCGCGACGCCGAAAAGCCGAGCTTGGAGGAGGCGGCCTGCTGCAGGGTTGAGGTGGTAAACGGTGGCGACGGATTGCGCTTGACCGGCTTGGCCTCGACGCTTTCGACCACATAGCTCGCGCCGTCGAGCAGCGCCTTCAGCCGGTTGGCCTCGTCCGCATTGCCGATCGCCTTCGGCTGCAGCCGCTTGCCGTCGGCCGAAACGAGCCGCGCCTCGAATTCGTCGCCGCGCGGCGTCTTCAGGAGCGCGGAGATATTCCAATACTCCTCCGTCACGAAGCGCTCGATCTCCGCCTCGCGATCGCAGACGAGGCGCAGCGCCACCGACTGCACGCGGCCGGCCGAGCGGGCGCCCGGCAGCTTGCGCCAGAGAACCGGCGAAAGGTTGAAGCCGACGAGATAGTCGAGGGCGCGGCGGGCGAGATAGGCGTCGACCAGCGAGATGTCGATGTCGCGCGGCTCCGCCATCGCGTCGAGCACGGCTTTCTTGGTGATCGCGTTGAAGACGACTCGCTTGACCGGCTTGTCGCCGATCACCTTCTTCTTTTTGAGGAGGTCGAGCACATGCCAGGAGATCGCCTCGCCCTCGCGATCCGGGTCGGTCGCCAGGATAAGGCCGTCGGAGGATTTCACCGCATCGGCAATATCCTTCATCCGCTTGGCCGAGGCGCCATCGACTTCCCACGACATTTCGAAGTCTTCGTCCGGTCGCACCGAGCCGTCCTTGGCCGGCAGGTCCCGCACATGGCCGAACGAGGCAAGCACCTTGTAGCCGGGGCCCAGGTACTTGTTGATCGTCTTGGCCTTGGAAGGCGATTCCACCACTACAACATTCATCGTCATTCTCTGAGACAACTCTTATGGCAAGGCGCAAGCCCTTGTGCGCCGAACTTCGACGCCACGAAATGGACAGGGATTCGGGCGCGGTCAAGGGGTTATATCAAAATAGCGATATCCCGGTCGCTCGCAATCAAGTAGCAAGTTCCGATATTTTTCAACGCAATGTTGTTCAATTCGGAGATTTGACGGGCGCTTCGACCTTGCGCCAGGCGGATGCCTCGGCCTTATTCGCCAGAGACGATCGAGACCAGATTGGCGCCATGGCGGCAGAGCTGGCCGGCAAGGTCCAGTTCCAGAAGCACAAGATAGACCGAGGAGGCGGAAAGGCCCGTATGCCGGATGACGTCGTCGATTTCGACCGGCGTCGGCCCGAGTGCCTCGACGATCCGGGCGCGGTCGCTGTCACCCGGCGCGGTCCTGGCCGTTGCCGCCGCCGGGGCGGATCGCCGCTCCTCGATCGGGGGCTCCTCCATGTCCAGGCGCGAAAAGAGGTCGTCGCGGCTAAGCGGTGCCAAGCCCTCGATGACGTCGGCAGGAGAGGTCGTCACGGTCGCCCCCTGCTTCAGGAGGTCGTTCGTGCCGTGGCAGCGTGGATCGAGCGGCGAGCCAGGCACCGCAAAGACGAGCCGGCCGAAATCGGCGGCATAGCGGGCGGTGATAAGCGAGCCCGATCGGCTGGCGGCTTCGATGATGGCCACACCGAGGCTGACGCCCGCTATGAGGCGGTTGCGCCGCGGGAAATCGCGGGCGCGCGGCTCCCAGCCGAAAGGCATCTCGCTGATCGCGAGACCCGCCCCGGAGGTGATTTCCTGCAACAGCCCGACATTCTCCGGCGGGTAGGGACGGTCGAGGCCGCCCGCCAGTGCGGCAATCGTGCCGGTCTCCACGCTCGCGCGGTGGGCTGCAGTATCGATCCCCCGAGCAAGGCCGGAGGTTACTACATAGCCGACGGCCCCGGCCTCGCGTGCGATCATCGCGGCGAACTTGGCGCCGCTGGCCGAGGCATTGCGCGAACCGACGATGCCGAGCGAAGGGCGGGTCGCCGCCTTGAGGTCGCCCTTGACGGCAAGGAGCGGGGGAGCCCCGTCGATTTCCTTGAGAGCCGGCGGATAGTCGGGCTCGCCGATGCCGACGAAGGTGGCGCCGAAACGATACGCCGCTTCGAGCTCGCGTTCTGCATCGGCGACCGAGGCAACACGGATGGCTCGGCCGGCACCGCCGCGCCGGGAAAGTTCCGGCAGCGACTCGAGCGCGGCCTCGGCGGAGCCGAAATGATTGATCAGGTCCCGAAAGGTCGCCGGGCCGACATTGTCGCTGCGGATCAGCCGCAGCCAGGCGATCTTCTGCCGTTCCGTCAGCGCGGTTCCGGATGGTCGAGCGCTGCCTCTCAGCATCATCCTTTTTCTCCGATCCGGCTTTCCGTGCCGCTCAGGAGCCGCTGGATATTGGCTCGATGCTTGATCCAGCTGATGGCTGTCATGGCGGCAAAGAGCACCGCGACCTTTTCATATTCCGTTGCGTAGAGAATCACCGGAATGATGGCGGTCGCGGTGAGCGCCGACAGCGAGGAGTAGCGCGTGACCTTTGCCACCGCGAGCCAGATTGCCGCAAAGACAAGCACCATGACGGGCACGAGGCCGAGCAGCACGCCGATATAGGTCGCAACGCCCTTGCCACCCTTGAAGCCGAGCCAGACCGGGAAGAGGTGCCCGAGAAAGGCGGCAAAACCGGCGGCTATCCCCGCTTCGCCCCCCCAGTAGGAGGCGATCGCCGCTGCCGCGGTGCCCTTCAGCGCATCGAGCAGAAGCGTCGCCGCGGCCAGCTTCCTGTTGCCGGTCCTCAGCACGTTCGTCGCCCCGATATTGCCGGAGCCGATCTTGCGGACGTCGCCGAGCCCCGCCACGCGGGTCAGGATGAGGCCGAACGGGATCGAACCCAGAAGATAGCCGAAAGCCAGACACAAGAGCGTTGCAGGCAGCCCCAGCTGCCAGAAAAGAATGTCCACCGGTTGTCCCCCGCTCTCACACCGTATGTACGAGCTTGCCCGCAACATAGGTCTGCACGACCCGGCCGGTAAAGCGCGCATTTTCGAAAGGTGTGTTCTTCGAACGGGAGACCAGCGCCTCCTTGTAGAGAACCCATGGTTGGTCGAGGTCCAGGATGGTGATGTCGGCCTTCGCCCCGGGTTTCAGGGTGCCCGCCTCGAGTCCGAAGATCGCGGCCGGCCGGGTGGACAGCGCATCGATCAGCCGCATCAACGGCACCTGGCCGCTGTGGTAGAGGCGGAGTGCTGCGGCTGCGAGCGTTTCGAGCCCGGCCGCGCCATCGGCGGCATCGGCGAAGGGAAGGCGCTTGGTGTCGACGTCCTGCGGGTCGTGCGAGGAGACGATGATGTCGGCCGTGCCGTCCGCCAGCGCCTCGACCATGGCGATGCGATCGTCTTCACCGCGCAAGGGCGGCGACAGTTTGAAGAAGGTCCGGTACTCGCCGATGTCGTTCTCGTTGAGCGTCAGGTGGTTGATCGAGATGCCGCAGGTGACGTTTGCGCCGCGCTGCCGCGCCACCCGGATAGCCTCGGCCGATTCGGGGACGGAGATCTTGGCGGCATGGTAGGCGGCCCGCGTCAGCGCGGCAATGCGCAGGTCGCGCTCGAGCGGAATGATCTCGGCCTCGCGCGGAATGCCGGGAAGGCCGAGCCAGCTCGCGAGCAGCCCTTCGTTCATGACACCGTTGGTGCCGAGATATTTGTCTCTGGCCTCGAGCGCGATCACGGTCCCGAACTCGCGCGCATAGGTCATGGCGCGGCGAAGCACCAGCGAATCATGCACCGGCTTGCGACCGTTGGTGAAGCAGACCGCGCCCGCATTCTTGAGCAGCCCGAGTTCGGTCATCTCTTCGCCGAGCAGGCCCTTCGTGAGTGCGGCGGACGGATGGACATTGACGAGCGCCTTGTCGCGGGCGGTTTTCTGCACGAATTCGACGAGCGCGATGTCGTCGATGACGGGATTGGTGTCGGGCATGGCGATGAAGGAGGTGACGCCGCCGGTGGCCGCCGCGCGCGAGGCAGATTCGATCGTCTCGCGGTGTTCGCTGCCCGGTTCGCCGACGAAGACGCGGGCATCGACGAGGCCGGGCACGGCGACGAGGCCCGCGCAGTCCTTGACGACAGCGCCGCCGGGGGCGCCCTGGTTCTGCGCATCCTTGCCGGCCGCTAGGATGCGGCCGTCGCCGCCGACGATGATGGTGCCGGTCTCATCAAGGTTTCGCGAGGGATCGACGATGCGCAGGTTCTGCAGAACGAGTGGTCTGGTCATAGGCGGGGGCCCTGGTTCTGGGAAAGAAGAAGCGTCTCCATCACGGCCATGCGCACCGCGACGCCCATTTCCACCTGCTGCTCGATGACGCTCTGGGGCCCGTCGGCGATTTCCGAGGCGATCTCGACGCCGCGGTTCATCGGGCCCGGATGCATGACGAGCGCATCCTCCTTGGCGGCTTTCAGCTTCTCCGCGTCGAGGCCGTAATAGTGGAAGTACTCCCGCACCGAAGGCACGAACGAGCCAGCCATGCGCTCGCGCTGCAATCTCAGCATCATCACCACGTCGGCATCCTTCAGCCCCTCGGCCATGGAGTGGTAGACCTCCACGCCCATCTGCTCGATTCCGGCGGGCAGCAATGTCGCGGGCGCCACGACGCGCACGCGCGCGCCCATCTGGTTCAAGAGCAGGATGTTCGAGCGGGCGACGCGCGAATGCAGGACGTCGCCGCAGATCGCCACGATGGTCCTGGCGAGCTTGCCCTTGGCGCGGCGGATCGTCAGTGCGTCGAGCAGCGCCTGTGTCGGGTGCTCGTGCTGGCCGTCGCCGGCGTTGACGACGGAGCAGGAGACCTTCTGAGCCAGCAAGGCTGCTGCACCCGCCGACGAATGGCGCACCACGAGCACGTCGGGATGCATGGCATTCAACGTCATCGCCGTATCGATCAGCGTCTCGCCCTTCTTCACGGAGGAGTTGCCGACGGACATGTTCATGACGTCGGCGCCGAGCCGCTTGCCGGCGAGTTCGAACGAGGATTGCGTTCGTGTCGACGCCTCGAAGAAAAGGTTGATCTGCGTCAGTCCGCGGAGGGTAGAAGTCTTCTTCTCCCTTTGGCGGGAGATCTTCACGGCTTCGTCGGCGCGGTCGAGCAGGAGCGTGATGTCCTGTTCCGTCAGCCCCTTGATGCCGAGCAGGTGGCGATGCGGGAAAGTGATCATGAGCCGCCCTTGCATGCTGGGATTTGGCTCGCTCTATAGAACGTGGTCCGGGATGCGGCAAGCGGCGCGCCGGCTCTTCTCAAGAAAACTTGTCAGGGCCGTACCTTCTTTCCACGGGCCTGTTTCGCCCCTCCGAAACTTGCGCTAGAACCGGCTCATGAATCAGATGAGCCGGACCGAACAGAAACTTGCGGAACTGAACCAGCCGAAACCCTGGTCCGGCGTCAATGCCTATCGTTCCGATCCCCTGGTGGTCGACCTCACCTCGGGCATGCCGAAGTCGCTGCGTGACGAATTCGATGCGCTCGGCCGCTATGTAACTTCGCCCGAGGCGCAGGAACTTGCGCGCATGGCCAACGAGGGCGCGCCGAAGCTGAAGACCCACGGGCCGCGTGGCGAACGCCTCGACGTGGTCGAGTTTCACCCGGCCTGGCACGCGCTGATGCGTCGGTCGATGACGACGGGGCTGCATTCCTCCGCCTGGGAGAGTCTTCCCGACGAGCGCGGCCGCTCGCACAAGGTGAGGGCGATCCGCTTCTATCTGACGGCGCAGCTCGAATGCGGCCATCTCTGCCCGCTGACGATGACCAGCGCTTCTGTTGCCGCGATTACCACGTCGCCCGCCGTCCAGAAGGAATGGGCGCCGAAAATCCTGTCGCGGAAATATGATTCCTCCAACCGGCCATGGATGCAGAAATCCGCCGTGACCATCGGTATGGGCATGACGGAGAAGCAGGGCGGCACGGATGTGCGCGCCAACACTTCCACGGCGGAACGGGTCGGCGAGGGCATCTATCGCCTCAACGGCCATAAGTGGTTCATGTCCGCGCCGATGAGCGATGCCTTCGTGATGCTGGCGCAGACCCGCGACGGCCTCGGCTGTTTTCTGGTGCCGCGGCTGCTCGAGGATGGCTCGGCAAACGGCTTGCGCTTCCAGCGCCTCAAGGACAAGCTCGGCAACCGGTCCAACGCCTCCTGCGAGGTCGAGTTCTCGGACACGTTTGGCTTCCTTCTTGGAGCGCCGGATGCGGGCATCCGCACGATCCTCGATATGGTAACGCTGACGCGGCTCGACTGTGCGCTCGCGTCCGCCGGCATGATGCGCGCTTCGCTTGCCGAAGCGGTGCACCACACCCGCGGCCGCAAGGTGTTCGGCAAGGCGCTCGTCAGCCAACCGATCATGACCCGGGTGCTCGCCGACATGGCGCTCGATGTCGCGGCCGCGAGCGCGCTGTCGTTCCGCCTCGCCGACGCCTTCGACAAGGCGCATGGCAGCGCCGAGGACGCCGCCTATGCCCGGATCATGACGCCGGTTGCGAAATATTGGTCATGCAAGATCGCTCCCGCGCTGATCTACGAGGCAATGGAATGCCTCGGCGGCAACGGCTATGTGGAGGAACGTTCGCTCGCCCGCCACTATCGCGAAGCGCCGGTCAACGCAATCTGGGAAGGCTCCGGCAACGTGATGGCGCTCGACGTGCTTCGTGTCCTGGTGCGCCGCAAGGAGCTTTTCGAGCAGCTCTTCGGCGTTTTCAGCCGCGATCTCGGCCCTGCCGGCCGCAAGACGATCGAGGTGCTGCGCGCCGCCATGTCGCTCTGCGAGCGCGATGAGGGGGCTGCCCGCATGCTGGTCGAGCAACTGGCGCTCGCCGCTGCTGCGGCGGAACTCTACCGGCTCGGCGCCGGGCGCATTGCCGATGCATTCCTCGAATCGCGTCTCGCTGCCGGCTGGCGCTCCACCTACGGCATGCTCGATTCGCGCTTCGATTCGGCTTACATCCTCGATCTGCTCTACCCGGCGGCGACATAGCCGGTAATGGCGAGCACCAGCGGTATCGTGAAAAAGGACGCAGCCGTCTGCACCGTGGCAACGGCTGCATAAAGCTCCGCGTCTCCTCCCATCTGCTTTGCCAGCAGATAGCCGTTCATCGCCGTCGGTACGGCTGCACCGATCGCGATGACGAGCAAGGCATCGCCGCGGATGCCGAGCAAGGCACTGGCACCGACCATGAGGAACGGCATGACGATGAGTTTCAGCGTGACCGCGAAAAGAGCAGGCACACCCGGTTTCAATGCGTCGGCGATCTTGAGTCCGGCTCCCACCATGATCAGGCCGAGGCTGAGCGAAGCGGTGGCCAGCATGTCGATCGCCGTCATCACCGGCGCATAGATCGGGATGTCGGCGAGATTCAGAAGGATGCCCGCCGCCGACGACAGGATCAGCGGGTTCGTCAGGATCTTGAAGATGAAAAAGCCGAGCCCGCGGCTGCGGCCGCTGAACCAGACGAGCACGGCGACATTGTAGAGGTTGATCGGAATGATGATCAGCGTCATCACCAGCGCCGTCAGGCTGAGGCCGACTGCGCCGTAAAGCTTCTGGGCGATAGCGAGCGCCATGAAACCGTTCCAGCGGGTGGCCGTCTGGAAAATCGAGGTGAAGGTGGCACCCGAGACCGCACGCGCCCTGAGAAGCGGCCAGGTGAGGAGAAGCGCAATGGACATCAGCGTCACGCTGCCGATGGTTGCGACGGCGGTCGCATCGGCCCTCATGCCGGTGAAATCCGCCTTCGCCAATGTCGAGAAGAGCAGGGCGGGGAAGAGAAAGTAGTAGCCGAACTGCTCGAGCCCGGACCACATGCCCTGATCGACGAGTTTGGTGCGCCGCAGCCAGACGCCCAGGAGCACGAGCAGGAAGATTGGCAGGATGCTTTCGAAGATGATGGTCATGGCGGGCCTATCGAAAGGGCAGGTGCTACCCATAGAACGCCGGATGGTGCCCCGCAACCCGAAGGCCGCCTGTGAATATTAACCTTAACAAATGGTTTACATTGCACTGGGCGGCCGGACGCTGGGATAGTGGCCCGCAGTTCAATGCATTCGGAACGGAGCGGTTCGGTGAGAACTGGCTTGTTGATCATCATGATGATGTTTTTCGCCGGGCTGGCGCTCGACATAGCGTCGCTGACCGCCGCCCTCGTCGCCGTCATTCTGGCCGACCGGGCGGTCTATCCGCTGATCAGCGGATTGGCCGAGGGGAGGGGCGCATGAAGTGGCTTCTGATGTTCTGGGGTGGGCCGGTGCTGCTTCTGACCGGCTGGTACGGGCTCTCCTATTACGACATGAGCTTCGGCATCTTCATGCTGACGCGCGATGCGCACGACCTGGTCTTCCGGGTCTATGGCCGTGTTCTCGGAATTCCGCCCGAGACGATCCCGCCGCTCGTCGCGCGGGCTATGGTCGTGGACACCATCGTCCTGTTCGGCCTCGTGGCCCTTCGCAAGCGCCGGCAGATCATGGCCTGGTACCGGCGACGCTTCGGCACGGCGGCTCAATCGCCGGGCGCACCAGCATCGCCTTTGGGGAGCAAGGCCAGTCTGTCGAGCGCGCCCTGAAGGATGAAGGAGGCGGCAGCCGAGTCGATGCGTTCGGCGCGCTTCTTTCGCGATACGTCCATCTCGATCAGGACCCGTTCGGCCGCGACCGTCGAAAGCCGCTCGTCCCAGAGCACGAAGGGAATATCCGTCTTTTCGCCCATGTTGCGCACGAAGGCGCGCGTTGCCTGGCAGCGTGGTCCTTCGCTCCCGTCCATGTTGACCGGGAAGCCGATGACGAAGGCGGCGATCTTCTCCTTCGCGGCCAGTGCCAGCAGCGCCTGCGCATCGATGCCGAACTTGACGCGCCGAATCACCTCGCGCGGACTCGCGAAGCGTCGCCCGAGATCGGAAACAGAGACCCCGATCGTCTTGGTGCCGAGATCAAGTCCGGCGATCGCCTGATGCGGTGGCAGTCGGGTCGCGAGCTCGTCGATGGTGAGAATTGCCATGGGATTTGCCGATTCGATCTTTCCACTGGGTCGGGTTGATCCATATGCTTGTCTGACAGAGAAAGCGATCACGTTTATGATCTGGCTTCCCGAGCCGTCGTGATCGGAAGGAGAATGTCATGAAGATCAAATGGCTGGGTCACTCCGCCTTCCATATCGAGACCGCGAAGGCAAAAATCCTGATAGACCCGTTTTTTACGGGCAACCCCGCCTTCCGCGAGGGCGAGCGCAAGGCGGCAACCGCCGGACTGACGCACATCCTGCTCACTCACGGCCATGGCGATCATGTCGGCGATACGGTGGCGATCGCCCAAGAGACCGGCGCCACCGTCGTCGCGAACTTCGATCTCTGCATGTGGCTCGGCCGTCAAGGCCTCGACAAGCTGGAGCCGGGCAACACCGGCGGCACGATCCATCTCGGCGGCTTGTCCGCGACCTTCGTCAACGCGCTGCATTCCTCGGCACAGATCACAGAGGACGGGGTTTCCCACTCGCTCGGCAATGCCAACGGACTCATACTTCATTTCGAAGAGGAGCCGACGCTTTACCACATGGGCGATACGGATATTTTCTCCGACATGGAACTCATCCAGGAATTGCACGAGCCGGAGATCGGCATCGTGCCGATTGGCGATCGCTTCACCATGGGCGGGGCGGTGGCGGCACTTGCCTGCCAGCGGTATTTCACGTTCCACACCGCCATTCCCTGCCACTACGGCTCTTTCCCGATCATCGATCAGACGCCGGAAACATTCGTCACCGGCATGGACGGCGCTTCGACGCTGGTCGCCACGCCCGAGGTCGGCGGCGTCGTCTCGGTCTGACGGTTGGTCGACATTCCCCCGTTGCGCAGCATTGAACTCGCCTTTATAGCGGGGGAAATCTTGAGATACCGGAGACGATCATGTCCGTAGACCTTGCCACTGTGAAGCGCGTCGCGCGCCTTGCCCGCATCGCCGTCAGCGAAGAGGAAGCCGAACGGATGACGGGCGAGCTCAACGGTATTCTCGGCTTCGTCGAGCAGCTTTCCGAAGTGAATGTCGACGGCGTCGAGCCGATGACGTCGGTCACGCCGATGCAGATGAAGAAACGGGAAGACATCGTCATGGATGGCGACAAGGCGGCCGACGTCGTTGCCAACGCTCCGAATTCGGACCGCGATTTCTTCCTCGTCCCGAAGGTGGTCGAATAGCGCGCCCCTCCCGCCCCGACGTCTAGATTGCGAAAGTCCGATTGCACCATGACCGATCTCACGAGCCTCACGATTGCCGAAGCACGCGCGAAACTCACCGCCAAGGAAATTACTGCGGTTGAACTGACGGATGCCTACATCGCCGCGATCGAGGCAGCCAACGAAACCATCAATGCCTATGTCGACGTGACGCAGGACAAGGCGCGCGAGATGGCCAGGGCCTCCGATGCCCGTATCGGCGCAGGGAAGGCCGGGCCGCTTGAGGGCATTCCGCTTGGCATCAAGGATCTCTTCGCGACCGAGGGCGTCCACACCCAGGCCTGCAGCCACATTCTCGACGGCTTCAAGCCGCGCTATGAATCGACCGTCACCCAGAACCTCTGGAACGACGGCGCCGTCATGCTCGGCAAGCTCAACATGGACGAGTTCGCCATGGGCTCGTCGAACGAGAGCTCCTATTACGGCCCGGTCAAGAACCCGTGGCGCGCCAAGGGCTCCAACCTCGATCTCGTGCCCGGCGGGTCCTCCGGCGGCTCGGCAGCCGCGGTCGCGGCGCAGCTCTGCGCCGGCGCGACGGCAACCGATACGGGCGGTTCCATCCGCCAGCCTGCCGCCTTCACGGGCACCGTCGGCATCAAGCCGACCTATGGCCGCTGTTCGCGCTTCGGCATCGTTGCCTTCGCCTCGTCGCTCGACCAGGCCGGGCCCATCGCGCGCGACGTGCGCGACGCGGCGATCCTCCTGAGGTCGATGGCAAGCATCGATCCCAAGGACACGACCTCGGTCGACCTGCCGGTACCCGATTACGAGGCTTCGATCGGCCAGTCGATAAAGGGCATGAAGATCGGCATTCCGAAGGAATACCGGGTCGAGGGCATGCCGGAGGAAATCGAGGCGCTCTGGCAGCAGGGTATCGCCTGGCTGAAGGACGCCGGCGCCGAGATCATCGACATTACGCTGCCGCACACGCAGTATGCGCTGCCGGCCTATTACATCGTCGCGCCGGCCGAGGCTTCCTCCAACCTCGCCCGCTATGACGGCGTGCGCTACGGGCTGCGCGTCGACGGCAAGGACATCGTCGACATGTATGAGAAGACGCGCGCCGCCGGCTTCGGCCGCGAAGTCAAGCGCCGCATCATGATCGGCACCTATGTGCTTTCGGCCGGCTATTACGACGCCTATTACCTGCGCGCCCAGAAGGTCCGCACGCTGATCAAGCGCGACTTCGAGATCGCCTTCCAGGCAGGCGTCGATGCTATCCTGACCCCTGCCACGCCGTCCTCCGCCTTCGGTATCGCCGACGAGGATCTCGCAGCCGATCCGGTCAAGATGTACCTGAACGACATTTTCACGGTGACGGTCAACATGGCCGGACTGCCCGGCATCGCGGTTCCCGGCGGGCTCGACCACAAGGGACTGCCCCTTGGTCTTCAACTGATCGGCAAGCCTTTCGAGGAAGAAACGCTCTTCAAGACAGCCCACGTCATCGAGCAGGCCGCCGGTCGTTTCACCCCCGCCAAGTGGTGGTAACCGGCTCCTGCCGGCCGATGTTCAAGCCGCGTGAGACATGATGTAGTGAAGCGGAAAGGGGTTCCGCTTCATGGTCGTGATTCGCCACGCGCGCCAGAATGAAATTCACCTTCTCTCCGCAATCGGGCTGAGCGCCTGGGAGAAGGCGACTGCCGGCATCGGCGACGTTGCAGCCATGCGTGATCCCGCGAAGCGCGCCTTCGACGATTTCCTGGCGCGCCACTGGCTTTCCGTCCTCCTCGTGGAGGACGACAACCGAATCTGCGGCTGGGCCGCGCGCGAGGAACTCGACGGCACAATCTCCGATCTGTGGATCGATCCGAAAACTCAGGGCAGGGGGCTCGGCTCTGCGCTGCTGGCCGATATCGAACGACGAATTGCCGCCGACGCCTTCGAGGTGGCAAGCGCGAAGACCCACGCGCAGAATACGGCTGCGGTCGCCTTCTTTGAGCGCGCCGGCTATCGGGTGAAGTGGCTTTCTACCGCCTACTCGCAAAGGCTCGACCGCGATGTCGAATTCATCGGTCTCGCCAAGCCGCTTGTGCAACATGAGTGTGTCGAGGAAGAGTAACTCGAAAGAAGGGACGCCCATGACGTGTTTTCTTAGCGAACTTCAACTCCCGACGCTTCACGGTCGTCCCCTCTCTGCACAGAATCGAGGTCGCCACCGCATGCCTCTGAAGCCTTGCACGGCGGGATCAATTGCTCTACCGAGAGACCTCGAATTCAGGCTTCAGAGAAGAGCATGAGATGAGCATCGTCGACGTCCGCACTCCCGATCCGAAACGCTTCATTCCCGGCGCCACCGGGGACTGGGAGGTCATCATCGGCATGGAAGTCCATGCCCAGGTGCTGAGCAATTCGAAGCTGTTTTCGGCGGCCTCGACCGAATTCGGCAATGCGCCGAACGCCAATGTTTCGCTTGTCGACGCGGCCATGCCCGGCATGTTGCCGGTCATCAACGTGGAATGCGTGAGGCAGGCGGTGCGCACCGGCCTCGGCCTTAAGGCCAAGATCAACCACCGCTCGATCTTCGACCGGAAGAACTATTTCTATCCCGACCTGCCGCAGGGCTATCAGATCTCGCAATACAAGGATCCGATCGTCGGCGAGGGCAAGATCATCATCTCCGTCGGGCCGGACCGCCAGGGCCAGTTCGAGGACGTGGAAATCGGCATCGAGCGCCTGCACCTGGAGCAGGACGCCGGCAAGTCGATGCACGACCAGCACCCATCGATGTCGTATGTGGACCTCAACCGCTCGGGCGTTGCCCTGATGGAGATCGTCTCGAAGCCCGACTTGCGCTCGTCGGACGAGGCCAAGGCCTACCTGACCAAGCTGCGCTCGATCCTGCGCTACCTCGGCACCTGCGACGGCAACATGGACGAAGGCTCGATGCGCGCCGACGTCAATGTCTCCGTTCGCCGACCGGGCGAGCCCTTCGGCACACGCTGCGAGATCAAGAACGTCAATTCCATCCGCTTCGTCGGCCAGGCGATCGAATATGAGGCGCGCCGCCAGATCGCTATCCTCGAGGACGGCGGCGTCATCGATCAGGAGACCCGACTCTTCGACCCGAACAAGGGCGAGACACGCTCCATGCGTTCGAAGGAAGATGCGCACGATTATCGCTACTTCCCCGACCCGGACCTGCTGCCGCTCGAATTCGACGATGCCTATGTTGAGGCGCTGAAGGCCGATCTTCCGGAACTGCCGGACGACAAGAAGGAACGCTTCGTCCGCGATCTCGGGCTGTCGGTCTATGACGCCTCGGTGCTCGTTTCGGAAAAGGCGATCGCCGATTATTTCGAGGCCGTGGCCGAGGGCCGGGACGGCAAGATGGCGGCCAACTGGGTTATCAACGACCTCCTGGGCGCCTTGAACAAAGCCGGCAAAACCATTGAAGAGACTCCGGTTTCCCCGGCACAGCTCGGCGGCGTCATCGACCTCATCAAGGACGGGACGATCTCCGGCAAGATCGCCAAGGACCTCTTCGAGATCCTCTGGAACGAGGGCGGCGACCCGGCGGAACTCGTCGAGAGGCGCGGCATGAAGCAGGTCACCGACACCGGTGCCATCGAGCAGGCGGTCGACGAGATCATCGCGGCCAATCCCGACCAGGTGGAGAAGGCCAAGGCGAAGCCGTCGCTTGCCGGCTGGTTTGTCGGCCAGGTGATGAAGGCGACCGGCGGCAAGGCCAACCCCCAGGCGGTCCAGGCGCTCGTCAAGTCCAAGCTTGGCATCGAGGAGTGACGGTGTTCTTCGTCCGCACGGCAAGCGAGCGCGACCTCGTTCAGGTCCGCGCCCTGCTTGCTGAGACCTGGCACGCCACCTACGACAGCTTCTATGGCGTCGACAAGGTCAACGAGCTGACCGCCAGATGGCATTCCATCGACGCCTTGAAGGCGCGCTTGCAGCGTAAGAATGCGGAATTCGTCGTTGCGGACAATGGCCGCGAAATCGCCGGCATGGGCTTTGCGGCCATGTCCGACAGGCTCGAG
Organism: Sinorhizobium sojae CCBAU 05684; assembly: GCF_002288525.1. Lineage (NCBI taxonomy): Bacteria > Pseudomonadati > Pseudomonadota > Alphaproteobacteria > Hyphomicrobiales > Rhizobiaceae > Sinorhizobium > Sinorhizobium sojae. The sequence continues at coordinate 970,995 of NZ_CP023067.1, forward strand.
AAGACCACTATCCTCCACCAGCTCTACGTTCTGCCGAAATACCAGCGACAGGGTATCGGCCGCGATCTGTTCGCCGAACTGGAAACCTGCTTCCCCGATGCCGAGCGCATGCGGGTCGAAGTCGAGCCGCAGAACCTGCACGCGCTGGCCTTCTATCGGGCGCATGGATTCACAGACGTTGCAAGCACCGCCAGCTGCGGCGACGAGCACTCCGGCATTCCGGCGCTGATCCTGGAGAAGCGCTTGGTTTGACCCGACGGTGCCGGGCGCGGTTCGTTCGGGAACGGTCTCTATCCTGTCGCACACTGATGCCTGATCTGCCATAAAGCTGCGGCGGCGCAAGGAGTGTTGCGATGACGGCCGATGTCGAAATCTGCAAAACAATCGTGGGGACCTGCCTGCGAGCGCGGCCATTTCGGCTCGAAGATGCAGGTGAAATGACCACGCACCCTCTGGAATCACTGGACAAGGCGGGAGTGGCGCGGCATAAGCGGGAGCGAGATTTTGATGTCCGGCCGTCTCCCAGCGGCCGGTAAGGGACGATATCCATGAAGCTCCTGCTGCAGATTTTCACCTGGTGGAATGGACAAACGATCGGTACGCGTTTTCACACCTGGCGCCATGGACAGCGCGTCGGGGAAGACGAGTTCGGCAATGTCTATTACCAAGGCGGCAAGGATTCAGAGGGCCGGACGCGCCGTTGGGTGATCTATAACGGCCCTGCCGAGGCCTCTGCGATCCCGCCGGGCTGGCATGGCTGGATGCATCATCGAACCGATATTTCTCCTGCTGATGAACGCTACGTAGAGCGCGACTGGCAGAAGCCGCATCGTCCGAATCTGACCGGCACGCCCCTGGCCTACCGGCCGAAGGGCTCTCTCGCACGCGCCGGCGAGCGCCCGCGGGTCACCGGCGACTACGACGCCTGGACGCCGCGCTCTTAAACGGGCAGGCAGGGGCAGGATCATCGCCCAAACCATTCTCAACTCACGAGAACTGAACACGGCGCAGCCACAATTCGGGTCTAGCGCTTCGTCTGAGGATAACAGCGAGCACACGGGGATTGGCGGAAATGGCAGGGTTCTGTCTGCGGAGTTTGATCGGTCGGATCGCCCGGCCCGCCAGCCTTGGATTGCTTCTCGCTCTTCCGCTGATTTCCTCGACGGGACCGGCGGGGGCCACGCGCCTTGCCAATGCCGTTGCCGTCTTTTCCGGCATCGACAAGATCACTGGCCGCATCACCACCTTCGATGTCTATATCGGCGAGACGGTGCAGTTCGGCGCGCTTCAGGTGACACCGCGTGTCTGCTATAGCCGCGACGAAACCGAAGCTCCGAAGACGACCACCTTCGTCGAAGTCGACGAAATCACCCTCGACCGCAAGATCCGGCGTATCTTTACCGGCTGGATGTACGCCGACAGCCCCGGTCTCAATGCCGTCGAGCATGCCGTCTATGACGTCTGGCTGCAGTCCTGCAAGGAGACGTCCGAGGTGCCGCCACCGGACGCTGCGGCCAAGCAATAATTTTTAAGTGTGGTGAATGCCCCCATCCGGCCTGCCGGCCACCTTCTCTCCGTCTGCGGGGCGAAGGTGACTCGCTGCAGGCTTCGGTGTCCCCGGCAGGCAGCGTGCGCGGAAAGGTGTTGGGCGCCACGAGTTCCTTCTCCCCGCGTGCGGGAGAGGGTCGCGGGAGCGGGATGAGAGGCCTCGTGCGGCGAAAAGCGCAGCTTCTTCCTTGTCCCGTCTCAAAACTCAAGATTCGGCGAGGCGATCGCCCTGGCGAGCAGGAGATCGTACTCCGCCTTCGGCACGTCGATAGCGCCGAAGGACTTCAGGTGCTCGGTCGTGAATTGCGTGTCGAGAAGCTCAAAGCCCCTGGCGCGGAGTCGTTCCACCAGATGGACGAGGCAGATCTTGGAGGCGTCCTTGCGCACGGAGAACATGCTCTCGCCGAAGAAGGCGGCGCCGAGGGACACGCCGTAGAGACCGCCGACAAGCGATTCGCCTTGCCAGGCTTCCACGCTATGGGCATGGCCCATGCGGTGGAGCGCCGCGTAGAGGGAGCGGATGCTGGTATTGATCCAGGTCGTCGGCCTGCCCGGCGCCGGCCGCGCGCACCCCGCAACAACCGCGTCGAAGGCCGTGTCGTAGCGGATCTCGAAAGGACGCTTGCGGATGGCCTTTGCGAGGCTGCGGGAAACGTGAAAGCTGTCCAGCGGTATGACGCCGCGGATTTCCGGTTCGACCCAGAAAAGCTCCGGATCGTCCGCTGAATCGGCCATAGGGAAGAGGCCGATGGAATAGGCGCGCAACAACATGTCCGGGGTTATTTCCGGTTCTCTGCTGCGCGACCCCTTCAATGTCGTGTCCTACGCCGATGTAGTGGCCAGATGATGCTCGAGCCAGTGGATGTCATAGTCGCCGTTAGCGATATCCTGATTGTTGATCAGATCCTGGAACAGCGGCAAGGTCGTTTTGATACCATCGATGACAAATTCGTCGAGCACGCGGCGCAGCCTCATCATGCATTCGACGCGTGTCCGCCCGTGCACGATCAGCTTGCCGATCAGGCTGTCGTAGTAAGGCGGAATGCGGTAGCCCTGGTAGGCGCCGCTATCGACGCGCACGCCGAGGCCGCCGGGTGCGTGGAAATGTGTGATCGTGCCGGGGGAGGGGACGAAAGTACGCGGATCCTCGGCATTGATGCGGCATTCGATGGCGTGGCCGGAGAAGACGATGTCCTCCTGCTTCGCCGAGAGACCGGCGCCCGATGCGACGCGGATCTGCTCGTGCACGAGGTCGATACCGGTGATTGCCTCGGTGATCGGGTGCTCCACCTGCAGGCGCGTGTTCATTTCAATGAAGTAGAACTCGCCGTTCTCGTAGAGGAATTCGATCGTGCCGGCGCCGCGATACTTCATCTTCTTCATCGCATCGGCGCAGATCTGGCCGATCTGCATGCGCTGCTCGACGTTGAGGGCAGGCGAATTTGCTTCTTCCCAGACCTTCTGGTGGCGGCGCTGCAGCGAGCAGTCGCGTTCACCGAGATGGATGGCGTTGCCTTCCCCGTCTCCGACAATCTGCACCTCGATGTGGCGCGGCTTTGTCAGGAACTTCTCCATATAGACCGCATCATTGCCGAAGGCTGCCGCCGCTTCGGAGCGTGCCGTCGCCACCGCGTTGTCGAGCTCCTCCTCGGTTCTGGCAACCTTCATGCCGCGGCCGCCGCCGCCCGCCGTGGCCTTGATCAGGACCGGGAAGCCGATCTTGCGGGCGACCTTGAGCGCGTTTTCGGGCTTCACCTCTCCGTGGGAGCCCGGAACCACCGGAATGCCGAGCTCTTCAGCCGTCTTCTTGGCGGTGATCTTGTCGCCCATCAGCCGGATGTGCTCGGCCGTCGGGCCGATGAAGGTGATGCCATGCGCCTCGAGGATATCGGCGAACTTGGCGTTTTCCGAAAGAAAGCCGTAACCCGGATGCACCGCGTCAGCGCCGGTGATCTCGCAGGCAGCGACGATCTGATGGATGTTCAGATAGCTTTCGCGAGACTGAGGCGGTCCGATGCACACGCTCTCGTCCGCCAGCCGGACATGCATGGCGTCGCTGTCTGCGGTCGAATGTACTGCGACGGTGGCGATGCCGAGCTCCTTACAGGCGCGCAGCACCCGAAGAGCGATTTCGCCGCGATTGGCAATGAGGATTTTCGAGATCATCGCAACCGGCCTTATTCGATCACGATCAAGGGTTCGCCATACTCGACCGGGGCCGTGTCCTGCACGAGAATTTCGGTCACCTTGCCGGCGCGGGGGGCCGGTATCTGGTTCATCGTCTTCATTGCTTCGATGATCAGAATGGTCTGGCCTTCCTTGACCGTGGCGCCGACCTCGATGAAAGGACGGGCGCCCGGTGCCGGGGCGAGATAGGCGGTGCCGACCATTGGAGCGGTCACGGCGTTCTTGGCGTTGTGGCCGCCTTCCGCAGCTGCCGGAGCGCCCGGGGCTGCAGGTGCGGGTGCGGCCGCTGCCATCGGCGGTACGTGATAGGTGGGCATCGTCGGCATGGACATCGCGACGGGCGTGCCGTTCCGCGAGACGCGGATACGCAGGTCGTCCTGTTCCACTTCGATCTCGGTCAGGTCGGTATCCTTGAGGATATTGGCGAGATCGCGGATCAGCGCCTGATCGATACCGGGTTTCTTGTCAGCCATGGGATATGAGCCTCGTGTTCTTCTTATTTCGACTTGTCTGTCAGGTTCTTTAGCGCATGCAGCGCAAGAATGTAACTCTGCGCGCCGAAGCCGCAGATCACGCCCTTGGCGGCCGGCGCGATCATCGACCTGTGGCGGAATTCCTCGCGCGCATGGATATTGGAAAGATGCAGTTCCACCACGGGAACGGCAATTGCGCGGATGGCATCATGCATGGCGATCGACGTGTGACCGTAGGCTCCTGGATTGATGGCAACTCCCGCGGCCTTTTCGCCGGCCTCATGCAGCCAGTCGACCAGGAAGCCTTCGTGGTTCGACTGGCGGAAGTCGACCTCGAACCCGAGAGCTCGCCCCGCCGCCTTGCACATGGCCTCGATGTCCGCCAGCGTCTGGCCACCGTAAATACCCGGCTCGCGCTTGCCGAGGGCATTCAGATTTGGACCGTTCAGCACGAAAATAGTCGAGGACATAAGGAATTCCGGTCGGATGATGGAGGTTTACCTATAGACCGACGGTTCCGCGAGGGAAAGCCCCTTGGGAACCGCGCGGATTTGTCCACAAGTCCTGGCGCTTCTTGAAGGTGCGGCTTGGTGATGGGAAGGGGGCGCTCGTCAGCAGATCGTCTTGCCGCACTGGCGCATATTGGCAACCCTTTTCGTCAGCTCGCCGGAACCGACCGCCCCGAAGACAGCTTCGCTGCCGATCACATAGGAGGGCGTGCCGGTGATGCCAAGATCGTTGGCGAGCATATAGGCCTCGCGCACGGCAGCGTCGTGCGAGTCGTCTTCCATCTTCTCGCGCAACTTCTCTTCCGTGACGCCGAGCCTGGCGGCGACCGCAATCGCCGTATCCTCCGTCGCCCGTTCCTCGGCGCTCAAAAGCTCGCGGTGGAAATCGCCGTATTTTTCCGGAGCGATGGCGCGGAATGCGGCGCTCACCCTGTGCGCGGCAAGGGAGTCGGGCCCAAGGATCGGAAGCTCCTTCAGCACGAAACGGACATTCTTGTCCTTGGCAAGGATCTGATCCATGTCCGAGAGCGCGCGTTTGCAGTAGCCGCAATTGTAGTCGAAGAATTCGACGATCGTGACGTCGCCCTCGGGATTGCCGAGAGCAATGTCATGGGCGGAATTGAAGATGGCCGACCGGTTGTTGGCGATCGCCGCTGTCGCTGCCTCCTGCTGCTGCGCGCGCTGCTTGGCGGTGAGCGCCTCCTGGACCTCCAGCATGATTTCCGGGTTGGCGAGCAGGTATTCCTTGATGAAAGCGCCGATCTCTTCCTTTTGTTTCGCATCCAGAGCGGCTGCGGATTGGGGCAGGGCAATGCCGGCTGCAAGCGCGATCAGCGTTCCGGCGGCAATCATCTTCTTGTTGAGTATCATCATTTCCTCGTTGTCTTCCGTGCCCTGTTGTCGCCGAATTCACCGCTGCGTCAATGCCTGTCGAAAGACAACGACAAATCCCGGCCGCTGCCGGCTTTGCGAGCATAGGGGGTGCTGCGGTGAAACGAAACGGCAAAATCGGCCGAATTGCGGCACTCGCACACTTGTGAAGGCGAAAACGATCAGGCAAAGGGGCGGGCATCAGCAATACCCTGATGAGGATCTGCCATTGGCACAGATGTCGAAACGCAGCGCCGTCGATCCGTTCCACGCCATGGATGTCCTGGCGGAGGCCACGCGCCGGCGTGATGCCGGCCACCCTGTCATCTCCATGGCGGTCGGTCAGCCGGCGCATCCGGCTCCCAAGGCGGCGCTCGAGGCGGCGCGGCGGGCATTGGAACATGGCCGACTCGGCTACACGGATGCGCTTGGCACGCTGTCCTTGAAGAAAGCGATTGCCGCTCACTACCAGAGCCGCCACCGGATCGCGGTAGACCCGCAGCGCATCGCTGTCACGACCGGCTCGTCGGCAGGGTTCAACCTTGCCTTCCTGGCGCTCTTCGATCCGGGCGATTGCGTTGCCATCGCCCGTCCCGGATACCCCGCCTATCGCAATATCATGGCGACCCTTGGCCTGACGGTCGTCGAGGTCGAGGCGACTGCCGAGACCGGATTCACGCTCACGCCCGAAAGCCTGGAGCGTGCGGCGGCAAAAGCAGGCAAGCCACTCAAAGGCGTACTCCTTGCAAGCCCCGCAAACCCGACCGGCACGGTGACTGGCAAGGCGCGGCTGAAGGTGCTGGCGGACTATTGCCGCGCACGGTCGATCGCCTTCATTTCCGACGAGATCTATCACGGGCTGACCTTCGCCGGTGAGGAGGCGACCGCGCTCGAGGTCGCCGACGATGCGGTCGTGATCAATTCCTTCTCCAAATACTATTGCATGACCGGCTGGCGCATCGGCTGGATGGTGCTGCCGGAGGCCCAGGTGCGCGCCTTCGAGCGCATCGCCCAGAGCCTCTACATCTCACCGCCGGAACTCTCACAGATCGCGGCTGAGGCGGCGCTCGGCGCGCAGAAGGAACTGGATGGTTACAAGCGCGCCTATGCCGCCAACCGCGATCTGCTCCTGAGGCGCCTGCCCGAGGTCGGCCTCTCCATCGCCTCGCCGATGGACGGTGCCTTCTACGCCTATGTGGACGTCAGCCGCTTCACAAATGACAGCATGGCTTTTGCCCGGCGCATGCTGAGCGAAATCAACGTCGCCGCCACGCCTGGCTTCGACTTCGACCCCGTGGAGGGACACCGCACCATGCGCTTCTCCTACGCCGGCGCGGCGGCGGAGATGGCTGAAGCGATGGACCGCATCGCGCGCTGGCTGGGGTAGTGCCACTGTTGTCGGTTCTTTGACTCTGCGCATCGAGCTTTCCGAAAATCGGTTCCGATTTTCGGGCCGATGCGCCAGCCGATCTCAACCCTTGTGGCGGAGATGCCCGGCAGGGCAGAGGGGGTATTTCGCTGGCGTTGCGGACGCGGGCCGACGAAGCCTTGCCACGCTTCATCGCGCTCAGACATGTCTCCCGATGTACACAGCGAGACCAGTCTCAATGCCCGTCGCATGAACAGGTTTAACCGCGACACGATCGTCACGCCAAAGGCGACGATGGCGGATCAAAAAAGCCCGGCGCATCTGCGCCGGGCTTCTGTTTTAGGAGTTCGAATTTCTATCAGAAGAAGCCGCGGCGCTGCCACCAGCCGCCCTTTTTCGGTTTGTTTGCCTCTTCCTCGCCGCTCTCGGACTTGTTCGAAGTGACGACCGGTTCGGAGGCGATCGTCGTGAGATCGCGATTCGCCCGTGCCGGTTTGGCGCCTTCGAGATCCGCCACCGCTTCCTCGACGACCGCAGGCTCAGGGATGGTCAGATCTTCCGGCTGCGACTCGACCGCCTTCTCGGCGACCGCGTCGACATCTTCTTCCGCTGCCGGCTCGGCTGCCTTCGCGGGTTTCTTGCGGCTGCGCTTCGGCTTGGCGGGCTTTTCTTCCTCCGGCGCGGCCTCGGCGGCAACGGCCACAGCTTCGACGGCGGCCGCCTCGCTGGCCGCCGGGACGGCTACTTCGGCCTCTTCGCCGGCTTCAGGTTCCTCCGCGCTTTCCGCATCGCCATCGGTCTCGGAGTCGGCGCCGGCAAGCTCGTCCGATTCCGGACGGTTGCGTCGGCCGCCGCGCTTGCCGCGGCGGCGACGCTTGCGCTTCTGCTCGCTATCGCCTGCCGCTTCGTCGGCTTCCAGCGTCCCGCTCTCGCCGTTGTCTTCGTCCTCGGCATCGGCGGCTTCATCCGCCGTAGCAAGCTCGATCGCTTCCCCGGCAGCCGCCTCGTCCGTCTGGGCCGCGCCCTTGCCGCGGCGACGGCGGCGGCGTTTGCGTTTGCGTCCACCCTGGTCGTCAGAGGCTTGCGCCTTCGGCTGTTCCGTCCTCTCGGCCGGATCCGCGGCCTCCTCCTCGTCCAGATCCTCTTCGAGGACGATGTCCTCTTCTTCCGGTTCCGGCTCGAAGTGCAGCAGCTGTTCGATCTTGACCGGGTTTTCCACCGGCTCCCCGCGATCGATCGCGAAATGCTGCGCGCCGACATGGGCGTCGGCCTCGACGATGATCGAAACGCCGAAGCGCTGTTCGTAGTCCGTGATCGTGCCACGCTTGTAATTGAGCAGGTAAAGCGCGATTTCCGGAACTGTCCGCACGCTGATGTCGTGTGTGGTGTTCTTCAGCAGATGTTCCTCGATGCCGCGCAGCACGTGCAGCGCGACGGAGGACTGCGAGCGGATATGGCCCGTGCCGTTGCAATGCGGGCAGGCCTGCATCGTGCTCTCGAGCACCGACGCGCGAATGCGCTGGCGCGACATTTCCAATAGGCCGAAATGCGAGATACGACCGACCTGGATGCGGGCGCGATCGTTCTTGAGGCAGTCCTTGAGCTTCTTCTCGACGGCGCGGTTGTTCCGCTTCTCCTCCATGTCGATGAAGTCGATGACGACCAGGCCGGCAAGGTCGCGCAGGCGCAGTTGCCGCGCCACTTCCTCAGCCGCCTCGAGATTCGTCTGCAGCGCAGTGTCCTCGATCGAGTGCTCGCGCGTCGAGCGGCCGGAGTTGACGTCGATCGAGACCAGCGCTTCGGTCTGGTTGATGATGATATAGCCGCCCGACTTCAGCGTTACCTGCGGCTGCAGGATCCGGTCGAGCTGCGCTTCGATGCCGGAGCGCGAGAAGATCGGATGCACATCGCGGTAGGGCTGGACGACCTTCGCGTGGCTCGGCATCAGCATCTTCATGAAGCTCTTCGCTTCGCGGTAACCCTCCTCGCCGGCAACGATGATCTCGCTGATATCCTTATTGTAGAGGTCGCGGATCGAGCGCTTGATCAGGCTGCCTTCCTCATAGACGAGGCACGGCGCCGTCGAGTTCAACGTCAGCGTGCGGACGTTTTCCCAGAGCCGCATCAGATATTCGAAGTCGCGCTTGACCTCGCCCTTGGTGCGGTTGGCACCGGCCGTGCGCAGGATCACGCCCATACCCTGCGGCACGTCGAGGCCGCGGGCTATTTCCTTCAGCCGCTTGCGGTCCTGCAGATTGGTGATCTTGCGGGAAATGCCGCCGCCGCGCGCCGTGTTCGGCATCAGAACCGAGTAGCGGCCGGCAAGCGAAAGGTAGGTCGTCAGCGCCGCGCCCTTGTTGCCGCGCTCTTCCTTGGCGACCTGGACCAGGAGGATCTGGCGGCGCTTGATGACTTCCTGGATGCGATACTGCTTGCGCGGCTTGCGGGCCTGGCGGTCCGGGACTTCTTCCATTGCGTCTTCGGCGCCGACCGACTCGATGACCTCGTTCTCGCCGTCATGGTTGTCGTCGTCGTCCTCATCGCTGCGGCGGCGCGTGTCGACCTCCTCGGAAATCGAGTCCGTGTCGACCATCGCAGCCATCTCTCCGGCGTTGCCTTCCTGGTCAACCTCCGGGGCAGCGTCGACTGCTTCTGCGGCTTCCGCCGCTTCGCTCGCCTTGGCCTTTGTCTTCCGCGTGCGCTTGGGCTTTGCCTTGGGCTTTTCCGCGGGAGCCTCTGCGTCAGCCGCTTCGGCGACGCCTTCCTCTGCCGGCGCCGCTATCGGCGCCTGGCCCTCCGCTTCGGCAGGTGCCGCGGCCTCTTCCGGAGAGATGTCGACCGGGTCGCTCTCCTCCTCGCGGCGGGCCTCTTCGGCCTCCGCCTTCAGGAGCGCCTGACGATCGGCGAGCGGAATCTGGTAGTAGTCGGGGTGGATTTCGGCAAAAGCCAAAAAGCCGTGGCGGTTGCCACCGTAGTCGACAAACGCGGCCTGCAACGAAGGCTCCACCCTCGTTACCTTCGCCAGGTAGATATTGCCGCGGATCTGTTTCTTGTGTTCCGATTCGAAATCGAATTCTTCTATGCGGTTCCCGCGTACGACAACGACGCGCGTCTCCTCTGAGTGAGACGCATCGATAAGCATCTTCTCTGCCATCTAAGCTGTGCTCCTCGGCGCAGGCGGACGGCAGACAGAGTGGCTTCACTGGGAAAACTGTCGAACACGCCGGGAGCTGCGCCGGATATAAGGGGTCCTGTTTGGCGCAGGCGATGGTGCAACAGCCAGACGGCAGCCGGAACGGTCACGTCCCAGGGCCTCTTTACTTCTGACCGATACTGCTGACTCACATCAAATGACCAAACAAGAATGCCAATGTCTTAGGCCCCGAAACGGGGCCCGATGAATGTGCCCGCTTGCGGGCATTCGGTGAAAATCACCATCAAGAACTCCGGCCACCGCCGGAAATTTGCGATCCAGTGTACGAAGGAGGAAATGCAGCGACGGCGGATGAATGCCTGCGGCCGCGGAAGCACGATACGGTTGCAACCGGTTGTCCGGCTCGATCGCTCCCTGGCGCCAAGCTCGGGAAAGCCCCGGCTGCCCGGCCGACGATTCTATCCCGTCAACACTTTCTCCTTGTGACGCTTTTATGGATTCTATGTCACATTGGCAAGGGAAAAGCCGGTGCCGCCACAATATTGATCGATTCGCTTGCGCGGGTGAAGCGGCGCCGCCGGCGGGTGGTGGCAGCCTCGCGGATGCCCGCCCGTGGCTCTTGATGTCAAACTTTGGTTAACCATGGAAGGGCATTGGTGGAATGTCGCTCGAGTGACGCCAGGACCGCGTGCCGAAGCGAGGGCGCTTTAGCTTTTGAAAAGATGACGGGGGAATTCAGGTGAGGGCTACGGCAAATGTGGTGCGCTCGTTGTGGGCGACGGCAACGTTGCGGCGGGCGGCGCGCTCGCTTGCCGTCTTGTTTGCGCTGGTTGCCGCACAGCCGTCTCCAGGCATGGCCGCCGACGAGGAGGCGCCGCTTCTCGCCTTCGGCGCGCGAATCGCCGGCGACGACGCGCGCACGCGTCTCGTCATCGCGTTCGACCGCAAGCCGGATTTCTCGATTCACTATGTCGCAGATCCTGTTCGCGTCGTCGTTGACCTGCCGGAAACCTCCTTCGGACTGAAGCCGGAGAGCCTCGAACCCAGAGGTCTCTTCAATGCCATACGCTATGGGGGGGTGGGGGCGGGGGCCTCCCGGCTCGTCCTCTCCGCCAACGGGCCGACCGAGATAACAGAGGCCAAGGTGATGCCGGAGGAAGACGGAAGTGGCTTCCGTCTCGTGCTCGATGCGGAAAGGATCGATCGGGGGCGCTTTGAAAGGCTGCTGAACGAGCAGCAGTGGAAGGGGACAGGGCGCGCGGTCAAGGCCGACCGGCCGGCGGCGCCGCCGCCCAAGGCCGGCACATTCGTGATCGCGGTGGATGCGGGCCATGGTGGAATCGACACCGGCGCCGTCGGCGCGACGAGCAAGATCGAGGAAAAGCACATCACGCTCGATTTCGCGCGGGTGCTCGCCGAGACCCTGAACCGCGAGGCCGGCGTCGAGGCTTTCCTGACGCGCGACCGCGACGAGTTCCTCTCCCTGGCTCAGCGGGTGCAGATCGCGCGGCAGGGAAACGCCCATCTCTTCATTTCCCTTCACGCCGATACGCTGAGGCAGAAGGATATTCGCGGCGCAACCGTCTACACCATTTCCGACAGGGCGTCCGACCACCTGGCAGCCGAGCTTGCGCAGCGGGAAAACCTGTCCGATGAGATTGCGGGCGTCGCGATCGAAAGCGAACCGCCCGAGGTCGCCGATATCCTCATCGATCTGACGCGCCGCGAAACCCAGGCGTTCTCGGTCAGTCTTGCGCGCAACGTCGTCACTTCCTTCGAGGGGCAGATCAAGCTGATCAACAATCCTCATCGCCACGCCGGCTTTCGGGTCCTGCAGGCGCCCGACGTGCCATCGGTACTGCTCGAACTCGGATTCCTTTCCAACGAGGAGGATGAGAAGCTGCTGCTCGATGCGGAATGGCGCAAGAAGGTGTCTGGCCTCATCGCGGACGCCGTCCGGCGCTATCGGCAAGCGGCGGTTGCAAACGGCGGCTGAATAGTGGCGGGATCTTGCGCGGGCCGATTGGCCCCCCCGCGGGCCTGAAGTGATTTGTGTCGCCCCTGTAACAGGCATATGCTTTTCAGCTGGATGCGCACGGGATAATCGAAACCAGCCCTATTTTACTCACAATCCGGGCCTTTTGGGGGAAGGGGTCCCGTTTTGTTGGGAAACGGTGTTGATGCGTGGGGCTCCTCGCCATATGAGGGAGCCCGCGAGGGTGTAGCTGCAGTACGAGACGATTTCTGACGGAAGCGCTTGGCAGGGTCGATGTGTTTTGCGAAAGCGGGGCTTTCGAGTTCCACGGCCTGGCGATGGACGATAATTAGGTACCGGTACCTGACTGATGATCAGACTCATAGGTTATTTTTTCGGCGTTGGTGTGTTTCTGCTGCTTGGCGCTGCCGTGGCGGTGGCAATCTATGTTGGCGCCTTGACGAAGGATTTGCCCGACTATGAGGTGCTGGCGAAATATGCGCCGCCGGTAACGACCCGTTTCCACGCCGGTAACGGCGCGCTGATGGCCGAATATGCCCGCGAGCGCCGGCTCTATCTGCCGATCCAGGCCATACCGGATCGCGTCAAGGCCGCCTTCATCTCCGCAGAGGACAAGAATTTCTACCAGCATCCGGGCATCGACGTTACCGGTCTCGCCCGTGCCATCGCCGTCAACATCCAGAACCTGGGTTCGGGCCGGCGCCCCGTCGGCGCCTCGACGATCACCCAGCAGGTCGCGAAGAACTTCCTGCTTACTTCCGACCAGACGATCGACCGCAAGATCAAGGAGGCGATCCTCTCCTTCCGCATCGAGCAGGCCTACAGCAAGGACCGCATCCTCGAGCTCTATCTCAATGAGATATTCTTCGGATTGAATGCCTACGGGGTCGCCGGCGCGGCTCTCACATATTTCGACAAGTCGGTCACCGAACTCACCATTGCCGAAAGCGCCTATCTCGCGGCCCTTCCCAAGGGGCCGGCCAATTATCACCCGTTCCGCAAGACGGATGCGGCGATTGAGCGCCGCAACTGGGTGATCGACCGCATGGTCGAGAACGGTTACGTGACCAAGGCGGACGGCGAGGAGGCGAAGCAGCAGCCGCTCGGCGTAATGCCGCGCCGCGGTGGCGCCCACCTCTTCGCGTCGGACTACTTCGCCGAGGAGGTGCGCCGGCAGATCATCCAGAAATACGGCGACAACGCGCTCTACGAGGGCGGCCTCTCGGTGCGCACCTCTCTCGATCCGCAAATGCAGGTCATCGCCCGCAAGGCCTTGCAGGACGGGCTCGTCAACTATGACGAGCGCCGCGGCTTCCACGGCCCGATCGATACGATCGAGATCGGCGGCGACTGGGGCGAGCCACTGAGCAAGATCGCAGCGCTCGGCGACGTTCCGGAATGGAAGCTTGCCGTCGTGCTTTCCGTCGACGGCGAAGGGGCGGTGGTCGGTCTTCAGCCGGAAAAGGAAGCCTCCGGCAAGATCGTCGCCGAACGCGTGACCGGCCATATTGCCGCGAAGAACATGGAATGGGCCTACCGCTCCGCCCGCCGCGACCGCAAGAACGCGAAATCCCCGGAAGGAGTGTTCGGGCCCGGCGATGTCGTTTATGTCGAACCGATCGAGGGCGAAGAGGCCGAGTATCGCCTTCGCCAGCCGCCGAAAGTCCAGGGCGGGTTGGTGGCGATGGATCCGCATACGGGCCGCGTGCTGGCGATGGTCGGCGGCTTCTCTTACGCGCAGTCGGAGTTCAACCGCGCCACCCAGGCGATGCGCCAGCCCGGCTCGTCCTTCAAACCCTTCGTCTACGCTGCGGCGCTCGACAACGGCTACACGCCCGCATCGGTTATCCTCGACGCGCCGATCGAGATCGTCTCCGGCGGACAGGTATGGCGGCCTGAAAACTACGGCGGCGGTTCCGCCGGCCCCTCGACCCTGCGCCTCGGCATCGAGAAATCGCGAAACCTGATGACGGTGCGCCTTGCCAACGACATGGGCATGAACCTTGTTGCCGAATATGCCGAACGCTTTGGCATTTACGACAAGATGCAACCGCTCCTGGCCATGTCGCTCGGTTCCGGCGAGACGACGGTTCTGCGCATGGTCTCCGCCTATTCCGTCCTGGCCAATGGCGGCAAGCAGATCAAGCCGTCGCTGATCGATCGGATTCAGGACCGCTACGGCAAGACCATCTTCCGCCATGAGGACCGCACTTGCGACAATTGCAACGCCAATGACTGGGCGGAGCAGGAAGAGCCGGTGCTGACCGACAATCGCGAGCAGGTGCTCGATCCGATGACCGCCTACCAGATCACCTCGATGATGGAGGGCGTGGTCGCGCGGGGCACGGCCGCGGGCAAGATCAAGCTCGATCGGCCGGTGGCGGGCAAGACCGGCACCACCAATGACGAAAAGGATGCCTGGTTCGTCGGGTATACGCCGGATCTCGTGGCGGGCCTTTATCTGGGCTTCGACGATCCGGCTCCGCTCGGCCGCGGTGCGACGGGCGGCGGCCTTGCGGCGCCGATCTTCAATACCTTCATGCAGGAGGCGGTCAAGGGTACCCGTCCCGGCAAGTTCGTCGTGCCGGAGGGCATGAGCCTCATTCCCGTCAATCGCAAGACCGGCATGGCGGCCTTCGAGGGCGAGCCCGACACGATCATCGAAGCCTTCAAGCCCGGCACGGGCCCGGCCGAGAGCTTCTCGGTCATCGGCGACCTCGACGAATATGCGCCGCCGGAGGAGATTCTGAGGAACTCTCCGCAGGCCAACGAGGCCGTGACCTCCGGTTCGAACGGCCTCTTCTGACCCTTTCGGTTGCAGCTTCCCGCCCGTCGCCTTTACATCGGCGGCGGGCATCGCTATTTGACCCTGACCATCCTACAACGACACAAGAAACAGGATCATGCGCAGCGAAATCGAGAACATCGTCGACGAAATCAAGCAGGCCATAAGCCTGCTGAGGAGGCATCTTTGACTGGGACCAGGCGATAAGGCGACTGGACTGGTTGAACAACAAGGCGGAAGATCCGTCGCTCTGGAACGATGCAGCCGAGGCGCAGAAGCTGATGCGCGAACGCCAGCAGCTCGATGACAACATCAACGCCCTGCGCCGGCTCGAGCAGCACCTCAACGAAAACATCGAACTCATCGAACTCGGCGAAGAGGAAGGCGATTCGGGGATCGTCACCGAGGCCGAGGAGGCGCTCCGGCAGCTTCGCAGCGAAGCGGCGAAGAAGCAGGTGGAAGCCATGCTATCCGGTGAGGCCGACCAGAACGACACCTACCTCGAAGTGCATTCGGGCGCCGGCGGCACCGAGAGCCAGGACTGGGCCAACATGCTGCTTCGCATGTACTCCCGCTGGGCGGAGCGCCAGGGCTATAAGGTGGAGCTGCTGGAAATCCAGGACGGTGAAGAGGCTGGCATCAAGTCGGCGACGCTCCTCGTCAAGGGCCCCAACGCTTATGGCTGGCTGAAGACCGAATCGGGCGTGCACCGGCTTGTGCGCATCTCGCCCTATGACAGCAATGCCCGCCGCCACACCTCGTTTTCGTCGATCTGGGTCTATCCGGTCGTGGACGAATCGATCCAGATCGATGTCAACGAAAGCGACTGCCGCATCGATACCTATCGCTCTTCGGGCGCCGGCGGCCAGCACGTCAACACGACCGATTCGGCGGTGCGCATCACGCACATGCCAAGCGGCATCGTCGTGCAGTGCCAGCAGGAGCGCTCCCAACACAAGAACCGCGCCAAGGCGTGGGACATGTTGCGCGCTCGGCTCTACGAAGCGGAGCTGAAGAAGCGGGAGGAGGCGGCCAATGCCGAGGCGGCCTCCAAGACCGATATCGGCTGGGGCCATCAAATCCGCTCCTATGTTCTGCAGCCCTATCAGCTGGTGAAGGACCTGCGAACGGGCGTCGAAAGCACGAGCCCTGGTGACGTGCTGGACGGCGAGCTTAACGAGTTCATGGAGGCTGCGCTTGCGCACCGCGTCAGCGGTGGCGGCGATGCGGTCATAGACGAACTGAGCTGATCTCCGATGAGGCACATGCGTGAACGGCCGGGCAAGACAGCGCCCGGCCGCTCTCTTTTTCAAGCGCTTGCCGCGCGAAATGTGCTCGGTCAGTTCGTCGCGCGCTCGATCTTGATGTCGCCGAGTTCGTCGATCAGCACGCTCCAGGATTCCGGTTCCGCGGCCGATGGATCGGTCTTCAGGTAGACAGTTGCGAACATGCCCGGCTGATGCGTGACGCCCGTCGACGTCTCCGGACGAATATCGGTGACATAGGGCTTGAGGGCGGTGAATTCCTCGAGTTCCGCGGAGGAAACGATTTCGGGCCCTGCCGGCGTCGAGGCGATCTGCTGCAGATGGATCTCTGCCGTGCCGTCCGTCCGGCGCAGTGCAACAAGTTTGTAATAGCCCCGTCGCCCCGTGGCGGCGCCAGGCTCGGTGGCCTCGTCGTCCGCTCCGGCTTCGATATCGCTGGCGCTTTCCTCCCAGAAGCCGGTGCTGGTGACGAAGATGATGTTCGGGGGGAGAATGGCCCCATCCTGCGCGAGCACGGCGCCAGCAGCCAGATTGAGACAGAATGCCAATACCACCGCTTTTTCCATCATCGGCAAATCCTTAGGTTTCGTTCGGCCAATGGCAAGGCCATGCTTTACAGCGCCGTGCGTCTTTTCAGACGCGCAAACGTCGCTGTAACTCTTTGAATCTGCGCATCGAGGGTTCCCATAATCGCGTCCGGTTTCGGGCTAGTGCGCTAAAGCTGTCGTCTTCGGTTTCCATCTGCGTTTCTAATGTGAGAACTGTTCGGCGAGGATCCGGTCCGACCAGGAATGGTTCGGGTCGGACAGGATACGTGCCGTCAGCTTCTCCGATTCGGCAATGGTGACCTTGACGACGGACTTGACCTCCTGATGATCCGCAACCGCGTTGACCGGGCGCTTCTCCGCTTCGAGAATCTCAATCTCGACGGTCACCCGGTTGGGGAGCAGGGCCCCGCGCCAGCGCCGCGGACGGAAAGGGCTGACGGGGGTGAGTGCGAGCAGGGGCGCCTCCAGCGGCAGGATCGGGCCGTGAGCGGAGAGATTGTAGGCCGTCGAGCCCGCGGGCGTCGCCAAGAGAAGCCCGTCGCAGGTCAGTTCGTCGAGCCGCACCTTGCCGTCGACGATGACCTTGAGCTTGGCGGCTTGATAAGATTGCCGGAACAGATAGACCTCGTTGATCGCCAGCGCCGTGAACGCGTTGCCATGGACGTCGACCGTGTTCATCTCCAACGGATGGAAAGCGTTTTCGACGGCGTTGGCGATGCGCTCGCGAAGGTTATCGGTGCTGTAGCGGTTCATCAGGAACCCGACCGAGCCGCGATTCATGCCATAGACGCACTTGCCGGTATTCATCGTCTCGTGCAGCGTATGCAGCATGAAACCGTCGCCGCCGAGCGCGACGATGACATCAGCCTCGCCCGGATCGTGGTCTCCATAGATCTCCTTGAGCTCCTTTGCCGCCTTCTGCGCTTCTTCCGCCGGGGACGCGATGAAGGCGAGAGTGCTTAACTGGGCCATGAAATCAGTCCGTTATCGTTGCGAGGCGAGGCAGCAGTGAAATCCAGTTTCATTTTTCTGGCACGCCCTTACCGCCAGTGCACCCGAAAAATTGAGGGAATCCGCATTTTTGCTTTACACGGAATCAGAATATGGTAACTCCGATCCGAATACGGGCCCTTATAGCTCAGTTGGTAGAGCGGCTGATTTGTAATCAGTAGGTCGGGAGTTCGAGTCTCTCTGGGGGCACCATTCTTTTCAGGTGCTTAGCTTTCCTTTCTTGCTCGTGCGAGCCGTCTCGACGCGACGTGAGTCTTCGCGTCCCGCCGATCTGAGCTTCGCATCATCCGAAGTGCTGCAGCGACCTTTGCGCGCCTGATTAGACGCGCGGCGCTGTAGTCTCCCATCAGGTGCTCTCGCGCAGCGCGCGGTATGACGCCTTGCGTGTCACCGTCGTGATGACAGTGGAGCGAAGGACCTGATCGCTCCCACCAAAGTCGGCGCAGGGCTAGAGCGTCAGCACGGCAAAGCGGCGCCCGCCGCTCTTGTCAGATTTCGAACGACATTGCCGGCCTCGGCTCGATCTCGCGGCAGCGCTCCATGGCCTTGATCAGGTTTTCCGCAAGATAATCGATCAGTGCCCGCGTTGCCGGCAGCACGCCCTGGCGGGACGGGAAGACGAGATGGACCATCACGTCGCCGGACGTCCATTCCGGTAGAACGGGGAGGAGCACGCCGGTGCGAAAGGCGCGTTCGCAGATGTGGTCGGGCAAAAGCGCGATGCCGATGCCCTCGATTGCGGCACGTTCAAGAATGATGAAGTCGCTGCAGCCGATCACCGGCCGGTGGGCGATCTCGATTGTTCCGTCATTCGCGTGAACGAGGCGCCAGACGTCGTTCGGGTGCTGTTCGTTCATTGAAAGCGTCGGCATCTCGGAGAGATTGGATGTGGTGATCTCGCCGAGACGGGCAAGAAGCGTCGGGCTGGCGGCGAGCCGCAGCCGACCCTCGCCGAGCTTGCGGACGATCAACTGACTGTCGGTGTCGAGCTGGTTGCGTGCGCGCAGCGCGACGTCGAATCGCTCTTCGATCAGGTCGAGGCGCCGGTTCGTGGCGGTGATCAGCAGCCGCACGCCCGGGTAGCGGCGATGGAAACCGGGCAGGATATCGGCCAGCATCGGTGTGAATCCGAGTGGGCAGCCCAGTCTGACGACGCCGGACGGCTCGCCGCGCACCGCAGCGATTTCGGCCTCCGCGGCCGCGACGCCGTCCAGGAGCCCCTGGGCATGTTCATAGAAGACGCGGCCGACCTCGGTCACGCGCAGCTTGCGCGTGGAGCGCTCGAGCAGGCGCACGCCGAGTTGCTCCTCCAGCCGCGCCACATGCTTGCTGAGCTTGGATTTCGGGATGTTCAGGTCGCGCGCGGCAGCGCTGAAGCCATTGTTCTTCACCACGGCGGCGAAGAGAGCGATATCGTTAAGGTCCTGCATGAGACGTCCATGGGAAGGGAAGGGCACCACCCAACCGGCGCCCATCATTGTTTCTCTCAGGAAACGGAATGTCAATTAATCCGGATCTTATCGGGCGATTGTTTTCAAATCATATGTTGTGCACCGCAACCCGAAACATAAGGTGCCTCCCATGAACGTACTTCACATCGACTCCGGCATTCTTGGTGAACACTCGGTCTCCCGTCGCTTGACGGCGGCGATCATCGCTCAGATCAAGGCCGATCGCCCGGATGCGAACGTCACCTATCACGATCTCGTTTCCGAGCCCGTCGCCCATCTGACCGGCGCGCAGATCATGGCGCCGGCCGATCTCGACGGCGTCGACGCTGCCCTGGCCGCGGATATCCGCACCGGCCGCCAGATGCTCGAGGAGTTCCTCGCCGCCGACACCATCGTCGTCGGTGCGCCCATGTACAACTTTTCAATCCCGAGCCAGCTCAAGGCTTGGATCGATCGTCTGGCCGTGGCCGGCAAGACCTTCCGCTACACCGAAGCCGGTCCGGAAGGCCTCGCCCAGGGCAAGAAGGTGATTATTGTCTCGACCCGCGGCGGGCACTATTCCGCCGGTGCGGCCGCCGCCATGGACCATCAGGAAAGCTACCTGCGGACCGTCTTCGGGTTCTTCGGGATCACCGACGTCGAATTCGTTCGGGCCGAAGGGTTGAACCTCGGTGCCGATCAGAAGCAGTCGGCCATCGCCGAGGCCGAGAAGACTATTGCCGAGGGCAATGTCCTGCGGCTGGCAAGCTAAACAAGACGTCACAGTCATCTCGACCGGCGCATATCCGGTCGGTTGCGGAAGGGTGCCGGCCGAGCATACGGCCGGCATTCTTCGTTTCAGGCGAGGCGGAATTGCGCTATTCTACAGCGCATGAAACGGCTGGGCTTGCTCAAGCTTCTGGCGCTGTCACTGGCGGCCGCCGCCATGGTCGCCGGCTCCGTTTCTGCGTCCCCGCCCGACCGGCGTTGTGCCTGCCGCAATCGCGACGGGGCGAGATACGAACTCGGCCAGACCGCCTGCATCCGCGTCGGGGACATATCCTATCTCGCACGCTGCGAGATGAACCTCAATGTCATGACTTGGAAGAAATTGCGCGATGGGTGCCCGACGGCCGAGATCGTGCCGATGAGTGTTTCCGTGTACTGACCGGCTACTTCCTGGTTACGTCTTCAGATATTGCCTCGCCGCATACATGGCGATCGCGGCGGCATTCGAGACGTTGAGCGACTTGATCGCGCCTGGCATGTCGAGCCGTGCCAGCGCACTGACGGTCTGGCGGGTCTTCTGGCGCAATCCCTTGCCCTCCGATCCGAGCACGAGCGCAACGCGGTCGCCGGCGAAGGTGGCCTCGAGCGGTTGCGGCCCCTCCGAATCAAGGCCGATTGTCTGGAAGCCCATTCGGCGCAACTCGTCGATGGTATCTGCAAGGTTGGTGATCTGGATGTAAGGAATGAGTTCCAGGGCGCCGGAAGCGGATTTTGCCAGAACGCCCGATTCGGTCGGGCTGTGGCGCATGGTCGTGATCAGGGCTCCCGCATCGAAAGCGACCGCGGAGCGCATGATCGCACCGACATTGTGCGGATCCGTCACCTGGTCGAGGACCAGAAGCAACGGACAGTCGCGCAGCGCTCCAATCTGCGGTGCGGCAGCGGCTGCGCTTCCAGCATCACGCCCTGGTGGATCGCGTCCGGTTTCGCCGAGCTCCAGCCGCGTAGCCGCGTTCTGGGTTACGTTGAGCCGGTCTGATCGCGCTGGCGTTCATCTCTTTTGCTTCTGGGTCCAGCCCGCGTGGCGCAAGTAGACCAGCACATGTGCACCGCGCCGCGAGTTGATCGATTCGCTAAAGGCCACCTACGGAGAAACCGAATCCTGGTCGGCAAGGACGCCAAGGACAAGGCCGCTGTCTTTCCTGCTGATGAGGGCAAGAACGGATCTTGGACCTTGCTCAAGGTCATGCCCGACGTCGCCTGCGTGATTGCAGCCGGATCCGAATCCACCAACCTGTTTGGAACGCCGGTATGACGACCGAAAGCGAAACCAGCGCAGCCTCGGCGCCTCGAGGGCAAGCTCGACATGATCCTGGCCGATCAGGAACAAGCCCGGTTTGCCCGTCAACATCAAATGGAAAAGTCGGAAGCGATCGAGCGCCGGCTGGATGCGACCGATCAAAAGCTCTCGTCGGTCACCGACCGCTTCAATGAAGCTGCGCCGATCATCTCGGATATCAAGCGGTGGAAGGAACGGTTCATTGGGGCGCAGATGCTCATTGCCGGCGTCTTCGTCGCCATTGGCGGGGGATTGCCCTGCTGTGGAAATGGCTGGCCGTGAAGGTCGGGATGCAGTGACGGCGGCGAGTGAAACAACCCGCCGCCGTTAGAGACACGCCTATTGCCTCAGTGACACGGCTATATTGATTCTATTCACAGTTCTCGAAGCCTTCCAAGCTGAATACGCGGGTTCGATTCCCGCTACCCGCTCCAACTTTTTCAATGACTTAGAAGAATGGCGTGTCACTCGTGTCACGGCGTTTCACTTCCGCTTTTCAGCCCGAGCCTTGGCAATCTGCCGGCTCTTCTCCAGACCATCGCCCCGGCTATAGCGGCGAGTGGTCTTCGTCGTGCTGTGCGTCGCCAGATTGCTGGCGTCTTCCAATGAGCCGGTAGCCTCGACCGTCTCCGTCACAGCACCCGCCCGCGCATCCATCGACCAGACATTCGACGGGACGCCGGCCGCATCGCGCACCTTCCGGAATTTCTCGGTGTAGCGATTCTCCCAATATGGTTTCCCATAGTCCTCATCGATAACCACAGGTCCGATATCCGGTATTCGGTAGGCTTTTAGCGCCTCCTGCACCAACGGCATGACCTTCAAGTCCCGAGACACCTCGGCACCTGTCTTGCTCGTCTTGAGCGTCAGGATCATATCCTTCGATATGTTCTGCCCCGTGAGTCCGCGCCAGCGGAAAGCGCCACCTTCGGGCGGCGGGGCCCACTCCCCAATCACGTCAATGCGTCTCAGGGCTGATTCGAACTTCAGCGCCTCGACAAACCCGATCGACGGGCATTTCAGTTCGATGCTTTTCTGCACGATTGCTAGGCACTGGTCATAGGTCATGACGACCGTGCGCGCCGTCGGCTGCTCAAACCGCATGTCGGACAGGATTTCACGCGCCTGTGCGCAGCCGCTGAGGCGTTCGCCGGCTCCGTAGGAGATGATCAGCCGCAACAGCTTGATCGCGCCTGACGCCCTCCTGTGGCCTTTCTTGCGCCATTTCCCGAACCAGTCCTTGAAGTCGGACGCCCGAAGCGCGTCTATGCGCCGGGTGCCGACGTTTTTCTCGAGCACGCGCAAGCTGGGTTCATAGTCCCTGATGCGTGTCGAGTGCTTCACAGAATGAAGCGAGCTCGTCGGATCGTGGCGGTAGCAGTCTATCAGGGCTTTGATGGTGCCGTCGTATTTCGGCGGGGCGTCGAGATTGCGCAGATCGTCGCGCAACTGATCTGTGAGACGCCGGCACTCCGCGGCGATGGCCTCATCGGCAAGGCCATCAGCAAGACGAATTGTCGTCAGATAGTCGGGCGCTCCCTTTATCGCCCGCTTCGGATTCCAGTAGTGAACGGTTTTCCCGTCCTTGTTCAGCCGGTACTGGTAACCCGGCCTGTCAGTCCTCATCCCAATTTTCCTTTCCATCTGGGGCGAGATTGCCCGATGGTAGGATGCCTCCCTGTTGCTGGGATGTGTCAACAGGTTCAGCCGGCGCAGCATTGGGGATTGCGGTAATAACGAGCGAGCGAAGATCGATCTGCACGATTGCGCCCGAGCTCTTGGCCGCCTTGAAGATGCGTTCCATGTCTGACTGGCGGAAATTGGCTCTGCTCATCACCACAAATCCTCGCTGAATAACCTCGGCGCATCGTCCTTGGCGCCGATCTGGCCGGCCCGGTGCGCGATGTAGAAAGCCTCGACGCGGTTGACGAATTTCCCCTCGCTCGTGAGGAATCCTTGATTGGCCGGCGGGACCGTTGTCGGGTCGATACCCATCTCGCAATCCATGCTGTGCAAGATGGTGTGGTGGCGTGCTGGCGGCGGCAGGGATATGACCGAGCCGTGAAAGATGGCGGCCGCAACGATGGTGACGCGGTCGGTCATTCGCTCGCTCCTGGTGGGCTTGGGAGAGGCTGCACCTCGTGAACTGGGATGCTGGCGGCTTTGGCTCGGCGGATCATGTCTGCAGTTCCGTTGCCGCCTGGGAATGCGACAACCAGCGCCGGACGATGCCCGAGCATTGCCTGATTGCGCTTTGGTCCGGCTGCTTTCCCGTATTTTGCCCACTGAGCCGGGACCGGCCAGCAAGGGACATTCCGCAGCTTCGCCCAAACCCCACTCAAGCGATCGGCACCGCGCGAATTGCCGTGGATGACAGCCTCGATCGGATGTTCTGCGTGCAGATCATCTAGGACGCGCTTGATCGTTTCATAGTCGCAATAGTCTCGGCCGCCGCAAACAAGGACTCTCATTTCGCACCTCGTCTGATTTCTTCGCGGCGCTCTATCCACGTCTCGTCATCTTCCGGTGACCCTCGGAACTCAAACGGATATTCCCCGTTCCAACCTTCGCCGCTCGCCATGAAGCCCGAGAGGTAGCCGGCGTTCCAGGCGCGCTCCCGTTCTGCCAAAACGGCTTGCCCCACGGCCAGCAGCATTTCCATATGGCTCATCGGCCGTGGCAGGTGTCCGACTGCATCAAACGAAGCGGCTTGAATGTCGGCCGGAAGGTTGCGGAAAGCAACGGTCGTTGGGGAGGCGGTGCAGTGGATGTCCGATGAGGATGTCATGGGCGCTCCTCAAAGAAAATACAGGGCGACCGCGCAGGCGATTACGCCAGCCACGAAGCCTTGGAGGCGGAAGCCCATAGCCGCATAGAACAAAATCGAACGGCGCCGGTCTTCGTCCCATTTTTCAACGTCGGCGTGCCACTCTTCGAGAGTGATCTCGCGCCATTGACCTTCGATGTTAACGCGTTCAATCATGCGTTATCCTTTCCTGTCTTTCGTCGGCGGAAGTGGAGGCGGTGCGGGTGAGGGTCATGGCTTCATGCCACCGCCGCTTCTATGATCTGGAACTGGTCGCCCGAAGTCGCCAGCAGCAATGATGCGGAAGTACAGCAACCTCTCTTCATCGGAGAGTTCACCGCGCTGCCAGAATTCATGGAAGAACCGGCAGATGGCTTCGCCGTCTTCTTTTGTGAGTTCGAACTTTTCGGTCATGGCTGCTCCTTGGATGCTTTTCGGCGCTCGATCTCAAGGCTCATGCTATAAGCCCACATCGCGAATCCATACCTGATGCCGCTGTCCGGAGGGCCGAAGGGGTATTGCCGAAAGGCCAGATCGGTCTTCCAAATGCGCAGAGCGATCCACAAAAGCACGTCGGCTATTAGGGTCATGACTGCTGATCCTTGGCTGCGAGGGCCATGTCAACTAGCTGGTTCCACGCGCCCACGAGGATGCGAGCGTGCTGCGGCGAGTTCGGGCTATTGCCGGTGTGCGCAAGGACTGTCCCGGTTCCTTCCAGATAGACGCCGTGGATGGCCGTCTCATCTGCTTCTGTAGCGAAATGCTCTCGCGTGATGCGCAGCGTGTCTCGGAAATCCTCGACGTGCTTTTCGTCGGCCTGATACAGGGACGTTCCCCATTCCACTCGGCCAACAGCGAGAAGCCGCTCGATAATGTCGTCTGGAAGGCGCGCATCCCGGCTTTCTCCCACCGGAGAGGGAGGGGCGGAGCGATATAGGGCGACATGCTCTCGGCCGGTTGGCTTTCCCCACATGGTCAACGCCAGTTCCGGGTCGTGTTTCGCGGCGGCAAGGTTAGTCTCTGTCGTCCAAGCCACCGGATCGCTTTCCACCGTAACCGGAGAGGGAGAGGCGGAGAGGGCGGCTCCTGCCTCACATTCGCAGTCACCATCTGAGGCGATTTTCGCCTTTAGCCATTCGTTATCGAAGCGCAGTTTCATGCGTCCCGCGCGATCCGCCATTATGACGCTTGCGATCGATTTAGGCATATGGTCGAAATGTGCTTCGCGCCCAAGAATAGCCTTGCATGCTTCGCGGGCCAGTTTCATCACGTCGTCTGGGAATTCACCGTTGTCCGTAACCGGCTCTGCGGGAGGGGTGGAGGACGCGAGTTCGAACGCCGCCCGAATGATGTAATGGTCCCGGTTCTCGTAGTTCCAGAGGCATGGGGCTTGGTCATCGTTCCAATGCTTCAGAGCAAGCCGCACAACCTTCTTGCGCGTCTCCGGGTCTTCCCACGCAACCGGCTCCGCCTTCCTCTCGATCGCAGACCGGATACGCGCGTCGAAATCGGATTGGGCTGCGGAGCGGGCTTCGACCTCAGAACCACATTCGCCTTCTGTGGCGATGGAATTCTCAAGACGCCAAAACCAGCGGCCGTTTGCTTCATGATGGGTCCATACGGCATACGCGCCGATGATAGTTACCGCACGGCTTAGGTTTATGCTCCATGGCGGGGTGTGCCATTCAAGCGGCTTTATCTCAATGCTCATGGTCTTGCCTCCTGCGCTGTTCGCGCCAAATACGGTTGATGGTTCAGCGAATTTCCAAAGGCGACCGCGTCAAAATCTCCGGCAAGGTCTCGCGCGTCTGGCCCAACGGCCTCGTCAGCCTGTATCCGGATGGCCTCGATTACCCGATAACCGTCAGACCCGAGGACATCGACGAAGTCCTCCCGAAAGAGAGACCGCCCAAGGAAAAGCCGGTCGGGGGAAGGCGGAAGCCGATTTATGACGAGCAGGATTAGCATTGGTCGGCCTCCTTGTTCTTCATCAGCGCGTTGCGGCTCGTGACCATCGTGTATCCATCCGCGAACCGAACGAGACAGCTATTCATGACCTTGGCTCGGATGAGGACTTCGCAGGGCTGGCCTTTGCGGCCTTGTCGATTCCAGCGGTAGATGTAGGGGAGAGCGACCATCACGCTTCCTCCGCGAGTTTGCGGATGGCGTCTGCAGCCATGATGTGCACCGAGTACGCAACACCTCGCGCTGTCTTCTCCGCGTCCGTCATTTGTTCCGGGTCGGCGTTCCAAATCTCCGCAACTTTCTCGTCGTGATATCGCGCCGCTTCCTGAAGCGCGGTACGGCGGGAGGTGGAAAGCTCGGAACCGAGGCGTTCGATCTCGGCGTCTTTCTCTTCGAGCGTCACCATAAGTTTTGCGCTGAAGGTCATCACTCATCTCCTTTGAGCGCTGCGCGGGCTCGGCGGAAATCCTGCATGTACGCATCAGACAGCGCCAAGGCGTCGATCTTGTAAGCGGGCTGCTGGACAAGCGACGCAATCGCCGATTTCGGAGCCGTGTATTCGTTCCAGAACGCCGGGTGCTCGACCATCTGCCGCAACGTCTCTTTCCCCTCGTGCGACATGGAGAGATGGGTGGGGGTCATGGGCGTCTCCCGTTGATGACTTCGCCGGTGCGCGTGTCGATCACGTCGCCATTCATCCGGCGCTTGAACCGCTTGCTGAACCCGCTGGCCTTCGCCTTGTTGTCGAGCCCGAGGTGTTTCTTGCGGGTGCGATTGCACTTGGCCCGGACTTTCGCCTCGGTCGCCGTCTTGCGCTTGTGCGGCTCATGCAGGACCGCTTGCAGATTGCCTTCGGTATTGGTCCCGCCAAGCCAGAGCGGGGTTACATGGTCGTATTCGATCTTGTCGCCGGGGCGGAATTCCTTGCCGGTGAGAGCGCAACGGTTATCCTGGCGCTCGCGGATGCGGTCCTTGACGCGCGCGGGCGGCATGGCGTCGTCGGTCTTGCCGATCCACTCCGGGACGCTCCTCATGCTACCTCCGGCCACTGGCGGATTAGGAGATCGGCCGGGATCGGCTCCTTGCGCGTCATCTGCTTCATGAAGAACGCACGGCCTAGCGCTGCGCTCTGGTCGCGCAGATAGCGGAAGTTATCCGGATCGGTGCGCCGGGCCTTGTGCGGTCCCTGATCGGTCTCGCCGCCCGTGATGATCCAATCGGGCGCGTACTTGTCGAGCACGATGCGGCCGAGGAGTGGTTCGAAGCTACCGAACGTGAATAGCGGCTCGCGTGTCTCTTTGACCTCCCAGAGCTTCATCCGGTCTCGGTCGTATTCTTCCTGATTGGCTATGGTCGCGCCGATGGCGGCGTTGCGCGGCAGAAGACGGCAACCGCGCTCCGGGTCCGTCATCTTCCTGACATTGCCGATGCGCTTCGTCAGCAACAGCCAAATGAGGTTCGGCGTTGCCTCGATCAGGTTCATGAGGTCGTGGCGCCACATCTCGTCAACTTCGTTATCGAAGACGTCGGCGAGCGATGCGCAGAAGACGTAGGGGCGGCTCCCGGCTTCCTTGGCAGCCTTGTCCCATGCGTAGGGCTTGCGCCAGTTGGCTTTGCCTGTGCGCTGCCTGTCCTCGCCTGCTCCCCACTGGACGCGACCGTATCGGTTCGCCATGAGGTTTTCGGCGTAGCAACCATCACATGCCGGCGAAACCTTAGTGCAACCAATCCACGGATTGAAGGTGTGATCGGTCCATTCGATCTTGCTGTTCTCAGCCATCTCAGCCCCCGATTTCTTCGACAGAGCAATCCAGCAGGTCGGACGCGATGAACTTCCGCGCCTGCTCGACCGAGCGTTTGCCGGTCATGACTGCGTGCATGCTGATCTTGATGGTCGACAGCTTCGGCCAGTGCTCCTCGGCGATGACGTCGCGGTAGTTCACGAGCATGTCGTCGATCGTTTCCATCTTGGCGGAATCATCGAGTTCCTTGTCCGCGACCGTCTTTGTTGCCTTCCGGGCGAAGTCCATCAGGTGTTGCCGCAACTCTGCGGAAAGGGGGGAGGACGACGGCTCCGAGGTGGTCTGGCCGCCGTCCTCTTGCGATGCGGAGGGGGAGTCCGCGTCGGCCGGCGTGGAGGCTTCGCCGGTATCGGGTTCCAAAATCTCGCCCGTCAGCGCGTCCGAGGTCTCGCGGGCTACGTGTGCCGGGTCGAAGCCTTCTTGCGCGTCCTGGGGCTGCTGTGTGGCTTCCTGAGCCGCCCGCAAGCGCTGCATGACGCTCGGCTGTTGCGGGGTGACGTCCTTCGCGTTGTCGGGCCCGCGGAACTCTTCGGCCTCGTCCCGATCATAGACCCCGAGGAGCACTTCCGGGCAGTGGCGCCGAGCCCAATTGCGGGCGCTGTAGTAGCCGAGTTGCTGTTGCGGGTCCGTCTTCCAGAGTGGTGAATTTTTCGTGGTGATGTTGCCGGCCCGAGGGGAGGTGTAGACGCAATCCTCGCCATCGAGCGTGCCCGTGACGGTGCAGGTGAGATCATCGCCTTCGCCAGCGAACTGGTACTTGAGCCGCCCCTTGATGCCGGAACGCGAATTGATGACGGCCGCGATCAACTGTGCTTCGTAGGCCAGAACGTCCTTAACTTTGTAGGACTTCTGCGCGACGGAAAACGGATCAAATCCCCACTTCAACGCTTGCATGGTGATCGCTGCGCAGTCGGGCGCGTTGCCCCGGAGATAGCTGGGGATGCTTGCGTTGGACAACGCCATGAACCGGGCGAACTCTACAATGTCGTTTAGGGTCTGGGGGGTGACGGCAAAGCCACCATCGCTGCTGGTAAGCGAAACCTGTTCGCCGAGCCTCGGCTGCTGAGTTGCGATCTGGTTCATGATTAAGCGGCCTCCGCCTGCAGTTCGATGTTGATCCGGGTCTTGGCCCAAGAGGGCATTTCCACCCATCCGAATTCCCGGTCGAAGCCGTCGTATCCGGGCCAGTGATTTACCTTCAGGCAGCGCTCGACGATGGCGATTGCCTTGCGTGCCTGGCGCTCGCCGAGGTCGATGTCCTCGTCCTTCAACTGCAGGACCCGGACGTCGTAGGGCGGAGCCTTCTCGACAAAGACGAAGGTGAACGAGGTGAAGGCATCCGGCCCGAGCACGTCGCGGACGATCATCCGGAGAAGCCCTGCCTGGACGTGATAGCCGTGCGAATAGATCGCCTTGGACAGGCTTTCGTCATCGACCGACGCCGCAGTCTTCAGGTCAACGAAATCGCCGCTGTCGTTCGGGACGACGTCGGGGCGGCCCTTCAGCCAGATGTTGCCGTGCTTGCAGAAGATCGACCGCTCGATTCGACCATTGAGAATGCCGAGCCGGATTGGTTCCTTCGTCGCTAGAGCGGCAGCGATGTTCTGGATATGCCCGAGCTCGTTTTCGGTGATGACCGATCGACCGGCCCCGCGCTGTTTCTCAAGCCAGCCCTTGCACCAGTTCGAATTGCCGTTCCAAGGCTTCTCATTGCCCTTCTCGTCCGGATACGTCGCCGGACGGAGCGAATAGCGCTCCTTGAAGCCCTCTTCGCCCAAGAGCAGCATGTGAGCCGCTTTGCCAAACTCGAGAGAGGATTTTTCCTCGCGGTCGAAGGGCGTCGGATTGTATGGCGAATAGGCCCAATATTCGGACGGCCGGCGCAGGACGGCACGCAAGCCAGAGCTCGAGATCGAGAAGCTCGGGAACAGGCTTGTATCGCCGTGGTAGGCCTCGATCGGTACGCCGGCATAGACGCCGCGAAGATCGATCTGGCCGCCCTGGTACTGGCGCTCCTGCTTGAAGCCGTTCACCAGCTTGGACGCAATGCCGCCGATCGACTGGAAGCCGTCGCGGTCGATATCAACATGGTTGCTCATGACTTCCTCTCGGGATTATTCGGCGGCTTGCTTGGCGGGGGCTGCGACTGTCTCGCGGCGAACGAGATCGAACCCCATCTTTTCCGCCAACTCGCCGAGCTTCTCTTCGGCGTCACGCGCCCCGAAGCCGGACGGGGCCGGGTCGTATTCCTGCTGTGCGTATGCGAGCAGGAGCGACTCCTCGAGGTAGCGGCAGGCCAGAAAGGCCCGGTAGAATTCCATGCTGTCCTTGATCACCATGGCAGTTGATCCTCCCATTCGCGTTCGCGCTTCGCCTCGGCGGCGTCTTCCGCAGCCGCAGCGTCCTTGTCGGCGGCGTCTTCCAGAAGCGAGGACTTGAAGCCGTCGCTCTCCGAAATCGCGTCATCCAGCCAGCCGGGAATGACGATCTCGACCTTGTCTCGGAAGGTGCGGATGTTCTCGACCTCGACCGATCGCGGCTCTTCCGGCTGCGTAAGGGTCGCGGCGCGATAGCGCGAAACCGAGTAGGTGACATCAAGGTCAAGCTCGATATCGAGGCCGGAGACCGAGACCAGGAGCGGCTTGCGGGTGTGGTATTTCGTGGTCATTGCATCGGTTCCCATGTTGAGCATTCGCCGACCCGGTCCATTTCCGAGGCGCGAATGTCGGCGGTCATGGCATTGACCCATGAGGGGTCTCCAGCTTCCGGGCGAGGCGCTTTGGCGATCGTGACAGGATGGGCGCAGCAGACCCATTCGCAGTCCTTGATGTCGCGATAGGCGTTGTGCTTGCAGGTGCGGCAGTCGCTCATCACCCAGCCCTCCGGTTGAATTCGTCGATTGCTTCCCGATGGTCGAGACGAGCGCCGCGGACAATCAGATCCGCGAAGTCGGAATACCGACGGAACTCCTCGACAGTTGCGCCCGGGAAAGACGATGCTTCCTCGTGGGCGGCGTCTTCATCGGTGAACTCGGCGGCGTCGTCGCGCTCGCTGGTGAAAAACCCCTCGTCGGTCAGGACGCAGCCTTTCGCGTTCTCGACGCGGTAGCGGGTGACCATCGTGCCCATCGTCGTTTCCTCGGTTGAGATCAGTTTCGATATCCGCCGCAGTGAAGGGCGGATGCCGAAGCGGATCAGGCGGCGGAGCGGAGCCGCTCGCGGGCGGCGCGGTCTTCGATGTCGATCTCACGAGCGCGAAGGAGGTACTGTTCGCAAAAGTCGCGGTCTTCGTCGGTTAAGGCCGCTGCAAAGAATGTCGGTTTCGACATGAAGGACGGGTCGCGGATGATCGCGATCATGTCGTCCGTGTAGTCGTTGTTCCAGAATTCGTGATCCGTGATTGCCGGGCGGGCTACCTCAGCCATGTGGCGAGCCTTACGGAACGCTTCGCTGTGGGTGAGCGTGTATTTGACCTTTGCCTTTTCCATCTCTCGTCTCCCATCCGGCCGTTGCCGTTGTTGATGAGAAGAGACTATACGCAAGAAACGTAAAGCGCAAGCAGAATTACGAACAGTGCGTAAAATTCTTGCGTATCGTGCGTACGTGTGCCAAAAGAAAAGCCCCGGCGGGACGATCCGACCGGGGCTGATGGCTTCCATGTGCTACCGATTGCTTAGCAAAACTGCTCACGAAATGCAATCGGATTGGTCGCTGTCAGGCGCTGAAAATCGCAAAATCTTGGGTCTGCTCGGAGGTTCCCGCCAAGATGATGTGTTCGGAGGCGCAAGGGCAGCGGTCTTTCCCGGGGTTCCTCCCGCGCCGCCGATCGATCCGGCTAAGAAATCCCTCGCGGTATCGGCGCCAGGCTCACCGAGCGGAATCGAACGGGGTTGATGGCCCGCCGGGGAAACGCGCTTGCACCGCGCCGGGAAAACTGAAGCAGCTTATACCGTCGCCCGAAGAAAAGGGACGATGCTCGTACCGGACAAGAAAGGCGCCTGACCAGCGCGAGAAAAAGACACCCGGTGTTAGACCCAGTTAGCGGCTGGGATACCAAACCGAGCTTCAGGAGAGGTTCATTCCACGGATGCTTTGGTGTCGGCAGGACCGGCACAGGGTCGGATGTCTCGTGTGTTAGAGACCATCCTAATGCCTTGGTTATGCCTACCGGCACAGAGCCTTGCGCATCTTCACCCGATCAACGCGGAATTTCTGGTACTCCGCATCCATCATCTGCGAACATGCGATCATCACCTCGTCGCGGCTCGCGTCGGAAGATTGGAGTTCCGTATCCTTGGCCGCCTCGGATCTGGCCTTGGCGTTGAGCTCGTCGGCCTGAATGGTCGCATCGGTCGACGAGACCCCGAAATCCTCAAGCAGACCCTCGACGTGGACGATGCTGCTTTGAGCCAGATCATCGCCGATGTAGGGCGAGCACACCCAGGCAAAGCCCTGATGCCTGTAGATCGACGCAAACGCCACGTCGAAGTGTTCCTTGGCCTGATCGAAGTCAGGCTTGCATTCTTCTGCAGCGGCCGGCGTCGCCATTGCCAAAATGATCATCGTCAAGTATCTGCGCATTGCCAAATCCCCTCCTGTGCAACGCTTCATTGAGCCGGATGGTACGCCACCATCTGACCGCGCGAAATTCACGCTAGATTACAGGTTTTTACGATAAGTGAAGGCGCGCCAATTTTGGACACAATCCGGCTTGGTCGGCTATCTTTCGTCAACCAGACCACAAAACACCCCATGATTTTTAGGGGGCGTCCTATACCTGGACTAGTCCGCAATTTCACAAAACTGTCACAGACGACGGCTTGACGCTCGGCTGGCGAAAGAAATGTGACAGCGTTTATGACAATCCACAGGGGGCACGACTGAAAAAAATCCACTCGCTAAAATACAACCTTCGGATAACGTGAGGTGGTATTTCGACTGCTGGGGAGAACACATGTTTTCAGATATTGGGGTTGCCCTTCCGCCTATCCCGCCGGGCAATGTGCTGTCCGGCCGATTCCGCGTTCATGCGGTCGTTGGCGACGCGATGGAACCGACATTTCGAGGGGGCAGGGACTATGCATTGCTTGCGCCTGTATCGGACTATCGAGGGGAGGGCGTTTATCTTCTGGACGTCGGCGGGGGGCAGGAACTCTTCCGCGTCAGCAACGCATTTGACGGACAAGGCGGGCTCATGCTGTCGCAGGAGAACCGCCGCGGCTCTGTCCATCACTTGAGCAGAGAGAGATTTGATGCTCTGGTCACTGCGATCGTGATCGCCGATATTCGGACACGAGACGAGCGCTTCCTGAGAGAGCCGGGCTGATCCCCGGCTTTCACTTCCGGGCGATGTGCCCGCAGATCCTGCCGATGATGGTCAGACGATCAAGCTCGACGGTTACCGTCTCAAGATTGGGATTGTCCGAAATAATCTTCACCTGGACCGGATCGCTGAACATGACGCGCTGTAGCCGCTTGATCTGCGGCTCCGAAAGCCCATCGCTGATCGCATAGACCGTGTCGGAGACGAAGCGGTTCTGCGACAGATCGACGATCACCCGATCACCAGGCATGTAGGTCGGGAACATCGAATCGCCGATGACTTCCATGACGATCGTCTGGTTAGGCGAAGCCTTGGCCTCGCTACGCAGATAGTCCTGCGGGATCACCCATTCAGCAACAACGCGATGGCCTGAGACGTTTTCCTTGCCGACCGGCAGGTTGATGACTTCGCCGACCGCGCCTTCGCCGGCGCCGAGTTTCACGTCGATCTCTGGCAGGGCGCCAGTGATTTGCGGGCTCCAATGTTCCCGCGAATAGACGTCGTCTTCGCCGCTGCTTTCCCCCTCTGCTGCGTCCGGATCGAAGCTCGAAATCAAATTACCGCTGGGTGTCGGCCGGGAGAGCGCCCATACCTCACGGGCTTCAATGGGCGGGGTTCCCCTCCCTACGACGGCCTTTGCTAGCTTCTCGGCGACATCTGGGTCCAGATAGGTCTTCTTGTAATCGGTCTGGCTCTCATAGCGCTGAATGCTCGAGGCCGCCGCATAGCCCATCTTCTTGGCGAGCGCAGTCATCGACAGGCCCGAGCGCTCGCGAAGCTCACGGAATTTCTCGGTCACTGGGATTGGCGGTTTTTGCATCGAATCGTCATACGTGAGTCTCATTTACGTTTTCCACGTTGACATATTTACGCAAAGAACGTACAAGTGCGTAAATAGAACGGAATGAGGCAAACACCGTGACCGACATTTCCCCTGCGGAGAAGATCATCGAAGCGCTGGGCGGCCTGTCCAAGACGGCCCGTCTACTGTCCACCGACGACAAGGACTTCGCCATCTCGACGGTCCAGGGCTGGAAGGAACGGAAGCGCATCCCGCAGGACTACTGGGAGCGCCTGATTGCGGTCGGGAAGGTGGCCGGCGTTGAGATCACGGCAGACATGCTCCTTGGTCTCGCCGAGGTGTCGGCATGACCGGCTCATCCCTCCAGCCCCTGCAGGTCTTCGCAGAACTGCCTTGCAACCTCCTTCGGCATTCGAAGTCGGACGACCAGTGTGCCCTTTGGAATGCCGTCGCCATTGATGGATACGGCGGCGAAGGAGACGTGAACGACGCCGCGGCGCTCGTGCATTTCGGTGACGAGGTCGGCGTAGAGGGTCGGGGCTCCTCGATCGAAGAGGAACACCCATTCCCCATCCAGGTCTTGGGCCTTTCCGACGGTTCCACCGATTGCAGCTTTGGTCATTTCAGCACCTTCGAAAACAGTGGGGAGACACGGCAATGATGCACGCCATCGGGATTGTCTTGATCGCGCTCGCGGTCGCTTTGGTCCTCCACGACATCTACCTCAAGGATTGATCGCCATGACCTTCAGATATCGCCTTCTGGCTTCCGGTCGATATGAGGTCTTGCGCGCCGACGGCTTCATTATGGGCGTCTTCGGGACTCGCGATCAGGCTGAGACCTACTGCGACCAGAAGAACGCGGAGGCCGCTCGGTGATGGACACGTATCTCTACACGTCAACCAGCCCGTACGAAGTCGGCAAGCACGCGATGGCTGTTGCCTCGATCGGCGCGACCGGTTCGCTTCTGATCCTCTCGGCCGTCGGTATCGTTCTGATCGTTTCCTGGGGCGTCTCTCGTGTCCGCCAGAAGGCGAACGAGGAAACTAAGACCCCGGACTATGCCGGTGTTCGCGAGGCCGTCTATCGGGCCTCTGAGCAAGAGCGCGCCCGCGTCGAAGAAGCGGCGCGTCAGCAATGAGTATTTTTATTTATTCGCATGCTTCGGCGTAGGCGCCTTGCCTGTCTCGCAAACTGCTTTGCGCCCCGCCGTTGTCGTTCCTGAGTAAGCGTTCAGGAGGTTCTGAGTAACGCCTTTCATAACCGCCTCCTGTTCACAAAAAGAAGACTATCAGGAGAACGGAACATGGTTCGGAAAATCTCAGACCGAATTTTGGCAATGGGAATCAACAAGGGAAGTTCGAAAGCGATGTTTGGAGTAGACGCATTCGGCCCAGAAGAGGCGGCGGAGTTCGCCCGTAGAATGCTCAAGAAAGAGAGCAGCGGCAACGGCGATCAGATGAACGCCTATGAACGTGTCGCCGCCCGTTGCGGGATGACGGCCCGCCAACTTCGCCGGTTCCTTTCCGGCGAGATCAAGGAACCCGCATGGGGGTTCATTCACGGCATCCGTATCGGATGGTTCGGCCTCTGGGAAGAAGAGGTCCGCAAGATGCAGCACGAAATGGACATATACCGGAAGAGGTTCGCCAGTGATCGTTTTCAGGATCTTAAAGCTCAAATCGAGGCTTTGGCTGCTGAAGCTCAAGCTCTCTCTGATGAGCTTCAAACACGCAAAAAGGACATCTCTCAATGACGGCTATGATCGGCGATAACAGCAAGGCAGAGCGCG
The DNA here is from genome assembly GCF_002288525.1 of Sinorhizobium sojae CCBAU 05684. NCBI lineage: Bacteria > Pseudomonadati > Pseudomonadota > Alphaproteobacteria > Hyphomicrobiales > Rhizobiaceae > Sinorhizobium > Sinorhizobium sojae. The sequence goes on from NZ_CP023067.1 coordinate 1,006,697, forward strand.
AACGCCGCGTTCTCTTCGCCTACTACCACAAGAAAGACCGCGACATTGCGGCGAAGATAAAGGCGCTCGGCGAGGAGAAGAAGTCGAACCGCCAGAACGCCAAGGCAAGCGGCTTCCCCGCGCAGAAGCTCGACCACTACCTGAAAGCCTTCCAAGCCGAAGACCATCAGAAGCCGGTCGATAAGCTGAAGTCCGAGCGAGAAAATCTCGAGTGGCTCGGCTACATCCCGGCGACCAGCGGCGGCGACCTTCTCTCCCAAATGGACCGCGTCGACGGCGAACAGATGATCCGCGCCAAGGGCTTCCATGCAGGCCTGACCGGCCTTGACCGAGTTTCCGGCTACGACGCCGGCTCCGTCGACGACAAGCTGTGGCTGGATTCCTACGACGCCGGCAAAGCCGAATACGAGTCCGACATTCCCGACATCCTGGCGCGCATCAATGCCGCCGCATCGAAGGAAGAGCCGCCGGCGGATGGCTCCGATCCTTTCGAAGACGCCGCATGAGTTTCTAGGCGGCCGGCTCCCCTCCCAGGCGTGGCCGCAACACCTGTCGGGGCGCGAATGCCCCGGCCTTTCTCTCCCCGGCCTGCCGCCATGACAGCTTTGCGGCGAGGCTACCTGCCCCGAGGAGCGCGAATGCTTCTCGGGGGCTTTCTCAAGAGGTTCACATGATCTGCGTCACATGCCCGACCTGCGGCGGTCACCTCGGAGAATTACCGGAACCTGACAAGGTGCGCGGCTGCCTAACTCCGGCGGAAATCCGCGTCTTCGACAAGCTTCTCGCCTCGGGCCCGGAAGGTATCGCCAAGGTGGATCTTTCTATCCATCTGTTCGGCGATCTCGGCACCGCCGAATCGAAGATGAACCGGACGGCAAAACTCGTTTCTCGCATCCGCCAGAAGCTCGACCGCTACGGCTACCACATCCAGCGCAACCCGCCACTGAAGCACGGCGTCTATCGCCTGATCCCGGAGGCTGCGTGATGCTCAAGCAAACCCCCTCATGGAACGACATCAGCCATAGAAAAGCGATGTACATGTGGGCCGGCGGTGCCTCGCAATCGGAGATCGCCAACGCCCTGGGGATGACGACATGCCAAGTCGCCGGGCGGATGAACCGCAACAGGGACGACTTCCCCAAGCGGAACCCGGAAGCAACCAAGACCGACGGTAAGCCAATCGCTCCCCGCAAGAACTCGGTCTGGACGGAAGCCCGGCTATCGACCGCCGCCAATCTCTGGAAAGCCGGATGGACCGAGGAAGAAGTCGCGGATGCTCTCGACGTGTCCAAGGCGGCGTTCGTCCAGGTGAAGAAGCGCTACAAGCCGATGTTCTCCGTCGATCGGTCCAAGCAATACCGACCGCGCAAGCCCCGCCTCGATATCCCCGACAATCTCGACGAACTGTTCGAACAATCCGAGGGGAAGGCAGCTGCTGACGGGCGTCGGTTTATTCTGGCTGGGGTGGAACCCGTCGCCTTTGTCGATTTGCGGCTCAACCAGTGCCGTTTCCCGGTCTCGAGCCCCGATAGCCCCAACGGCCCCACGATGCCTTGCTGCGGCGCCCCACGGGCCGAAGGCAGGCCGTATTGCGCAGCCCATGCCGCTGTCAGCCGGAGGACCGCATGAAGATCCTCTCCTTCGACACGAGCAAAACCGCCGGCTGGGCCTTCTACGACACGAGCAAGCACGTCTCGTCGATCGAGTGCGACGTGCTCGAGTTCCCGGCCAAGGCATCGATCGAATATTGCGCCGATCAGATGGGGCTCAAGGTGACGGCGCTGATCAAGCGATTCCGTCCCGATTTCGTCATCATGGAAACGGCCTTGAAGATGAGCCCCGGCGGTACGCTGGCGACGGTCGTCTCCTGCATGCTTCATGGGGCGGTGCTCTCCACCGTGGCGAATTTCGGGATTCCGTGGGGCACGATCTCCTCGGCGACCTGGCGCGTGATGTTTTACGGCAAAGGGTTCAAACCGCCGCACAAGGTCATCAAGCTCGCCAAGCCTGACAAAAAGGGCCGGATGGAGAAGATCGAATACCTCTGGAAAGAGGCGATCGTCACGCAATGCGAGCGCGAAGGCATCACCCTGCCAACGAAGAAGACGATTGCGCACAACGCCGGCGAGGCCGCCGCAATCGCCATCTGCTGGCGCGGTGCTCAGATTCACGCCGGCCGCTACCGGCCCGCATTCCAGAACATGCTTCAGCAGAGACACGAAAGGGCGGCCGCATGACCATTCCCCACTCTCTCCGCTGCCCAGATTGCAAGCGTGACCTGACCGCCGCCGAGGTGATCGAGCGCTGGTGCGAGGAATGCCGCAAGCCTACCAAGACGGAAGACAAGAGGAGGGCGGCATGATGGACGCTTACAGCCAATTCCTCGAACGCAAGCGCCTCGTCGACCCTGAAACCGGCATCGCCTCCGAAGTGTCCTTGCCGGACGTCCTCAAGCCGCACCAGCGCGACATCGTGCGTTGGTCACTCCGCCGCGGGCGCGCCGCCATCTTTGCGGGCACGGGACTAGGCAAGACGCTGATGGAGCTCACATGGTCGAGCCGGGTGTCTGACCACACCCGCAAGGCCGTCCTGATCTTCGCGCCGCTCGCCGTTGCCGAGCAGCACATTTCCGAAGCTGAGAAGTTCGGCATGGCTGCCAATCTCGTTTCCTTCCATCCCGAGGAAGGATGGGGCGTCAACGTCTCGAACTACCAGAAGATGGATCATTTCGACCTGTCGGCATTCGGCGGCGTGGTTCTGGATGAAAGCTCCATTCTCAAGAGCACGGACGGGAAGTACCGCACGCGGCTGATCGAGGAATGCGCGAAGGTGCCGTTCCGCCTGGCAGCGACGGCGACGCCGGCCCCGAACGACTTTATGGAGCTCGGCAACCACGCCGAGTTTCTCGGCGTCATGTCCTACACCGACATGCTCGCAACGTTCTTCACCCACGACGGCGGCGACACTCAGAAATGGCGCCTGAAAGGCCACGCTGAAACAGAGTTCTGGAAGTGGATGGCGTCCTGGGCCGTCATGCTCCGCAAGCCATCGGATCTCGGCTACGACAACGCCGGCTATGACCTGCCACCGCTCAACTATTCGTCTCACACCGTCCAGGTCGACTATGCCCCGAGCATGGATACGGGGCTGTTGTTCCCGATTGAGGCGCGGACGCTGCAAGAGCGAATTTCGGCCCGCCGCGATAGCGTCGAGGGACGTGTCGAGCTCGCGGCAAAGATCACGCCGACCGATCGTCCGTTCGTGTGGTGGTGCAACCTCAATTCGGAGGCGGACGGTCTTGCCAAGGCCATCCCCGGCGCAGTCAACCTGTCCGGCTCCGACAAAGATGATGACAAGCGCCGAAAGCTGGTCGACTTCTCGCAAGGGCGCATCCGCGTTCTGATCACAAAGCCATCAATCGCCGGGTTCGGAATGAATTGGCAGCATTGCGCCGATACCGGGTTCGTCGGGCTCAATGACAGCTTCGAGCAGGTCTATCAGGCAATCCGCCGCTTCTGGCGCTTCGGCCAGACAAAGCCGGTCAACGTGCATTTCATCGCCTCCGAGATGGAAGGCGCCACGGTTGCCAATATTCGCCGCAAGGAAGCCGACGCAGAGCGAATGGCCGCCGCGATGGTTCTCCACATGGCGGACCTGTCGAGCGCGATTGTACGGGGTTCTGTGCGTGATCGGCCCGACTACAACCCGCAAGTTCCAATGACAATTCCAGCATGGGTAGGGGAGTGCGCTGCATGACAGTGAACGCCGTCGATCAAGTCGTGACCGATCGTTATGCGATCTACCAGGGCGACGCCTGCGAGCTCATCCGCGCCGTTCCTGGAGACAGTGTGCACTTCGGCATTCACTCCCCGCCGTTCGAGGGACTGTACAAGTTCTCTAACTATGATCGTGACATCAGCAACAACGACGGGCCGGCATTCTGGGAGCATTACGCCTTCCTGATCTCCGAGCTCTTTCGCGTCACCCGTCCGGGCCGCATTCATTCCGTTCATTGCATGCAGCTTCCCACGAGCAAGACGCGGCACGGCTTCATCGGCATGCGCGACTTCCGTGGCGAAATCGTCCGGGCCTACGAGGACGCTGGCTGGATCTTCCATTCCGAGGTCTGCATCTGGAAAGACCCGGTGATTGCGCAGCAGCGCACCAAGTCAATCCGGCTTTTGCATAAGCAGATCACCAAGGACAGCACGATTAGCGGCATGGGACTTGCTGACTACATCGTCAGCTTCCGCAAGCCGGGCGACAACGAAAACCCGGTCTCCGGCATGTTCGATCGCTGGTCTGGCGACGAGAGCCTCGACATCAGCCGAGAGGCATACGATCGCCACCGGAAGCAGACCGAGGCAGAGGGCCGCAAGGCATGGCCGTTCGAGCAATGGCGATCGATCCTCGTTTGGCAGCGTTATGCCTCGCCCGTCTGGACGGACATCAACCAGACGAACACCCTGCAATATCGCGCCGGCCGCGACGAGAAGGACGAGCAGCATATTTCCCCGCTGCAACTGGACGTGATCGAGCGTTGCCTTGATCTGTGGTCGGCACCCGGTGAAACCGTCCTGACGCCGTTCCTTGGCATCGGCAGCGAGGTTTACAGCGCGGTCAAACTCGGCCGCAAGGGTATCGGGTTCGAGCTCAAGCCGTCCTATTTCCGCCAAGCGGTCAAGAACATCGCCGAGCTCGACAAGGCGGCGACCGACAGCCTCTTTTCAATGGCTGGTGTGGCATGAACGCCCACGCGAGAGACCTATCCACCGAGGAAAGGGCGATGCACTCGGGCACACAGCGCGAGTTGCCCGCCAATCTTGACGCAGAGTGCGCGCTGATCGGCGCGGTACTCGTCAACAATGCCGCATTTGACGTACTGCCCTCTGGATTCGAAGCCCGACACTTCTTCGAGCGACTTCACGTCGAAATCTGGGAAGCGATCTGCGAGATGCGCAAAGCGGGCCGGATCGCGAATCCGGTCACCGTCAAGATGCTCGTCCCCGAGGGCCAGGTCGGGACGATGACCGTGGCGCAATACCTGGCGCATCTGGCATCCAATGCGGTCAACGTCGTAAGCGCTCCCGATTACGCGCGAGCGATCATGGACTGCGCCGCCCGGCGCGCCTGCATCACGCTTGGCGAGAAGCTGGAGGATGCAGCCTTCTCCAGAGACATCGAGATCATGGATCAGGTCGACGCGCTCCGGGTGCGGTTCGATGAAGTCGTGAGGGCTCTCAATGGCGAGCAGCGGGCAAAGACGCTGGCCGATGCAGCGAAGCGGGCTTTGGCTTCAACCGCAGACGCCTACCAGGGCAAAGGCGTGGCCGGCGTCGACTACGGCCTGTCATGGCTGATGAACATGATCGGGCCATTCCTTCCGGGCCAATTGATCATCGTGGGCGGTGCGACCAAGCAGGGCAAGTCGACCCTTATCGAACAGATCATTGCCGGCGCCGCCATCAACGGCCATGCGGCATGGGTGAATTCCGGCGAGATGAAGGACGAGGAACTGGCGCATCGGGCGCTGTCCCGGCTCACCGATATCCAGGCATGGCGGCAGATCCGCGGCAAGGTCTCCGATCAGGAATATGAAAAGCTGGATCAGGCCCGCCGCAATGCCGAGACGTGGCAAGACCGGGTTTATATCCGCGACGACTCTATGACGCTCCGGCAGATCAAGCGCGAGATTGCCGACTTCTCCAAGCGTCACCCCGGCGGCATGGCCGTAGTTGACCATATCGGCCTCGTGGAGCGCGAAGCGGGCCAGACACGCATGAGTGACGCGGAATTCGCGCCGCTCGTCACGCGGTCTCTGAAGATGGCTGCAGGGGAATGCAATCTGCCGATTGTCGCGGCGGCCCAACTCAAGAAAAACACCTTCGAGATCACCGACCGCAACATCAGCCGCAAGACCTATCTGGCCGCGATCAGCCGCCGGCCGAAATACGGCGACATCTTCGGCTCCTGCGAGAAGGACGCCAACCAGGTGATCATTCCCTTCCGGGCCGAAACCATCCTGACCGAGCTCGAGCCGGCCGAACAATCCGATCTGCATCCAATCTGGGAAGAGGTCATGTCGACGGTGAAGGACAAGGCGGAAATCGTGCTTGCGCTCTCCCGCCATACGAGATGGCCGCAACGCCGCGAAGTAGGGTGGGATGGACCGCGGACGATGTTCACCGACCTGCAGCAGACCGCGCAGACGAGGATGCTCTGATGAACCTCGCCGAAGCAAGAGGCGTCCTAACAGCCAAAGGATGGAAGGGCGAATACCGCCTCGTCTGGAAGGCCAAGCACGAGCCTGTCCGGTTTCTCCGCAACGACGGGAAGCCGGGACCGATCATGTATTTCACGTCCGAGGTCGAAGCCGAACTCGTGGCGTGGCGGCGCAAGAGCCAACTCGAGCAGCCCGTCATGGTTCGCAGTGGCGACAAGCTGGCGGCGCACAAGGCCGAAGCCGAGCGGGTCTTCAAGCAGAAAGGCAGCGCATCCCCGAAACCAAAGCAAAGGAGGTCCGCATGACGTGCAATTTCTACGTCGGGCAGAAGGTTGTCCTTGCCGAACCCTATGGTGCCGACGCCATTATCAGAGCCACGATAAACGGTGATGTTCTCCCTTCTCCGGAAGTCGTTTATACGATCCGCCGTATTCGGCCGCCGTTTGAGGGCATCGTTTTCATCCTGCTCAACGAATTGGTCAACCACACCACGCCTGGGACGGACGACGAGGCATCTTTCAACGCCGCCCGCTTCCGCCCCGTCGTCGATCGCAAGACCGACATCAGCGTTTTCACCGACATGCTGACCGAGCAGAAAGCGAAGGTGGACGCATGAACCTGCATGTTCCATCCCCTGCCGAGATCACCGCCCGTCGGGCAAGACTGATGGGCTCCGGCCGGGTCGTCAACCTTGCTGTCAAGCCGAAGGAGCAGCAGCCGAAACGGCCAGACAGCCCCGCAGACGCGCATGTGAAGGCGTACCGGGAATTCATGGCCAAAGTGGCCGAATGCCCATCAGCGTCCTCGTATGTGCGAATGCGATGCAAGATGTCTGATCTGCCGCACGCCAAAATCGTAGACCCAAAGATCAGGGCGTACCCTGTAGTCGTCGCGAGGCGTCAGCTAATCAGGGAGGTGAAGGCGCGATACCCGCAGATGAGTTCGGTTCGGATCGGCTGGCTGTTCGGCGGCCTTCACCATTCCGCCGTGCTCGACGCCTTTAAGGGAGAAGCCCCGAGGTGGCAGGGCATCCCCGCAGATAAGGTCGAAGAGATCAAAAGGCTGCGATCGAAGGGGCTCACCTACCCGCAGATCGCAGAAGCAGCGGGGGTGAATAGGACGACGGTTCAAAAGTATCTGAACCCTGGACTCCGCGAGCGCGAGAACTTGCGCCGGAGGGAGAGGGCGAAGCGATGACCGTCACCTTTGAATTCCCGACCAGTGCGGCCGACAAGGATCGTCTGATAGCCAAGCACAAGCGCAAGGGCCTGCAATGGGTATCGTCGGCCTATGTCGACGGCCGGATGCGGATGAAGTTCAAGCGGGCCAAGCATTTAGAGAAGCCGAAGGTCATCCCTTATGCGGGCTATGCCAACAACGGCGGACGGGGAGAGTGGGAGCGATGACCGGCGACCACGAACCCATCGCGATCGGCGACGAGGTGCGGATGAGAGACGGTCGCACCGTCGAGGTCAAGAGCTTCGATCGCGCGACCGGGCTCTATGCAGTCACCGGCCACCCGGTCTTGATCCTTCTCTATCGCCACCAGTTCACTCCGCTCAAATGGGAAAACGACGTGATCGGGGTGACTGGCATCGGCGTATGTGCCGCAGGAGGAGCAGGGCAGTGATCGACCCGCGTGTCAAAGCCCTTTGCGAGGAAGTCGGCATCGAGTGCATCGAGAGCACGGCCTATCCCCGCATCGGGCAGACGCGCGCGACCAACACCATTCGCCGGATTATCGAGCGATACGGCGAAGAGCATGCCCGCCTCGTGCTGACCACCTTGGCGGAGACGGAAAACAACAAGGCTGCAGTCGACGAGGTAGGGCTATGGATGGCCTCGGACATGGTGCGGGTATTCCATGCCGAGATAGAGCAGGACGCCTCTCTGTGGCTATCCCTGTGGGACAGGATGCCGATCGGATATCTGCAGTACCTCGCCCAGGGGCTGCGCGGGACAGTAAAGCAACGTGACGCCCTATCAGGCATGGTTTATGAACGGCTCCGTCGTGTCTATGGCGAGCCACAAATCGGAGAGCTTTGATGACGCCAGAGGAAATCGAAGAGCTTTTCATAAGAGGCGCGGAGATCGACCGGCGCTTGCCCGACACCGCCCGCCCGGCACGCCTCAAGGCCCAGGCCATGCCCTATGTCCATGACTTCGACGACATGCTCGGATGGGGAACAGACCGTCTCATCGAAGAACGGCAAGCCTTCTGGGATGCTAGATCGACGAGGATGCAGACCAAGGACGTGGCGATTTGGGAAGAGTGTATGAACCTGATCGTCCTCGTCAGCAGGGAACGCGACCGGCGATGCCTCTGGGCCTGGTCGCGATCGAAGGCCGGCGGAATGCCTTTCAATCGCTGGTGCAAGGATATAGAACACATCCATCGGAACTACGGGAATGAGTGCCGGCGGCGTGCATCGACGGAAATAACGGCCCATCTTCTTCGTAACGCATTGATCGATATACACAATTCAGAAAACAGCGCCTTGCAAGACACCCCGGAAATCGGCGATAAAAGTGCCAACATCGGAGAGACGCGCACCTACTCATGGATGGCGCCGGACGCCTTCACCAGAGAGATGCAGCCAGAGGCGCAAGACTTCACTTGGGCCAATCTCCAGAACGAACGCCGCCGCCAGCGCCAAGCGAGGAAGGCGGCATAGAGATCGGGGCCTTTGGCAAGCAGCCAGCAGCGGGGTTGATCGCCCGACTTTGATCCTCTTTACAGGGGTCATGAGCGAAAAGGCGCGGGCAGAACGCGCGGGTTCCACCAATTCGCCACATAGGTGGCAGCAAAGGCGTGTGGTCCACCAGCCCTCCGAACGTGTGGACATCTGGCCCGGCATTTACGCCTGATGAAGCCGAAAGGCAGAAACGGACTTAGGTTCGTCGCGTGGAGTAGCCCCAGCCGGGGAATAACTGGCTACCTAGGGAGGGCGCCAATTCGCGGCAATGCCTCACCGAGATCGGGAAGCGAGTGCCATAAGGGCCTATCACAGCCGGTTTCCGGCGTGGTGACGGATCATGCCCCGGCTTCCTGAACCCATACCGGTTAGCTTAGTGGTAAAGCGTCGGTCTCCAAAACCGATTACGTGGGTTCGATTCCCGCACCGGGTGCCAACAAGACCCGCTCCGCCTCTCACAGAAGCGCACCGTTGCGGGTTACTCATCAGGACCGCGGCGGAGTGATGGCAAGTAGCCGAAGCGGCAGATAGCGGACGCCGGAACTGCGCCGGAAGAAGCAAACACCGCACCTCAGAGGGTATCGGTCCCGTAGGCGAATATACCGGACTGCCCGTCCTGACAATCACAGCCCGTCTCTGTTCGCAGGGGCGGGTTTTCGTTTGAGTGCATCAGTCACGAGGTGGGATCTTTATGCTTCTGCTTGGTGACTGCCTCGACGTTATACGAGGCATGGATGACGGCTGCATAGACCTGACTGTCACGTCTCCGCCCTACGACAATCTGCGCACCTATAACGGCACGCTGAACGATTGGACGCCTGAGAAGTGGAAGGCGATCATTGCTGAACTGTACCGCGTCACCAAAGAGGGAGGCGTGGTTGTCTGGGTGGTTGGAGACGCCACGGTCAAGGGAAGCGAGACTGGCACCAGCTTTCGTCAGGCGCTCCACGCGACGGAATGCGGGTTCCGGCTGCATGACACGATGATTTATGAGAAGCAGAACCCGGTTCCTTATCATCATAACCGTTATCAGCCATGCTTCGAATATATGTTTGTATGGAGCAAGGGAAAGCCAGAATCGTTTAACCCCATCATGGTCCCTTCAAAAGGCCTTGTGGGCGGCTCAAAGCAGAGGCTAGCCGATGGGAGAAGCGTTGCATTTAATTCAGGCGGGGCGGTTCATCCGCACAAGTACCGAACAAGTATTTGGACTTATTCGGTAGGGAGCGACAGATCTGGACATCCTGCGGTATTCCCAGAATGCCTTGCGCGCGACCACATTCTAAGCTGGTCGAACGAGGGCGATACGGTCTTCGATCCGTTCCTTGGATCGGGAACGACCGGGAAGATGGCTCTGGTCCACGGTCGGAAGTTCATCGGCATCGAGCGAGATCCGATCTACTTCGAGATAGCGAAGAAGCGTATTGCCTCATGCCCAAGCCTCAATGGCGTCCCGGCTGGTTCGGACCAATGACCGGCAAGCCGAAGCCAGGGAAATAGTTTTCGCAGGAGCGGACATCTCACCCGAGTCAACCGACACTTGGCACAAGGCCTTCACTCGTGGCTGTAGAAGCCAGCGCGCCGCTCCGGGGTGGCATTCCCTTCATGAACGCGCTGAAGTGGGCAAGTCGGGATTCAACGCTTCTTCTCTGCCTTTTCAAGCTTCTCGTCCATCTTGGCCAAGCGGTCGCGCAACAGGGTCTGGTCTGCTCGAGCAATCGCGAGGTCGTTCTGATGCGCCTCTTTCCTGGCATCTGCGAGAAGCCGGCGCTGTTCACGGTAACGCTCGGCAGCCTCCTCGTTCGAGGCAGTCCAAGCGCGGACCTTCGCACGAAGCTTTGAGATAAACGACATGATGACCCCCTTCGAAGGTTAACTGATGCCCGTCCTAAAGAACGCGCGGCACGAGAAGTTCGCCCAGGCGCTCGCCAAAGGCAAGACGGCGACGGATGCATATGCGGCCGCCGGGTACAAGGGCGATCGAACCGCCGCATCGCGGTTGTCAACAAATGTCAACATCAGTCGACGTGTTGAAGAGATACAGGGCAGGGTGGCCGAGAGGGCCGAATGGACGGCCGCTGACAGGCTTTTAGCCCTCAAGACGATATTCGATGCCGCCGCAGAGAAAGACGCGCGTGTGGCCATCTCTGCCATTGCTGAAGCGAACAAGATGCAAGGCAGCTACGCGCCGGCCAAACGCGAGATCACGGGCGCCAACGGCGGCCCGATCTCAACAGTCGATCTGACCAACGTGAGTGCTGATGACCTCGAACGCCTCGAAGCTCTCTTTGGTCCGCTTGCCGGTGGACCCGGCGGCGATGATGAGGGCGATACGAGCGGAGAAGGCTAGGCGAGCCGCTGAATCCGAACGCGAGCGTATTGCCAAGGATGCAGAGCGTATCCGGGCGCGGTGCCAGTCGCTTGCGGGGTTCGTCCGCGAAGCCTGGCATGTGCTCGAGCCGACGCAGAAGCTGGTATGGAACTGGCATCTGGACGCGCTTTGCGCTCACCTCGAGGCGATAACCGACGGCCGGATCAATCGGCTGCTGGCAAACGTTCCGCCAGGCTCGTCTAAGTCGGTCATCGTCTCGGTCATGTGGCAGGCATGGGAGTGGGGGCCGAAGGGTCTTGCTTCCCTCCGCTACCTGACGACGGCGTTCAACGATGGCCCGGTCAAGCGCGATACCCGCAAGTGTCGCGACCTCATCCTGTCGGAGTGGTATCGCTCGCTCTGGCCGGAAGTGAAGCTGAACCGGACGGGCGAGACATCCTTCGCCAACACATCGACAGGGACGCGGGAAGGCGTTCCCTTCGGCTCCCTGACGTCACAGCGCGGCGATCGGCTGATCATCGACGACCCGCATTCGACTGAGACCGCAGAGAGCCCGGCAGAGCGCACGGCGACGACCCGCAAGTTTCGCGAGGGTGCTCAGAACCGCCTGAACGATCAGGAAGCATCCGCCATCGTGGTCATCATGCAGCGCCTGCATGAGGAAGACGTGTCGGGTGTGATCAAGAAACTCGGCATGGACTATGTCCACCTGATGCTTCCGATGGAATTCGAGCCGGAGCGCAAGTGCGTTACCTGCATCGGCTTCGAAGATCCGCGGACATATGACGGCGAGCTTCTGGACCCTGTCAGATTCCCGCCCGACGTTGTCGCCAACCTAAAGCGCGACATGGGCTCCTATGCATTCGCCGGCCAGTATCAACAGCGGCCCGTGCCCCGTGAAGGCGGCATGTTCAAGCGCGAATGGTTCGCCGGCAAGATCATCAGCCAGGCGCCGGCCGGAACGCGATGGGTCAGGCATTGGGACTTAGCCGCGACAAAGAAGGTCACCGCAGCGCGCACCGCCGGCGTGAAGCTCGGTCGCGCGCCTGATGGCTCGTTCATCGTCGGCCACGTCGTCAAGACCCAGGACGAGGGCAATAAGGTCAGGATGCTGATCAAGGCCACAGCGGAAGTGGATGGCAAGAGCGTCGATATCAGCCTCCCGCAGGATCCAGGACAGGCCGGCAAGGTGCAGGCGAAAGACATGGTCGCAATGTTGGCGGGCTGGAAGGTGACCGCCGAACCGGAAACGGGCGACAAGATCACGCGAGCCGAACCGTTCTCGAGCCAGTGCGAGGCGGGAAACGTCTATCTCGTCGCGGGTGAGTGGAATGAGGACTACCTCGACGAGCTCTGCATGTTCCCGGGCGGCTCGTTCAAAGACCAGGTCGACGGCTCGTCCGGCGCCTTCGGGAAGCTGATAAACGCACCGCGGAGCGGGCACGAAGTCGAGATAACGGGGCTTTACTGATGACCGATACCGAATTCGACATCACCGCGAAGCATCCGAGCTACGACGCCTATATCGACCAGTGGCGGATGATGCGCGATGCGGTCGACGGCGAAGACTGCGTGAAGGCGCGCGACACGGTCGGGCATCAAAAGTATCTGCCGATGAAGTCCGCGATGCGGGCGATGTCCGACCAGCAGGCGAAGGAAGCCGCATACAAGGCATACAAGGACCGGGCGGAGTTTCCGGAGATCGTTTCACCCACGGTGCGCGGCTGCCTCGGGCTCATCCATTCGAAGCCGTCGGTTTATGAACTGCCGTCCAGCCTGAAGCCGCTCTTGGAGAAGGCCACCAAAGAGGGTTTGACGCTTGAGGGGCTGCACCAGCGCATCACCGCAGAATTGCTGCGTGTGGGGCGCTATGGGCTGCTGGCGGGTGTTGCGGAAGACGGTGCATTCCACATCGCCGGCTACACCACGGAAACCGTCATCAATTGGGACGTCGACGAGACGGGAAAGCTCTACTTCCTCGTCCTCGACGAATCCTCCCAGGTCCGCAACCCGGTAACGAACAAATGGGACGGCCGCGAGCAATATCGTGAATGCCTCGTCGATACCGAGCGCGGCGTGTTCCTGTCGCGCGAATGGGTCGCGAAGGTCGTCGACGGCAAGAAGGAATGGCTCATAGGCGAGTGGGTCTCCGCCACGATCAAGGGCAAGGACGCCCTGCCGATCCTGCCGTTCACCTTCATCGACACGATGGACCTGACGACAGAGCCGGACGACATCCCTCTCTATGGCCTGGCAAAGCTCGCCTTCCGGGCCTACCGGCTTGACGCGGACTACGTCACCGCCTTGCACATGACCTCGGAGCCGACGCCTTGGGTGTCTGGCGTCAATAAGGATGCTGCGCCGATCACGATCGGAGCTTCGAAGCTTTGGGTGCTTGAGCCGGAAGGGGCTGAGTGCGGCTTTCTCGAATTCAACGGCCCTGGCATCGCGGAGCAGGAAAAAGCGATCAAAAACACGCTCGAGCGGGCCATTATCTTCGGAGCTCAGCTTTTCGCGGACAATAAGCGGGCGGCGGAATCGGGCGAGGCATTGGAACTCCGCCTTGGCACGCAGACGTCGACGCTCACCATGATCGCCAAGGCATCGGCCGCCGGTCTCGAGCAGACACTGCGCCAGATCGCAGTGTGGAATAGCGAAGATCCTAAACAGGTCACTGTCAAGCCCAACCTCGACTTCATCGATCGGCAACTGACGCCGCAGGAGATCATGGCGCTTGTCTCCGGCTGGCAGTCGGGCGGCTACTCGCGCCTGACGCTTTACGAGAACCTGCAGCGCGGCGGTGTCGCCAACCCGGAACGCACATTCGAAGACGAAAGCGAACTGATTGCCGGCGATCCGGTGCTTGCCGGTATGACGTCGGGTGAGGGCGACAATGGCAACGGCGAATGAGGAAGCCTTAGACGCCTCGGTGCGTCACCAGATCGGCATCCTGCGGTATTCCTCGTCGGTCGTCCGCAAGGTCGTCTCGCTGCTGAATAAGGTCGACGACCGGCTCGTCAATGAAATCGCCAGGCGCGGGGTAGGGGATCAGGGTTTTACCCAGCGCCGCCTGGAACTGCTGTTGGACTCGGTGCGCGCCATCATAGCCGAAGCCTATGGCAAGGCCACCACGGCGCTGAATGACGAACTGAAAGACCTGTCGACCTACGAGCGCGACTTTCAATTGAACATGCTCGGTCGATCTATCCCGGTTCGCTTCGACTTCATCAAGCCGACCAGCGCACAGCTTTATGCAGCGGTGACGGCCCGCCCATTCAACGGCCTGCTGCTGCGGGACTGGTACAAGGATCTTGAGGCCGGCGCCTACCGCCGCCTTCGGGACTCAATCCGCATGGGCTATGTCGAAGGCCGGACGACGGATCAGATCGTCAGGGACATTCGCGGCACCAGGGCGCAGCGATACAAGGACGGCATTCTCGAAATCTCCCGCAGGGGAGCCGAGGCCACCGTCCGCACGGCGATCAACCACACCGCCACCGTTGCCCGCAACGAGACGTACAAGGCGAACAGCGACGTCATCAAAGGCGTCGTCTGGGTGGCGACTCTCGATCATCGTACGACTGCGGTCTGTCGCGGTCGTGACGGCAAGGTCTATCCGCTCGACAGCGGACCCCGGCCGCCGGCGCATATCAACTGCCGCTCCTCGACGGCCCCTGTGCTGAAGTCGTGGAAGGAAATGGGCATCAACCTCAAGGAAGCGCCGGAAGGCACGAGAGCGTCAATGGACGGTCAAGTCCCGGCGTCGATGACCTATTCGGATTGGCTGAGAAAGCAGCCGAAAGAGGTACAGGACGACATTCTCGGGGTTGCCAAGGCGAAACTGTTCCGCAGCGGCGGCTTGACCCTCGACAGGTTTGTTGACGCCAAAGGCCACGAGTATACATTAGCGGAACTCGCCAAGCGCGAGAGCGAGGCTTTTGCAAAGGCTGGCATTGACCGATAAACCGCAACGCTTCCGAGTGATTCCAGGCGGCCCCGCTGGCGACGGCGAGGCAAAGCCCAAGGCATATCGCGCAAGGAAGCGTGGCGAGCCGGAAGTTCTGACCTGCAGCGTCTGCGAACAGGACACGGGCATCGCAACGGCGCTCACCTTCGAAATGAAACAGGGCCGGATGATCCGCGACGGGCAACCGTTCGGCGGGTCGAAGGTCATCTACTGCGGGTTCTGCTTGGCCCGCGGGAAGCTGACGAGGTTGGTGTGAGCGAGTGGCGATTGATCCACGAGAGCGACGACTGGCCGGATTGGCAAGACGTGGGCAAGCGCGTCGAAGTCGAATTGGAAGACGGGCGCACAGTCACAGGTCTGCTCAACGCTGACACGGCCGGAAGCGATAACCCGATATTTGAAATCGAAACCGCTGACGGGGCGTTCCCGTTCGGCTACCCGGTTCGCTGGCGCGTCATCTAAACCTCAAGGAACATCGTTGCTCACAGTTGCATGCGTCCTTCGCTCTGGCGGAGTGTATGACGCTGAGGATGTCTTGCGCCTTGAAGCCGGCGTGAGCGCGCATCTTGGCATCCCGCATCGCTTCGTCTGCCTGACCGACATGCATGTGCTCTGCGACATGGTCCCGCTCGAGGAAGGCTGGCCCGGCTGGTGGTCGAAGATGGAACTGTTCCGCGCAGATATCGCTGGCGATCTGCTCTACTTCGATCTCGACACGATCATCACCGGCGACCTGTCGGACATGGCATCGATCGGCCGCCTCGCCATCATGCGGGACGTCTACCGGCCGGACGGGCTGCAATCCTCGGTCATGTTCATTCCGGAAGCCGTGCGGAAACAGGTCTGGGAAGTCTTCACAGAGGATCCGGCGCATTACATGGCGCAATACTCCTGCGGAGGCGATCAAGCGTTCCTCGAGCTTCTGTGGCTCGGGAAAGCGGCCATTTGGCAGGATGTTCTTCCGGGGCAAGTTCAATCCTACAAGGCGGCCCACATGGCCGAACGCGGCGTTCCCGACAACTGCCGAGCGGTGATCTTTCACGGTCGGCCGAAACCAAGAGACATCGGATGGAAACTGTAGTGCGCTTCAAGGTGCTCAAAGCCCGTATACCGGTCGTCCCGCGCTTCTGGTGGCATGTCGCAGGCCGTCGTCTTTTCGACAGGTCGGTTTCGCCGCGCATCAAAGCTATGTGGAAACTCGGCGCATACAATACCGAGGTGGCGCGATGAGTGTTCTGCCTTTGCCCACCGGCTACCGGCTGGAGCGCGGCTTGCTCTGGCCTGCCGATGACCGGGACTGCGCGGCCGTCGTGTTCGACACCGTGCCCGACATGGACCATGCGCTCAAGCACTGCCGGAAGTTCGATCTCGCAGTGCAGGCCGGCGGCAACATGGGCGTCTGGGCTCTGTCGCTTGCCCAGGATTTTAAGCGGGTAGTGACGTTTGAACCGGATCCGGTCAACTTCCGGGCGCTCGTCCACAACACCTCGACGGCAAAGAACATCCTGGCGCTGCCCTGCGCTCTCGGTTCGAAGGGCGGCACATGGTGCGATCTGGAGCGGGAAGCGGGCAATGCCGGCGCCCATCAGGTCAAACTCGGCGATGTCGCCCCGGTCGTCACGCTCGACGATCTGAACCTGCCGGCGCTGGATCTGCTCTATCTCGATATCGAGGGCTTCGAGATGATGGCCTTGATGGGCGGTCTCTCCACCATCGTCAAGTTCAAGCCGGTCATTGCGATCGAGGACAAGGGCCTCTCCGAGCGCTACGGCTACAAGCAGAACCAGGCGGAGAAGTTCCTTGCCTCGCACGGCTATGAGGTCGTGGCGCGGCCGCACCGCGACGTGGTGATGGTATGCGGGCGGTAGTCATCGGCGGCGGGGCGCCCGTCTGGGACGAGCTCGAGCAAGCGGAATCGCTCTGTGACTTCGATCTGCTGATCGCGATCAACGATGCTGGGGCGAAATATCCCGGCATTGTCGACTATTGGGTGACCCTGCATCCGGAGAAACTTGGAATATGGGCCAAGCAGCGCCAGGAAAACGGCTTCGCACCGGCGAGGCACCATGTCGCTCATGAAGACAACACGCATGCCGCGCGGCGTAATGCGTTCCCGCTTTCCTTCATGGTTCCGTATACCTGGCCCGGATCGTCGGGCCTTTTCGCTGTGGAAGTGGCGATCAAGAAGCTGGGTTGCGAAAAGATAGTCCTTTGCGGCGTGCCGATGACGGCGACCCCGCATTTCTTCGACAACGTGAACTGGGATGCGGTCGCGGGCTTCTGGGATGCCTGGCCGATCGCCTATCCACATATCAAGGACAAGGTCCGTTCGATGAGTGGACGCACCAAGGAATTGCTCGGGGCTCCGTCCCGCGCATGGCTCGAATAGAGCGCAAACTACCGAACCCCGACCCCAACCGGCTCGTCAGTGACGGGCCTTTTTTTATGGAGCAAGGCCAGTGGCCATCAAAGCAATCGTACAAGACCTCGACAGTGTCGAAGAACAGTTCCGCGGCCTTTATGCCGAGAAGGACGGCGTGTTCGTCCTGCAGATCGGCGGCCTGCAAGAGCATCCGGACGCCAAGGCGCTGAAGGGCGCACTGGACCGAGTCCGCGGCGAGAAGCGCGAATTGACCGAGAAGCTGACGGCTGTCGAATCCCGCCTGACCGGTCTGCCGGACGATTTCGACGGTTCCGCCTACGAGACCCTGAAGCAGGCGGCGGAAGGGAAGGGCGGCGCCCCGACCGAGGAGCAAATCCAACAGATCCGCGACAAGGTCCGCCAGACCCTCGAGACCAAGTACAACGGCGAAATCCAGACCCGCGACGAGCGCAACGCCAAACTCAACGCCGCCTTGCAGCGGATGACGATCGACGACGGCCTTTCCCGCGCCATGGACGAGGCATCGATCGACCCGCGGCACAAGGCGAAGCTGCTGCCCTACCTGAAGTCCGCCGGCAAGATCCAGGTCGAAGAAGACGGAGACGTCTTCAAAGCCTCAGTCGAAACCGATCTCGGCCCCGTGTCGCTGTCTCGCTTCGTCACTGACTGGGCGGGCTCGGATGACGGCAAAATCTACGTCGCCAAGTCCACCGGCCCGAACCCTCCGGGCGGCAAGGGCAACCTCGGCGGCAAGACGATGAAGCGCGCCGACTTCAACGCCCTCGACCACAAGGCACAGCGCGAAACCGTGTCGGGCGGTACCCAGATCGTCGACTGACAACTCCCCGCGGGCGTCCAGTGGTCGCCCGTTCCCCCAAGGCCAGTGGCCTCTTTCAGCCTCAAACCATCAATTGAAACCGAAAGGAGCCCACTGTGGCCAATACGCTTACCAACCTGATTCCGGACCTCTACGAGGCTCTGGATGTCGTTTCCCGCGAACTGACCGGCTTCATCCCGGCGGTTTCCCGCAACTCCTCGATCGAGCGCGCGGCTCTCAACGAGACCGTTCGTATCCCGGTCACCCCGTCCGCGTCGTCCGCCGACAACACCGCTGGCGTCAACGCCCCGGATACCGGCGACCAGACGATCGATAACGTCTCCGTGTCGATCACGAAGTCCAAGCACGTTGCGGTGCGCTGGAACGGCGAAGAGACTAAGGGCCTGCAGAACGCCGGCACCTTCTCCAGCATCCAGGCGCAGCGCTTCTACCAGGGCATGCGCACGCTGGTGAACGAGATCGAAACCGATCTCTGGACGGAAGCCTATCAGAGCTCGTCCCGCGCCTACGGTACGGCCGGCACGACTCCGTTCGGCACCGCCGCCGACATGTCCGACTTCGCGGGCGTCATGCGCATCCTCGAAGAGAACGGCGCCCCGAAGACCGACCTGCAGCTTGTCCTCGGTCATGCTGCGGTTGCCAACCTCCGCGGCAAGCAGTCCGGCCTCTTCAAGGTCAACGAAGCCGGTTCCGCCGACATGCTCCGCAACGGCATGACCGACCGCGTCATGGGCATGGCTCTCCGCCATTCCGACGCTGTTAGCCTGCACACCAAGGGCACGGGCGCAAGCTACCTGCTCAACGATGCGTCCTCGGCAGTCGGCGACACCACGATCGCAGCTGACGGCGGCTCCGGCACGATCCTGGCCGGCGACATCGTGACCTTCGCGGGCACGACCGACAAGTACGTGGTCAACACGGCCCTGTCGTCCGGCTCCTTCGTCATCGGCAAGCCCGGTCTTGTCGCTGCCGAAACCGACAACGACGCGATCACTGTTGGCAACAACTACACCGCCAACGTCGCCTTCGACCGCTCGGCTATCGTCCTTGCCACCCGCGCTCCGGCTATGCCGAACGGCGGTGACATGGCCGATGACGCGATGATGCTTGTCGACGACCGTACCGGTCTCGCCTTCGAAATCGCCGTCTATCGCCAGTTCCTGCAGGTCGTCTACCACGTCCGCCTGGCTTGGGGCTTCAAGGTCATCAAGGAAGCGCACGTCGCTACCCTGCTCGGCTAACCATGAGACGGGGGCGGCGCAATCCGCCCCTTCTCCCAACCATGAAGGAATCCAGACATGAGCAACCAGATCCCGACAGTGAAGATTGCCGACCCCCGCAAGCCGGGCGACTACGCGATCATCAATGAAAGCGACTTCGATCCGGCCGTCCACAAGCGGTGGGGTGAAGCGAAGGCAGAGGCAAGCACCGCAGAAATCCCAGCCGACTGGCAGGAGATGAAGTGGTTTGCGCTCCGCTCTCTGGCCGCCAACTTCTCCAACAAACCGCCGGCGAACAAGGCCGAGGCCGAAGCCATCATCAAGGCGGAACTGGCGCGCCGCTGATAGGGGTATCCCATGGCCATTGACGTTACAGCCGGCTCCGCAACCGCCGTTGCCTATGGCTCTGCTGCTGAAGCCGCCACCTATTTCACGGCCCGCGGCATTTCCACATGGACGGGCACAGAAGGCGATAAAGAGGAAGCCCTCATCCGAGGCTGCGATTACCTTGAACGCCTCTATGCGGGCCGCTGGGTGGGCGTGAAGACGTCTTCGACACAGGCGCTCGCCTGGCCTCGGGCCTATGTCAACGATCTCGATGGCTATCCGATAGCATCGGACGCGATCCCGACCGCGATCAAACGCGCCAACTTCGAAGCGGCGTTGCTGATCCTGACCGGAACCGACCTCGAGCCCGTGCTCACCCGCGGCAATGCCATCAAACGCAAGAAGGTGAAGGCCGGACCTGCCGAAGTCGAGACCGAATATGACGGCGGCGCACCGACGCGCTCGACGGTCACCTCGATCGATGGGCTGCTGACCGGCTTCATCACCAACAGCAACGGCATCGACCTTCTGAGGGCCTGACAATGTGGTGGATCGTCCCGGCGGCTCTCTCGTTCGGGGCGTTCTTCATCGCTTTCAGCCTTTGCGACGGGGAGCCGATGCGGAGCGAATGGGGATCGCTGCTGATCGGCTTTGCCAACTTCATGCTGTTCGCGTTCGCGACACTCGTCTCGCTGGTCGCCTGGCTGGTCTACTTCATCGTGAATTGATCGGAGATCGCATGGACCGCGTCATCTGGTGTGACAAGGGCTGGCAGCCGATGTACTTCGGCTTCTGCCCCAGCGAGAAGGCGTGGAAGAAGGAAGTCAAGCGTCTGGGCCATATAGACGCTGAGTACCCCACCAATGCTGGAACGTGCACGGTCTTTCACGAGACCAAGGGCTGGGGGGAATGCATCCTCGTCACCATTGCCGACGGCGCCGAGAGCGAGCGGAATATGCTCGAAATCGTCGGGCTTCTCGTCCACGAGGCAACCCACGTCTGGCAGTACATCCTGAAGCACATGGGCGAAAAGAGCCCTAGCGCCGAATTCGAAGCCTATTCGATGCAGGCCATATCGATGGCGTTGGTCCAAGCATTCGATAAGACGAGGGGGTTGCCGAAATGACCACCACCGTCGCCGCAATAGCCGAGGAAGTCTTCGACGCGGTCGCCGAAGAGCTTTCGGACGTCATCCTGTCCTGCACCGTCACCCACAAGACGCAGGGCGCCTATGACGCCACCACGGGCGCTTATAGCGAGACGACGAGCACCTACACTGGGCGGGCGCTGATCTGCACCGGCGCGACCGTGGAAGGCGTAGGCGGGGCCAAGATCACCGACATCTTCCCCGGCTATGTCGCGGGGCCGGCGGACGTCGTGATGATCCTCGAGGGGCTGACCGGCGACCCAAAGGAGAACGACACGATCGCGGCCGGCGGTGTCACGCGCACGATCAAGGCTGTCGGCGATGTCGTCGGGGCCGGTTCGTTCTTCATCGTGATCGCCGCATGAGCGAGCCCGTCCCGATGATGCTCACGACCGAGGAAGGCGAGGAACTGCCGATCGTCTGCCTACTCGATGACGATGGCGATGAAACGGACGACCTCGATGACGCGGCTTTCGCTGTCTGCCAGACGGGAGACGGGCGGCTGCTCGCTTTCGAAATCACCTCTTGCGAAGAAATGACGGTCCACTGATGGCGCAGAAGGCTATGGACTTCGCCTTGAGCCTCCAGGCGCTCGGTGAGGAACTGACCGACGACGCCGTTCAGCAGGTCGTGCAGAAGGTCGCGCTGCAGGCGTTGCGCGGCGTCGTGATGAAGAGCCCGGTCGACACTGGACGCTTCCGCGGCAACTGGACGGTCTCGGTCGACGCCAAAGACACATCGATCACGGATGCGACCGACAAGGGCGGGGGAGAGACCATCGCCAAGGGTGCGGCGCTGATTGCCGCCCTGCCGCCTTATCGCACCGTCTGGATATCCAACAATCTGCCCTATGCGCGCCGCCTGGAAACGGGCTGGTCGAAGCAGGCGCCTGCCGGCGTCGTCGCCCTGACCATTGCTGAAATCGAGAGCCAATTCAGATGACCTTGGAAACGGAACGCTCCGCGATCGAATCCCGCTTCGCGACGCAATGGGCGGCCTCTGCCTACTCGGCTCTCAAGGTCGGCTACGACGGGCAGAAGTTCGAATTCGTCGCCAACACCACGTCGGTTCGGATGCGGATCGCCGACGGCGCCGCAGAGCAGATCAGCTTCGGCAGCCCAGGCACCAATCTCATTCGGAACGTCGGCGTGATCCTCTTCCAGATCGCCACGCCTGGCGGGGTAGGGACCGCGACACTCCGCCCGATCGAAGAGACGATCATGGGGTTCTTCCGCAACGTCACCTTCGGCGGCGTCAGGTGTCGCGTCCCCTACGTCATCGGAAGGGAAGACGAACCGCCCTTCCTGCTCTCGACCATTGCCTGCCCCTTCGAGCGTGACGAGTACAACGGCTAACAGCACTGCCCGGTTGACGGGCTTCTTCTTGAAAGGAACCCTCAATGACCATTGCAGATACCTCGGGCACCCGCCTTGCCTTCGTCACGGAGTCGACGGAAGGCACGACTCCTTCCTCCCCCACCTTCCAGGTTCTCCGCTTCACCGGCGAATCCCTCGTCGGCGAAAAGCAGACGGTCTCGTCGAACGAAATCCGCTCCGACGGCAACGTGCCGGACGTCACCAAAGTCGGCAAGATGGTCTCGGGCGGCTTTGACTTCGAGCTGACCTATGCCACCCTCGACAGTCTGCTCGAAAGTGCGCTGCTCGGCACCTGGTCTTCGAACGTCCTGAAGAACGGCCGCGACCGGCACGCCTTCACCTTCGAAAAGACCTTCGAGACCGGCGCGACCGACGTCTTCCGCCGCTATGCCGGCTGCCTCATCAACACCACGACGCTGAATTTCCAGGCGAAGCAGATCGTCACCGGCAACATGTCCCTGATTGGCCGGTCCTATTCGGCGGCTGCCGCGGCACTCTCCGGCGCCACCTATACCGCCGCCAACACCAAGGCGGTGATGAACTGCTCTTCCGACTTCGCCTCGCTGACGATCGGTTCCGTCTCCCCGGCGCTGCAGGTCCGCTCCATCCGCCTCAACCTCAACAACAACCTGCGGGCTCAGGACAAGATAGGTTCCGATGATCTGGCCGGCGTCGGCCTCGGTCAGCACGTCGTCACCGGCTCGATCGAGGCATACCTCGAGAACAAGGCGGTCCTCGACCTGCTCGACAACCACACGAGTTCGTCGCTGTCCTTCACGGTCGGCTCGGTCTCGGGTGAGAAGTACACGATCAACCTGCCGAAGCTCTACATGACCGCAGGCGACGCGCAGACCCCCGGCAACAACCAGGACGTCATGGTCAACATGGACTTCCAAGCGATCTATGACACCTCGGGCTCGCCGGCCAACAACGCCAGCATCATCATCACGCGGGCCGTCTCCTAATGGCAGTCGTCCGCGTCATCCCCTCGCAGGACTTCGATGGCTACCCGGACGGCATCAAGAAGGTGTCGTTCCAGGCGGGCGTCGAAGCCTCCGTTCCCGAGCATTACGCCAAGCTCCTGACCGACAAGGGCATGGCTACCCGCAAGAAATCCAAAGCCACCCCCGACAACGAATAGTGTGCACGCTAGGCCGTGGCGGGTGTCGGGCTCGCCACGGCCACCCCTCCCGACAGAAGGAATCCCGATATGCAGATTGACGGCTTTGTTCCCGCCGACAAGACGATTGCGCTCGAAGAGGGCGTGACGTTCGTCTATGACACGCCCTACGGCAACGTGACGATCATTTCCAAGATTGCCGGCGACGATAACGAGGACTTCACGCAAGCCTTCGTCAAGCTCTCCCAGCGCCATGACCGCGAGCGCAAGCTCGGTCAGGTCGACGCGGTGAAGCAGTTCTCCGACATCATCCGCCTCTATGGAACGACGGTTGTCCTGAAATGGTCGACGACGGCGAAGTCTGCAGGCAAGCCGATCGAGTCCACCGTCGACAACTTCGTGGCGATGATGGAAACCCCGGCCTTCCGGCGCGTCTTCGCGCTGTTTCAGGAGGATTGCGGCGACCTCGCCAACTTCCGCGCCAAACAGGAAGAGGACGCCGCAAAAAACTGATCGAGGCCCTGCTCTGGAATCTGGAGTGGGGCGAACATCTCGAATTTCTCCAGGATAGACGAGATGCCGGTAAATCGGCTCCAGCGCTCGACAGGCGCGTTTTGCCGGATCAGGGCAACGCATTCTTCTGGAAAGCCTTCCAGACGCTCAGCAAGGCCCGCAGGCCGGCTTTTGACGGTGTCTCCGATATCCTGATTGCCGACATTCTCGCCTATGCCGATCTGGTCGGGGTCCGTGACCTCGATCTTCGGGGGCAACTCTGCCGGATCGTCGTCGCGATGGACGAGGCGGCTCTCGAATGGGCTCGCGCCCGCAAACCACAACCGAAATAAGGGTCTGACGCTATGGAAAGAGGAGTTTCGATATTCATCGATCCGTCCGGCGCGCAGACCGGCGGCCGCGTCGTCAAGCGGGAACTGAAGGAGATCGGCGACGCGGCGATCGGCGCGCAGAAGATGACCGATCAACTGACGCGCGCCCAGCAGGAAATGGCCAAGTCGGCCCAGGCATCGGCGCAGGCTCTCACCCAGCAACAGGACGCGCTTCGGGCCAAGTTCAACCCGACCTTCGCCGTGCTCCAGCGCTACAAGCAGGTGCAGGACGAGATCCGCATGGCGCATCGTGTCGGGGCACTGTCTGCCAATGAGATGGCGAACGCGCTGTCTCGCGAGCGGCAGGCGGCGCTTGCCAATGTCGCAGCGCTCAAGTCGCACACCGTCGCCATCCATGCGAACAATGCGGCAATGCGCATGGCTTCCTTCCAGCGCACGAACCTGATCTTCCAGTTGAACGATATCGCGGTTTCGCTCGCCTCCGGCATGAATCCGCTGATGGTCTTTGCGCAGCAGGGCAGCCAGATCAGCCAGATCTATGCCGGGCAGGGCGGGGTAGCGGCTGCACTCCGCGAGACGGCGGACATGGCCGGTCGCGCTGCATCCCGTTTCGGCCGCTGGGGCGCCGTGCTTGCGCCTGTCGCTCTCGGGCTTGGTCATATCAAGAGCGAGGCTGAAGCCGCTCTACGGTCCTCTGTGACCTGGGGTGAGGTGATGACCGCGACCTTCCAGACGATATGGGAAGGATTGCAGAACACCTTCGGGCCGGCGGTCTCCACGCTGCTCGACCCGCTGTTCTATGCCTTCGAAAAGCTCTCTTCGGCGGCCGTCGACGTGGGCGAATTGGTGATCAACTCCTTCCGGGCGGCCTACGAGGACGTCAAGTTCATCTGGAACCAGTTCCCGAACATGATGGGCGCTGCCTTTGTCGGCGCTGTGAACTTTGCCATTCGCGAGCTCAACAGCTTGATCAAGAGGAACGCCGACGCGGTCGATCAGATCATAGCAGCGTTCAATCGCATCCCCGGCGTGGATATCCCCACCATAGGTGCCTCTGACCAGACCATCCCGGAACAGCGCAACCCCTATGCGGAGGAACTGGCGCGCGCCGCACAGCAGCGCAATGCCGATATCGAATCCATCATGACGAGCACGCCCTTGCGCGACTTCGGCTCTGACGTCGTTGATCGCATCGGAACCAACCGCGCGCAGTCCCGCCTTGCCGATCTGGCTAATATGGACTTTTCGCGGTCCATCCAAGGCGCTACCGGTCTCAGCCAGGCAGTCGGAGGAATTGCGACGGCAGCACAGCAGGCGCGTTCCACCGTCATCGACGTCAACCAGCAGATGATGGACGCGCGCCGCGCCACGCTCGCGGGGTTCGAGCAGTCTGGAAACCAGCTTCGTTCCATGAAGTCGGAACTGAAGGACATCCAGGCAACGCTTGCCGCTGCGGCTCAGACGCCGGTGGCGGACGTGTTCGGACGGGACATCAACGGGGCCTCCAGTGCCATCGAAGCGGCTGCTTCCTCTATACAGAAGGTGTTCAACGCCCTCGATAGCGGCACCATGACGGCAAGGACGGCGCACGAAAGCCTTGAACTGATCCGGCAAAGCCTTCACCAGCTTGGCGGCAACACCGCGTCCGTCGACGCTTTCATCAACGCCCTGATCAACGGCAACATGCGCGCCCGCGATCTGGAGTCGGCGGTCAAGTCGCTCTCCAACTCCATTCAGAACATCCCGGACAAGCTGATCCGCATCGGCATCCAGCAATACACCGTTCCTTCGGCCAACGGCGGTACGGCCAATGTCAATGTCATCGGCGGCAACGCCGATTTCTCCTATTCGCAGTATCAGGTCGGCGGCGGCAAGACCGTCGGCGTGTCGGCCGGCAACGGCTCCTATGGCGGCCAGAGCGGCTATTACTACGACTCGCCCTACGACATGCAGACGCTCCAGCAGATGGGCCGTCTCAGCGGCACCCGCGCGGCCGGCGGTCCGGTATCGGCGGGCGGCACCTATCTCGTCGGCGAAAATGGCCCGGAGCTGCTCACCATGTCCGGGGCCGGGAACGTCACCGACACGAACTCGACGGCGGCGATCCTCTCCGGCGGCCGTGACACGCTCTCGCTGATCGAGGACCATCTCTACAACGTCGTCCAGGAGCTCCGCATCCACACGAACTATTGGGAGACGGCGGAAAGCGAATTCTCCGAAATGGTCGCTTGCCTCAAGTCGCTCAAGTCGGCTGTCTCCAGCGGTGGCGGATCCTATTCGGGCGGTTCGTCCTATTCTCGTGGATCGTCACGGGGTTCCTATGGCGGTTCGTCCGGTTCGTCGGGCGGACAAAGCCATCTCGACCCGTATTCGCCCTACTATTTCAATGCTGCGCGCAATTTCGCCGGCACGGGCGGGGGCCGGTACGATCCGGTCGCGGATGCGATGCTCAACGGCAATGTCGGCGCCCTTGCTGGCGTTGGCCAGGGGCCCGGGTATTTCGGCGGCGCCTATCTCAGCAGCATCAATATCGGGGGCGCCGGTTCCTCTCCGACCTTGCTCGATCGCCTCAAGCGGCAAGTCGGCTTCGCCAACAACGGCCAGATCATGCCGGGCGAAGACCAGAAGGTCGAGTTCTTCAAGCGCAACAAGGAACGGGTGATCATCGTCGATGACAACCGGGTGTCGGATCAGCGCGGCGCGCAGCCGGCGAAGAGCGACCGGCCGATCCAAATCATCAATAACTTCAATGGCGGCAACATCGGCGACGCCAGATCCCGCCAAGCGATGGAAGACCAGTTCCGCCGCGCCGTGCAGCAGGTGAAGTAAGCTATGGTCGATCATTCCACCGCGATCCTCTCCGACAATCTGGCGGTCGGCTACACCTCGGGGCCGGAGTTCCTGACGGCGATCACGTCGGTTTCAGGCGGCTATGAACGTCGGAACGCGCGCAGGGCCAACCCCCGCTGGCGTTTTGACTTCTCCATTGCCGAGCTCAACGACGATGAAATCCGCGACATGCTCGACTTCTACATGGGCCGCCGCGGGCCGCTCTATTCGTGGCTCTTGAAAGACCCGTGGAATTTCGAGCTCGTCGACGAAACGGCGCTGATCGGCGGGACGGTGCTTGTCGCGGCCGGCGGCGAAACCACGGCCCAGGTCATCAAGCGCTATGACATCGGGGGGAACCCCTTTACCCGCACGATCAAGTACATCGCCTCGGGCACGCTCAAGGTCTATGTCGACGGCGTTCTTGATGGTAGCGCAACCCATACAGACGGACTCGTCACGCTCTCCGCTCCGCTCACCGCGGGACAGGTGGTGACGATCGGCACGGCTGCATCACCGACCGAATATTATTTCCCCGTCCGCTTCCGGAACGACTTCGCCGGCCTGCAGATGTCCTCGCAATCGGCCAATTACGGTTCCATCCAGAGCTTTGACGCACAAGAGGTGCTGGAATGAGGAACGCCTCGGCCGCCCTCAAGAGCGCCGCTGCATCAACCGTGACGACGCTTGGCTGGCTGTGCCGGATCACGACCATCGACGGCGCGAATGTCTACCTGAACAATTTCGGCAAGAACGTCACCGTCGGCGGGAATGTCTACCTCGGCAATCCAGGCTTTGACATTGGCAATATCCGGGTGACGGACGGCCGCGACCCGCCCTCGGTCGAATTGATCCTGCCAATCGACGACACGACGCCCATTCTCTTCGACGCCGCCGCACGGCGCAAGCTCGACCAGGCCCGCATCCGGCTTTACATCATAGATCATTCCTCCCTGGAAAACGTCGAGATTGGCTTTCAATGGTATGTCGGCGCCGTCGATGCGCTGGACAGCCGACGGGCGACCTTGGACGTCAGAGCGGCAGAGCGCGCCCAACGCGAATTGATGCTGAAGTCGTTCAAGCCGGGCTGCCAATGGGATCTAGGGGAAACGGGCTGCGGCGTCGACGTCGCCGGCTCATGGCAGGACTCTGTCACCGTCGCGACCTATACCGACGCCTTCACCTTCACGATTTCCGGTGCGCGCGGCGCGGCGGTCGATGACTTCTTCGCCAATGGCGCAATCAAGTTCACGTCGGGCGAGAATGAGGGCTTTTCCTATGCCGTCCGACGTTGGGTGCAGTCCTCGTCCACGGTGAAGCTCTGGGAGCCTCTGCGGGCTCCTGTGGCGGCTTCTGATACCGCTCTGATCCATGCAGGGTGTGACAAGTCCGTCGGGGCCAATGGCTGCGAGCGGTTCTCCAACATCGCCCGGCGCTTCGCCTTCGAGGATCTTCCGACCGGCGATCTGACCTTCAACGTCAAGCAACCGGCGCCCGCGCAGGAATCGAGCGGCGACAACGACAGCTATGTAAGGTGGGCTCAAGGCTAATGGCGTGGGGGATAGTCGGACAGAGCGGCGTAACGCCATATGGCCCGTTCTATGGCATTGCGACGACCGAACCCGTTGTCACGTCTTCCGGCGGCACGTCGTCTGGAGAAATCGGCCTGCCGTCTCCGCTGGGCGACAAGATCCCGCAGGGCATCGGCACGTTCCCGGTCTACGGCAAGCTGATCGTCGACCCCGATCTGCTGGGCGGCGTCACGCAATCCGGCGACACGACCAAGGTCAATCTCGTTCTGGCGTTCTGCGAAACGTCCCTGGGCGGCACGGTGTCGCTGATCAACCTCAAGGCCAACGACAAGTACATCTATCGCACGGAGACGCCGACCAAGACCTTTCCCGGCACGATCCGCTTCTATGGCGGCGACCAGGCGGCGCTCGACACGTTGCTCGAGGACAACCTCGATAACCCGACCTATTGGCCGAAACTCGCCTATGCG
This sequence comes from Sinorhizobium sojae CCBAU 05684, assembly GCF_002288525.1. Taxonomy (NCBI): domain Bacteria; kingdom Pseudomonadati; phylum Pseudomonadota; class Alphaproteobacteria; order Hyphomicrobiales; family Rhizobiaceae; genus Sinorhizobium; species Sinorhizobium sojae. The sequence continues at coordinate 1,036,002 of NZ_CP023067.1, forward strand.
GTGCTGGAAGGGTTTGATATCGCGCCCTATGGCAATCAGCTTCCGTCATTCCAGGCAGAGCTTTCGACCGGGGCAAGCTCGAGCGCGCTTTCCAGCGCAGAGGCAACGCTCAATTTCGGCGCGATCCATGATGGTTCCGGCGGCGATGAAAACGCCATAGACCGGGTCCGCAACCACTTCTACACGTCCGACCTCGATAACTCGACGGGCGACGTCTACATCCTCACCATCGATATCCTGACCAATCAGGAGATCAACCGGGCCAAGGTCTCGTGGGCTGGCGGGACGACCGACTACATCGGCTATTGGGTGTCTCTCGACGGCTCGGATTACATCGTCGGCGCCCTGATCGATGACGCGGACAACCTCTATAAACTCGCCCTCATCAACACGGTGACGGGCGTCGTTGATGAAGTCCTGGCCCCGCTCACCAAGACCGGCACGCCGTTTGAGCCGAATCCGATCCGGGCGCAACTGATCTCGAGCGGAGCGGCGACGAAGTATCTCGTCTATTCGGATGCAATCGGCACGGTCAGCGACGGCAATTGCCCGCTGATGGTCACAGTAGCCGACATCACCGCCGGCACGCTCACGAACATCGTACACCAGTTCACAAACCCGGTTGCGGCGAGTGGGTCGGGTGAAATCAGGTCAACATGCCCCGGCCCATCCGTCGATGGCACGGCGATCATGTTTTTCGTTCCGTCCGACGCAGGCGGCGGCGAGGATAACAACGTCTGGAAAGCGGTCTTTTCTGAAGCCGGAATCGTCTCCGTTGCCATCGCCCATACCGGCACGGATTGCCGAGACGTCGCCTACGATTGGACCGATGACACCATTGTCGTCTACGACGCCACCGGCGCGCTGAAGAAGATCGATAGCCTGGGGTCCACCCTCTACACGGTCGCGACTGGCGTTACCGATCTCCGGATCAACTATTCGCATTACGAGACGGGCGGCCAGTTCAATTTCAAATGCCGGGACGGGTTCGCGGCCGGCTGCCGGGTCTTCGGCGATGGCGCGGTCTATCTGATCGACCTCTCCGACGGCTCCACGTCGTTCATCATCGACGATAGCGACTACATGAGCGGCTACGTCTATTACGACCAGTCGAAGGGCTATCTGACCACGGACGCGGTGAACCTGACGTTCTCCGGCATGACGCGCTACACCCTGCCGCTCTCCACGGTTCCCGTCTTCGACCTGCAGACCGTTTACACGAAGCTGGCGGAGTACCGCGGCAAGTTCTCGTCCTCGGATCTGACCTTCACCAACTTCTCCGGGGGTGAGTGCTACGGCGTCGTCTATGAGAACGACACCACGCTCGACAATGCCGAGCAGGACGCCAACAACATCTTCGACGTCAAGATCGTCCCCTCCGACGGCAAGCGGAAATACATCAAGGCCAAGCGCGACGGCTCCTTCGCCGTGGACGACACCCTTGCATCAACCGATATCGTCGAGCAGGCCGAATTCAACATCCGCAAGACCATGCTCTCGGACGAGCAATCGCTTGTCGGGGCCCGGATCTCCTACATCGACAAGAACGCCCGGTTCGAAAGGACGGAGCAGGAATACCGCCGGCCGGTCGGCATCTACTCGGTCACCCGCTCCGATCGGGTCGAAGACGTCTCCACCAACTTCGTCCTGTCGTCCACCCAGGCGATGCAGGCCGTCACGACGAAGGTCTACCGCTCGAATTTCGGGCTTGATCAGTATGCCTTCACGCTGGCACCGAGCAATTTCTACAACGAGCCCGCCGATATCGTGCAGTTCGATTTCGAAGGCTTCACCATCGTCGGCCAGATCAACGAGGCGAACCTTTCCGGAGAACTGTTCACCCAGGACGTGGTTGTCACCCAATACGTGCAGGCGATCGATGCGGACTTCACCGGCGTCGACCTCAACCTGTCGGACATTACCGACCCGTCATGGCTGACGCGGTTTCTGTATCTCGACGCGCCGCTTTTGAGCCTGGGCGATGACCTCGGGGGAACAGCGGTTCGGCAATATGCAATGCTGTCCGGCTATGGGTATGGCACATTCCAGGGCGCCACACTGTACCGCTCGTACGATGGAAGCTCATACGGGGTGCTGACCTCCCGCTATGGCGTCTCGCCCGTCGTTGGGCGTCTGGAGGCGATTACGGGTAGCCCTGTGGTTAATCCGGGCACGGACACCGCGTCGAGCCTCACGGTCGCGGTCATCTCGGGCGATACGGCCGACCTCGCCAGCATTACACAGGCCGAGCTCTACACCGGTCAGAACAAGGCGCTGGTCGGCAAGCCTGGGCGGTGGGTGATCATCTATTTCCAGACTGTTTCCGTCACCGACAAGACCGCGACGATTTCCAACATCATCTGGTCGGCTCCGCACTATCAGACGTTCTTGGATGACCTGACGGCCGGGGATTATTTCGTCCTTCTCCAGCCCGGTCACCATGTCCGGTTCGCGGGCGAGGCCGGGCGGCTCGGCGATAGCGTCTTCTACAAGGCGGCGTCGGATGCCTTCAACATCTCGCAGGTTCCGACCGAGTCGCATACCCTCGTCGGGCGGGCGGAAATGCCGTTCCCAGCCACGAACCTCACGGCGTCAATCGTCGGATCAGACATTGCGCTCGGCTGGGATTGGCGCTCAAGGCTCAACCCGATCGCCATTCTGACCGGGCCGGCCGATACGGTTCATGGAGAATCCAGCCTGTCCTTCGAGATCGACATCATGGACGGCTCGACGGTGAAGCGCACGCTGACCGCAACGACCAACGAAAAGACCTATCTCGCCGCGGACATCTCTTCGGATTGGGGCTCAATGCCGGCCGATATCACCTTCCGCGTCTACCAGATCAGCGCGCTCGTCGGGCGCGGCTATGTCGCTGAAGATACCATAACCCTCTAGGGGCACCCATGACGAACAACACTGGACGCACCCCGGTTGCCGCCAACCAGGGGTCAGGGGTCTTTGACGACCTTGAGGACAACCTCGGGCGGCTCGACGCGAAACTGACGGAAGCCCTGACGGTTTCCGTTGACAGCACGTCGGAAAGCCTGACGTCGGCACAGATGCAGGCCAATGCCTGCTTCATCCTCAACACCGGTTCCCCGGCTCCTGGCGGCCCGGTAACGCTCACGGTCGCCGCGGTCGAGATCGGCCGCTTCACCGTCGTCAACAACACCAGCCAGACGGTCACGGTGACCATTTCCGGGCAGGTGGTAACAGCGCCGACCGTCGCCAGCGGATCGACGCAAACCTTCATCTCGGACGGTGTCAATGTCCGGGCGGCGGTCTCGGCTCCGAGCACGGGAACGGCGTTCGAACTCGTCGTCGCTGCTTCCGACGAGACAACGACGCTCACCACCGGCACGGCAAAGGTCACGTTTCGCATGCCGCGGGCGGTCACGCTTACGGCGGTTCGGGCATCGCTCACGACGGCTTCATCTTCCGGTGTCGTGACCGTCGACATCAACGAGGGCGGCGTTTCGATCCTCTCCACGGCAATCACCATCGACGCGAACGAGAAGACATCGACCACGGCGGCGACGCCTCCCGTCATCTCCGACTCCTCACTCGCAGACGACGCAGAAATGACCATCGACATCGACACGGCAGGGACAGGGGCCAAGGGGCTCAAGGTCGCGCTGATCGGAACAAGGAGCTAAAACATTGGCGGCTTTCAACAAAATCAACGCTTTCGTCGAGAACCTGGCGGAGAAGGTGCACAACCTTGGGGCGGACCAACTTGTCGTGGCCCTGACGGCGGCGGCAAATGCGCCGGTTGCGACCAACAGCGTCTTGGCCGATCTCACGCAGATCAGCTACACGAACCTGTCATCGCGCAACGTCACGACCTCGTCGTCGTCACAGACGTCCGGCACTTACAGCCTTGTGCTCGCCGACCTGACGCTGACGGCGTCCGGCGGCTCTGTCGGGCCGTTCCGGTACATCGCGCTCTACAACGACACGCCGACGTCGCCGGCAGACCCGCTTATCGGCTGGTACGACTATGGCTCCGACCTGACGCTTGCCGACGGCGAAAGCCTCACCATCGACTTCAGTGCAAGCGGCGCGATCACGATCGCCTAAGCGGAGCATTCATGAGCTTCCTCATCAACCCGTTCGTCTATCTGTCGGCCGGCGCGACGCTGACGGCAGAGGCCGGCACGTTCACCCTGACCGGTGTTAATGCGGGCCTGTTGCGCGCCTTGCGCATGGAGGCGGCTGCCGGCGCCTTCACGCTGACGGGTAACGACGCGGATATCTCGACCGGCTATCCCGATCTCGTAGCGGAGACCGGGACATTCACCATCACGGGCAATGCCGCTGCGCTCACACGGGCGCTGCGCATGGAAGCAAGCGCCGGGGCGTTCTCGCTTACCGGCAACGTGGCAGGTCTCAGTAAGACCCTCACCGTCCTTGCAGAGGGCGGGTCGTTCACGCTGACTGGCGTCGACGCGGCGTTCAAACGGGCGCTCGCCATGGCGGCGGCACAGGGCTCATTCACGCTAACGGGGAACGCGGCGACGCTAACTTATGGCGCGACAGACCCGAACTTCTCAAGCGTCGTTCTTCTGTGCGGCTTTGACGGTACGGACGGGGCGACCACATCAACGGACGACAGCAACTCCGCCCACACGCTCACCTTCGTAGGCAACGCGCAACTCGACACGGCGCAGCAGAAGTTCGGCGGGTCCAGTCTGTTGCTTGATGGGACTGGCGATATAGTCACTTGCGCGGCAAGTACCGACTGGGACTTCGGAAGTTCCCCCTTCACCATCGAAATGTTTGCTCGTTTCAACACGATCACATCCACAAGTAGGTCGGTTCTCGGCAGTTCTGGATCTAACGCAGCCAGCTTTGTGATGGGCATCAATGCTGGGCTGAGTAATTTCCAATTCGCATTCAGCTCGAATGGGGGATCGTCCTTCAACGAGATCATCACATCGTCCGGAGTCACTGCGGCGACCGGCCAGTGGTATCACCTCTGCGTCGATCGCGACGGCTCGAACAAGATCCGACTCTATATCGACGGCGTCATGCGCGGCAGCCTGACCACAGCCAACGCCATCAACTACGAAAGCACGGCTCTAGCGATCGGTGCGACTGACGGCACCGGGTCTTCAGACATGGATGGCTGGTTAGACGAGGTCCGCATTACCAAGGGCGTGGCGCGGTATGCATCCGATTCCGGCTTCACGGTTCCGACGTCCGCCTATCCACGGTCATAAGAAATGCCGCGTTGACCTAGTTGTGGGGCAGCACCGAAAAATACGAGAGGTCGAGCGACGAGCCCGAAACGACCAGGGCCGCCAAGCCGGAAACGATTATGGCGGTCAGCACTAACCACTCGACACCGGTAATGTCGGCTTTGCGCTTAGGCGGACGATATTCGGTGGGCATCGCTCTTTACCCTTCTTCAGCCCTTGCAACGGGCGTCAACGGCCTTGGGATCAACATGGGAACGCTGCTGGCGTAGCTGTCGTATTCAGGGAAAGTGCGTCTGAGGACGCGCTCCTCGTTGAACATCCGCCGTAACTGGAAGGCGAAGTGGGCGGCACCGACCAGCAACGCGGCCAGCGACCAGTTGGCGATCAGGAACCCGACGGCGCTGATTGCCTCCGCAGCATACAGCGGGTGGCGGACGATTGCATAGGGACCGGTCACGACGAGTTTGCGAGCTGATGCCATTACCGAGAACGAGCGCCCTAGCCAGAACAGACAGTAGATCGACAGTGCCGTGCCGATGAGGGCCAGGACGGTCGACGCGACGAGCATCCCAGGTCCGGCGGTGCCCCGCGGCAGCACTATGAGGACCATCAGCCCAAACGTCCCCGCGAGCGCGCTCAGTCGGGGCTCTATCCCCTCCGCGCTCCGCCGCGGCGGCAGTCGAACCACTGTCAGGCCGACGACCAAGCACAAGAACAGCAAACCCAGCAATCGCGAAGAGAGGACGAGCGGCCAGAATTCTATGCTCTCCCGAAACCGAATGACCGCTACGATCGAGGCGACCTGCTGCAGCGCCAGGTAAAAGAAGACGAGTGTAAGGAAAGTCTTGCCCAGAAGATCTTCGATCCTGCTGATCATGGGTGCGTGTCTCCTGGTTGTTGCTGCGATAACGCGCCCGCAGGAACTCGAAGCTGCTTGAGTGGATAGGCGAGTTGCTGGTGATAGAGCGGGGGCACCGGATCATCGGTGCCGTAGACCCTCGGCATACGCTCAGGCATGTACAAAGTGCCAGCGAGGGCATCGATGAAGGGCAGCTGGCCGGCGAAGTTTTTGTCGTAGGCCTGTCGCTCGTTGGCATGGTGCCAGTGATGGAATTGAGGAGAGGCGAGCACCCATTTGAGAGGGCCGAACCTGATCCGAGTGTTTGAATGGATCAAAAGCGACTGCGCCTGATAAATCAAAGCATAGATCGCGATTGCAGATCCGGAGAAGCCAAGAGCGTAAACCGGAATCAGGGAGGCAGCCGAGGTCACGATCTGGTCGACCGGATGAACACGATGCGCGGCCAGCCAATCCATCTCCTCGATGCTGTGGTGGACAGAGTGAAACTTCCACAGGAACGGCACGGAATGGAAGGCGCGGTGCGCTAGGTAAAATCCTATATCGGCAACAAGAGTGACCTCGATCGCCTGCAACCATATCGGCTGGGCTTGCACCACAGCGAACACGCCTCCCGGAATGACAAACCGGATGGCGATCATGATCGAGCCGACCAGGGCGATGAAACCGAGCTTGATCAGAATGCTGTTGAAGAAGAGGTAGATCACGTCGTTCAGCCAGTGCTTTCGCAGCACTTTCTGATCAGCGTGAAGCGGGAGAAGCCGCTCGAGCGGAATGAAGATCATGGCGATTATCAGGATCGCCTTCAGGTCGATGAGCTCTAACATGTAACACCCGATGATTGCTTGTTTTGGCTCGGCGCATCGAAAAGCCGCCAAAAAAAGAAAACGGCAGCAGCAGAGACATACCCGTCCACCGCATAGTGCCAGCCGAAGTAGACCGAGCCGAGCAACGTCAGGGCGGCGAAAGCCCATCCCGCGAGCCCGAGCCACCGGTTAATTTGCGTCAGAAAGAGTGCGTTCAGGCTTGCAACTGCCACGTGGATGCTCGGCATTGCTGAGATGCCGGCGAAGATGTCCTCCGCGCCGGAAACATAGGCGGCATATAGCCGCTCGGCGACAAAGAAATGGTATCTGGCGTCCGGGTTTTGTTTGAGTGTCAGGACGAGCTCTGCGAACCGGCCTTCACCGAAAAACTGATCATAGAATATGGGCCCGACGGAGGCAGTTACGGCGGCCAGCAGGGTGCCCAGGACCGCGTAAGTCGCGGCGAATGATCGCAGGTATCTTGATCGCAGCCGATCGCTTGGGTGGAAGGCGGCCAAGGCAATGCAGCCGATGAACTCGAGCAGCCAAAGTGGGAAATAGACGATGAGCATGGGTTGCATCGCGATCGGGGGAATTATGGAGTGCACCAAACGCCACGGATCGCCGAAGTGAATCATGCGGTCAGTCTCTGCGAGAGCGTGATCTGCGTAGAACGGAACGACGAGCGGGATATGGAACTTCACTGTCCAGAACGCCGCCATGCCGACGCATATAACCGCAGCGATGACAAGCGCTCCGCTTCCTCGGCGCCTAATGATGCCGGCCACGTGGCTGAGAGGTGCCGTCGGGCGGCTAACAATGGCGGAAGCCAACAGACCGAGGGCGGACAGGACAAGCGCTGCGGGCAGCACTTGCAGCGCGAATGCGCTCAGGTTCCGCATGTACAGCGCGGGAGCGAAACTGAAGGCCGCGATCACATAGGCTCCGCAAGAGATGCTCAACCACCGCGACGGTCGCCTTGATGCGGAAGTGCTGATTACAGCTTCGGTCATAATAGGTAGCCCCCATATCCCACGCGATTGAACCACTGGTTGCGCCTGACGGCAATATCATCCTTTCTGGTTAGTTAATGGGGTCAACACCGATGGCAACTCCTCCGGTTCCGGACGACGTGATCCTGCGCTCGCTTGAGGCGTTGGCGGCCTGCGGCGGGAACCAGTGCAGGGCCGCCGAGATGATCGGCATCAGCCGGGCCGGGCTACAGGGTCACTTGAAGATGGCCGCACGCCGGGGGTTGGTTGCGCCGGCCAATGCCGCGCAGGTGATGCCCGGATTTGAGGTCACGCGAGTCCAGACAGGCCCGCGCGGAACCACGATCGAACAGAAGCCGGGGCCGGGAGAAGTCTTCACCGTCCCGGAAGGCCACAAGATCAAGGGCGTCTCCGCCTTCATCGATCCGGACGGCCGAGTCCGCGGGCAATGGGTGAAGACGCGGGAAGGGGAGCCGGATCCGGAGCGCACCGCCGAAATCATCAAGGCCGCATTCGAAAACTTCGAACCGAAGGCTCCGATCGTGCTTCCGCCGCGGGACAGCGATACCGAAAGGCTGACGGCCTACATCTTCTGCGACTGGCATGTCGGGCTGTTCGCCTGGGGTCGGGAGACGGGCGGGGCCGATTGGGATCTGACCATCGCTCGAGAGACGCTTTCCGCCGCGGTGCGTGAGATTGTCGAGACGTCGCCGCCAAGTGCTCAGGCGGTCATTCTCGGCCTTGGCGACCTTCTCCATGCTGATAACGGCCGGAACATGACGGAGCGATCCGGCAACGTTCTGGACGTCGACACCCGCTATTCCAAGTGCCTCGAAACCGTCTGCGACCTGATGGCCGAATCCTCGGAACTGATCGCGGCGAAACACAAGCACGTCGAAGCTGTCTTCAAGCCAGGCAATCACGACGAGAACAGCACCGTGGGCATCCGCCAGGCGCTCCGCATGTACTGGCGGGATAATGAGCGGGTTTCCGTCGACACCAGCCCGGACGCTTTCTACTGGCGCCGCTTCGGCGTCAACCTGATCGGCGGGACGCATGGAGACAAGGCGAAGCCCCCAGACCTTCCGATGATCATGGCGAACCGGCGGAAAGAAGACTGGAGCGCCACGGCGACCCGACACATCCACACCGGTCATATTCATCACGATACGGAGCGCGAGATCGGCGGCGTGCATGTCTATTCGCACCGGGCTCCGGTCGCACAGGACGCCTACCACGCCTGGCACGGCTATCTCTCCGGCCGATCGATGAAGAGCTACACCTATCACGTCGAGAAGGGCGCCAGAGGCCATTCCGAAGTCGAAATCTCATGAGGCAACCATGGCGCGCTTCCACATCAGGGTCACGAAAAACGAAGACGGCAGCATCAAGCGCGAATTGATGCGGGAAGAATACAAGATCGCGGACGTGTCGAAGGCCGAGATCATCGACATGCTGATGCAGTTTTCGAGCTCGCTCCGGTACGACTGACCCCGCGTTATACCCTTTCCGCAGATTCGTTATAACCGGCATCTCCCCATAGGAACCCCCATGAAACTGATCGCCGATTGGCGGGCGGTGCTGCGCTATGCGTGGTCGTTCCGGCTGAACATCCTTGCCGCCCTGCTTTCCGGGCTCGAGGTCTGGTTCACGTTTATCAACCCCGAAAGCCTGCCGATCCCGCACGGCACGTTCGCCGCCTTGGCGTGCGTGACGACCATCCTCGCGAACATCGCCCGCTTCGTGGCGCAAACGTCCATCTCAGGAGGAAAGCCCGATGAGTAGGCTTAAGAAGGCCGGCAAGATGACGGCGATCGGTGCGGCCGCAATCGCCCTCGTCGGCGCATGGGAAGGGCTGCGCACAGTGGCCTATCGCGATGTTGTCGGGATTCCCACCGTCTGCTTCGGCGAGACCCGCGGCGTAAAGATGGGCGATCGGTATTCGGTCGACGAATGCAAGGTGATGCTCGGTGACGCGCTCGTTGAGTTTGAAGCCGGTATGCGCGCTTGCCTGAAGAACCCCGACGGCCTGCCTGACAAGGTCTATGTGTCGTTCCTGTCCGCCTCCTACAACATCGGGACGCGGGCGTTCTGCGGCTCGTCAATGGCTCGCAAGGCGAATGCCGGCGATCTCCGCGGTGCGTGCGATTCCCTGGCGCTCTGGAATAAGGCCGGCGGCCGCGTCGTCAAGGGCCTCACCAATCGCCGCGCCGAAGAGCGCCGGCTTTGCCTTGAGGGGCTGTGATGCTCGGTCGCTTCTTGGACTGGGTTTATATCGCCGTCGGCGCGCTCGCAGCCTTTGCACTCTTCAGCCTGTACGACGGCATGGTCGACGATCCTCTCGTGAGACGTGAAGCGCTCCGGGGGTACGTCCTCAAATCGGAACGCGATGCAATCGCCTCTCAGCTTGCCGAGGAACGACGTCGAGCGCTCGCTGCGGCACAGACAGCCGAAGAGTTCAAACGGCGATACACGGCCCTCTCTGAGCGGAACAAGGCCAACAGCGAAAAAGCGGAGCAGGACATTGAAAGCGACAACCGCACTGACGACGGCGCTCCTCGGGTTACTTCTGGGGATCTCGACTGGCTGTCAAAGCACTAACCAGCGCCTCCAGCAAGCCGCCATCCAGCAAGGACAGGCGAGGGCGACGGTGATCCTGCCCGACCTTCCGCAAGCCTGCCGCGATGCAACCGGCGTCGTGAACCCGAAAGAGGGCGAGAAATGGCGCGGCGTCCAGCTTCGATGGCAGGTGGTCCGTGAGAACGAGAACGAGATCAAGACTGCATGCGCTGAATTCTACGACCAACTCCGGCAACGCCTGGCGAAAGGGGAATGACATGCTGAAGGGCATCATCTTGGGCGCGCTGTCTCTGATCGCGCTGGCGTTCATCCTCTTTTGCTTCTGGGTCCAGCCCGCCGTGGCGCAAGTAGACCCCAGCACATGTGCACCGCGCCGCGAGTTGATCGATTCGCTAAAGGCCACCTACGGAGAAACCGAATCCTGGGTCGGCAAGGACGCCAAGGACAAGGCCGCTGTCTTCCTGCTGATGACGGGCAAGAACGGATCTTGGACCTTGCTCAAGGTCATGCCCGACGTCGCCTGCGTGATTGCAGCCGGATCCGAATCCACCAACCTGTTTGGAACGCCGGTATGACGACCGAAAGCGAAACCCAGCGCAGCCTCGGCCGCCTCGAGGGCAAGCTCGACATGATCCTGGCCGATCAGGAACAAGCCCGGTTTGCCCGTCAACATCAAATGGAAAAGTCGGAAGCGATCGAGCGCCGGCTGGATGCGACCGATCAAAAGCTCTCGTCGGTCACCGACCGCTTCAATGAAGCTGCGCCGATCATCTCGGATATCAAGCGGTGGAAGGAACGGTTCATTGGGGCGCAGATGCTCATTGCCGGCGTCTTCGTCGCCATTGGCGGGGGATTGCCCTGCTGTGGAAATGGCTGGCCGTGAAGGTCGGGATGCAGTGACGGCGGCGAGTGAAACAACCCGCCGCCGTTAGAGACACGCCTATTGCCTCAGTGACACGGCTATATTGATTCTATTCACAGTTCTCGAAGCCTTCCAAGCTGAATACGCGGGTTCGATTCCCGCTACCCGCTCCAAACCTCCATTGCACCGTTCCGCAGTCTTTATATGAGACTTTAGGGAATTGCCGCATATGCCTGATTGTGTTGACTTTCATGGCTTTGGGCGATCTATGGGCCGGCGTTTGGCGAATCTTCGTGACAAACTTACGAAGTGGGGTCAGGCTGTACCGTCAAGCGGACGCAATTAAGTCTTGCGCAAAGGCCGCGAAACCCTTAAACGGCTCGACAAACCGGCCCAGCCGGCTGATCCATCGTATTTTTGACCACAGGAAGCGTACCCATGGCAAAGAGCAAATTCGAGCGCAACAAGCCGCACGTGAACATTGGCACGATTGGCCACGTTGACCACGGCAAGACGTCGCTGACGGCAGCGATCACGAAGTATTTCGGCGAGTTCAAGGCGTATGACCAGATCGACGCCGCGCCGGAAGAGAAGGCCCGCGGCATCACGATTTCGACGGCGCACGTCGAGTACGAGACGCCGAACCGCCACTACGCGCACGTCGACTGCCCCGGCCACGCCGACTACGTCAAGAACATGATCACCGGTGCCGCGCAGATGGACGGTGCGATCCTCGTCGTTTCGGCTGCCGACGGCCCGATGCCACAGACGCGCGAGCACATCCTGCTCGCCCGCCAGGTTGGCGTTCCGGCGATTGTCGTGTTCCTGAACAAGGTCGATCAGGTCGATGACGCCGAGCTGCTGGAGCTCGTCGAGCTGGAAGTGCGCGAACTGCTGTCGTCCTACGAATTCCCGGGCGACGACATTCCGATCATCAAGGGTTCTGCGCTGGCCGCTCTCGAAGATTCCGACAAGAAGATCGGCGAAGACGCGATCCGCGAGCTGATGGAAGCGGTCGACGCCTACATCCCCACGCCGGAGCGTCCGATCGACCTGCCGTTCCTGATGCCGATCGAAGACGTGTTCTCGATCTCGGGCCGTGGCACGGTCGTGACCGGCCGCGTCGAGCGCGGCATCATCAAGGTCGGTGAGGAAGTCGAGATCGTCGGCATCCGTCCGACGACGAAGACGACCTGCACGGGCGTTGAAATGTTCCGCAAGCTGCTCGACCAGGGCCAGGCCGGCGACAACATCGGTGCGCTGCTTCGCGGTGTCGACCGCAACGGCGTCGAGCGCGGCCAGATCCTGTGCAAGCCGGGTTCGGTCACGCCGCACACGCAGTTCAAGGCCGAAGCTTACATCCTGACGAAGGAAGAGGGCGGCCGTCATACGCCGTTCTTCACCAACTATCGTCCGCAGTTCTACTTCCGCACGACGGACGTGACGGGCGTCGTGACGCTGCCGGAAGGCACGGAAATGGTGATGCCGGGCGACAACGTGACAGTCGACGTCGAACTGATCGTGCCGATCGCGATGGAAGAGAAGCTGCGCTTCGCGATCCGCGAAGGCGGCCGCACCGTCGGCGCAGGCATCGTCGCCTCGATCATCAAGTAATTTCGGCCACAACCGGATTTCGAGACCCCGCGGGCGACTGCGGGGTTTTTCTATGTGCGGTCGACAGCGTCGGGCATCTGTCAAGTCGGACAGCGCTGTGTGATGTCTGCAACAGTGTGAACAGGGTTCTGCCCGTCGCCGCCAAGTATCTAAGGTCTTTGCCGCCAGGCTGTGCTATTCTCCGATCCCGATGAATGTCCGCGTGGCACGGTTACGGCCGAGGATCGGAATCCCCAATGAGAAGACGTATCGCGGCGCGGTTCACCGCTGCCGGCATCGCTCTGATTTGCGTGGGCCCTTTCGCGCCGGCATTGGCGGGTGAAAGCGGCCCGCTTGTCTGGGCCCCCTCCAGGACCGGCTCCAATGCCTATAGGCTCCGGTTCGGCCTCCGCTCACCGGGCCTATGGGAGACTGCGGGCGGCGCCGAGATGTCGATGAAGGCGGCTCCCTCCGGCAAGATCGTCCCGCCGGAGGCGCCGGTTCGCCTCTGGGGCACGGTCTCGCGCAGGAGCGTCCCGCGGGCGGCCCAACGCTCTTCTCGGATCAGTATGGCGTTCGATCCGGTGACCGGCGCCGGCAATATCGGTGCAGGTTCCGCAAGGACGTGGATCCTTACCCCGATGCTCGATGTGGAGGTCCAGCGGAACATCGCCGTTCAGTGCAATGTCTATGAAAAGCACTGCGATCGCCCCAGGTTGACGCAATCCGCGAGGCTCGCCTCCACCGCAGCGAGGACCTCGATTGCGGTGCAGAGCAGGCTATCGGGTGAAGGCTTCAGCGGTCTCGACCGCATTCGCGTCGAAAAGGGGTCGGCAATCTCGAACTCGGCGCCGCTGTCGTCGACCCGTTGCTGGCACCGCGTAGTCTGTTCACCCTGCGCTACAGTTGGAAGTGGTAAGCTGCGAGCATGCATCTTGCATCTTGCGCAACGAGGTGAAGCAACTAACCTGTTTGTGTCTTTTCAAGGGGGGCGTCATGAAAAAGCGTATTCTGTTCACCGGCGGCGCCGGCAAGGCCGGGCGGCATGCGGTGCCCTATCTCGTCGAGGCGGGCTATGAAGTGCACAATGTCGATCTCGTGCCGCTCGACAGTCCCGGCGTCACCAATCTGATCGCCGACATCACCGACGGCGGCCAGATGTTCAACGCGCTTTCCATGCATCGCGATTTTCCCGATCTCGATCCGGGGCGGGGGCCGCAAGGCTTCGACGCCGTCGTTCACTTCGCCGCCGTTCCGCGAATTCTCATCAAGCCGGACAATGAGACCTTCCGGGTCAATGTAATGGGAACCTATAATGTGATCGAAGCGGCGGTGAAGCTCGGGATCCGCAAGATCATCATTGCCTCCAGCGAAACAACCTACGGCGTTTGCTTCGCCGAGGGCCACCGGGACTTCCATCACTTTCCGCTCGAGGAGGACTACGACGTCAATCCAATGGATTCCTACGGGCTTTCCAAGGTGGTGAACGAGCAGACGGCACGGGCTTTCGCGGAGCGTTCCGGATTCGATATCTATGCCTTGCGCATCGGTAATGTGATCGAGCCGCACGAATACGAGCACTTCCCGCACTATTTCGCGCATCCGGACATCCGCAAGCGGATTGCATGGAGTTATATTGACGCGCGCGATCTTGGCCAGATCGTCAAGCTCTGCATCGAAAAAGACGGGCTCGGCTTTGCAATCTTTAACGCCGCGAATGACACCGTCTCTGCCGATACGCCGTCTCGCGAGCTTGCCAAGCGCTTCTACCCGAATGTTCCGTTCAAGCGGGAGATCGGCGAGTTCGAGGGACTTCTTTCGAATCGTAAGATTCGCGAGGTGCTCGGCTTTGAGGAACAGCATGACTGGCGAAAATACGTGCGCGTCGACCGCTGAGCTGGTTCATTCAAGTCGCAAGGAAAGGCGCGGTGCCGGCGGGGCGCGAGCACCCTCGCGAGAGAGAGGCGGGGAGCGGCGCGGAAATTTTCCCGGATTTTTCCGCTTTTGTTGCAAATGCGCTTGAAAGCGCCCGTCAAACTGAATATGAAGCCGCTGACTTGAGGCGCTTCCCGCGGTATTTGGATGGCGCCACGATCATAGGGGTATAGCTCAGTTGGTAGAGCGGCGGTCTCCAAAACCGCAGGTCGGGGGTTCGAGCCCCTCTGCCCCTGCCATTTCTTTCAAGCACTTGGCATAGACAAGCCGCGGAAACGGGCTCTCCAGCGCAATCTGGACAACGGATTTGGACAACGGGGGCGGCACCGGTCTCCTCAAGGCCGTTCCTCCGGGCTCGTTCCCGGACCCGTCGAAGCGGAACCCGCGTCGGTGCGGGCGGCGGTTGCGTTTCGCTCGGACTTCCTGAACCTGCGTGCCGCCAGGTGCTCCCACCGTGCCCGCGCCTGCTCCTTCCCGGACGGCAGCGCCAGAATCCAGGCCCAGACGTCGCCACCCAGCCACCTCAGATCACCGCCGGGCAGCCGAAGGGCGCCGGGGAAGCGACCGTCGCCTTCGTAGCGCCAGAGGGTTGTGCGCGAAAGCCCGGTGATGAGCTCCACCTCCCTGCGCCTGAGCAGTCGCATCATCTCGTCCCATCCCATGGGTTGCCTCCAAAGCGCAAGCTGTAGCGTTCGCGTTCCGGCATCGGGAACGCGGCACTCAGTCGAATGATTTGACGGTTGAGGTGATCCTAGCACTAAAATTCCACGACGTAAAGCCTATCTGGATTTGTGTTCTACCGAAGCGCCGAATGAAGTCGAATGGGCGACCATAATTGTTGACATAAGGAAAAATCGTTCCGAAACGAATCCAGTGGCCCTGCGGCTCTGCGAATGCGGGCGGACCGACGCCGATCACGGCAATAAAAGTTGACATTGGCCGCGCATGATCGTAATGCTTACAGAGTGAGCATAATGTTTTGATTTAGGGACTCGTTGTTTGCGACGGGTGGACGTCGCTGTTTGGGCGCGAATCCTTCAGGGATTCGAGTACGCCATGGACGTCGGCGGCGACGGGAGGCGGTCTCGGCGTGACGGCGCCGGATCCGGCGGACGGGGCGCCGAGACGTCCCAATCCTGAGGAGGTATCCGGAGAACGCGGAGCGACACGGCAATCGAAAGGACAGGATGTCGTCGAGATGATGCGCGCCCGTCGGCGCGAGCAGGATTCCTCTGACCAACCCGAGGTCATTCCGACCCCGCGGTTGCGACGCCGGGGCTCCCGCTTCGGCCGCCTCCGATACATCGGCAGGAACTCCGCCCTTGCGGGGAATGAACGTGAACTCGCGACGGTGCGAGACGTGAGCAGGAAAGCGCTTGAACTTTCATTGGATGGACAGCGAGACGGTAGAACGCCTTCTCGAAAGCATTCACAGCGCGAACGCGGGGGGGCTGGACCAAGCCGTCATCGCGGAAGCCCCCTTGCTGGAGTGCTATAGGACCGCTGTGGGGCACGCATTCGCCCTGACTGGCATCGTGCAGGGGCATCCCCGCATCGATGACGGACGCAGGGTCGTCACCAGCCAGCTTTTCTACTTGGATCCGAACCTGGGCATCGCCCGGACGATGAACCGGTGGTATCGCCTCGGCGCCCGCGACAGAAGCTGGGGGCAATGAGATGAGGTTCGAGATTGATCGCGCGCTCGCCCGAAAGCAATCCGGGGATCCCGGCATATTCCTCGCGTCCTGCACTCTCGTGCGCGCACTGCGGGCCGCCGGGCTGTTCCGGTCTGGTGCCACCGGATTTGTCATCTTCGTGGTCCCAAGGGGCTACCGCACGCAGGAATACGAAGCGGCAGCATTGAGCCTCCTGGGACCCGAGCGTGGTGATTGGCTGGACCAGCAGGTCAAAGTTCAGTTTGCCAATCCACCCAGGAAGAAGGGCGTCCCCCAAAAGCGCGTGTCCGTATTCGACCTCACGGGGCTGGAGGTGCTGATCGCCAGGGACATCGGCGAGCTCCCGAAAGACGTGCGCTTTGCAGCCACGGCGGTTATGCTGGTGGAGCGGCCAACGCCGGGACACATCAATGCCGTACGCCGGCTCTCGGGGCGGACGCCATTCTCCCGGGAGGTGGCAACTCTACTGGCAGAAAAGCCGCAGAACGCCCTTCTCGCCGCGGTTCTTCAGCCGAACATGGCTGAAGGCAGGATTGGCGAAGTCAACGATTTGAATCGCTGCGAAACCGGCGCGCCAAGCCTCTTCGAATTGCCGGGGTATGAGGAACTGAAGCCGTGGGCGAGAAGGCTCTCGTCTGACCTCGCCCGCTGGCGGAGCGGCGAGCTGCCCTGGAGACTTGTCAATCGGGGCGCCCTCATATCCGGCCCTCCCGGGACCGGCAAGTCCCTCTTCGCGTCGGCGCTGGCCAACGCGCTTGGTGTGAAGCTGATCTCGACCACGATAGGGAGCTGGCAGTCAGAAGGCCATCTCGATGACACGCTCGCGGCGATGAGGAAGAGCTTCAGCGATGCCGATGACGGGGAGGGCTCGGTCCTGTTCATTGATGAATTCGATAGTATCGGAAGGAGATCCGCTCGTCCCACTCACCGCAATGACCACTATTGGCAGGTCGTCCTCAACGATTTTCTCTACCTGTTGAGCAACCTGGGCGATGGCGTGGTGGTGATCGGGGCCACAAATCTTCCCGAGTGGATCGATCCAGCTATCTTGCGCGCCGGGCGCCTCGAAAATCAGTTCGAGCTAGCTCTCCCAGACCACAAGTCGCGGGCCGGGATCTTAAAGCATCATGCTGGTGATGCCATATCGCTCGATTCCCTGTCCGATATCGCCGAGAACTTGGACGGCGCCTCGGGGGCTGACCTCGAGAAGCTGGTGCGCGATGCACGCGAGGCTGCGCGAAGCGAGGATCGAGAGCTGGAACTACGGGATCTCATCAACCGCCTCCCGGAGAAAATGCGATACACGGCGGAACAGCAGCTCAGGCTTGCGGTCCACGAAGCCGGACATGCCCTGGTCTCGCTCGCGCTGGGATATGCAACGAGCGTGACCATCGAGATCAAGGACAGCTTTGATCCGACTGCAACAGAGTTTCTTGGGGGGCTGGCATCATACACCCTGGTTCCGGATCACTTTCCAACGGAAACGAGTCTGCGCAATCGCATCGCAGTGAGCTACGCCGGGATGGCGGCTGAGGCAGCGGTGTACGGCGATCGGTCAGTCGGCTCGGGTGGCACGGTTGGCAGCGATGTCGAACGGGCGACCTCAATTGCCCGGCGGATGGTTGGAAGCTTTGGGCTCGGCAAGACGCCAATTTTTCTCGGCACTCCTAAAGACCTCGGAAACGGGCCGCTGCCCGAACGGCTGGAAGCGGAAGTGGCGCAAATGCTGTCGGAGGAGTGGGAGCGGGTGCTCGCGATGCTCACGGAGGGGCAGAAACGCATCCTTGACCTGGCGGCCGAAGTCGTCACCAATCGTTCGGTGAGGATCGAGCGCGATGGAATAGCGGAGGCCGCCTAGCGGCATCCGGGCGATGCCATCCGTTCGCTAGCGGCACCGCCATTGCAGCGGCAGGGCATTCAGCCGGCCGCTGGTGGAGGGCGTATGCACACTCGTTGCTGAGATAGTGAACGGTTGGCGGCTGCTGCGAAATCGGAGTCAGGCATGTCACACGGCGGAAAGGACGATGCAGGCAAGGCCGGCGACGCCGGCCGGATCGGCGAAGAGGCAGACCACGACGAAACGCTCGGCGAAGCTTTGTCAAGAGAGGGATTCGAGCCGGCCAAAGTCGGTCGCAAAGTCATGTCGCAAGGGAGACGCAGAGAGCCTTTGAAGAAGGGGCCTCCCAAAGGCTCCAGCAGGTAGACGTTTCCGGAATGTGACCGATATGCGCGCTCCTTCTCCCCCCCCGACTTCCACTACCGAAGCTTGATCCATCGGCAGTCTTCCTTCCTCGAGGCACGTGCGGCTCTATTAACCGCATACCGTCATCCCGTCCGCCAGGGTGGGCGCATGGGCTGCGCCATCGGCGAACCCGCCGCCGAGCGCAGGCTCCGGCACTGATTGTTCAAGACCCGGAAATACTGGCCGGCGCGATTTCGAAACGTGGGATCGGATCATTGTGCTGCTGGATGCTCAGGTGCGAGGGATAGCAGAAGCGCTCCCATCGCCGCCCGTGGATATGAAATGCGTTTGGGGGTTGCCTCGATGCGATCGTCTATGCCCTGGGGCGGCGCTTGCGTCCTCGATGGCTTGGCGAAGGCGGATGGGATCAGGTTTCGGCAATATGGGTGGGCAACGGGATTGCGTAGGGCGTCTCGTAAAATAATAAGTAATCAATCTTCGATGCGATGAAGAGCTTGGCCTATCATAGGGTCCTGTGACCTGCGCTCTCCGCCGTAGAAGGCAACTGGACGGCCTATCTTTCGTATTCTAGGAGCTGTTATGGACGCGCAAGCACTCATCGAATTCAGGAAGAACATCGACTTCATGGAGATCATGTTTCGGATGTCATGCGCTTCGACGCGCTTGGCGTTTGGGGCGGGCCTTGAGCAGCTTTCAGTTCTCAACCACGGCAATAACGATGCCGACGTTGAGGAAGGCCGCCGACGCTTGCGCGCCGCCATTACCTCACAACTCGCCGAATTCGAGAAGCTATTGGAGCTCGTGGGCGAGTAGTCCTGGTCTTCGGTTTCACGTCTCTTGTTCGCCGATCCCGCCCGCTCTACGCTCGCCCGCACGCGCCGGATTCGGCAGACGAGGGCAGGGGCAATTTGTGAAGGGCATTTTCGACACCAAACGCGATTCTGGGTACGACGACGAGATCGCGTTTCGGTACCATTTTCCTAAACGTTACCGCCCGATCGCCGAGACACTGGTTGGCGACCGGGTCATCTATCGCGAGCCCCGTCGTAATGGCGGAAGACAGGCGTATGTCGCGACGGCTAAGGTAGTGCAGGTGAACGACGATCCCCTCCGACTGGGGTTCGCATACGCTGCTATGGCCGAATACCAGGAGTTCGATGAACCCGTGCCATTCTTCCAGGGCGGCCGCTATTGGGAAACGGCACTGCTAGTGGTCGCAGATCCCAGCCGTGTCGGGGCCTTTCTTCAGGGAAAGTCCATTCGCACAATTCCGGAAAGCGACTTCGCAGCGATCGTCCGCGCCGGGCTGTCCGAGACACTGGCGGCCGACAACGCCATTAGGCTCGAACTTGACCCTCGACACGTCGACGGCCCCACGCAGGAACTTCTCGACCTCCCGCTCGTGGACCAGGAGCGCCGCATCGAGCAGATCCTGACGAATCGCAAGATCCGAGAAGCAAGCTTTCGGCGAAAGGTCTGCGATGCCTACGATAGCCGCTGTGCAATCACTGGACTGCGGATCGTCAACGGTGGCGGCAAGTCCGAAGCCCAGGCCGCTCACATATGGTCTGTTGCCGACGGCGGTCCGGACGTCGTCCAGAATGGCATCGCACTTTCCGCCACGGTCCATTGGCTCTTCGACAGGCATCTGATCTCGCTGACGGACGATTACCGAATCCTCGTTTCGCATAACAAGGTGCCGTCGGAGCTGCGGATGCTGTTCGCGAAGCAGATGGATCGGATACATCTGCCCGCGGATGAGCGGCTGTGGCCCCACCCGGCGTATTTGGCGCTGCATAGGGAGAAGTTCAGCGGGATCGTGTAGGGCGCAAGTCGGCCCCCACCAGAGGACGGTTCTGAAAGCGAGCCTCCGCCACGACTCCCGAAGCGATTCTTTGATGTAGAAACACGTATAAATTTAGTCCGGTCACACTAAATGCCATCGCAGAATGCAGTTGGTCTTGATAGTGTACCGCGGGAATTTTGGGGGAATCATGCAGACTGCTATCGATCTCTATTCCGGCTGCGGCGGCATGTCGGCTGGTGCGGCCATTGCAATCCCCGGTCTCGAAGTGAAATGGGCGCTCGACATTGATAAGAACGCGACCGCGACCTTCAAGAAGGCTCATCCCGAAGCGCTAGTCGATTGCTGCGATGTTTCGCTGGTATCGGCGACTGACGTGATTGAGCGCGCGGTAATCGAGAAGATCGACTGGTTCTTCGCCGGGCCGACTTGCCAGGCGGTCAGCACGATGGGCGTCTTCCACCTCGATGATCCCCGCAACGCGCTCTTCGTACATTTCATCCGCTTGCTGGACGGTTTTACGGCGGCTGGACGGCGCCCGCAGCGCGTTATTATGGAAAACGTTCCGGGCGTCGTTTACGGCAAGAACCTCGTCATCGTGAAGGAGCTGTTCAAGCTCTTCGAGGAGCGAGGCTACCATGTCTTCGCAGACGTCGTGAACATGGCCGACTACGGCCTCCCGCAGCTCCGCAACAGGTTCATTCTCGTCGCGTCCGTCGATCCCATCGCCGCGACCTTTCCCATGCCCACCCATGCTCCCGACGGCGGCGGCGATCTCGAAGGCTATGTGACAGTCGCCGAGGCGATCGGTGATCTCGTTCAATGCAATGCGAATGGCGACGGGATCGTCCGGTTGCCGGAAGCCGTGAACCAGACCGCCTTCCAGCGCTTCGCCAGAAACGGGGCGGATGGGGTCGGAAGCCATTTCGCAAACTCGCTGACCGAGATCAACGCGAAGAGGATCGCACAGGTGCCACAGGGCGGTTGCTGGAAGGACATTCCTCCGGAACTCCTTCCCGACCGCTTTCGACGCGTCCGACTGACCGACTATGCGACATTGTACGGGCGACTGCACGAGGCGGCGCCTGCCTATACGATCTCGGCAGGTTTCGCGAACGTGACATCCGGATGCTTCACACATCCCATCCATGACCGGGCTCTGACCGTGAGGGAAGGGGCGCGCATCCAGGGGTTCCAGGACACGTTCGAGTTCACCGGGCCACGCAGTGCACAGTACAGGCAGGTCGGGAATGCCGTTCCGCCATTCTTCATGAGCAAGCTCCTGACGCACCTGACAGCGGGCACGGAGGGCGTTCCGGCAAGGATCACGTCGAGTGCTCTGGCCAGCGGCAGGAAGCTGCCGAAGATGGTCAGGCGCTACATGAACAAGAAGAACGAATCCGTGCGCGCCCGCGATGGCTACGGCGGAGGAACCTACTGGCCGGCGGGCTGGGGCGAACCGATTGCGGCCGACGCTGTCGCCGCCAATGGCTATCGATTGAGCGAGATGCCGCTGCGGTTTCGTCGCCGCGATGAATGGCGCGCCTCGCGCGACAAGTTCACCGACCAGGATCTCGTCGCCGTCTACGAGGAGCAGCAGCGCCGCGGCGTGGGTCCCGCGGACTTGGTTGCGCTGCCTCTGACACGCGAAGGCGACGTGGACGCTATCGACCGGGCCATCGTCCAGCTTCTTGCCATCGTTGGCTCGAAGCCAGGTCAGATGGAACTCGACATCCCCGTACGCTACCTCCGCGCACGCCTGAAGCTGTTGCACGACCAGCTCTCCGAGAGGCGCGTTTCAAACCTGCCGCCGCTGGCAATCCCGGAGGACGGCGCTGCTGTCCTGCTCGGAAGCGACAAGGGAACGTTCCGCCTCGCACGGCTGACCTTCGAGGACACGGACATGTCGGCCGACGCGTCGCTCAAGGCTCCGCATCTCGTCCTTCATCCCGATCCGCTGCGAACGAAGGGCAAGGACAAGGCCGCGGAGGACCACCTGCGCTACCGATAGGAAGGGTGGGGCAGGCTTCGGTTCAGGGATGTCTTAGGGGGAGGGGAAGACAGATTGAGGAACTTCGAGGCGGAATGCATCGAAAGGTATTTTCTGGCTCCGGGCAGCACGGGTCCGATCGGCAGCGTCTATGTCGCCGACGAGGATCTTCTCGATATCTTCGGCGTCACCGATCTGGAACAGGCTCGAAAACAGCTCATCCGAAACCTTCCTCATATCGATATCCTCAGGCAACGCTTTTCCGGAGCTACGGCGCCGCTGAAAGGAAGAGCGCCGGACTATGTGAGGATCCTTGTATTCCTCTGCTGGATGCAGACCACCAAGACGAGACAGCGCGGGGATCGGGATTTCCGCGACGACATTCTCGCAAAGCAGCTTGGTGAGAACTTCAAAGGGGCCTCGATGGTCGGCCTCGATCTGATGTGGGGGCACCTGAAGGAGTTCCTTTGGCGGGAGCACGGGATTGATCTTGTGCTTCCTGAGAATGTTCCGCACCACATTCGCCGGATTGGCCGCACGCTGCAGATGGCCTTTCCAACCTGGCGAGACAGAGCCGCATTGCGGAAACTGAGGCAATTCATTCCGCAGGAAAGACTTCTCGACCCACTTTTCGTCGCCAATAGAATCCACACGTCACGGTATATTCTCGGCGATACGATGCAGTCGTTTGAGTACAACTTCGAAAAGTTCGATGACGCGCGGAAACGTGGTGTACGCGAATACATGGAGACGCCCTTCTGGCAGGCATGGTATTCGATCGTGGCGGAACAGGCCGCGCTCGAGGACATCGAGGTTGCAGAGGGTGACTTCGGCGAGCATGAGCTTTTCCGGGTCTCGCCGCTTGGCGACCGGGTGCCGATCTCGACCCCTGAGGAGGCGCTCAAGTTCATTCCCAAGCCTCTTGGGAAGCTCGTTCGGAACGGGGTCGTGTTCCTCGAGAACCTCGGCTTCGGCAGATACCGGGCAGGAACATCGCCATCCAACATCCTCCTGATGAAGAGTTCGAAGCTCGCAGAATGCGACTCCGACGCGATCCGATCCGTTGCCGGACTGAACGCCGGCTGGGTCGTGGCCAACTTCCGAAACCAGGTCGGAGGCGGGGCCCAGACGCAGAGCACCCCGAGGGAATTCGGCTGGCGGGACGGCATCAGGGTTGGCGGCGCGTACCTTGGCCGCACGCCGTTGGCGCCGATGATCGCAGGTCCGATGCCGGCAGCCATCCGTGTCGAGAAGAATGGCAAGCCGATCGACATGGTTCGGCGCGATGACGGCCTGTCATTCAAGGATGGGATCCACTCGGGAACGTTCGTCGCCCGCAGCCACCGGGAAAACCGCGAGATCCTACTTGTCCCGCGGGCGAACGAGGTCGGCGACATCCGACGGCTTTCCTTCGATTGCTCAAGGGAGATTTCGGAGGACGAATTCCACCACGGCACAGCGCCGTCGCTTGTCTCCACCGTCGAGGAGTGGAGCGGCGAACGCACCCCTCCCTGCGATGAACTGGTGACGATCGGCGAAGCCCTCTACGAACGAACGGCACGGGGACTTTCGTTCTCCGAGGCCATCGAGATCGTCCTGAAAGGCATGCCCGAGGACGACTGCCCCTCCGAATGGGATCTGCTTCGATCCTTCTCCGACGCTGGCTGGCTGGAGATGACGTTGCTGCGCCATTTCCCCGTGCGCCGGATACTGCAGAACCCGCTGGCGGCCGAGCGCGTCGGCTCCGATCTCGTCAGGATCAGCGGCCCGACGCCGATCGCGGTGGTCGAACGCCTTCATGCTGCAGCCAGCGCGGCCGGAGCCAAAGTCGAGACATGGAACGGCCTGTCGAAATGGGCGTTGGCCCGCTATGCCGTCAGGTGTCCGAACGAGCGCGTGCGCCAGGACTTCATCGGAAGGATGGCCATCGCTGAAAAGCCCACACCGAAACTGGCGCTCGCCGATGTCGGGAACCCGGACGGAGTCCACGGCTACCAGGTGATCGGCAGGCTTGACGAGGAGCGTGGCTTCTTCGCAGTCCGCTACGACGACAGCGTTACCGACGGTCTCTACAGGCTCGAAAGGAAGGAATCGCGCAATCCCTTCCTCTACCGCTCGGTCATCGACGGGAAGCCCGTGCAGACCTACGTCTCACCGTCTGTGGCAATCCTCTCCCATCATCTGCGCGCTGGCGGCCCGCTGTTCCTCCATCGCGACGGAATCCTCGAGCCACGGCGCTCACGCGTCCTCCTGCCGTCGAGCTGGGCGAGATGGGCGTCCGACAGGGTGCTGTGCAATGCCGCTCCCGGTTTTTCCGAAGGTGGATGGCGGTACCAGTACGCCATCGGCGCTTCCTCCCTCTTGCCCATCTCCCGCCTCGTGCCCGTCACGGAGCAAGAGGACGAAGAGGAAGCGAAAGGCACGGAATGGATCTATAGATTTCTCGCATCGGCCTCCAACCGGGGCCGGGCGATCCATGACAGCAGATCACGGACGACGCGGATCGCGCGCGTCATGGCCGAAAAGAGATAGAAGATGTCAGCATCAGGCAAGACGGTTTACCGGGTAAGAAAGTTGGTCGCGCACGATGTCGCGATCATCGCCGAAGTGAGGGACGGAGAGGCCCTCGGCGGCAAGGTCAGGGAGACCCGCGACAGCAGGATAACGCTGGGCGGGACGGACTCCTTCTGGCTGGTTGGCGGAGAGAAGGAGCAGAAGCTCGTCCCTCAGAAGGAAGACGCTCCCGTCCCGGCGTTCGCGTCAGGCATCCCGTCCATGGCTTCGAGACTCCGGGCAAGCTCCGTTTTCGAGCTTCCAAAGGTCGTCAACGACAACGCAGGTCCAGGGAAGCTCGAAGCCGTGTCCTTCACGACCGCCACAAGGCTCAATGTCGGCTACAGTCCGCAGGCCGGCGGGTTCGAGGAACTGCTTTCCTCGCTCTCGCAAGGCACGCTGCACATTCCGCTTGAGGCTCCTGTCTCGGCGATCGAGGTGCGGCCTGGCCAATGGCTTAGATCGGGCTTCGATGCTCTGCCAGCGGGGCGCTACGGACTGCGCCAACAGGCCCTTCGGTCGGTTGCCACGGCTTCGCTCGAAAACCGTCCCGACACGATCAGGCTGGCGAATGGCCTTGTCGTGTTCGTGTCCCAGCCCAAATGGTCGGAGCCGAGGAACACGGATCTGCGGTCCGAGGAGGAGATCCTCCAGTCCGTGGAGCGGTGGATCTCCAGGTCCAAGGCGGCGTTGAGCCTTCCGGGCGACGCTGGTTCTCTGGAGCCTGCAGAACTCCTTCGCCTGCTGGTCGACAGGGCCATCAGCGAGGAGGAGAGGGCTGACCTGGCATCCATCGCGGGGCGCCTGTCGAAGCGCAGCGAGCTTGCCGACGTCCTGCCCGAGATACTGGGGCGCGATCCCACGTTCAGGGACAGGCTCGCAGGTTTCGAGGAATCGGAGAAGGCGCGACTGCGAGCCGAGCTGGAAGAGCAGCTCCGCAGGGAGACGGAGGTGGAGAGCGCCCGCCTGGCTGCCCTTCGGATCGAAGTCGCGGACGCGGAGACGAAGCTCGCGTCGTTCTCACACCGGGAGGCGCTCCTCAGGAGCGAGACCGAGAAGCACGAGGAGATGCTGCGAAGCAGGATCGCAAGCGCAGCGGAGGGAATAAGGAACGAATCCTCCCGCGAAACCGCTGCCATCCGCGACGAGGTCGCCCGACTGCGTGATGACATGGCCCACATTGCCACTGCCGTTCCCGCCGCCGCAGAGCCAGTCGCCCCAGTGCCAGTCGCGGCGGCACAGACCGAGGAGCCGATCCCGGCAGCTCCGCCACCGCGCTTCGCTTCGGACGAGCAGAGGCAGAAGACCCTCAATGAGCTGGCTGTCGCAACCGGCCTGACGCATTCTGAGGTTGCCGCCATCGTCGCAACGGCCACAGATGTCGTTCCGGTGCTGCTCGGACCCGATTCTGCTGCGGCTGCGGTCGACATTGCCACGGCCTTTGCCGGAGACGATGCCGCCATCGTCTTCTGCGACCCCACCAAGATCTCCCTGACGGATCTCGTGAACGACGAGCATTCCGGTTTCAGAGAAGCCATCGAAAAGGCGAAGGAGCGCCCCGAGGCGCTGTTTGCCGCAGCCATATGCAGCATCACGAGCGGTCCATGCGAATACTGGCTTCCCCAGATCATCGCGATGAGGCGGGTCGGACGTCTGCCGCGCAACCTCGCGCTCGTCGCGAGCGCGGGCGTGGACGGCCTCCGTGTTCCGATACCGGATTCCACGCTGCGACACCTGTTCCCGCTGAAACCTTCGAAAGCGCCGCGGCCCGGATCCGCGAAATTCGAAGGTCTCTGGCCGATGACAAATCTGGATCAGGAGAGGGTCCGTGAGGCGGTGGAGGTCCTCGCAGGCCGCGAGCTGGAGGGTTCTGCCATGCAAGCCGTGGCAAGGGCGCTCGCTCGCACCCCGTCGTGGATGCAGCTTTCCGATGCGGTCCTTGTCTTCCTGAGGCAGGCGAAATGGCTTGCTGCGATAGCCGCGGGTCACGAGCACGAATACGACGAATATTTCATAGACATAGAGGCCTGAACATGTTTGATCCGATTGGCGGCTTCAACCGGATGATCGACCAATTCCTCGCGTACCTGGACACGGCGTACCGGATCGATGATCCGCGTGTGTCGGCGATGAGGAGGGAGCTTCTGACCACACCTGGGCAGCTTGCGCTCGACCCGATCTTCGAGGCGGTTCCACGCTACGAACCCATCGGATACGGACTTGAGGGGCTGATCGGCGATCCCGAAGGCCGGCTCCCCCATTTCTCGCAGGCGGAACGACAGGCTTTCGTGGAACTTGCACTTTCCGGCCTCTTCGACCGCGACAGGTCAAGCGAGGAGATCAAGGGGGCCTACGCGCCCTATCTCCACCAGGTCGAGATGCTGGAAAAGGGCGCCTGCGACGGAACTCCCGGCATCGTCACCTCGGGCACGGGTTCTGGCAAGACGGAATCCTTCATGCTGCCGATCCTCGCCCAGATCGCCAAGGAAGCTACGTCCTGGCCCGCGCCCCTGCAGCCTCTCGATGACCTGTGGCTCGAGAAGGGGCGCGAGTTCCAGCACCATCGCAGGAACGAGCATGCCGACAGACCCAAGGCGGTCCGCGCGCTCGTCCTCTATCCTCTCAACGCGCTCGTCGAGGACCAGATGGTGCGCCTGCGCAAGGCGCTCGATTCCGACGACGCTCAGCATGTCATGGCGCGCCATTTCAATGGCAACCGCATCTTCTTCGGACGGTACACGGGCAAGTCCCCGGTCACCGGGTTCCTGCGCCATCCGCGCAAGAGCAAGGACGAGGCATGGAAGAAGCGGAACGCGCGCGCGCGCAAGGAGCTGAAGACGGAGCTGCAGCGCTACCAGTCCATCCAGCAGCGGCTCGCTGCCGAGGGCGATCCCGACCTGCGCTACATCTTCCCCACGACCGACGGCGCCGAACTGATATCGCGCTGGGACATGCAGGCGACCCCGCCGGACATCCTCGTCACCAACCAGTCGATTCTGAATGCGATGCTGGTGCGCGAGGTCGATGACCCGATCCTGTCGCAGACGCGTGCATGGCTCATGGAAAACGAGGACGCGCGCTTCTTCCTTGTGCTCGACGAGCTTCACCTCATCCGCGGATCCGCGGGTGCTGAAATGGCCGGACTGCTCAAGGTGCTTCTTGAGCGACTTGGTCTGACCGATCCTGTCCACGCCCATAAGCTGCGCATTCTTGCTTCGTCAGCGTCGCTGCCGATGGACGAGGAAAACGCTCCTGCCAGCATCGACTACCTGAAGAACATGTTCGGCGACGCTGGAACGGCCGGGGCAAAAGACATCGATGAAGCCTGGAGACAGAGCGTCGTCACAGGGCGTCCGATCGAAGTCCAGCGCCCGGAGGCAATGCCGTCGCGCGAAAGCCTCGCCGATCTCGCACGCGCGCTGGAGGAGCTGGATCATCGGCGCAATCCCAGCGAACTCTTCGACCGCTTCCTTGCGGCGGCCGCGAGCATCCCCGGCGCCGCTGGAAAGACCCCTGCCACCATGCTTGAGGAGGCCACCGCGATTGCGGCCGCGATGCTCGACTTCGCGCTTCAGAACCCCGAAAAGCTTGGAGCCAAGCGTCCACGCACGGTCGCAGACATCGGCAACGCCCTGTTCGACGCAGAAGACAGGCTAGCCGTCCGCGGCCTGCTTGCGCTGCGCGCGATCCCCGACCTTCCGGACACCGTATTGCCAGCCGAACTTGCTCCGAAGCGCGCGACCGTCGCCACGCTTCCCGGCTTCAGGATGCACTGCTTCGTCCGCAACATCGAGGGCCTGTTCGCGTCCATCCATCGCGAGGAGGACGGAGCCGTCGTCTGGGGAGCCCCCGGCATCGAGCGCGGCCAGAACTACGACGGGGAAAGCGATCAGGAAGGCCGCAAGCGGCTCTTCGAGATGCTCTACTGCGAGGCGTGCGGGGATCTCTATCTAGGCGGCAAGCGCGGGGAGACCGATCCCGGCTCATCGCGCAGGGTCTCGCTGCTTCCAGCTCCGCAGGAACTGGAAAAGCTTCCCGAAAGTGCCTCATCCATACGGTTCGAGGATGCCAGCTACCGCGAATTCGCCCTCTTCTGGCCGAGCCAGGGGCAGCCCGAAGTAGAGATCCGCACGGGCAGGACACCGTACCGATGGACACCGGGCTTCCTTAATCCCCGAACGGGAGTCGTGAGCGACAAGGAAGAGAAGGGCGACGTGCCCGGCCACCTGCTTCGCTGGTCAGGCACCGACGGGTTCCAGAGCCGCACGATGGAAGACGACGGCACTGCCGTTCCGTTCTGCTGCGCCAAGTGTGGTACCGACTATTCCGGACGCTATCGGCAGGCGAACTCCAAGAGGCGCGAGGGCCGCCTATCGCCCATCCGAAGCTTCAGAACTGGTTTCGGCAAGACCTCCCAGCTCCTCGCCACCGAACTGGTCGCCTCTTTGAAGGCGCAGGGCGGTGACGGAAAGCTGGTCGCCTTCTCCGACAGCCGCGAGGATGCGGCGAACCTGGCTCTCGAGGTCGAAGTCCAGCACCAGCGTGATCTGCGCCGGGAGATCCTGATCTCGGCGGCGACGCGCATTGCGGCCGATTATGCCTTCGGGGCCGAAGACGAGGCTGAGTACCAGCGCCTCAGGAATGAAGTTGCCACGCTGACGATGGAGGACAAGGACACCGAGCATCTTCAGCCACGCCTCAAGGCTCTCAGAAAGCGGAAGGACGCGGCAGGCAAACCTCCAAGCATCCCACTGAAAGAGCTGTTCGAGTTCGAACGCGACAAGGTGGGCAATATCACGCGTCCGATCCTGACCGAACTCATGAAGCTCGGCTCCACCCCGGTCGAGGGAGCCGACACGAAGCTCAATCGCATCAACAAGCGCCACGCCTGGTACGAGTTCTTCGAGAGGGACGGAAGTGATCAGATATCGTGGAAGCATGACGTTCCCGAGGAACAGCTCAAGCTGATCCGAAAGGCGCGAGAGAGGGTGCAGGACGATCAGCCGCTGGACGCGACGGATCTCCTGTTCAGCAAGACATACTTCGCGCTCGAGGAGACTGGACTTGGATGGCCGAGCTTCTATGGACCCGAGGAATACACGCCCGAGAAGTCGCGCGACGATGCGATGCTGCGCATCTTCGCGGACGCCTACCGGATCACGCCCAACCAGTTCCAGGACGTGACCCGCAATGCATGGAGCAACGCGTTCGACATGCTCGGCAGGGGCGACAACAAGTTCCGCCGTCTGATGGAGAGGATCCTCCAGCACCCTGAGCAGGAGTGCAACGACTTCCTCGACAAGCTCCGCACCACGCTCAAGCAGACCCGAGGCGATGGATCGATCGACATCAGCATGCTCTACTTCCGCGCCGCCGATCCGGCCGGAGCCGCCTGGCGGTGCAAGCGCTGCGGCCGCGTTCACCTTCACTCCGGGTTCGGACGTTGCACCCGATGCGGGGAGACGCTCACCCGTCCGGAGGATTTGACGGCCTCGAAGATATCCGGAGAAAACTTCCTCGGACGCCGGGTGATGCGGGCGATCTCGAGCGACGAGCCGCACTTCAGGCTCAAGTGCGAGGAGCTTACGGGCCAGACGAGCGATCCGGCCGAGCGGCTCCAGCAGTTCAAGGGCGTGTTCGTCAAGGACGACAACGAGAGCGACGAGGACTTCCGCTGGCGGAGGCTCTTCGACACGGCTGATCTGCTTTCCGTCACGACGACCATGGAAGTGGGGGTCGACATCGGCTCCCTGCAGGCGGTCTACCAGGGCAACATGCCCCCGCAGCGCTTCAACTACCAGCAGCGCGTGGGACGCGCCGGCCGCCGAGGACAGGCCTTCTCTACGGTTCTGACGGTCTGCCGCAGCAAGAGCCACGACATCCACTACTTCCACAATCCGATCGAGATCACAGGGTCGGCTCCGCCTCCGCCATTCATCACGACGGGACTGACGGACATTCCGTCCCGACTGCTCCGCAAGTTCTGGCTAGTCGAGGCCTTCCGCATCCTGCGCGAAGAGTCCGGTGGGACATGGGCTGGCGACGATGTCATCCCCGGCGACATTCACGGCGAGTTCCTCTACTGCAGGGAATACTTCCGGCAGGACATGAACTGGCGTGATCGGCTGTCCGATGCACTGCAGCGGACGGATCATCGGCGTGTCCGGCTGGCGAGCATCCTCGCCGCGGTGTCCGGCTGCGATCTGAATAAGATCACGGAGAAGGTCTCGGCAGACACGGTCCTTGCGCAGATCGACGCCCTCGAGGAGGAATTCGGACTGCAGGCGGTCGGCATCGCCGCGGCGCTCGCCGAACGCGGGCTGCTGCCGCTGTACGGCATGCCGACACGGTCGCGGAATCTCTACGTGGAGCTGAAGAAGGCGAATGGAAGGGGGAACTTCGAGGCCGAGTGGGACACCATCGACCGCGACCAGGACATGGCGATCTTCGACTTCGCGCCCGGAAGCGTGCGAACGCGGGAGAAGCTGCGCCACCGCTGCATCGGGTTCACCGGCGTGCTGCTCGACCCTGATCAGCATGCGACGAACTTCGATGGCCCCGTGGATCCCATCTCCGACTGGAGAAAGGACGATTTCCACCTCCGCTTCTGCGGCCAGTGCGGCGCGTGGACCAGGGGCACCGAGCACACGGCCTCCTGCCACGCCTGCGATGCGCCCCTCGCCGATGCCCCGATCCGGTGCATCACGCCCGCGGCCTACCGTACGGAGCTCATTCCCACGGACGAGAACCTTGCCTCCAAGGTCGGCCAGCGCATGACTCTCGCGAGCCTGGGCAAGCCCGACGAGCAGAAGACCGACGCAAATCTCAGCGTCAACTTCGCGGAGCAGTCCGAGATCTTCCTCGTCAATCCCGGCTTCAGGGACGACACGGACTTCTCGGGCTTCGAGGTTCAGGAAACGGTCGACACCAACGCGCAGCGCATCTGGTGGTGGCCGGACAAGCCGCTTCTGAAGCTGTCGGGGCAGGCGATCGCCACAGATGTCCTCTCCGACGACCAGAACGGCCGCTACCGGGTTGTCGAGGAGCCGTCGGTCAGCGCCTGGCTCGCCTCCACCAAGGTCACCAACTCGCTGCAGATAGGCCCGGTCAAGCTCAACCCGAACCTGCGCCTGCTCGACATGGACATCGGCCTTTCCATGGGCCGCCGCGATCCGTCCCGCACAAGCGTCCGCGCCGCCGCAATCTCGGCGACGGAGATCATCGTCCAGCGTGCCGCGCTCGATCTGGA
Organism: Sinorhizobium sojae CCBAU 05684; assembly: GCF_002288525.1. Classification (NCBI taxonomy): domain Bacteria; kingdom Pseudomonadati; phylum Pseudomonadota; class Alphaproteobacteria; order Hyphomicrobiales; family Rhizobiaceae; genus Sinorhizobium; species Sinorhizobium sojae. The sequence continues at coordinate 1,068,305 of NZ_CP023067.1, forward strand.
CATCGCGCCGGAGGAATTCGACGCACTGGCGCCGAACATCATGCATTCGCCGAGCGGGGAGCGTCTGCCATACCTCCAGATATCGGACGCGCTGCCGAACGGCTCGGGCTTCTGCCGCCATCTGCTGGGCGACAGTACCATCCCGGTCTCCGCCCTGATCCACAGCATCCTCGATGAAGAAGGGGAATGGCCGAGAACGGACATCGCCGATCCCGACCACATGAAGCGGTGCGGATCCTCCTGCTACAGGTGCCTTCAGAGGTACAACAACAGGAACTTCCACGGTCTTCTCGACTGGCGGCTGGGGCTTTCCTACCTGCGGGCGATGGTCGACCCCTGCTACGAGTGCGGCATTGACGGGAACTACGGCCACTTCGAACTGCAAGACTGGTCGAAGACCGCCAAGGAACTCGCGCTCCAAACGAAGACGTTCATTCCCGGCAATACGGTCTCGAGCGTCAAGGGGAGGGCGGACATTCCGATCTTCTCCCTCGACGACCGCAATAGCCGATGGGGCGTGGTCGTACATCCGCTATGGGACGCGGGGAAGCTGTTCGACCGTCTGGACCTCCGTAACAACTACGTCCCCGTCGACAGCTTCGAATTGTCGCGCCGCCCGCTTCATGTTCTGCAACGAGCACGCGCTGCTGCGAGGTGAGGGTTTCGCTGCTCTACATTGTTCGACGGTCGAAACGATCTTCTTCACGATCGCTTCGACCGTCTCATGTTCCCAGAAGCGAAGAGGCGTCCAGCCGATCTCTGCAAGGTGTTCGCGGACCCGCCTGTCACGTGCGCGGTTGCGTTCGATTTTCTCCATCCAGAAGGCGGTGTTCTTCTTCACCGATGGCGGATGGACATCGCACCCATGCCAGAAGCAGCCATCGAGGAAGATTGCGATCTTTAATCCGGGCATGGCGATGTCGCAGGTGATGCGCTTCATTCCGGGAACGGGATAATGGACCCGATAGCGGAGCCTTTTGTCGTAGAGCTGCGATCTGATTGAGACCTCGAATGGATTGTCGCGCTTCGTTGTGCGCTGCATGCGTCGACGGACAGACGGCGTTGCTTTGAGATCCATATGTCTTCGATATACCATCTCGGTGGCGTGATGATGGCCAGGCTGCGCGAGGAACGGATTGGCAGAAGGAGATTCTCGCGCGGCGGCCTCCGGCCACTGCTGCTGGTTAAGGTCGCTGGCGCTGAGATACCGCCAGCAAATGGCCGCTCTGAACCTGTATGCCCCCACGTGCCGGAACGGCGACCGCGCCACGCTGGAGCGCGTTTTGGTTGGTTCACATGGCCGCGATCCTCGAAGCGAACAACGGCCTTATCGATGCATTCTTGCCAGATTATCTTGATCATCTAGGCGATAAGGGGACAGGTTCGCTCAACGAGTTGCATGTCCGCCGGGGTGTCTACATGCCAACGCAAAATGTGTTTCCGAAGAGCAAGGTTTCACCTCAATGAAGTTTCCGCTCCTAGCGTCGGTACTCCGCCTGAAATGCGATTTCAGCGACGACTTTTGTCGCGTTACCACGGCCACCGTATCGGCCGATATATGCACCTTTGTCGTCTGGCGAAGGCTTTTCCACGCGAAAAAGCTCCCATTTCTTATCGACGGTCGGCGACAGCCGATAGGTGCGCCCGTTAGTTCGACAGTAAAAATGAGGCGCTCCCCGCAACTGCGTCCATTTGCAATCCGCGCCAGCGATTAATCTGGCTTCCGCGGCAACCTGCTCTTCGACGCGGGCCTGCTTGTAGCGCTGCTCGCGCTCAAAGCGGAGGCGTTCCTCCTCCTCTGAAACGAAATCGGCGATACGGCCGATGATAGCCGACAGCTCGGTGCCAAGTTCTTTCTCTTCATTGAAGATCGCCAAGCATCCCTCACGAAGGTCATCGTTTGGGCATGAGGTATAGGTTTCTTCTTCGATGGCCTTCATCCGTTGAACAACGTCAGTGGAGGTGAGCTTCGGACCCGAAAAGAGATTTAGGTAGTCCCTGAGTCTGTCAGTTGGGATCCAACATCCGACGGCCGATCTTATGAGGACCTCGCGCTCTCCCTCCCACTTCTGCCAAATACCGGGGCCACGATCAGTGCTCTTCAGAATCCTACGCGAGATTGAAAGGATAGCTGCTGGGTCGCGAATATGCCGCAGAGATGGGCTTGAAACGTGCTCCTTCACCAAATCTCGAACCTTCCATATCCGGTCATCTTCAAGCATGGATTTTTCCTCTCAATTGCCTAGCGGGGATCGGGACGACGCTAGCGTCTGATTATGTCGGCTTGGCGTGGGAGTGCAGGGCGACTTTTTGGCGGAGGCCAAATCGCGGTCAATCAAAGTTGAAAACTCGCTCCCCAGCTCTCCAGCGGCCAATGATTATCTGTCCCAGGCCCAATTCGGAAATGAAAGTCGTTGAGCAATTTTTCTCTGAACAGCCAACAGGTCTCGGTGAACTGCTGCCGCGTGACTTCGAAGCTGACATTCACAGACGGGATTTCATCGGATTTAAACATTAGGCCAGCTTCGACCCTCTCGGGTGTCAACGGCGTTCGGACCCAAAAGGAGACTACCGCTGGCCAACGGAATTTTCTGATCGGGGAAATGACCACCGCTCCGGCGAGCAAGTAGGTAAACTCTGCGACCATGATGGGCGGCCCTGGCTGTATGTGTTGACCGATATTGCCAGAGGGTGAGCCAGCGAACTCCCCATGCCAGTCACCGACCTCAATTTCCGGCAAGGCAACAGCGGGGCGTGGCTTCGGTTTCCGTCGTGGCATAATACCCTCCTTGCGCTGGCGCGCCTGCCGATCTATCCGACCTCACCCAGCGAACAGCCCAGTCAATCCTTACCTCGTCCTGCCTCTTCCACGGCAGAGAGCTGTCTCGGTGAAAAGGGTCTTGGATCGTCAATTCCGCAACGCCGACATGTGTCATATCCTGCGCAGTCGCAGTCAGTCGTCAGCGGCCTCGGGCAAGAGGCGCACGATCTCATGCCGATAGGCGGTATCGATCTGCTTCGGTGCCATTCGGATGTATTCTATAGCCGCTGCCCTGGGTTCGACCGGTAATCCCTGCAGATATTCTGTAGCGCTCGTCATCAGCGCACACCGACAATCATAGAAATCATTGAGTTTTTGGGAACGCGTTGGCGCTTTGGCGTGCACCGTGCCGGGCAACAGCGTGCACCGAGGTACCTCTGCTTGGCATCAGGGTAAACTGTGGGTTCGCCCAAGTTTCCGAGAACTAACGACCTGTTTTCAACCTCCTCCGGAGGCTGGATCGAGCCTTTCGAAGGAGCATAAAGGGCGGCGTGGCTGCCCGAGCGCATCGTCGTCGTTGAATCCTTCACAAGGGGAAGCGGTTCAGCTCTACGAGACCTGGTACGTCGGACCGGAAGCTCTCACGATTTCGAATGCTTCCTCGACGTGCTCGTGTTGGAGCTGGAGCTTTGGCTTCCGAAGGGTGCTGCCGGGTTTTGGAGGGAGTAGACTGCAGAAGTAGTCGGGACGATCGTTTACAAGCTGCGGATCCACCCGCGCGGTATCGTGCTTTAAGAGATTATTTAGTCGATTAAGAGTTTCGAGCTGGGGACTTAACGGATATTGCATCGCGCTTCTCGCGCTCAAGACACGAAAATTGGTGAACCCATGAATGCCTGTCCACACTTTCGCGGACCGCTCCCAATAGTGAAACGTAGTTGTGACGAAAGCCTCTCGCACGAGGCTAACCTGTAAGAACGCATCCATCTCCGCCTGGGCGCGCGTCAGCCCGATAGAGCCGATCAGAGTCCCGTCTGCATCGTGAACGTCTCCGTCGATACCGATGGCGTCGTAGTCAGCATAGGCCTGCGTAGCATCCGCATGTGCTTTCTCTAGGATCGCCGCCGATGCTCGATATGCATCGCGGATGCGGTCGATCCCCGTCTGATATTGGAACGCCTTAAAACTCTCCGGAAGCTTCACCATACCTTCTTCACCGCCTCAGTTCGCCACAAGGAAGGACCGACAGGACGAGCCTCGTATCCTTCCTTCTGGCTCGCAACAAGATGGTTTGCTGAGGCGGACGCGATGTCAATTCATCGGCGTGGGTCTTTCTCATCACTAAGCCCTTCAAGGTGAAGATGCCGTGTGGTGGTGCCTTTCAACCTGCCGACCCAAATCGGGTGAAAAACTACAGAGCCTGGGATACGTCAGTGAGATGTTGCCACTGGACGTCGCGCTGCCTAAAATCATTGTTATTTCAAAAGCAAAGCGTCGGCCTAATGCAGGTATCTCTCCGGACCGAACATATCGCGAAGCTCATCGAGGGGATCGCGCTTATACCCGGGCCGATGTTCGAAAGATTCGGCGGGAAGCTGATCGACGAGCATCTGCAAAGCAGGCTGAACCATCGAGGTCTCAACAACGCCAACGCCCCGGTAAGTGGAACGGTTGGTTCCTATAACGATGAAGGCACAGTCGCTGCTGTATATTCGGCGGAGAAAACGTACTTCAGTGGCGATTGGGATAAGCCCGTGAGGGACATCCTCCACGTTCTACGGGAGCATCCAGATGCACAAGACATCTACTTGCTGTCGTCGCAGGTGGCGCCGACAGGATCCATACCTTCTTTCGTCGGACGTGTGAAAGATTGGTTCGGATGGGGAGACCGAAAGGTCCATCTCTACGACGCCAGAAAGGTCGCGGAAATCATTGTTGACGATCTTCTCCTCTTGGACACCGCGACGCAAGCACTCGTCGAGCATCTCCCGGAACTGCAACGGATCCTAAACGCTAGTTTGGCAACTCTTACGCTGCCAGCAATAGACCCTGGCCGGGTAGCGCGTTCTGCAGTCAGCGAGGAGATTGGCCGCCGACTTGCAAATTTCCCCGTCATGTCGATCTCGGGCATCGGAGGGAGCGGCAAGTCAGATACAGCCGCCGCCTTCACCAATCATGCCGATGCATATCGAACCGTGATTTGGATACACGGACACGACCTCAAGGATATGACGGAACTATCGTCGATGCTCCTGAAGCGAGCGGGAGCCGAGATTAATGTCGCCGGCTTGCTGAAGGATTATCGTGGTCTCTTGGTCATCGATGATCTTCCTCCCACCATAGCTCTAGGACAAGCCACCTTAGCGTCGCGGCCGTGAGCGATACGCCGTACCTTGCCGCCGTCGCGGCATCCGTTGTGAACCGATGCGTCTACTGCGCCGCCGTGCACGCATCGCGGTTCAACAATCTGACGAAGCGCACGGACGTATCCCCACGGTGACGGCCGTCTTGTGATGTGATGCCGAACATTGGAAGTCCTGGTGGTAGCACTGGGAGTAGTCCTATGACGAAGCAGCATATTGAGGTGATCACGTCGGTCGAGCGTCGCCGGCATTGGTCTCGCGAAGAGAAAGAACGGCTGGTAGCGGCGGCGTTAGAGCCTGGAACCGTTGTTTCGGATGTGGCGCGCTCGGCCGGGATTCATGTCAGTCAGCTATTCCGGTGGCGCAAAGAGCTCTGCCAAATGTCAGCGCCGTCCGTGCCTCCATTCATTCCGATTGAGGTCGTCGCGGCGTTGCCAGCGCCTGATCCTTTGGAGACGACACCGGCACCACGGGCGCGCAAGAAGCCAAGTATCGTGACGATCGAGCTTGGCCGCGGCCGGCGCATTCGAGTGGAGAGTGATGTTGACACCGAAGCTCTGGGCCGCATCCTCGATGTCGTGGAACGGCGATGATCCCGGTTCCGAGCGGCGTAAAGGTCTGGCTGGCGACGGGCTATACGGACATGCGGAGGGGATTTCCTGGCCTGTCGCTGATGGTGCAGGAGACACTGAAGCGTGATCCGCATAGCGGCCATTTGTTCTGCTTCCGCGGCAGGAAGGGCGGCCTAATCAAGGTGATCTGGCACGACGGCCAGGGTGCCTGCCTGTTCACGAAGAAGCTTGAGCGCGGCCGCTTTATCTGGCCGTCAGCGGCCGACGGCACGGTGGTGATCACGCCGGCGCAGCTCGGCTATCTGCTCGAAGGAATCGACTGGCGAATGCCGCAAAAAACCTGGCGTCCGAGCTCTGCTGGATAGTGGAAATGGCTGGAAAGGTCGGAGCGAATATGATTCCATCTCGCCATGACCGATGCGGCCGATCAGCTTCCCGACGACCTTGCCAGCGCGCATGCGATGATCCTCGCCGAGCGCGCGGCACGCCGTGAAGCCGAGGCCGTTGCTGCCCGAGCCCAGGCAGTGAACTCGCATTCGGATGCGCTGATTGCCAGGTTGAGGCTGGAGATCGAGAAGCTCAAGCGCGACATTCATGGCAGCCGCTCGGAGCGCAAGGCGCGGCTTCTTGAGCAGATGGAATTGCAGCTCGAAGAGTTGGAGGCGGACGCCAGCCAGGACGAATTGGCCGCTGAACTGGCGGCACGATCCTCGACGGTTCGGGCCTTCGAGCGCAAGCGTCCATCGCGCAAGCCGTTTCCGGAGCACCTGCCGCGCGAACGCGTCGTCATTGCTCCGCCAACAAGCTGCCCATGCTGCGGCTCGGCCAAGCTGGCGAAACTGGGCGAGGACATTGCCGAGACGCTGGAAGTGATCCCGCGCCAGTGGAAGGTCATCCAGACGGTGCGCGAGAAGTTCTCCTGCCGCGAATGCGAGAAGATCGCCCAGCCACCGGCCCCTTTCCATGTGACGCCGCGCGGTTTTGCAGGGCCAAACCTGCTGGCGATGATCCTGTTTGAGAAGTTCGGCCAGCATCAACCGCTGAACCGGCAAAGTGAACGCTATGCCCGCGAGGGTGTCGACCTCAGCCTCTCGACGCTTGCCGACCAGGTGGGGCTTGCGCCGCGGTCTTGAAGCCCTTGCACGGATTGATCGAGGCGCATGTGCTGACCGCCGAGCGTCTACATGGCGATGACACGACCGTGCCGATCCTGGCGAAGGGCAAGACCGATACCGGGCGGATTTGGACCTATGTCAGGGACGATCGGCCGTTCAGCGGAACGTCGCCGCCAGCCGCCCTCTACTATGCCTCCCGCGATCGGCGGCAGGAACATCCCGAGCGCCATCTAAAGACCTTCACCGGCATTCTGCAGGCCGACGCCTATGGCGGCTACAACCCGCTCTTCAAAATGGACCGCGATTCTGGTCCGCTGACCCAGGCATTGTGCTGGTCGCATTCGCGTCGCAAGTTCTTCGTGCTTGCCGACATCGCCACCAACGCCAAACGGGGAAAGAACGCCACGCCGATCTCGCCGGTGGCGCTCGAGGCCGTGAAACGGATCGATGCCCTGTTCGATATCGAGCGTGACATCAATCGTCTCGCTGCAAGTGAAAGACTGGCGCGACGCCAGCGGGACAGCCGTCGTCTTGTCGAAGAGCTTGAGGCCTGGATGCGGGCCGAGCGGACAAAGCTGTCGCGCAGCTCTCCGGTCGCCGAGCCGATCGACTACATGCTAAAGCGCTGGGAGGGCTTTACGTCCTTCCTGGGCGACGGTCGGATTTGCCTGACCAACAATGCCGCCGAACGCGCTCTGCGCGGCTTCGCTCTCGGCAGGAAGTCGTGGCTGTTTGCGGGTTCTGATCGTGGTGCTGATCGCGCCGCCTTCATGGCGACGATGATCATGACGGCCAAGCTCAACGACGTCGATCCGCAGGCTTGGCTTGCCGACGTTCTCGCGCGTATCGCTGACACGCCGACAACAAAGCTTGCAGAGCTGCTGCCGTGGAATTGGACAGGTCCGCGGCCTATGATGGCTTTGGCATCATGACCGTCGATCGCATCGCCAGGCTACATATCCAACTCGACGATATCGAGCCTTTGATCTGGCGCAGGGTCGAGGTTCCACTCACGATGAGCTTGAAGGGGCTCCACGATGTCATTCAGGCCGTGATGCTGTTCGAGGATTATCATCTGTTCGAGTTCGAGGCTGGTGGGCGATGTTACGATGTGCCGGATCCAGAAGACCTCTACGAACGCAAAACCTTTGCTGCTCGCAACGTCCGCATAGCGGCACTCATCGAGCGTGGGATCGCGACCTTTAGCTACACCTATGACTTTGGTGATAACTGGCGGCACACTATCACGGTCGAGGCAGTGGAGGATGGAAACCCCAGCATCGAATATCCGCGCTTCATCGATGGTGAGCGCAGAGCGCCGCCGGAAGATGTTGGCAGCACCTCGGGGTTCGAGGAATTCCTGAACGTCATGGCGAAGCCACGGCATGCGCAGCATCGAGAGTTCGTGCGTTGGTATGGTGGCCGCTTCGACCCAGAAGATTTAAGCGTTGATATCATTCAAGACCGTGTCGCTAAAATTGCCCGCCGTCGGACACTTGGAAAAGCTGGATTTGCGAAGAGCCAAAACCAGCAGCACTGACCAAATCTGAAAACACAGAACGAGGCATCATGGGCTACCGCAACTCTGCCCTCTACACCCTGAAATATGTCGCCGCGATGCTTGATGAGGACGAAGACTTCTTGCGAGAATGTTCGATTGAGATGTTCTCTGAAGATGGCTGCTTGTGGGCATATGATGACTATCCGGCCTCGGAGCTCAGCGAGCACATCATCTTGTTCACCCAAGTGGGGATCGAAAACCTTCAACAGATTATCCGCAATCTTCGCGGAATTGGCGACCCGCCATCGAAACCAGTGGCAGAAAGAAATCGCAAAAAGCCTCGGCTACTGCGGTCCTGACCGGATGGTTACGCACGGACGTCATCGACGCCGTCTTCGCCGACGGACTCGATGCTGAACTCGACGAGCATCTCCAGGCAATCTTCGACTTCTCGGCGCGGCTGTCGACGACGCCGCCGGAGGCGACGGAGTCCGATGCGCAGGCGCTGACGGACGTCGGTTTCTCCGAGTTGGAGTGTCTCGATCTCGTTCTCTCGTCTGCGATCTTCGGTTGGGCGAACCGGCTAATGCATACGCTCGGTGAGCCGCTGGCGGACTGAATATGATACGAACCGTGACCGCAGGCGCCGGTCTGCGCTTGTCACGCATCATCTGCAGCGCAGCGATGAGATCGTCACGTTGAGTCCGGCCGTCCGAGAACAGAGCGACGGCCAGTTTGGAGATCATGGGTCTCCCGCCGGGCCAAGTTGCGGCGCATGACGAAGGCGCATGGCTGTTGCCCAGACATTCAACCACGATTCCACATATTGGTTAAGGGCTGGGGGAGACGACGGGCATTTCATCTTCCAGCTCGAGCAAGTGACCGAGCCTGGCCCCTCGCTATCTCGCTAATAACTCCCTGCGTTCGTGCTTCGTTATCGCATCCGATGTCGTAGGAGAGGCATCACCCGGCGCTGACAACTCTGTATCCGGATGGCCTGTTTTGGCCGGTCCAGTCGTTCCCGCCACGGTTCATGAACGACCGCTGTGCGCCCCATTTCAGTCCTTGAGGATAGACGTTAAACGCCCCGGAAGCGGACGGTCCGGTTTCCTCGCCGCCTCCAGTAGCGATCAGAGCGCCGGCGGCCGTGTCGGTTACATTTGACCGGTCGAATGCGGGGATATCTGAATTTTAAGCTACCCGTACACGATCCAAGTGTGGTTTGTTTCACGCCCAGGGCGATCGGACTCGCCCATCATGCCGACAACGCCGAGCGGCCATCAAGAGACGAGATAAACTTAATGATGGGCCTTCACTGCGATCGTTGAAAGCCACTTTAGCGGACATCCGGGGCTTAGGATTTCCACCAAACCGCGAACGCATCTCGGTAGTCGAAGGGGGCGATGGATAGTCGTGTTTGCTGATGTGAACCAACGCTAAGCGCGCCGTTAGTCTGGGTGTCTCCGAAAGATCGAAGTCGAGTACCTCTCCAAGCCGAGAGGGAGCCTTAAAGTCGATTTCGAGCGATGCTACTGGGATTGCGCTTTCCAACTCCCCCATGGATCCTCGCGAAATCGATGCCGACGACATCTGCGAACCAGTCTTCGACGGTCGCTTTAATCATTTCACGTAGCGCGGATAGAATACGATCCCGGCGGGATCACAGTACGGGAACCGAACGAGTTCATTTCGTTGGGATATTCGGCGTCTCCTTCAAAACCTAGGACACCAAGATCGCCCGGAAATCGTTGACGTTCGTGCCGGTGGGCCCGCAGACGAACAGATCTCCCACGGCTTCGAAGGCAGTCCATGCGTCATTGTTCATAAGATGGTTTTCGGCGCGGATACCACGATCGAGCATTCGGTCGATGGTCCCGCTGTCCACGAACGCTCCGGCGTTGTCCTCGCTTCCGTCTATCCCATCGGTGTCCGCAGCGAGAGCGTGCACCCGATCGGTCGAAGAGATGGAAAGGGCGAGGGAAAGAAGAAACTCGGTGTTTCGTCCTCCCTTTCCCTTACCCTTCACGGTCACCGTCGTTTCGCCTCCGGAGAGGAGGACGACCGGGCGCGCGAATGGTCGGGCGTTGTTTTCGATCTCTCTGGCAAGAGCGGCGTGAAACGCACCGGCCTCACGCGCCTCTCCCTCGAGGGAGTCCGACAGTATTACTGCGGGGATACCGATCCTCTCGGAAGCAGCGGCGGCGGCCTCCAATGAGACCTTCGCCGATGCCACAACGCTCACCGTGTTTCCTTCGAACGCGCGATCGTCGGGCAAGGGAGCAGGCTTAGGCGAGCGAATGTGGTCGATAATGCGGGGAGGAACTTCAATTCCGTACCGATTGATCATAGCCAATGCGTCTTGGGGCGTGCTGAAGCTCGGTATCGTAGGGCCTGAGGACACGAGCGCCGCTTCGTCTCCGGGAATGTCCGAAACGACGAGCGATACGACCCTTGCAGGATATGCCGCGGCCGCCAGTCTGCCACCCTTGATCCTGGAGAATTGCTTCCGGATCGAGTTCATTGCAGAAATCGGCGCCCCCGACTTGAGCAGTGCTTCGTTCAAAGCGATTTCATCCGCGAGGTCGAATCCTTCCGGTGGGGCTGGAAGCAATGCCGACCCGCCGCCGCAAATGAGCGCGATAACTAGATCGTCCGGGGTCAGGTCACTGACCAATTCAAGCATTCGCTGCGAGGCGAGCAGTCCTGCATCGTCGGGAACGGGATGTGAGGCCTCGAGAACCTGAATGCGCTCGCATTCGGTGCCATAGCCGTACCGCGTCACGACTGCGCCTTCGAGTGTGCTCGGCCATAGTTTTTCCAGAGCACGTGCAAGCTGAGCGGACCCTTTCCCGGCTCCCACGACGACGGTCCGCCCGCGAGGCACTTCGGGAAGAAAAGCGCGCATGCAGTGATCCGGATTTGCGGCCTCCACTGCGGCGTCGAAGAGGGTCACGAGGAATGTTCTATGGTCCTGCATGGCTGGCTTTCGAAGGTTATTAGGGATTGAATCCTGCGTATGGCTTCAGGGGAATGATATCGAAATCGATCATGCCGGCAGCGGCGAGCGGAAGCGTTGCAAGGTTTTTCCGCACCGCATCGATGTCCTCCGCTTCCACGATCTGGCATGCACCGGGTTGGTCTCCGCGATGCCAGATCTGTCGCGTAAAACCGGCGCTGTAGAGTTCGCGCGCTCTCGCACCCTCAAGAGGGACCATGGGTTCAAAATCGGTGTCTGCGAATTTTTCGGTGAGGCGACGGGAAATCACGAGAAACTGCAAGATCGACCGTCCTATCGAGCTATTGGGGCGGTGCTGGCACGCACGACGAGCCGGAGCGGAAGCTCGCGCTGTCGCATGTGCTGTCGCTGTGTGCTCGAAGCCAACAAGTAGTCGCCAGCGATCGTTCCCATTTCCCGTGCGGGAACTTCAACGGTCGTCAGGTCGGGCGTGGTCAGTTCCGCAATCTCGAGATTGTCGAATCCAAGCACTGAGATATCGCCTGGCACTGCGATCGCGTTCTCGTGACAATACTTTATAACGCCCGCAGCGATGATGTCGCTGCCACAGAAGATGGCTGTAGGCCGGCCAGGTCTCTCCATCAGGCGCTTCATCGCGTTGCGTCCGCCTTCAATTTTATAGGCGGACTCCAAGACCGCCACGCCAGCCTTCGCGATCCCGTTCCTTTCCACCTCCGCGACGAATCCATCGCGTCGAGCTGCAGCCCGGTCGTTGTTCTCGGTGATGCCGGCGATCATCGCGACGCGCGTATGGCCAAGATCGAGAAGGTACCTCGCTGCCATCCTGCCAGCCTTCTCGTTGTCAAAACCGATGGCGGCGCCCACGTCGGTCGATGCCGAGGTGTATGTGAAAACGTAGGCGATGTTCCGCTGTTCGAGCAGGGCGATTGTCTCGGGGCGATGGATGGTGCCAACAAGAACGATGGCTTCAACCCCTCGCTCTACAAGCAGTCGGACCTGCTCATATTCCATGTCGATATCGTAACCGGAGGTGCTGACGATGATCGAGACATCTTTTTCCGCCAGCCTCGCCTGCAGGGAGTTCATCATCGTTGCGTAGATCGCGTGATCCAGGGTTGGAATGACGGCGCCGACCAATCTGGATCGGGTTGACCTTAGGGCTCTTGCTGGCCCATTCGGAACGTAGCCAAGTTCCATGGCGGCCTTTAGAACTTTTTCCCGCACATGGAGGCCGACCTTGGGGTTGTTGTTGAGGACGCGCGATACCGTGGCCGGAGAGCAGCCGGCCTTTTTAGCCACGTCTCCGATTTTCGTATCCAGGCGATCCGTATCGATGGTCACATGCCTCTCCCGCGTCTTCCTGTGAAAACGATTTATTGCACGCGAACACTCGAAATGCAAGAATTATAGGACTTGTGAGAGGGCCATTGACACGAATGTGAAATTCTGAGAAAACGATTTCACGAACGCACGGGAGGAAACGCATGCTGTTAAACGGCATCAAAATCGTCAGCTTCTGCCACTTCCTTCAGGGGCCGGCAGCCGACCAGTATCTCGCTGACATGGGTGCGGACGTCATCAAGGTCGAGCCGCTTACGGGTGCCTATGAGCGCGCCTGGTCCGGAGCGGATGTCTATATTGAAGGCGTCAGCGGCTTCTATCTCTGCGCCAACCGAAACAAGCGCTCCATCGCGATCGACCTGAAAAGCCCTTCGGGTAAGGAAGTTGCTCGGAAGTTGATCAAGGAAGCCGATGTTGTTCTGGAGAACTTTCGTCCCGGCGTCTTCGCGCGCCTCGGCTTCGATGATGAAGAACTCAAGCGCCTGAATCCGACCCTCATCTTCGCCTCTGCAAGCGGTTTTGGATCTAGCGGGCCGATGCTCGGCAAGCCGGGTCAGGATCTGCTCGTCCAGGCGCGCTCAGGTTTGATCAGCGTGACCGGCAGCCCACAGAGCGGTCCGACGCCTGTCGGGGCCGCGGTCGTGGATCAGCACGGTGGGGCTCTTCTTGCGATGGGTATCCTCGGGGCGCTCGTTCGCCGCTTCCGGGAAGGCAAAGGAACACGTGTCGAAGGTAGTCTGCTGAATTCTGGCATCGATCTGCAGACGGAACCGCTTGTAAATTGGTTCGCCGGGCAGATCGAGCGCAATGCGCTCGACCGTCAGAAGAACCTCGCTACCTGGTTCCATCAGGCCCCCTACGGCGTGTACCCGGCAAGCGACGGCCATGTCGTTGTTTCATTGTGCGAGACAAAGGATCTGGCTGAGGCTGTTGAAAGCCACGCGTTGCGTGAGTTGGTTGGCCGCAATCGGTATGAAGAGCGAGATGCATTCGCAAAGGCACTCGCCGATGCGACGGCGAAGTTCTCGATGGCGGAACTCGAAGAGCGTTTCGATCGTCACAATGTCTGGTGGGCGCCGGTCAACTACTATGACGACCTTCTTTACGACCCGCAGCTCGTGCACTCGGAAGTGTTCCGCGAAGTCAATGTGCGGGGTCGGAAGATCCACTTGGTGAACCACCCGAACCGTTACGACGGCAAGGTTCCTGATCTTCGAGTGCTAGCGCTCGACATCGGGGAGCATACGCGTGAGATCCTTGCTGAGCATGGATTTACCCCGTCCGAAATTGAGCATCTCTTCGCTTCGAAGGCGGTCACGGCACCCGATGCTGACCTTGGAGAGAAGGGGGCTGCGTGATGGATATCTCGATCCGGGAGGAGAAGAGCATGGCCAGTGAAGCTGCCCCGCGGGGTGTTGCGATCGTGACGGGTGCTCGGCGTGGGATCGGACGCGCCATCTGCATTGAGCTGGCTGCTGCAGGGTTCGATGTCGCCGTTGCGGATGTCACGTCGGATGAAGGTGGGGCTGAGACAGTCAAACTGGTAGGCGAGCGCGGTCGTCGTGCCCGTTTCTATCAGGTCGACATCTCCAAGACAGGTTCCTATGGCGAATTTCTTTCGGCAGTCGAGGCAGATCTCGGCGTGGTGAACTGCCTTGTCAACAATGCCGGGGTCCAGGTGACTGAGCGCGGCGACCTGCTGGATGTGTCGGAAGAAAGCTTCGATCGGCTGCTGGACATCAACCTCCGTGGTACGTTCTTCTTGACGCAGGCGGTTGCGCGGAGGATGGCCGACCGGAAGGTGTCGCCTCAGGAGCGAGCCATCGTTTTCATAACCTCGGCGAACGCCCACTTGGTATCTCCGGAAAAGGGACCGTACTGCATTTCGAAAGCAGGTCTATCGATGGCCTCGCAGCAGTTTGCCCTCCGGCTCGCCGAATTCGGAATCCATGTCTATGAAATCCGGCCCGGCCTTATCCGGACCGACATGACCGCAGATGTCGTCGAACGCTACAGCGACGGTATCGAAAGCGGTGCTCTCTCGGCCATTCGGCGCTGGGGGCAGCCGGAAGACATAGCGCGCGGTATCGCGACGCTGGTTATTGGCGGCATCCCGTTCAGTACGGGCGATGTCTACAACATTGGTGGGGGTATGCAGGTTCCAAGGCTTTAGCTTTCGGAATCTGGAGAAAACGATTTCACATATTTTCTGGGAGGAAGGCTATGGCGACTCCAGCATTGGAGATGAAGGGAATCCATAAGCGATTTCCAGGCGTCTACGCACTGAAAAACGTAAGTTTTTCAGTCGCGAAAGGCAGCGTGCATGGACTGGTCGGAGAAAACGGGGCCGGGAAATCGACGCTCATGCGTATTCTTTCCGGGGCCTATCAGGCATCGGAGGGCACGGTCGCTATCGATGGGAGGGATATCGACAATCCCAATCCTGAAAAGATGCTCGCCCTCGGTGTCGCGGTTATCTATCAGGAACTGGCCCAGGCGCCGCATCTGACCGTGGCCGAGAACATCTATCTTGGCCGGCTTCCCAAGACTAGCATTGGAACAGTCGATTGGAGGAAGGCTCGCTCGGATGCCCGTGCGATCCTCAGCAAGCTCAACTTCAATGTGGATCCCGCTGCACGCATCGATCGCTTGAGCGTCGCCCAGCGGCAGATGGTCGAGATTGCCAAGGCCGTCTCTCGGGACGCGCGTATTATCGTCCTTGACGAGCCATCGGCTGTGCTCGGAGATAGCGAGCTGCACAACCTCTTTGAGCTCATCCGGACTCTCAGCCGGGAGGAGGGCGTGTCGTTTGTCTACATATCGCACCGCCTCAAGGAGCTCTACGAGATCTGCCACGATGTCACCGTCCTCCGTGACGGCCAAATGATATCGAGCGCACCGATTGAGGGCATCACAACGGCCGACCTGATCAAGCAGATGGTCGGTCGCGAGATGAACGACATCTTCCCCGCTCGCCCGGCTCCACAGAGTGAAATCCGGCTCTCCGTCGGCAATGTGAACCGCAGGGGTGTGCTGAAGGACATTTCATTCGAAGTCCGCCGCGGCGAGATCTTTGGAATCTGCGGTCTCGCCGGCTCGGGTCGCACCGAAGTCCTCCGGGCGATCGCAGGCGCGGATCGGATCGACAGCGGCGAGATCAAGATCGATGGCGAGAAGCTCGACGTTCGCAATCCGCGGGTCGCGTTGTCGAACGGTATCGGGCTTCTTCCGGAGGATCGCAAGACTGAGGGCCTGTTCCTTGATCAGTCGGTGGCCTTCAACGTCACGATCTCCGCATTGGGCGAGATGATGTCGGGTGGACTGCTGCGTTCCGGAAAGGAGCGGGAAAAGGTCGCCAACTACATTCGTCAGATGCGGATCAAGACGCCGTCCGGAGCGACGCGCGTCCGTACGCTCTCCGGCGGTAACCAGCAGAAATGCGGGATCGCCCGACAGCTCAACGCAGGCACGAGCATCTTGCTGGTCGATGAACCGACTCGCGGCGTCGACGTCGCGGCTAAGCGTGAAATCTACGAACTGCTCGTGCAGCTCACTTCGACGCTTGGCGCAAGCGTCGTGATGGTCTCGTCGGAACTGCCCGAAGTCCTTGGGATGTGCGACCGCATCATGGTCATGAGGCAGGGATCGGTTTCCGCCATCGTCGATGGCAAGGGCGCTACCGAAGAATCCCTGATGTCGCACGCGGTATGGAATTGAGGAGAATGGAAATGTCCACACGTCAGTACACCCACTTCATCAATGGTCGTTTCGAACGCGAAGCCGCCTCCTATGTCGACCGCACGTCCCCGGCCAGCGGGGAACTGGTTGCTCGGTTCGCGAGCGGGCAGGTCGCGGATATGGACCGTGCTGTAGCCGCGGCCCGCGCAGCGTTCGATCATGGCCCGTGGCCGCAGATGAGCGGCATGCAGCGGACAGAGATCCTGAACAAATTCGCCGACCTCGTCGAGAAGAACTTCGACAGGCTGGTTCGCATCGAAGTCGAAGAGGTTGGCAAGCCTATCCGCTTCGCCAAGGGGGACATCGCTGGCTGCGTTGGCCTTATCCGCTACGCCGCTTCATTGGCGATGCAGATGTCCGGAACGACATACACGAACCTTGGTTCGAATAAGACTGCGCTGTTGATGCGGGAGCCTGTTGGGGTTGTCGCCCTGATCACGCCATGGAACTTCCCAGCGCTCATTCTGATGCAAAAGGTTCCGTTCGCTCTCGCCGCTGGTTGCGCCGTTGTCGTCAAGCCTTCCGAGTTCACCTCCGGAAGCGCTTTCGAACTGGCGGCGCTCGCGACCGAGGCTGGTGTCCCCGACGGCGTGTTCAATGTGGTCAGCGGCAAGGGCTCGGTCATCGGCCAGTCTCTGACGGAGCACGCCGACGTAGACTTCATCTCTTTCACCGGATCGACAAGGATCGGCCAGACCGTCATCGAGGCATCGGCGAAGCACATCGTGAAGACGTCGCTCGAGCTCGGTGGCAAGTCCGCCAACATCGTTTTCGCGGATGCCGATCTCGACGCTGCGGTCGACGGGGCATTGATGGGTGTCTTCTTCAATAACGGCGAATGCTGCGTCTCCGGCTCGCGCCTGTTCGTCCAGTCGTCGATTGCCGACGATTTCGTTCGTCGCGTCAGTGAACGCGCAGCGCTTTTGAAAGTCGGGAATCCTTTCGACGACGACACCGACATCGGTGCCATGATTGACAGCAAGCACCTCTCCAAGGTGATGAGCCTCGTGGACACTGGCCTCACAGAGGGCGCTAAGCTTCTGACCGGCGGCAATGTCGTGGAGAACAGCGCTGGCAATTTCGTCCAGCCGACGATCTTCGACCACGTTACGCCGAGCATGACGATATTCCAGGAAGAAATCTTCGGACCGGTCCTCAGCGTCACCCGTTTCGATACCCTCGACGAGGTCATCGAGCTTGCGAACAACAGCATTTATGGCCTGTCGAACTATGTCTGGTCGAAGAACATCGACACGGTGATGACGATCTCCCGCCGCCTGAAGAGCGGATGGGTGCAGGCAAACACGATCATCGACGGTGCGCCGCAGCTTCCTCTGACAGGCGTCAAGGGTTCTGGCTTCGGCTATGAAATGGGGCAGGCCGGCTTCGAGGAATTCACGCAGATCAAGACGCTGTTCCTCCACACGGGTCCTCGCGAACCGGTGTTTGCGAAATGAGCACCTCGCCATCCATCTCCCTGCTGGTCTCGGACGTCGATCGCACGTTGCTGACCCACGACTACGTTCTTCCGGAACAGGTGGTGGAGGCTGTCGGTCGGCTTCAGAAGAAGGGCGTGAGGATCGTGCTGGCTTCGGCACGTTCTCCGGAGGCGTTGCGGCCTTTTGCCGAGCGTCTCGGACTCACCTCCCTGGCAGCCTGCTTCAATGGGGGATGGATAGGCGACCTTCGGTCCGGCGTGTCGCTGGTATCGACGACGATCAATCGCGATGAAGGCCTAGCCGCCATGCGCATGGCGACCGAACTCGGCCTGAACGCACTCTGGTACGGGCATGATCGGGTCTCCGCGCTGGCAAGCAATCCGACCGTCGAGCACGAAGTCAGGATCACCGCCGAGACCTTGGGAATTGTTGACACTGTCGACGCCCTTCCAGGCCAGCCTGGCAAGATCATGTGCGTTCGCACCGATCCGAATGACGACACCGCATTCGATGCATTGCACGAAAAGCTTTCTGGATCGCTCTCCTTGGTCAGATCCCATTGGCGGTTGTTGGAGATCAATCCGCCGGGTGTCTCGAAGCGGGTCGCGATCGAGTTTCTCTCCGAGCACCTTGGAATGGGGAGAGAGGCATGCGCGGCAGCCGGAGACGCCGAAAACGACGTCGAAATGCTTCGTTGGGCGCACGTCGCCCTGACTGTCGGCAACGCTCTCGATGAGATCAAGGCTTTCGCGGCCTTTACGGGGCCGTCCTGCGACGAAGGCGGCATGGCCGCAGCCGTCGACTGGCTAAACAACCGGCTCTACGAGCCATTGAACTAAACGGGAGGAGAGAGGAATGGCCCACATGGCAACTCCTAGAGACGAGACGATTGCACCCCCGGCGACGGCGCGGGCGTGGTCGCTCATGCAAAGCCTTGGCCTGTTCTGGGTTCTCGTCGCGCTGTGCGCGGTGGCGATCTATCTTTCGCCGAGCTTCCTGCAAGTCGGGAACCTGATGAACGTCGGTCGCCAGATCGCGCTCTTCGGTATCGTCAGCATCGGCATGACCTTCGTCATCCTCACAAGAGGCATTGACCTATCGGTGGGATCGATCGTTGGCGTGGTCGCGGTAACGAGCGCGATGCTACTGTCATCCGGAACATCGATTCCGCTCGTCATGATCCTGGCGCTCCTCATGGGCGCTGCATTCGGTGCGATCAACGGCCTCGGCGTCGTCGTCTTTCAAATGCCGCCCTTCATCATGACGCTCGGCACGCTGGTGATGGGGCGTGGCATTGCTATGACCATCGCGAATGGAGAGCCGCAGAACCTCGGAGATGCGACCGACGCCTTCTATTTCCTGGGTGGCGGGTTCCTTCTTGGCGTTCCTGTTCCGATCTGGATCTTCGCTGGTGTTGCCTTGATCGCGTTCATCGTTCTCGGCTCGACCGCATTTGGCCGCCAGGTCTATGCCGTGGGTTCCAACGCCGAGGCTGCCCGTCTCGCCGGGATCAAGGTCGGCGCAGTGCTTATGTCGGTGTATGTCATCTCCGGCGTGCTTGCCGCGCTCACCGCGCTCATCACCATCTCACGCCTGACCGTCGGTGAGCCGACCGCAGGCACCAATCTCGAGCTTGAGGCCATCGCTATCGTGGTGATCGGCGGCACGAGCCTCTTTGGAGGCGAGGGTACCATCGTGGGCACCGTCATCGGCGCCGCAATTATCGCAGTCATCGCCAACATCCTCAATCTGCTCGGCATCTCGCCGTTCACACAGCAGATCGTGAAGGGGGCCATCATTATCGCTGCCGTGATGTTCGAAGTCTATCGCCACCGCCAGCGCGCCTGAATGCCGCCGCGTCATGGGGACGCGCGGATAGTTGTAAATGTCCATCCTCGGGAGGAGTGATCATGAATACCAGCCGTCGACAGTTTCTTACGATATCTGCTGCACTTGCCGCGGCAGGCACAGTCGGACTGCCAATGCGCGGTGCCCTTGCAGCCGACAAGATCAAGATCGGTTTCAGCCAGGGCACGATGAACCATCCGTGGCGTATCGCCATGGTCGAAGTGAATAAGAAGTTTGCGGCCGAGCATTACCCGGACCTCGACATCATCGTTACCGACGGCAACAACGACGCGGCAAAACAGGTCGCCGACGTCGAAAGCCTGCTTACCCAGGGCATCAAGATTCTCGTGATCTCGCCGCTCACCGAACAGGCTCTAACCCCTGTCGTAAAGGACGCGATGGCTCAGGGCATTCCGGTTCTGACCCTGGACCGCAAGGTCAACACAGAGGTGACCTGCCATCTCGGCGGTCTGAACCTCCCGCTTGGCGAAGGCGCCGGAAAGTTCCTGCTCAGTGCGCTTCCCAACGGCGGCAATATCATCGAGCTTCAGGGCACAGCGGGCGCATCCGCGACGAACGACCGTCACAAGGGCTTTGCGAGCGCGATCGCCGGAAACTCGGCATTCGAGGTCGTCGCTGACCAGAACTGCGACTACACCCGCGACAAGGCGGTGAAGTTCATGGAGGACATGCTCCAGCGCTTCAAGCCGGGCGAGATTCAGGCTGTCTACGCACACAACGACGAGATGGCGCTGGGCGCAATCCAGGTGATGGAAGCCGCCGGCCGCCTCGAAGGTGTGAAGGTGATCGGTATGGATGGCCAGAACACCGCGTTCCAGGCAATCAAGGACGGCAAGATGTCGGCCTGCTTCATCTATCCGTTCTGCGCTCCGGAAGGAATCGAAACGGCATACAAGATGGCCAAGGGCGAAACCGTCGACAAGGAGATCATCCTGCCGACCGTCCAGGTCTCCAGCGAAAACGTCGATCAGTATCTCGGCAAGGGGATCTGATCCTACCACGGAAGGGCCGCGTCGCGAGGATGCGGCCCCATTTTCGAAGAGAAGGAACAAGCGATGACATCCGTCAGCCACTATGACAATCCTCAAGGCGTGATCCCGGCAGTCCTGATGCCATTCACGGCCGACATGGGGATCAACGAGAAGGCTTATCGCAACCACCTCGCGGACATCAGCGCCGTCGAAGGCATTAGCGCGATCACTATCAACGGCCACGCGGCCGAAGTCGCATCGCTGACCGTGGATGAGCAGTTCCGGGCGATCTCGGTTACCAAGGAAGTCCTTCAGGAGCGCGTGCCGACTATCGTTGCAGTCTATACGAACTCGAGCCTGGAGGCTGCACGCATTGCCCGCAAGGCCCAGGACGAGGGTGCGAATGGCCTGCTGGTGTTTCCACCCGAGATAATGTCGCTTGGCGGGCATATGCGTCCGGAGATGATCCAGGAACACTACAAGCGCATCACGGATGCGTCGGATCTCCCGATCATCCATTATCAGTTCCCGCTCAATTCCAATCTGGCCATCCCGCTGCCAACGCTTCTGGAGCTGTGCGAACGCTTCCCCTCGATCAAGGCGATCAAGGACAACTGCGGCGACGGCAACCTACATGAACGCCAGATCCGCGAGTTGAGGGCACTCGACCGCCAGGTCCGCACGTTGACCACGCATAGCGGATGGCTGCTCGGTTCGCTTGCTCTCGGTTGCGACGGTCTTCTCTCGGGTGCCGGCTCAGTCATCGCGAACCTTCAGGTCGCGCTGTGCCGCGCCGTTAAGGCCGGTGACCTCAACGCTGCGAAGGCAATCAACGAGAAGATCTACCCGACGGTTCGGGCGTTCTACGATCATCCGCTTCTCGACATGCACAACCGCATGAAGGAGGCTCTTGTCATTCTGGGCCGTTGGGAGGAAGCCTATGTGCGTCCGCCGCTGGTAAAACCCACAGATGCCGAAATCGAGAAAATCCGTCGCTGCCTGGCGCAAGCGGGTCTCACGTCGGAAACGCTCTACAAGAAGGTCGCCTAGCGATGGTTGAAATGCTCGTCCTGCAAGAACGCCCTGCCGAAGGAGTGCTGCTTCTCAGGCTGAACAGGCCGGAGAAGTTGAATGCCCTTTCGAAGGAGCTTCTCAAGGATCTGATCGCAATCCTTGCCGATGCGGAAAGCGACCCGGCTATCGGGTGCGTGATCCTGACAGGCAATGGGCGAGCATTTTCCGCAGGGGCGGATATCTCCGACATGCTGCTGCGCGGGGTCGAATCCTATGTCGACCCCGACCGCCTCGATCGCTGGCACAAGATCGAGACATTCGCGAAGCCGCTCATAGCGGCCGTCAATGGATTCGCTCTCGGCGGTGGACTCGAACTCGCCCTGGTCTGCGACATCATTATTGCATCGGACGTCGCGAAGTTTGCTGCGCCGGAAATCAAGATCGGGTCGTTTCCGGGAGACGGCGGCACGCAGCGGCTTCCGCGTGCTGTTGGCCGCTCTTTCGCGATGCAGATGATCCTGACCGGGGAGATGGTCGATGCCGCAGTGGCCGAACGGAAGGGGCTGGTAAGCGAGGTTGTAAGTCCCGAGGCGCTTATCGCGCGGGCGGTGGAGGTGGCCTCTTCTATCGCGGCCCGTTCGGTTGCGATTACGCCCTATGCGAAGCGTGCGGTGCAAGCAGCATTCGAACTTCCGCTGGCGGAAGGCATACTGGAGGAACGGCGTCTGACCGTCGAAGCTTTCGCGACGGAAGACCGAATGGAAGGACTGCGGGCGTTTGCTGAAAAACGGGCGCCGGTGTTCAAGGGACGTTGATTGATCCCCAACGGGATCGGGAGGAATGCAGTGGAAAACTACGATTACATTGTCACCGGCGCTGGCTCGGCCGGATGCGTCATCGCCAACAGGTTGACGGAAGACTCTTCCGTGAAGGTGCTCCTCCTCGAGGCTGGAAGCCGCGATTGGAATCCGATGATCCATATCCCCGGAGGAATTGGAAAGCTGTTCGGACCGGGCGTGAACTGGCGGTTCAAGACGGTTCCCCAGAGGAACCTCGACAATCGTGAAATCTGGTACCCCCAAGGCAAAACCCTCGGTGGTTCGAGTTCGATCAACGCGATGATCTACATCCGCGGCCAGCGGGAAGACTACGACAACTGGGCGGCGCTCGGAAACGAAGGCTGGAGCTATGAGGACGTCCTGCCGTACTTCCGGAAATCCGAGGACAATGACCGCCTCGTGAACAAATATCACGGCGAGGGCGGACCACTCTGGGTATCCGATCAGGTCAGCCCCCATGAAATTTCCAAGGCGTTCGTTCGCGCCTGCCAATCCTGGGGCCTGCCCTACAACCCGGACTTCAACGGCGAGACGCAGTATGGGGCGGGCCTCTATCAGGTAACCTGCCGCGACGGACGTCGGCGCAGTTCGGCGGTCTCGTATCTCCACCCGATTAAGTCACGAAAGAACCTCACCGTCATGACCGGATCGCGTGCGATCCGTATCGTCCTTGAGGGTGATCGCGCCGTTGGTGTCGAGGTGGCCCAGGGACGCTCGGTGCAGACGATCCGCTGCAATCGCGAAGTCATCGTGACAAGCGGGGCCATCAACTCGCCACGCCTGTTGATGCTGTCGGGGATTGGCGATGCTGATGAACTCCGGAAGATCGGCATCCAATCGACGCATGATCTTAAAGGTGTCGGCAAAAATCTTCAGGACCACCTTTGCTCGAATGTGCACGTCACATTGAAGGATCCAATCAGCTACGATGGCCAGGACCGCTTCCCGCACGCAGCACTCCACGGGCTGCGCTGGCTGCTCTATCGAAATGGCCCGGCGGCGTCGGTGATTGTCGAGGGTGGTGGGTTTGCTTCGACCGAAAAGAACGGCAGGCCGGACATGCAGATCCACATTGCGCCGGCGATGGTCGTTCGCGGCGGCCAGACCCGTCTCGACGGCCATGGATTCACTGTCAACACGACGTTCTTGAGGCCAAGGAGCATCGGATCCATCGGGCTTCGTTCATCCAATCCGGCTGATGAGCCGTTGATTGATCCGAACTACCACGGGGACGAGTACGACCGAAACATGTCGCTGACTTCGATCGAGACGGCCCGTGAGATTCTCTCCCAGCCGGCGATCGCGAAGTACATCAAGATCGAGCGTCTTCCGGGACCGGATGCCAAGTCGAAGCAGGA
Organism: Sinorhizobium sojae CCBAU 05684; assembly: GCF_002288525.1. NCBI lineage: Bacteria > Pseudomonadati > Pseudomonadota > Alphaproteobacteria > Hyphomicrobiales > Rhizobiaceae > Sinorhizobium > Sinorhizobium sojae. Next base: position 1,092,163 of record NZ_CP023067.1, read on the forward strand.
CATCATGGCCTATGTTCGCCAGTACGCCTGCTGCGACTATCACCCCGTCGGCACATGCAAGATGGGTATCGATGAAAGCGCCGTAGTGGATCCGCAACTCCGCGTCCGGGGGCTCCAAGGCCTGAGGGTGGCAGACTCCTCGATCATGCCGGTCCTGCTGAGCGGCAATACGAATGCACCGAGCATGATGATCGGTGAAAAAGCTGCAGACATGATCAAGCGCGGCGTCGTCAAGGACGTGGTCACGCGTATCCATGCGGCCTAGGCATGGGCGGTTCTGAAGAGGCGGTCCGCATCCTCTTGGACGTCCGCGTGGGCAGATCAGGGTTCATGGTAGCCGGGTTGATTTGAGATCGTCCAGCCGTGCACTTGCGGCGGACGTTGGAACATGTGTGAAATGTTGCGCCGCCCCAACGGTCTCACAGTCTCTGCAACCGTTGGTCGCCAGGACTCGTTGCAATGGCCGATACCGATCACTTCTGTCTGCGATCGTCTCTGCTCTGACCCTCCTGATACGATGGCGCACCAAAACGAATGCGCGATGAACTCATCGTGAGGGGCGTTCTCAGTTTTTCGGTGGCAGCTCCCTAGCCAAAGCTGGGGTGGTTCTGGCGACTTCGCGCCCTCGTATCGGTCGTTCAGAGCGCCCTATCGAGTTCTTGAAAGCCGACGGTCTGCTTAGCCCGCGGCCACGCCGGGAAAGCGCCAGCAGCGGTTGTGGAATAACCTCAGGCACCTGACTGATTTTCGTCCGCAATGGCGACCCGCTGTGCTCGCTGGACACATCCACTGTTAACCGGGCTGCTTGGGTCGCCGCAGGCGCCACAGCAGCCATGTTTCGCCGCTGTGGATACTGCTTGGCCTCGCATTTCCGTAAATTCGTTGATAGGTTGCACAAGTGCTGAACTTGCAAGGGGGATACGGTGGTCGACACGAAACGTCAGCTTGAGGTTGAGGGGCCGGAACTGCGGCGGATTCATGCGCGATCTAACAACAGAAAGGCGATCGCCTATTGGCTAGTGGATGGAATCTAACACTTGGTGCCCCCGTTTGACGGCAGCGATGATTTTGTCGGGATCGGCGGTCCAGGTGAAGGGCTTGGGTTGTTGGTTGTGCTCTGTAAGGAAGCGGTTGATGGCGGCCTGGAGGTCAACGACCGAATGAAAGACGCCGCGCTTGAGGCGACGCTTCGACAGTTTGGCGAAGAAGCCCTCGACGGCGTTGAGCCACGAGCAGGACGTCGGCGTGAAGTGGAAGGTAAAGCGCTGATGGCGGTCGAGCCAGGCGCGCACCTTGGGATGCTTGTGGGCGGCATAGTTGTCGAGGATGACGTGGATCGCCTTGTCGGCCGGCACTTGGGCGTTGATGGCGTTGAGAAAACGGATGAACTCCTGATGCCTGTGACGCTGCATGTTCCTGCCGATGACGGTGCCGTCGAGCACGTTGAGGGCGGCAAACAACGTGGTCGTGCCATGCCGCTTGTAGTCGTGGGTCATGGTGCCGAGCCGGCCCTTCTTCAGGGGCAGGCCGGGCTGGGTGCGGTCGAGCGCCTGGATCTGGCTCTTCTCGTCGACCGACAGCACGATGGCATGGGCCGGCGGGTCGACGTAGAGGCCGACAACGTCTTTGAGCTTGGCGACGAACTGCGGGTCGTTGGAGAGCTTGAAGGCCCGCCAGCGGTGGGGCTGGAGACCGTGCGCCTTCCAGATGCGGCGCACCGCGCTGGCGCTGACGCCCACCTCGGCCGCCATCATGTCGGCAGTCCAGTGCGTCGTCTCGCCCGGCGGGTCGGCAAGCGAAAGCGCCACCACCTGCTCGCCGATCTCCGGCCCGAGCGGCGCAATGCGCGAGGGGCGCGTCTTGTCGCGCAAGAGACCCTCGAAGCCTTCCGTGGCGAAGCGCTCCTGCCAGCGCCACACGCAGGTCTTCGACTTGCCGGTCTGTCGCATGATCTCGACGGTGCCGACGCCATCGGCACTCAGCAGGATGATCTCGGCGCGCCAGACGTGCTTCTGCGGCGCATTGCGATCACTGATGAGGGCTCTCAGGCGTTGGCGATCGGTCGGCGAAACGGTGAAGGCTATTCCTGTGCGCATGCGCCACACTCGCATACGCACTCGCCAAAGGGAATCCCATACGGACTCTTATGTTAGGCGGATACCACTAGGTTTTCTCAAAGGCATCCTAGCCAGCAATAAGGTCGAAACGACCGAATACGAACCCCTTAAGGTGGAAGCCCAAAACTTCCTGAACCTACTTCACGACCCCGATGCTCTTGAGCTTGTCGAAGATTTACTGATCTGGAAGGATGAGCCGAACGAGATCTTCGACATAATCGAGAACATCGTCGCAATGCGCTCGAGAGATTTCTTCCTGGAGAGTGAGAAGGACGAGATCAACGAGCTCTATGGATTCTGCGCAGGTATTGCCTGTGACAACAGGATCACTCTCGGTGAAGTCGAAACACTTATTTCAAGGCTGGACAGCTACTCAAAGATCCGGGACGACCGCCGGGTGCTAAACCTCAGGAACGCTGCGCGCCGTTCCATCGCCGATGGCAGAATTACACCTGAAGAATCCGACGACATCTGCTCTTGGATCACGCACCTTGTGGGCGACAGCGCGACAGACACCGGGATTGCTACTTTTGGCAACGTCGGCGTGCTCGAAGGCGCTCTTGATGATCACAACGACATCGTCTTCGACAACCGAATGTTTGTCCTAACCGGCAAGTTTACCCTCGGTCCCCGCAAGGCAATCCAAGGCATGATTTTGGATCGCGGTGGAGAGTTCAAGAACAGCGTCTGCAGAAACACGCACTATTTGTGCGTCGCGGCCGAGGCTTCACGCGACTGGCGGCACAGCCACGAAGGCTTGAAGATCATGCGGGCAATCGAACTGCGCAAGGAGGGTCAAGGTCCCAATCTCGTGCACGAGGGCACCCTCGCCCATGCACTGTCTCGATAATAGAATACCGGCGATTCCGATACGGTCCAAGAAGCAGCGCTCGCCTTCGGGGCAGCGTGATGGAGGCGGAGCGACGCGTGGCATGCCCGGTTTCAGGCTTTTGAGCTCACTAGGCATTGCATTTGTTGTTGGTTGCGCTTTGTCCACTTGCACCACGATCAATTTCGACAAACTTCCGGCGGGAAAATTCTCCGGTACCCTCATCGTCATGTGGGTGGGTGAAGGCGATGGTGCTGGGGACGGCAAGTTCGTTTTCGTTCCCGATCCAGACAAGCGACTTACCTTCACACGCGCTGCGCCGAACTCTCGGCCTATCTCCCCAAGAGTGATGTATACGGACGGCGGCTCGGTCCCGAGGATTGTGCAACCTTTTCGAGGTTTCAACCCTTGGGGATATGCACCTGCTTATATGGTGCACGACTGGCTCTTCACTGCGCATCACTGCTTAAAGGACGGCAAGACGGATCCGATCTACCAGGCTACGGCGGACATCGAGTTCGACGAGTCTGGAAGAATTCTCGGGGAGGCCATCCAGACGCTTATGGCGGAAAGGGTCGTCTCCGAAAACGACGTGGCCAAGAATGCGATCACGGCCGCCGTCCGAAGTCCGATTGCCGCTAAGATTTGGAACGGTCGCCCCGGACAGTGCGACGAGGACGCTGTTTCGCCAAAGCATCTCGAGGAGATCGAACGAGCAATACCGGGTTCGACGACGGAGGAGGCCAAGCGACGAAACCTGGACATCGCGAGCAAAGTACGTTCGTTCCGGACTCGATCGGCTGCTGTGATCGTAGGCCGCATCAGCTTCGATCGGTAACGTGGCGAAGGGCATTGCCTATTGACTACCCAGGCGTGTTGATTCCTCATCTGTTCATGGATTCGAAAACATGATTCTGGACATATCGCTGCTGAAGCTGCGCGGTAAGATGGGGTGCTTGGGGTGCCAGGTTCTCTTCAAAAGATAGGTTCAACTTGGAAGCGGTGGGATTTACATCTACATGCACCGGGAACGAGGCTGTCCGACAGTTATGGTGGAGCGACAGACGAGACTCTGAAACGTTACGTTGACGAGCTGGAGGCTTCCGATGTTCAGGCTTTCGGTATTACCGACTACTTCTCCTTCGACAGCTATTTTTCGGTTTCGGAGGCCTATCGACAACACCACCCAGAGGGCGAAAAGTTCTTCGTTCCGAATATCGAGTTTCGCCTCACTGAAACGGTTAGTTCCGACGGACGTAACGTTCACACCCACGTGCTGATCGATCCCAACGTTGCTACGCGGGAAAAACTCGGCACCCTTTTAAGTGATTTGCACACGCACAAAACCCGCGATGGAGCGCGCCTGCGCTGCCGGGAGTTAGCCTCCAAAGAGGACTACGAGCAGGCCACGGTCAGCATTACTGACCTTAAATCAGCTCTCGCGAAGGTTTTCCCGGACGAGACTGCCTACATCATTGTCACGGCAGCAAATAACGATGGGCTTCGTGGCGTTGACAGCAAATCGCCGCGCAGCATGTCGATTTCCGACGAGCTTGATAAGGCAAGCGATGCCTTCTTCGGATCATCGAAGAATACGGACCATTTTCTGAAATCTGACCGCTATGAAGACGGCTCCGAAAGCCATAAGAAGCCGGTCTATTCTGGTTCTGATGCGCACTCGTTTGAAGACCTTGCCCGCTTGTCGGGGGACGAGGCCGGTTACGAGCCAACGTGGATTAAGGCCGACCTGACGTTTCGCGGACTGCGACAGACTCTCTTTGAGCCGAAGGGCCGCGTTCATATCGGAGAACGTCCGGCGGTTTTGGAGCGACTCGATCAAGATGCCACCCGCTTCATTGCTGGGCTCAAAGCGAATCAGGTGTCCGGCTATCCCGGCAATAATGGCTCCTGGTTCAAGAACGTGGATATTCCGTTCAACCCAGAGCTTACCGCGATCATCGGCAACAAGGGCAGCGGTAAGAGCGCTATCGCCGACATCATCGGTCTTCTAGGCGAATCGCGACAGTTCGACCATTTCTCCTTTCTGACCGACGATGCCCGGAACAGAAAGTTCAGGCAAAAGGGCTACGCAGAGAACTTTACCGGTGAGCTGATTTGGGCGAGCGGAGCACACCCTTCGAAACGACTTGATGCCGATGTGGATACGCTCAAGCCGGAAGCCGTAAAATACCTTCCCCAAAACTACTTTGAGAGCCTTACCAACGAGATCGAAGTCAAAGCCTTTCGTCGAAAAATCGAAGAGGTTGTATTCTCCCATGTCGAGAAATCCGATCGTATGGGGAAATCAACCTTCGCGGAGCTTGAAGAGCTTAAAACCGTTCACAGCAAGAGCGATATCAGCGCCCTCAAGGTCCGGCTTCGCGAACTCAATATCGAAATCGTTGATCTGGAAAATCAGGCCGATCCGTCAACCAAGACCCGGCTCAACGAAGAGCTAAATCAGAAGCGTGAAGAATATCGCGTTCTTGAAAAATCGAAACCCAAGGAAGAACCGAAGCCCGAAGGCGAAACGCCAGCGCAGCAGGTCGTAACCCGCCAGATCGAAGAAGTGAGGCAGGTTCAAGAGGATATCGAAGAGCGGGGAAGAGCTGCGGTGGAGCGCGTTTCGGCGCTTAAAACGGACCTAGTTGAGCTTGACACGCTCAAGGAAGCCCTCGCCACAATCGACTCCCAGGTCAAGGAGGGCAAAGAGGAACTTCGCTCCACCTGCAAACGGTTTGGCTTTGATATCGACGCCATTGTCTCGCACCGGATCGACACACAGCCGATTGAGGACAAAATCGCAGCGCTCAAAGCTGATGTGAAAGCGCTGGAGCTTGCGAGCGGAAAGCCGGTTTCCGACGACACCGATTTATCGGCGCTGTCCAGCGTGCCCGATCTTCGTGCGGCATATCAGTTCCTGGCTGAGAAACTTAAAGGCTTGCAGGAAACGCTGTCCGCGCCGCAACGCAGATATCAGCGATACGTGCAGGCCCTGTCAGACGTTCAATCAAAAATGACCGCCGTTATGGGGGAAGAGGAAAGCCCGAAGCCCGGTACCATCAAGGATCTGGAGCGACGCCTTCGCTATATCGACGAAGGGCTGCGCGCCAAACTTGACGAAAGATACGAGGATCGCGACAAGATTTCGCGGTCTATATTTGAAGCAAAGACAAAGGTTCGGACTTTCTATGAAGCTCTCAAAACGAGCGTCGAAGATCGGCTGACGACAATAAATTCTGAGGCGTTCATGGTTACGATTGATGCCTCTTTCGTACCATCTCACGACCTCGCGGAAGATTTCTTCGATCATTTGAACCAGTCGGCGAGCGGTCCATTCCGCGGCACTGCGCAGGGTCAGGCTGAACTTGATACCCGTATGGCGGACGTGAACTGGAATAATGTCGAGAGCATCCTAGGTTTTGCCAATAGAATAGTCGCAGATATTGCGCAGGCAGGCATCACAAAGCAGGTGAAGGACGTCAAGCGTTTATATGACCTGCTGTTCTCATTTGAATATTTTGACGCGCGATACGAGCTTCGTCTCGGTGGGAAAAATCTAAACGAGTTATCTCCTGGTGAAAAGGGATTGCTGCTCCTGGTCTTCTATCTGCATCTCGACATGGAGAAAACGCCGCTGATTATCGATCAGCCGGAAGATAATCTCGATAACGACAGCATATTTACTGTCCTGGCGAACTGTATTCGCGAGGCCAAGAAGACGCGGCAAGTGATTTTGGTCACGCACAATCCTAATCTGGCAGTTGGGGCGGATGCCGAGCAGGTACTTTACGTGACTTTGGACAAAGCGGCTGGCTACAAGTTTACTTATGAATCCGGATCTATCGAAAATCCGCGTATCAATGACGCTATCGTGAAGATTCTGGAGGGTTCAAAGCCGGCGTTTGTGCAACGCCGGCTTGCGTACCAGATCAAGTAGCTCTCCGCTTGATGGGTGCCCTTCATGCCGTTTATTGGCCGAACCGTAGATTGCGGTCTTAGGCACCCAACGGTTCGCGGTCGCCACTATCGGCGCGGGCGACGTTCTTTGCTGATGGGGCTATTCAGCAAGCGTTGCACTGCCGCCTCGACGCGATTGAGCGAAAGCCTTGGATGCGGCGAGCAGTGGACGATAGGCCCGACCGAACTACTGCGACTGGAAACGGATAAGATAGTGACGACCACCGAGTCGCTTGAGGGACGCCGATGAAGATGAAACGACTTGAGAAGATGCGCGTGGGCGGCACCAGCAACAAGATGCAGTTGAGTATCCCTTCTCCAAAGACGCCGGATGGTAGGGTTTATCGGTATTCACCCAACGTCGACGCCCATCCCAGGCACTTCGTGTTGGGCGACCGGGTCGCTAGCTTCGTTACCGATCCGGACAAGGTCGGGCGGATGAAGCATGCTCCCGGCACTCCGGGCACGGTCTGCCCCTATAGCGGCGTCAGGGCGGACGATGCAGAGTTCGTGCATCCGGATGATCGCAAGGCAGCCATCAAGGTGGTGGAACATGCCGCGCTCCAGGACATGCAGGACGCGATCTCGGGCATGCTGGCTGGTGTCGCGCGAGGTAGCAAGTCGCTTACCTACAAACCTGCCCCTCGACGGAACCAGCCGCGCCCGCGGTTTGGACGCCGCGACCTTATGCGCCTGTTGGTTTGCGACTGCTGCGGGCGGGACTACGGGGTTTTTGCAATCGCCCTTTTCTGCCCGGATTGCGGAGCGCCCAACTTGGCGCTGCATTTCGCTCGCGAAGTCGAGCTGGTCGGGCAGCAGGTAGAGCTGGCGGAAGCTTTGGGGAAAGATCGCCAAGAGTTAGCCTACCGATTGCTTGGAAATGCTCACGAGGACGTGCTCACCGCCTTCGAGGCGACTCTCAAGGTCGCGTACGCCCATCGTATCGAGAATCGGCCTTCCGGGGCTGGGCAGGTCAAACCGGCTGGCAACGACTTCCAAAACATCGACAAGGGCCGTAAGCGCTTCGGCGAGTTCTCGTTCGATCCCTTCGCCGAGCTCAACGCGCAGGAGCTGGCAGTGCTTTCTCTTAACATCCAAAAAAGGCACTTGATTGGGCACAATCTCGGTGTGGTGGATGCGAAATTCGTACAGCACGCCAAGGAGGCGAAGTTGGGCGAGACTGTAGAGTTGGTGGCCGCCGATGTCCGGTCCTTCGCCGCGCTCTGCCGCAAGGTCGTCCGGCGCATCGACGACATGCTGGCGGGCTTGCCCCTGCCGTCTCCGGCGGTACAGGACGAAGAGGATGCGATGATTTCACCTACCGAGACCATTGGCGATCTTAGCTCGGAAGGCACGGCCGTGGGTAAATGGATCTGCATGACATCTGCCGATGGCCTGCCCGGGCACGTGGACAAGGACTCCCTGGTTAAGGCCTTCCCGAGCCTCTCGACGGATCAACTAGCCGAGGCGACCGCCGACCTCGCCGAGGACGGCTACGTGAGCCTGACTCACCTCATATCAGAACGATTGCCCCGGGTGCATGTCCGAGAGGATCTATTCCTGACATTCGACCCGCATTGCATGGGAAGCGATCCCGTCGGCGATGCGCTTCAACTCATTCCGCTCATCCTATCAAAGGATTCGGTGGACGTGCCCGCTTTGCATGCGGAGAGCGGCATGCCGCTGCGCCGGTTCAATCCCGCCGTCGGGCTAATCCTTTCGAAGATCGGCGAGGGTCGGGTCTCCGGCACCTGGGTCCAGGGATATCCAACACCATACTTTTTCGTGGTCGATTCCGATCGCGTCGCGATCAAGCGCTTGGCACGGCAGCTTGAAGGCTGACGCTGGTGCCAAGCCTCGTCCTCGTTCAACGGCCGCTGGCGCCATCCATCGGATTTCGGCGCTGTCTCCAGAAAGGAGCTCCGCCCCTTTTCGTCAGAAATAATCCAGCAAGATCGCGCTCTTACCGAAACATATCGCCTCTCCGGGCCATGATCCGAGCATTCCGGCGAGAAATGTGTCATAGCGGGTCGACAAACCAAAAACGTTGGCCATGATCGACATCGTCATGACGATACTTAATGGGTTATTGCAAACGCTTCGACCTAAGGTTACCTCCCGAGAAGAGAGGCAGCGAACCCCGCGAAACTTCGTCAGGACGTACGACGCCAATGCGCCAGTTGAATACCAAACACGGGCGGTCGCATTCTTCGATATCCTCGGCTGGGGGCAGGCCGTCGAAAATTCGGACACGGACCCAAAGCTCCGGCAAAAGTTATTGAATGCGGTATGGTCGTTCGCGGCACGAGCGCAAGACTATGTTGAGACGGAGACTGCGGACCATCCTTCGCGGGATGAATATTCGCAATTTTCCGATAGCGTGATCGTCTCTTTTCCATACGCCGATTATCGCGACCTTTTCCGGCTGCTGAAGTTCGTTACGGAATTCCAGGCCAGCATGGTCATGCTTGGTCTGCCGCTACGTGGGGGAGTGACTGTGGGGTCGCTCTTCCACACAGATGCCATAGCTTTCGGACCTGCGATGAATCGTGCCTATCATCTCGAAAGCAAGGTGGCGAAGATGCCTCGGGTTATCATCGACCGAGCGCTCGACGATGATGTTAAAGCGGCGGCCTCCGGCTTACCCAAACATTGGCATTTTGCCGTCCGCGGCGACGACGGCTATTACGAAACGGATTTCCTGACCGGCTACGCGATGACTGAAAAGCTAGCGCAGATCATCGAGCGCAAAATCGACACCTGGATCGAGCAGTATCACAACGACGAAGGCACACTCGCGAAGTACCTATGGCTAAGGGCTCGCTGGGACGCCGCCAAAGCCGATGCAGGGGAGCGGATCAATACGAGAGACGAGTTCCACGCCGCCCACAATGCAAAGCGCGGCGGGCCGCAGCCGGGCTAATTGGCTAGCCCCCTGATTGCGGCAACCCCATCGCGTCAGGGACCGCTAGCTTGGTTTTGCGGTGCTCCGACATCGACGTTTTTGCTGAGGCAGGGGTTCGCGCCAATGAGCCCCTTCGGATGAAGCATCGGCGTAGGCTGAGCACTCATTGGCGCGTGCTGCGCAATCGCAAAGCCGCCCGAAGGACTAACCCATCATTGCCACATCCTTGAAACCGGAAACGACAGCTTCCGCTTCAAGAATAGCTCGGCACACGAGACCAACGCTACGAAGGAGAAAAGGAAGAGCTTGACCACTACGGCCGACCCGAACAAAACCTAATAGGCGGGTCAATTCTCGGTGGAAATGCCGGGTCAGTTCTCAGTGGCAATCAACACTTCGGAAATCAACCGCATCGATCGCGCCCGCAACGTCACCCTCTCCGTCGAACTCAACGGCCGCATCCTTGGTGACGTGAACCGAGAGGCGCAGGCGCTTTCAGCGCTTCGCCAGTTGCCCCCGGGGGTTTATCAGGTCCAGCAGGGCGAACTGCAGCAGAGTTCCGAACTCTTCGAGAGCTTTGCAATAGCAATGGCAATCGGCGTGTTCTGCGTCTACGCGGTCCTTGTCCTTCTATTCCACGATTTCCTTCAGCCCGTCACTATCCTGATGGCGCTTCCATTGGCACTCGGAGGCGCACTCGTTCCACTGCTGGTCACGGGCATGAGCTTCTCCATGCCGGCGGTGATCGGCCTGATTCTGCTCATGGGTATCGTGACCAAGAATTCGATCTTGCTCGTCGAGTACGCGATCATGTCGAGGCGGCAAGGTGTGCCGCGGTTCGACGCACTCGTTGACGCATGCCACAAGCGCGCAAGGCCGATTATCATGACGACGATTGCGATGGGCGCAGGAATGATCCCTGTGGCGTTGAGCCTGACCGGCGGCGATCCCAGCTTCCGACAGCCAATGGCGATCGTTGTGATCGGCGGGCTACTTACGTCAACCTTCCTCAGCCTATTCGTCATCCCGACAATCTTCACGCTGATTGACGATCTACATATCGCTTTCAAGCGGCACTTCGTATCCATCGCCGCTGATGCACAAACACTGGCAAAACCTTAACTCGGCACAGTCGGGTCGTTGGCGGAATGTTGCCCTACAGCGCTGTTGCCACGACCCCCCGCTCACCATCGACCTGTGCCGCTGACGGCGACACCTGGAAGGACCGGATTGGGCTCCAAGCGGTCTTTGCCGCATTGCGTATCAGACGGCTGCAGAGGGTCGGATCGTGACCTGCAGGGGTCTCCAGCAGCAAGCCCCCATTTGGCGCAGTGCTGACGTCGCGGACTTCCCGATTCCATCGGGCACGCCATCGTGATTCAAGTGGCCGGGAGGATCCGCGAGTCTGATGAGCTTTTGGCTCACCGATGCACAGCTCGAGCGCACTGGAGCCCCGCGCTCTGGCGACCTGCGTTTGTTGGTTTTTGCGAGGCGCGCGGAGTCCAGGAGCTCGCCTGGAGGATCACTGCGCCGAGCGAGTGAGTTGAATGCGCGCTAAAGGACGTTGCGACGCTTTGGCGGACGTTCCATCGTGAACGCATCCGGTCTTATCCCGCGCTCGATGTCGCGCCAGGTGACCGGAGCCGCGACCGGAAATCCCGATCGGGCCCTCGGCGAGTAGGTGCCGACGGCGGTGGTGCCGCGGCCGTTCCTCAAGTAGTCCAGAAACAGCTTTCCCGGCCGGTGCGAAAGCTGTGCCGACGTGACGTAGCGGTCGGGGTCCGTACCCGCGAAGTGCTGCGCCAGGCGTTTGGCATAGGCGTGCGCCACATTATGGGTCATCTGCGCCGGCAGTGGGGCCATGATGTGAACGCCCTTGCCGCCGGTGAGTTTTGGCCAGGTTCTGAAGTCCTCCGCCTCGAGGAGTTCCCGCAGCCGCAAGGCGGTTGCGACGACGAACTCCCACGATACCCCTTCGCCTGGATCGAGATCGAAGATCAGCGTGTCGGCGTGTTCGATATCATCGACGGTCGCCGCCCAGGGATGCAGTTCTACCGCGCCGATCTCGACAAGCCCCAACAATCCGGCAAGATCATCGATCCATAGCCGCACCCCTTCGCCGCCCTCGCGCTTCTGGATGCGAAGCTGGTGGACCTCGGGTGGGATCGGCGGCAGCGGTCCCTTGTGGTAGAACGTGGTGCCGTGGATGTGTCTCACCAGCTTCAACGGACGGCCACCGAGGAACCGCAGGGCCCGATCGGCGACGCGCGTCCAATAGTTGGCAAGCTCTTCCTTCGAGGGCGCAACGGCGTGCGGCAGCAACTGCAATATGTTCTCGCGGGGTACTCGGACCGAGGCAGGGCCAGCGGTCGGTCGCGGTTGCGCGGCTTCTGGCGAGGCATCCCGCAAGCCTTTGAACACAGGTTCGCGCAGCAGGCCGTCGTCCGTCACTCCGCCATAGTCGATCTCAGCGTAGACCTGCGGTTCCACCCAGGTCGCCTTGGGCTTTTTGATCGGATGGGAGAGGGGGCTTTTGCCGATGATAAAGGGATCGAGCCGCTCCCGCACCTCGCGTGCCGCCGTTAGCGTGTAGCCGGTTTGGGCCTTGCCGGCATAGACGAGGAGATCGCCCTCCCAGCGTCCGAGATAAAGCGAGGCGATCCTCCGCGGCTGCGCGCCGAGCTTTTCCACGAAAGCGACGATCGGAAAGGCGTCGCGCTTCGTGCACTTCGTCTTTGTCCAGATTTCCTGCCGCCCCGATCGGTATCGCGAATCCTTTCCTTTTGAGACAATTCCCTCCAGGCCCATTTCGCAGGCGTGCCGATAAATCGCCTCTCCTTCGTCAAGCTCGAGATGGTCGACATAGGCGATGGTGCCGGCAGCATCTTCGAGTAGTTCGCGCAGCACTCGTTTGCGCTCGATCAGCGGTACGCGTCGGAGGTCGTATCCGTCCAAATAGAGCAGGTCGAACGCTTGAAATGTCAGGTGCGGCGATGAGCGTTTTGCGAGCTCTCGCCGAAGTGCCTGAAAATCGGGAAGCCCGGTCTTGCCAAAGACCGTGACCTCTCCATCGATCACCGCGTCATGGCCAGCGAGGTCCTCCGCAGCCGTCGCGATTGACTTGAACTCCTTCGTCCAATCAAGCCCGGTCCGCGTGTAAATTGTAATCTTGCCGCCATTGATGTGTAGCTGCGCTCGGTAGCCATCAAACTTGATCTCATGAACCCAGTCCGGCCCGCCCGGTGGCCGCCTCTTCAGCGTCGGGTGGCAGGGCTCAATGAAAGTGGGGAAGGCGGATTTCTTTGCGTCGATTTCGGCCAATTGAAATGCGGAGGATGCCGGACTTCGCCCGTTGTTGCCACGGATCCGGCTTCGGTTTTCGGCGCTTCCCTTCAAGGCAGCCTCCATGTCACGATTCAAATCGCTTATGAGAAGGATTCGTTCCAAGAGACCTGTCGGCTGCGCAGGTCCTAAAGCCGGCAAACACGTGACGGGATTACAGCGTTCCTCCCGTAACTGGATTCACCTTTGGTTTCTCACTCGTGTCCTTAGCGCCTGGTGGCTGGACTGTCGGCGGCGCGATCGACTCCTCGTCCTGATGTTTCTTTCGATCCGCAGGTTGATGGACGTCGGCCGGATTCGTCTGCTCCGGTTTCGCGTTCGTGTCCTTGGTTGCCATGATCATTCTCCTTTTGGTGTGAACGAGAACGGCACAGGCTCAAAGGGGTTCCCGTCGCTGACCGTGCGGGCGCTATTTTCCAGCGCGGTCGTCAACGTCTTGATGATCTCAATCGCATCAAGCCAGTTATCACGCACGAAATATTGAATTCGGTTGGATGACAGCCGCGCCGGCTTCTTTAGCAAGCCGCTCCACCTCAATCCCGCCGCGATGAACGGTTAAGGCTTCTTCACCTTCTCCGCCAGCTTGAACGTCTGCGATGGGTCGAGAATTCGCCTTTATCAGCGTCGTGGTTGGGTGGACAGCGGAAGTCGGACGACGGGAGCTGAATGGGCACGTGTGCCACAAGCGGACAAACCAAAGAGCGTCGCTCGATGCCGCGGCAGACGGAGCCAGGAGAAAATTGACGTGCAACATCGCCTCGGCGGAGCGCCAAGGTTTTCCACGAACTGTTTGGAAGATCAGCCGACTAACCGGGTCGTTGAAAAGACCGACAGGAATTCAGCTTTTCACAAAGTCCGCCGCGCTGAGGGGAACAGGTCTGTAGCCGTCGACGTCGGCAATGTCATACTCCCGACCCAGCTCTGCCGGCTGAAAACCCAGTTTAGGATCGCCCGCCCAAGTCCTTGGCGAACAGGCACTTTCGGGCCCTCGAAGTACTCGACGAGTCCCTTGCGGAAGCAGTCCTTCGAGCCAAGAAGGGCGGTGAGATCGTCTATCTGAGAGAACCGCTGCAGCAGCATCGCCCGCGCCGTGATCTCGTCCAGACCCGAACCGCTGGCGGTCTTTTCGGCCATAAACCGAAGGAGTCCAACGTCTCGGCTGGCGCGGCGTGCGGTTTCGATGAACGTAACGGCGACGGATTGCCTGCCGTCGCGACCAGCTCGGCCGAATTCCTGTAGATAGTCCTCCACCGAAGCGGGCTGCTGCCAATGGATCACCAGACGAACGTCGGGAACATCCAATCCCATGCCGAAGGCGTTCGTGCAGATGATGTGGTTGACGAGCGGGCGGCTCTCTCCTTGAAACCGCTTCAGCAATTCCTGCCGCTCCCACTCGGTTCCAAGTTTCGAATGATAGAAGGGAACCTCGAGGGCATTGTTGCGGAGGTCGTGCTGCAACTCCTGGCCGATGCGCGCCGTCGGTACGTAGATCATCGCCTTACGGCTGGCAAACATTGGGAGCCGCAGCAGCTTGGCGATCTCGTGGTGACGAGCTCCTGGCGGCGCGATCCATCTGATCAGCGCAATGTTGGGACGGTCGACGCCGCGGACGAACACCGTCGCGTCCTCGATGCCGAGGGACGAAAGGATTCGCTTCTGCATTGCCTGCCCGGCAGTGGCGGTGAAGGCAAGGATCGGTGGCGAACCAAGGCTGGCACGGACCTCGCTCAGGCGTCCATATTCGGGCCGGAAGTCACGGCCCCATTGATCGACGCAATGGGCCTCATCGACGACGAGGTATTCGGGTCGGCTGCGCGATAGTGCTTCGCGTTCTCCCTGTCGCTTCACGAAAAAGCGCTCCGGAGCAACGTAAAGGAACTTCACTGCATTCCTGCTAACCAAGGAATAGCGGATCTCCTTTTCCTCAGACCCGAGTGCGCTGTTGATGAACGTGGCCGGTATCTTCTTTCGCAAGAGCCCGGAAACCTGGTCGCTCATAAGGGTCTTCAGCGGGCTGACGATGATCGTAATCCCGTGGCGAAGCAGGGCAGGGAGCTGGAAGCACAACGACTTCCCTGATCCTGTGGGGCTGACAACCGGGATCGATTTCCCGGAAAGCGCTGCAAGGACGATCGGAAGCTGCCCTCCGCGAAAATGGGACGTGCCGAACAGGCGCAGGACGGGCCCGAAATTCATGTCGGCTCCGAGTGTCCGTGCTTCTTCATCCAGCCATCGGGCGAGACGCATGGCCCAGCGTTCGATAACCCGTCGTGCGAGGCCCCCGGCGAGGTTCGGGTGGTGCGCCGCGTGGCAGCCGTCGCAGAGGGTGACAAGATTCGAGAGCTCGTCGGAGCCTCCCATCGATCTCGGAAGAAGATGATGGACGTCGGCGTCGCGCGAACTCAGCTTCGTTGAACACGAGACGCACCGGTGACCGTCTCGCTCAAGAACCAAGCGGCGGGTCTCTTCCCACTTGCTCACGAAGCCGTACTCGTCATGCCGTTACCTTTGCTGCCGCGAAGATAGCTGAAACTCGCTGACAAAAGGTGACCGCGGTCGGGATTGGGGACGAGAGGAAATGGTGCCTGTCGAAGCGAGTAAATATCAGGATGTCCACCGCCAACCCTCTCTGGAACGTCCATGCCTCACTCACAGCACACCTTCCGAACGTAAGTGTTGCCGTAGGTGACGAACGCGTCATCAGGGACGGCGCCACGTGCCTTCAGCATCTTCATGATGTCGACGGCAGTCTCGACGCCATAGGTGTCTTTCAGCGTGATGGCGAACCAACCGCTCGAAACCAGGTAGGCCGCAAGGGGTAGCGACGATGCGCGAACAAAAGCCTCGGCGTCCAGGTAGTTATCGAAGCTTGGAACTTGGACGTGCCTGTCTTCGAAAGCACCTCCGTCGTACTCCCGAACCGAAACCTGGGTTTCATGCAAGAAGCCATTGGTTCCTGCCTGTCGGACTTCAAACCACCTGTCTACACTGGCCAGAATATCAACGGGCGCTCCATTCTTCAGCGTGGCCACGGTACTCGACTTGTTGTCTGGCCTTGACTTCAGGGCAGCTC
The DNA here is from genome assembly GCF_002288525.1 of Sinorhizobium sojae CCBAU 05684. Lineage (NCBI taxonomy): Bacteria > Pseudomonadati > Pseudomonadota > Alphaproteobacteria > Hyphomicrobiales > Rhizobiaceae > Sinorhizobium > Sinorhizobium sojae. Next base: position 1,108,389 of record NZ_CP023067.1, read on the forward strand.
GGCCCTTCGGGTGTCGTACCGCGCCCGAGCGAGCTTCCGGAACCACGAAACGCCCGCTCGCCTGCATAGGGGGGCTGGACAATGGGAGTGTCGAAGGCTGTCGCTCGGGGACAATGGGCTTTTCCTCCAGACTTGCGGATGAGGAGCTGTCGGTCGTCACCCGGAATTGCGCCATTTCGCTCAGAGACAGGTACCGCATGTCGCCACTGTCATACTGAAGCGCCAACTGCACCAAGGCGGGATCAGCCCCCATCTCGGAGATGTAGGCCTGTGACAACGTCACCCTTGAGCGCTATCCGGGTCATGTCGAAACTGTTGCGGGGCAATCCCGAAGCACGGCTGCGAAGCTCGTCACATCTCCGGATTCTTCTTGTTGAATGTTCCCTGGCAGGCAGGATCGACGCTGCCAGGAGGGCAATCATTTCCGGTACCAGCCTTCGCCTTCGGAACGACCGGCGTCGACCAAACCGAGCTGTTGCCGACGTCCACCTTTCCGCGACCGCCGTGTCGGCGAACATTAGCCACCTCCGCCTGCGTGAACTCGTGGGGTTCGAAGGTAACGGTCAGCGTGTTGCCAGTCGTGCTCTTGGTTTCGCCGGAGACATCGAAGGCGAGGGGCGCAAGGCCCAGCGCGATATTGCCGCCGCCGTGGTCTTCTATATTCAGGGCGATCTTGTAAGTGTTCCCGTCATCGGCGTCCTTGGTCGTCTTGAAACATACGCGGTTCTGTACTTCTCCGGCCTTGATCAGAGCGTCTCGAAGATTGATGAGCGTGCCAGCGATTGGGGCCGACTCGACGCTCTCCCTTCCTGCGTACACGAAGGAGCGGTTCGGAAGCATCTCCGCGGCAAGGACGAGTTCCTGGGTGTTTGAGACGGACCGGCCCGCACCGAGCCCCCCTGACAGCGTTGCAGAACCAGTCACGACGGGGCCGAAGCCCACCCCTCCTTCGACACTGCTTTCGTGGGTCGTCAAGACTTCCAGCTTGACGGACTTGACGTCAAAATCGATGAGCCCATTTCCGCAAGTCTTGGTGGCCGAGGCGTTTATCACGCTTCGCGTTCCTTGTGGGGAGTTCTGATAGGCGACGTAGACGCTCACCTGGCGCTTCATGTCGTCTACGACACTTTGAATGGCGGAGCTTCTTATTGCCTGGACGCGAGCTGGCTGGGTCGTGGCGCAGCCGACCAGCAGGACTGTAGCCGCGAGACCCGCGAGCATAAAAACGGACTTCATAGTTCCCCCCGGTGGCGGCAGTCGGACATCGACCCTCTCTCTCATGCCGTCACATCGAATGCTCCCATAGGTTGCGCAGAAAAGCGAGTCCATTTTTGCAGCATGAGGGCGCTGCAAACATTGCGCCATCAAGACGGATGGATTGCCACACCATCCGCGAAACATGCGGTGGAATGATTGGCAGGTTCAGGCTTCTTCGCTAGGTTGCATATAAATCTAGGTGTCTTCACGACGATTTAGGCTCGAGGTGCGTGTTGCACAGGCTAATGGGGAGGGGAGCTTGAGATACCTATTGACCCGAGTGACGGCGGCTTTGCTGTTGTTTCTGAGTCCCGCGGACGCCTCCGCATCGCGCAATGGAATTGTTCACGCGCCACCGGTCGCGCGCCCGCTGCCGGAAGGCCGGGAAATCGGTGACGTCGAGTTCGAGTGCAAGGAAGGGGCCTCGTCTCGTTGCCGAATTTCAGACTTTATGCGGTACGCCAGGATCTGCGCGTTACTCGTTGTTAGAAGCGGGAAAATCAGATTCGAGAAATACAACTATGACCCGGAAATCTGTGAGGACGACAAAGGCGAACCGAATGGGCCGGACAGACGCTACGGCATCGCATCGGTGACCAAGTCGATCACGTCCACTCTGCTGGGACACGCCATCGCAACGAGGTACGGGGCCCGGACACGGGAGCAGTTCGAACGTGTACTTGATCGCCCCATCGGGGACTACGTCGGCGAGCTTAGAAGAGGCATACCGAGCGCCTATGCGAACGTTCCGCTCGACAACGTGCTGCGAATGCGTTCCGGGGTGTGGTGGACCGAATACGGGTGGCACGGCTTCTTTTCCGGAGCGGAGCTGTTTCGCTCCAAAGTTCGAGAAGGCTTGATGGAAAGCATCCCGACATTCGCCCATCGTTTTGTGTTCCCAAGCACGGCAGGTCAGCACTTCAACTACTCGGCACTCGACGCAGCGGTCGCATCAGTTACGGCGGAGAACATTCTTGACGATAGGTCTTTGCTCCAGTTCATGGAGAAGGGCCTTTGGGCATCGATCGGAGCGGAAGCCGACGCGAGCTGGGGCGTCGACAAGGCGGGAACGGCAATCGGACCATGCTGCCTGCGCGCGACCGTCCGCGATCTCGCGCGGTTTGGATTGCTGGTTCTGGGAGAGGGTCGAAACGGGCAGGGAAAGCAAGTCATTCCGAGCGCCTGGTTCGAGATCGCCACAAAACGGTTGGGCGAAGAGGACGCAATCCCGGACGGGAATCAATCCCAAAATGCTGGCTGCCCGCTCGACTACCGCTACTATTGGTGGCTTAGACAAAACAGGACTGATTTCACGGCAGTCGGCCGAGACGGACAGTTCGTCCATTTGTATCCGGAGAGCGACACGGTCATCGTCCAGATCAGCGATTGGAAAGCGTGGACCAACGGCGACGCACTCGAATGCGAGACCTTCAGAGCTCATGATGCGCTTGAGGCGGCCGCGCAGTGACAGCTTCCTAAAAGTGCGCCACCGCTCAAGATCTAAGCGCGAATAGGCCGATTGAGCGACCCTTCCTGTCGGTCGGAACGTCACGCGCGATGGCGCAACTTCGCGCGCGTCAAAGCACTTCAGGACTGCTACCATTGTTCAGATCTGATCGTCGGTGCGTTTTTGCGGCGCTCGGCTTCCTGAAGGATACTTGAGGGACTGTACCCGATTACCTCTATCGGACTGCGAATCGTACATCGCGTCAAAGTCCCATTATTTCAACGAAGCCCGAAGAGATACCCGATCACTATACCGCGCCGGCCCCACGCGTCGGCCAGATGCCCGCGGAGCTTCAGACGCCCAGTGGGGCTCCACGGCCCTCGACATTTAGCCTCTACTGATGCAAGCTAAGATTGTTTTTAGGGCGACGGATTGTAGGGGCATAAGATGAATGCAGCAGAAGGGCCGACGGTAGACATAGGTTCATACTTTGCCGGTGCGGCGAACCTACTGAAATTCGGTCCACTCGGCCTGGCCGGCTTGATGTTGGTACTTGTCATTATTGCGCTTGCGATCCGCGAAATGAGCGCCGGTCGGGAGCGCTTACTCACACGATTTATGTATGTAGGGGCGTTCTGTTTTGTCGTCGCCGCCGGCCTCAGCGCTTTGACATCTAACAGCGTCCACATGGTACACTTTCGCGTCGAACCCCTTAGCCAGGGGGCGGTAGCTACACTCCCACCACCCCAGATAACCATCAATAGCGATACACTGGCACCACCTTTAAAATACGCAGTGAAGTCAGAAATCACCGCCATCATAGATGTCAGTGATGCTATCGAATCAGTAAAGGGCATCCGGCGGCAAATCAGTGAACAAAACGGTCGAATAAAGCAGATAGATTTGCGGATGGAAGACGCTCTGTCACAGCTAGATATAGCGTTGACCAACTTTAGTGAATCAAGTGACCTTGCTTTGGGTAACAACTGTAGTGGAGATGCCCATGGGATACCCAGTCAGAAGGCGCCAGAAATAGCTCGACTAAATGCCGTTGTGGCTTCCAAGCTGGGAGCCGTGCAAACAAATCTATCGGCCGTGCGCGATAAACTAATTCCGACCGAGGTCAACCCATAACCATCGGCAGACTTTAGATGGGAAACGACGATGTCTGCGCCACTTCGTCCAAAACAGGTTTCTCTTATACCTGACTCTTGAGACGTTACACTACTGCGAAGGAGTGTTGGGTCTTACCCCCCGACTGTGTATTGCTAAGCCTCTCGCACTCTGGGAGATCCGTCCTCCAATTTGGCGCTCTGCCCGTTTTCCTGAGCACCCTCCCCGTGCAGGCGTGCATGCGGATGCGCTCGCCATTGATCTCCATGGTATCGCCGTCGAGCACGATCCAGATGCGACGAAGAAGGCGCGGGGCGCTTGCCGCTGATCGCGCACCAGCGGGCCGTCGCTCAAACGCGAGGAAAGACAAGCCTGCGCGGAGATCGCTTTTAGAGGACATACTTCGCCGTGCAAGCTCCGATAGATCTCGCCCTAAAAAGGTAGGCCCAGCCGCCTACTAATGTCGCGAGCGAGCCGGGCATCGTCAATTTGATTGGGGAAGGCGTCGGATTCGCAGCCGCCATGCAGGGTCGAACGCTAGACTGTCTCAAGGTTATCAGTAGCATCACAGCGGTTTACTCTATTGGGGTCACCTGCTGATGCCGGATCGATACGATTTCGCCAACCTGTCACCGGTCGAGTTCGAAGGTCTCTGCGTCGACCTGGTGGCTGCGGAAACGGGCCTCAGGTTCGAAAGATTTTCCGAAGGTGCCGATGGTGGTGTGGATGGCCGCCATGGCCAGGCGAATGGCGACATCATCCTTCAAGCGAAACACTACAAGAACAGCACATGGTCGGATCTTCAGAAGGCGGTCAAGGCCGAGAAGAAGAACCTCGTAAAGCTGAAGCCGTCGGAGTACTACCTTCTTACCTCCCAGCCCCTCACGTCAGCCCGAAAAAAAACGCTCGTTTCGCTGCTCGATCACCCCTCGGTGGATGCATCGAACATCTGGGGCCGTGCGGAGCTGAACGCATATCTGGCTAAGCACTCTGCGGTCGAAAGGCAGAACATCAAGCTTTGGTTGTCCAGCGCCGCGGTGCTCGACAGGCTGCTCAAGAACGACATCGCAGTTTTTACCGAGGCAACTTACGACGAGATCGAGCGAATTCTAAAGGTCTTCGTCGTCAATCCCAGTCTCAAGAAATCAGCGGAAATCCTCAAGGCAACTCACTGCCTGATCGTTTCCGGGCCACCAGGTGTCGGCAAGACGACCCTGGCCCAGGTTCTCGCCGCCGAATACAGCGATGAGGGTTGGGAACTGGTTTCGATCACCTCGATCGAAGACGGCTTCCGCGCATTCCAACGCGACAATCGGCAAGTCTTCGTCTTCGATGATTTCCTCGGTAAAATCAGGCTCGATCCCGCGTCTTTGGCGCGAGACGACGGCAGGATCGTGCGCTTCATGTCCATGATGCACAAGGACAAGGGAAAACGGTTCATCCTGACGACGCGCTCCTACATCCTGCAGGCGGCGCGGGCGCTGTCCGAGGCGCTCGACGACACGAAAGTCGAGGTGTCTGAAATGGTGCTTAACCTCGCGACCTATACCAGGGAGCTGAAGGCGCGTATCCTCTACAATCATCTCTATCATTCGGAGATCGACCAGGATTCGATTCAGGCCCTCCTGGCAGGCGACACGGTCCGTCAGATTGTGGACCATCGTAACTACATGCCGCGCATCATCCAGTGGATGACCGACGAGATCAGGCAGCGCGACGTACCTCCGTCTGAATATCCGAAAGTCTTTCTGCAGACCCTCGCAAACCCGGACAAGATCTGGGACAAGGCCTTCAGGCAGCACATCAGTCCCAACGCCCAAATCCTCCTCTACTGCATGTACTTCGCCGAGCAGGAGCGCTTCTCCGAGCCTGGCGTAAGGCTGGAAACACTCCAGGTGTTTTTTGAACGTGCGATCGTGGGGTTCGGCGCAATCACGAAGGCGGAGCTGCGTGCGACGATGTTTGAAGACACGCTTCGCGAGGTGAAATCGTCTTTCGTCGTGATTGATGGAGGCCGGGTCAACTTCATCAATCCCTCCGTACAGGACTACCTGTCGCGCGAGACTCGAGACGCAACGGTTCTCTCGACGCTTGCCCGCTGCGTGCCATCCGTTGCCTGCGCTATCTCGCTATGGGGGAAAATGGACACACGAGCTTCCGGCAAAATGCGAGCGCAGGTGGCGGACGCATTGCTGATTTCCTTTATCGGTGGTCACGTCGAAGGAAAGCTCCCCCTGCACGAGCTCGCCGATCTGGTTGGTGATCTCGTTCTGGCAACGGGCGACACCGGCTACTGCGAGTTACTCCGGAGACCGGGCATCAAAAGGCTTTTTTGGACAGATGAAGGAAACCTTCCCGCTCTGATCGACGCACTTGAGGATACATATAGCAAATTCCCGTACGCGCGAGCCTACGCCAGATACCTTCGCCTCGAAATCTTCAGATACCTATCGGCCGATCGGGAGTATGTGATGGAGCTCGAGGATCTCGCCGCACTCGCGTCCAATCTAGGTTCCGCCAAATTAGAAATGTCGGAACGTTTTTATAGCAATTTCGATGAGGCGGCCGAGGAGGCGGTGGATGCGCTCGATATGAACAGGATCGGCGGCAACGAAGATCCGGAGCAGGTGATCGGTGAATGGTTAGAGTACATCGAGAAAATAGAAGGTCTGACATCGACGACGGCATTCTACTGGAAGAAGAGGGAGTTCGAGGAACGGATTGCGGCGATCCAGCAGATTGAAGAATACAGGCAGCAGCGTGAGGAGATCCGAAATCCGGCGCCGCGCTCGCAGTCCCCCAGCGAACTACGTCCGGCCTCAGGCGGATCGTTTTCCAACGCGGACCTTCTGTCGATGTTCTCGTCGCTGAAGAAGTCCAACTAGCCGACTGTATGATGATAGCTCTCGGAAGAAATGTTTCCCAGGACCGGTGGATTGCCCGGATCATCAGGTTTGATATCTATTCCGGATGAAATATCTCGACCCGCAGCAGATTATCGAGTGGAAGGAGCGCCACGGGAAGCCGCGGCGGGCATCGGATCTTGTTTCCCAGATCGCCGAGCTGGCAAAGACCTGGGAGGCAAGGCCTCTAGGCGAGACCTTCATCGGCGACCACGTGGTGGTTAGGCTGGCCACAATCCTTGAAGTGTTCGTGCGATCCATGGTCGGGCAGATGGTCGACTCCAGCGAGGAGGTTTTCGCTGAGAGGGCGAGGCTCCTGGTGAAGGATTTCAAACTCGACTTCATCTTTGCGGACAGCGTCGAAAAGCAGAAATTCAGTCCTGGCGACATCGTTGCGCACGCGATCAGCTTGAGCAGTGTCGACGCCATCATGAAGGTTCTGATGACCTTGCTTCCAGACGCGAAGGAGGAGCTTCGGACCTCTCATCGGCGCTGGACGGAGGATCAGGATGGCTTCCCCTTAGAGCCGATTATCAAAGACGTCGATACGACTATGCGGCTGTTGAGCGGGATCTTCACCTCCCGGCACATTCTGGTACACGAACTCTCAGGTCAGCGCCCTTACAAGGACGAGGACGTCGCCGGCTTCTGCGGTGCGGCCGCTGAGTTCATCGAGGCTTGTGACTGGATCACGGTCAAGCATATCGAGGGCACGCTTCCATTCACGCAGATGCAGATGACCATTGATGCCGTCCAAAATCTCCAAGCTGCCGAGGAGGAGGTCGCTCACCTAGTGGCAACTATCCGGGAAATTCCGGGCATCAACCTTCGATTGCTGGAAGAGAGCCAGGCTGCGTGGGAGGAATTCTCGAAGCGCGATGCGTTGTTCTTTGCGTCATTTGCCGAGGGCGGAACGCTTCATCCCATGCTGATGGCGGAATGGCGTCAGGCGCTTGCCGAAGAGCGTGCCGAAAGTCTTCAAGAATTCATCGAAAGTCGTGAGGGCCACTGACGCGGGAGCGTATCCAGGTTTCTTGGTGGGGATTCCGGCCCCACTCGTCGCTTCTCGATAGAGATGGAGCCAGCTTGGGGCCTCTGGCCCGAGCACCGCAGGATGATGCTTCAGAGGAACGCTTGGCTTCGGCGTCGGCAACCATTTCCGCGCAGACCTCATCGGGATGCGTTTCCTCCAGACGAGCGTGTTGGGCGCCCCGTCCCGGGCGGACGTGACGTGCCGATCGCGTGCATTCTGCACAGGTCCACGAGGGGGCGATACTGCATGACGGAAAATGAAGAACGACTTGGCCTAGGCGGCTCTGACCTCCTCAAGAAGATCCGGATGCTTGTCCAATATCCGCCTCCAGGCCCTTGAGAAGGAGAGGGCTCCCGGCAGCTCGCGGTGGAACCCGTCTTCCGATCATCCGGCTCTGCTCGCGAATGCGGATCGCCGCATCAAGGAAAGCGTTCGGGACACCAGGCGCACACGATCGAAGGATCGAAGCGCCTGTACTGCTCCGAGGATTTCGGGCCGCCTCCCGGGCCGCCGCAAGCAGGGCGGTCGAAGCGTCGGCGGATTCGTCGGTCAGGCGATTGAGGATCGATCCACGTCTCCAGAGAGATTGTGAATCCGATAGGGCTCCGATCCTCACGTGTCGTTCCCGATCAGCCCAGGAGAGGTTTCGCGCATGACCTGTCGCCTGCGCGCGATCGGACATCAGGGGCCATGTCGGCTCCGGATCGCTTTCCACCTTGAGGTTCAGGCACAGAACGGTCTCCGATCCGCTGCCCGGCTCATCCTCGACTTTGCGCGCCGCTTCATCGAAACTTCGCAGGTACATGCCGTAGACGTCGATCGACTTGAGTTCGTGCCCCAAGCTGAAGAGGATGATCGTGATGCTGATGGCGTTTCGATATCCAGCTTATGGAGATCCGCATCGGTGAACTGCACCGTCCATGGCGCCCCGAGACACAGGTCGATCGCATCCAGGATCGTGGATTTGCCGCTGTCACCTGATCAGGCAATTCAATCCGAGTGTGGGATACCACACCAAGTGCTTGATGCTGCGGAAGTTCTCAATCTCGATCATCCGGATAGTAGCCATGGGCCCGCCTGAAGAATCACTGATTTGGGAAGGTAGTAGTCCACGGCCCAACGGCGGCGGCAAGAAAGCTTCGACCGAGTTGTTCGACAGGCCAGAGAGCGGGGTGTATCGGAGGGAGCCGTACTCGTTTCATGTCATGCGTAGACCAAATGGTGGACGCCTCGACCTGCCCTGACGGACCTGTGTGCAGCGACGATAGCAACCCCGTCTCGTATGCCCGATATCTACTGCGATCCGCGTGATCCCGAGTTCGATGTCGATGATCGTGGACGGTGTGATCAGGACTTCGTCGAAATACGCACTATGGATTCTCACTCAAGAACCGCTTGAAGACGCGGCCGAGGAGGCTTCGGGGTGAAGGGTTGGAAACCTTTTCATCGCTTCGATCACAGGTCCGTCCAGCATTTCCGTTGCGAACGCAGCGTGATCCTCCGGGCCGGACTCGACAAGAAACTGGAGTGCGATCATGGACCGGTGAACAAGCGGCAGGGATCCGCGCCTGCATGCTTCCTCGAGCCAGGCGGACGCGTTCCGCCCTTCTCTTCTCAGGTAGCGGAACATCGCATAGGTGACTGCCTCGACTATCCCGGCCTGATGGCAGACGATTGAACCCGCACCCGGCACGTCGTGGCTCAGGACCGAATTGAACTGCATTTCGGGGCCGGGCTGCCGCAGGACTATGTCGGCGGATCCAACTTCGAGCAGAATAATCGGATCGATCCTCTCCACCTCGCCGTCAATGTCTAATCCCGAAGGAATGCTCGCCAGGTGCGACAGGATCAGCCAGCTATGGAAGTTCGAGTAGGTCGTGTCCAGGTCCTCGCCGTCCTCCCTGGCGATGAGGGTCTCGCGACCGCCCGCCCTCGCGACAATTGATCCGTCTTCTCGGACATCCAGGTCGACACGGCCAGTCTCCTCCGAAAACATAGCAAGCTTCGCTCCGGGACTGAGGCTGTCGCGGGCGGGACGGTCCTCCAGCAGTGCGACGACAAGTTCCCACGGCAGCCCCAAATCGTCCCGCATGGCTGCGTCGAACACTGCCTGCGCGCAGATCACGTCTCCCATCGGGATGTTGCTTGCCGCGCCCGCGAGCCATTCCGCGGCGTCCGAAGGGTTCGTCCGGCTTCTCCGCGAAAGCTCGACCGCGACTCGATCAGCCAGCTCGCTCGCCAGGAGTTCCGGCAGCCTGACGGCAACGACGGCTTCACCGCTCTCATGGATTGTCGCTCGGAGATAACCACGCGCTATGAGGTCTGCGATCTGCGTGGCTCCCAGGCGACTGGCGAGCTTCTTCCTCCTGATCAGAAAGACGCCAAGCGACTCGAGTATGAGGGGGGAGGGGCGCTTTCTGTCCCAGGCTTCGTCCATGAAGGCTTCCGCGAGCTCCTTGAAGAGATACCGCAGCTCGGTGTCGCGGAACCTCATCCGCGCTTGTCCGATGAGGCCGAGGCTCAGCAAGGGGGGAAGGACGGCCATGAACTCGGGATTATTATAGCTCGGACTTGCCAATATGTCTGACATCATGGAGCGGAGGAGCCACGGGAACCTCAGTTCACGCGCTAAATTTGCGCCGCGCATAAAATAGATGCGGCGGTTGCCGAGATTTTGTACCGCTGCGCGGAATTCGTCGTCGTCCAGATGACCCAGGGGGACGCGCTTCGCACGCCTGCCCAAGGGAGATGACGAGCGTCCGTTTGCCCCGCCCGTCAGCAGATCCGTCGCCGAGTCGTCGACGCTGACTACGACTCGAACCTTGCTTCCGAAGGAAGACGAGGTGAGATCCGTAAGTTCCTTCCGGAGATCCGACATTCCCGGATCGAACCCATCTACGGCGATCACAAGCGCAGGGGCGCTCTCTGAGTTCGATTGCTGAATGAGCCAGTGACGGGCTTCCGCTGTCGTGACAGGCCATGCGAGCTCGCGGCCAAAAGCGTCTGCGAGAGACTGGATTACGCCGCTTCCGCCAGCTTCGAGGAAGAGGGTGACGAAGTTCTCGTCGTCTCTGGTCTTCTCCACCAGCTCCCGCAGGACACTACTCTTTCCGATTAGCGGCGGGCCCTCCACGAGGACGAGACGATCACCGGCTGCGAGGTGAGCGAGCACCGCGATCGTGCTTTTCCTCTTCAGGAGGAAATTCGACTCGAACGGCAGGGAGTGGTCGCTTCCGGTCGAAGTTAGCTCCCCGATGACTGATGCACTGACCTGCTCGACGGCCTGCCGCCAGATTGTCGGGTTTGTGCCCATCAACGTTTCTATCGCCCGAGCCACATCAGCTCTCGCAACGCGCGCTGCAGCCGTGACGATCCCGGTGAACTGGCTCTCGGACAGGGTTGCCCCATCGAGCGAACCGCCGTCATGGGTCCTGATGATCCGCACGTCGTGTCCGTTCGAGACGACCACCAGTGGCGCCATCGGATTCAGGACTCGGGCGTATGACAGCCCCTGGGCTTCATCGTCCGCGGTTAGAGGCAGTCCCGGACGCTTGAGTTCGAGCACGGCCAGGGGCGAGTTGCCATCGTAGAGAACGATGTCAGCGCGCCCTTCCTTGCGGTAGTCCGCGACGCCGTCCACCTCGATGTTGGCCCTGCCGAAATTGAAAGCGAACTTGATCTGGTGACGGACGCTGCCAGACGGCAGCCACGGGAATGCCCTAGCGATGGTCGCGTTCATGTTCCCTTCGTAGTCGGCTTCGGTAGGCGAGGTGGTGAGCTGCTTCGCGACCATGACAATGTTCCCTTAAGCCTGAGTTGCGTCCCAGGCGTTCTTGGCGACGGCTTGGATCCGTCTGAAAATCCGAGCGTGCATGTCGGTATTGGAGGAGCGTTCCGCAAGGCACGGCCGTCCGGCGTTCAGCGACCATTTCGTTCGATTTTTCACTTTTACACAGAGTAGCCGCCAAGGGCATCCTGAACGGTCAGGCCCATCTCTACGGCGGAGAGACTGCAAGACCTAGGCTCTCAGGCGCAAACCTCCGCGGCCTAACTATGTGCTTGAGATTATGGAGCAGCACCGCGGGAGCCTTGTCCGGCACCCGAAGGCTTCGAACCTGCGAACTTTGGAATCGGAGCCGAGCATGCCGGTTGCTGAGCCATGGGAGCAACTGTCCCGGATCAGAGCCTGTCCGACCGTCAGGGATATGCAATCGAATCCTTGCGCACAATTGTTGACAACGGCGTCAGGTTGTCGCCTTTTCGAATCCATGGATTCGATCTCTGAAATCATGCGCGCGCTGAGGGGCGGACGCGCGCTGCTGGGCCTCAGCCAGGAGGAACTCGCGGAGCTTGCGGGCGTCAGCCGGCAGATCGTCGTGAGGATCGAAAAGGGCGAGAGCAACGTCCTGGTGGAGGCCGTCGAGAAGGTGCGCACGGCGCTCGAGGCCTCGGGCGTGGCGTTCATCGACGCCACGCGGGAGCACGGTCCGGGCGTCGCCATGGCGCGCCGCCCGTCCGCTGAGGACATGGTTCCTCAAGGATTCGGGGAAGGCTAGCTGGCGATCCCTTTCCCCAATCGGTTCGGCGCATGTCGCCGGACAATCGCCTGCACGTCCTCCGACTGAAGAAGCTCCCGGTCCAGCAGTTGCCCTGCCAGGGCCTCGACCGCAGCGAGATGACCCCTCACGATGGCCTTGGCCCGCGACAACTGCTCTGCAAGAATGCCGTCGATCTCTCTTCTCGCAGTCGCGGGAACTCCGCTGAGCCAGTTCATGCCGGGATAGTCGTCTTCCATCAAGAATGAGAGACTCCGCCCCATGCCGTAGCTGCAAACCATCCGCGTGGCGATCGAGGTCGCCCTGTGAAGATCGCTGCCGCGGCCTCCGCCCGCGCCGGCAGATCGCGTGCCGAGCAGGACCTCCTCCGCCGCAGCTCCTCCGAGCATCCTGCATATGTGCGCTTCCATCGAAGCCCGGGTTTCCATGTCTCCTGGCACGTCCAGATACCGCGTCATTCCCTGCACGGGCGCATCGGATGAGAACGTCCTGAACTGCTTGCGCATCGAGACGCTTGCCCTGCAGCCCGGCTGGAGCGCAAGTGCAACGACGGCATGCCCGCTCTCGTGGACCGCCACGCGGTGTGCGATTTGCGCAGGAAGTGTCTGAAGCGGTGGCAGCGCCTCGGCGACGTGGGCGGGTCCGGCCGGCTGCCGAGCCGCCCTGGCAAGTCGTCTTGCCTCCCTGGCCAGCTTCTCGAGATCGGAACCGCTCCATGCCTTGAGGTCGGCGGCGATCCTCCGAAGCTCCTGGTCGTCGCCCGTGGCGCCCAGGTGGAAACGCAGTATCTCCGCGCGCTCGTCCGCATCCGGCAGATCCATTCTGACATGTCGTTCGATCCTGCCGCTTCGCAGGAGGGCGCGGTCAACCGCTTCCGGGAAGTTGGTGGCTGCGACCACCACGATCCCCTGCCTCCCGTCGACGCCGTCGATACATTCCAGGAGCGAGTTCACGACCTGGGTCTGATAGCCGACATGATGGCCCGAGAATTTCGTTCTATCGCCGATCGAATCCAGCTCGTCCAGGAACACGATCGCCGGCTGCAATTCCCTGGCCTTCTCGAAGGTCGACCTCATCGCCGCAAGGAGATCCCCGAGATGTCCCCTGGCCTGCCATTTCGCGACCGACTCCGCTATCAGCGGGATGCCGCACATCTTCGCGAGAGCGCGGGCAAAGAGGGTCTTGCCAGTTCCGGGGGGGCCGTGGAGAAGGATTCCGCGATCGAGATCGGCCCAGGTGATCTCGCCTGACCGCGCACGCTCCAAGTCCTTGGCGAAGGAACGCGCCCAGGCCTTCACGTCCCTGTATCCGGGCAGTTCTTCCAGGCTGGGTGCGTCGTCCGCTGCGGTGCCAGACGCGGAGGAGCGGAGGATCCGCGCATGATCCGATGTGAGGCTGAATTTCGTGACGACCGGAGCCAGCATCACGACGTCGTTGCCGGCGAGAAGTTCCGCCGTGTCGGGCCGGATCGGGTTTCGGCCGAGCAGCGACCGGGCCGCCACGATGTGCGCGGCCGAGGGCCGCGGCAGGTCGATTACCGCGTCGGCCGCCGCCGCCAGTTCTATCGGTAGGTCCTTTCTGTGTCTGGCGAGGACGAGGATCGCAGGAAACTTCCCGTAGGATCGAAGAAGGTCACTCCCTCCCGGCGTCGGCATTTTGTTCCGTGGCTTGGACTCGATGGAATGGACCAGCGCCCTGGGAGGGCGCGTCTCGGTCCAGTCCGGGAAGCGGCCGTTCACGAAAAGCTCGGTCGCCGCCTCGTAGATCCCCAGGTTGATCGCCGATTCCGCGATCAGCACGACGATGGTCGGGCGCCCCCGCCTAAGTAGGTGCTGTGACCGCAACGCCCTGCCTACGCAGCAGTATGCCAGGAAAAGCACCGGCGACTGGCGGATCTTTCGAAACTGGTCGGCGTCAAGCCTTCCCACTGAAGAGCTCTTCCCCATCGTTCAGATCTCTCCGTCCACGCTCCATCGTCTCAGCGAGTCCTCGGCCACAGACGATGGGCGGCCCAAGAGGTACCAGCGCTGCGACGAGCGGGCCATTCCTTGCTGAAGCGAGAAAAGGTGGAGGGGAGCGGTGAAGCTCATCGAGCTGCGCTGCCCGTGATCCTCGTCGCTGCCGCCGGGATATGAGATGAATCCCACCAGCGTCGGCACGATGAACTTCTCGATGAACCATTCCTCGACGACCGGCGTCTGGCTGGCGTCGAGGTTGGGGAGGGACCTGCTGTTGGTCACGCGTCGGAGGTCCCCCGCCAGATGCTCGACGGCATTGGCGTGGCGGGCGATCGACGCCCATGAAGAGTTCGCCCGTTTTTCACCGATTCTAAGCATTGTGCGCACACTCCCATCAGCGTGTCGGATCGCGGTTGAATTCCCAAGTTGTGATTTCGGATGATCGAGAGCTTGTCGCGATCGAAGGTGCAAGGATCTTCGTTCCGCGGCTTCGATGCTTTCCGGGCATCCGAAGGCATGGATGCGCTTACCGCCAGGGACCCTGTCATGGTCCCGGCCGTCCGCGGTGAGATGGTCGGCGGCGACGCGGCATTTTTGGCGTGGAGCGACGAAGATGACCGGTCCCCTCCGGATCTGCTCTCTGAGCAGCAGGGATGGCGAGCGGCGGAGTGCGTTTCGCATTCCGTAATACGCCAGGAACACGGCGGCGCGATACCGGGAAGGTTTGCGGAACTCCGAGTTGTGCAGCCGGGAACGCATGTCAGTTCCTTTCCGACCCGTGGGGCCGGCCCAGGCGGTACCAGCGGTTCAGTGTGCGGGCCACGCCCTGCGCAGTATTGATATGGAACACCTGGGTCGAGAAGCAGCGATGCCCGTCGGCAATGCGCGGGTGTCCGGTGACGATGCCCGTCAGCCCCGCCGCGGGCTGCGGGACGAGAGCGTACTCGTCTAGGAATGGCGCGCCGGCCAGCATCCTGGGATCGAATCCTTCGGAAACAGCCTTTCGGATGTCATCTGTGAGGCGGGCGAAGGTCTCGGCGCCGGCGAATGTGTAGTGCATGGGGTCTGTCCTGTTCGGTTGGGTTTTGGATGCTGTCTGTTGCCGGAGTGCGTCAGCGGACTCGCCGGCCTTGGCGGAACTTGCAAGAATCGTCGGTTGGGGACGGGCCGCGTGGAGCTTGCCAAGCCGACGGGTCCATTTCCGCCGCCCAGACGCGCCGTCCGCCGACGACGCAAGCTGGCTCGCGGCGGCGCGGCAGATCAACGCGCCTGGCCGGCGACCGCCTGGAAGGTGCACTGTCCGGCCAACGCCTGGGGCACGGCGCCTTTCCGATGCGAGCGGCGACGCACGAGGGCGGATGCCTGGAGCCTTGGAAGAATTCGTTGCGGATGCGCCAAACCCGGTCATGTCGGCGGGCTCCATGGTGAAACGATCGAATCACGATCAAAAAGATCACGTCATGAGCAAAATGCTTACCACGCGATCTATTGTCAACACAAGCCGCCTCGTTGACCTGCCGTTGTCAACACTTCTCCCGCCGGCGCGGCGGCCGCCCTAACACGCACGCCGCGGGTCTTCGCGGAGACAGTGACCAATCGCGGCCATGGGGTCGTGATGTAGCCCTGTCTGCCGGCCGCCGCCCTGCAAAGCGGCGGCCGATATGACGCGGCGAACGCCTAGGCCGCGGAGTGGCTGGCGGAACCGCTGCCGCCGGGTCCCTTCCGCATGATTTCATCCAGGGCTGCCGCATGCCTGTCGAGCGCGTCGCGGATGGTCTTCGTATCGCAGCGTGGTGGTGCAACCCACCGCCATTTCGGCGCTCTCAGGTCTGGCGCGTTGGATCCCACGGCTCGCAATGCATCGTGAAACGGCAGGCTCCCGTCCTCCAACAGCATGTTTATGACGGTGCGGCGCAGATCCATCCATAGCCACGTGGGCGTCGGCGAATCCGGGGTATGTCCCAGGCTGCTGCTCATCCGCCGACCCAGCGCCGACCGCATCCGCTCCAGGTGAACAAGCGGCGTTCGCCCCTGGGTCGCGCTGAAGACGAAATCCCCCGCGTCGGCAGGCAGATTGGCGCGCATGTCAGCCAGCCTGCTGGCGAATACGTCCGAAAGGGCTATCACGACTGGGTGCGCCCCTTCTTTCGGAGCCCTCCATATCTTCCGGCCCAGATCCAGCTCCGTCCATCTCATTCGTCCGAGTTTGGAAGGAAGCTGCCCTGTCAGGGCCAGCGCTTCGGCCAACGCCCGTTGGGGCGGCTCGAGCGTTTCCGCGGCGGCGAGGTAGGCGTGCAGTTCCTCGTCGTCCAGGTGGCGATCGCGGGGCCGGATTGGGCCGGCGATGTAACGGGGCAGTATGTAGAGGGCGGGGTTCGACCGGAGCCCGAATACCTCGCGCCGCTCGGGCTGCATCGCCCAGACGAAGAAGGCACGGATCTTCTGGGTGCACGATCGCGCCAAAGCAGGTCGGCCGCGCAGGGAGAACAGGAAACGCATGAGCTCGCCATCCGTGACGTCCGCGATCGGCTTCTCCAAAATGGGGTTGCTTGCAGGGTCGAGAAGATATCGTTCGTGAAATCTGGCGTCCTGGTCGGCGCTGCGGTTGTGCCGGCGTGTGGGGAACTGCTCAATATAGATCCTGACGGTTGCTGCGAAGGTGTATGTCTTCACGGTCATATCGCTTCCTTTCCTGTGTGATGGATGGACTTCGAAATCGGGAATCCTGCACGATCGAGCTAGACAACGGGGCCGCCGCCTGGCCTTCGGAGGAAGTAGCCGGCATGCGGCAGTGTCGGCGCTTCGGCTTCGAGTTCGCCGACGATCGCCTGCGCCATCCGGCCGAGCGAATTCCGGCGCGCCTCTATCCATTCCCGCCGCCACGGCGCAGGATGGTGCGGGGAGTAGGCCACGAGCTTCAGCCGGCCGGCGGGAGCGCGCTGCCATTCCGTCCAGGTGATCCCATCGACCAGTCTAGTGGACGAGGCGCGGTCGAACTTGCCATTGCCCATGTAGCGCATCTCGACCTCCTTGCTGATCTCGAGGATGGCGAGTCCGACCGGAACTCCCGAGATGGTCGCGATCGTCGGCGCAACGGGTGACCACAGAGCAAGAGGGATGTGGCTGGTCCTGTCGGGCGGCCGGCTCCAGTTCTCCAGCGCCGGCCGGATGAAGCCGCTTCTCGGCTCTATGCGCACCGTATGGCCGCGGGCCTCGAACGCGTTGAACAGGCCGTTCGCGAACGACAGGGCGCTTTCCAGCATCTCCGCAGAGATCGTTAGATCGATCGCGTTGAGGCTCCGCGTCGACAGATGTTTCCGGTCACGGCCGTCGCCTGCCCGCCCGAAGATAACCCGCGCAATGTGCACGAGAGGGTGGCTCCCGTCGCGTGGTGGAAAGGACCAGATGTCGCGACGATAGAACGGCTTGATGGGGGGCAGGCCCTGTCCCCCTTTCCTCCAGTGGGACGGAAGGCCCGGACGGGCGGGAGGCAGCGGCGGCGGGGGAGGAGCTGTTCCAGCCGCCCGCAGCACCCACCATCCCCTGCCAGGCCGGGGGACATCAAGAGCCGTGCAGACCCGGCACAGATAGCTATCCGAGACCCCGAGGTGCGCGGCGGCAGCCTTGCCCGGCCCGGCCCAGACCAGCGTGTAGAGTTCCTCGCGCGATATCATGGCGCGCTCCCTTCATCGAAAGCCTCGTCGTCGTGCTCCCAGTCTGCGACCGTGCAGGTTCCTTCCTCCACCTTCCGCAGCATCTCGGACCACTTGTTGAAGCCCCGGCGGATCTCCGCTCTATACTTGTGAAGATTGTAGACGCGGACGATGCCGGTCTGGCCGTGCCCGATCGCCGTCTCCGCCACTTCTGTCCGGCCCGTGATAGGCTCGAGGTGGGTCCGGACCGTCCGCCTGACGTCGTGCCAGATCCAGCCCTCCATACATGCCACGCCGAGCGTTGCGAGGATCTCAAGCATCAGGCGCTCGAACCTGCCGGTCGCGATCTCGCTTTCGTTCTGCTCGTTGTTCTTCTTCGCGATTCTCAGATCGCTGAAATGGTCGATCGGCCTCTGGCCATTGGTCGTGCTGAACACGAAGTCCCCGTGGCCCTCCGGCTGGCTCTCCTTGATGGCAAGGAGCAGTTCGACCACCCGGTTGGAGAGCGGCACCTTGTGTGAGTTGTCCACCTTGGAGGTGCGGCCGGGCCGCGCGCCGGGCGCCTTGGTGCCCGGTATGATCCATAGCCTGCGCGCCAGGTTGATCTGCGACCAGCGCATTCCCGCGACAACGCCCCTGCGCTGGCCGGTCTCGATCAGGACCCTGAGGCAGGGTCCGTAGGGATAGGGCGTGGCGGTGGATGCCATCAGAAAGGCGCGCGCCTCCTCGTATTCGAAGACCCGCTGGCGGGGATCGATCCGGAGCCCCAGCCGCTTGGCCTTGAGGTACTCGATCGGGTTCCGGTCGAGCCCGATGGCCGCGCTTATGTCCGGATGCATCGTCCAGCCAAAGAACGTCTTGAGCTGCACGAAGCAATGGAAAGCGGTTGTCGGGAATTTCAGATTGATCTCCTTGACCAGGGAGACCACGTCCGCGGCAGTGACCTCCGAGATTGGCTTCTTCAGCCACCTGTTTTTCTTGGGGTCCAGGATGTTCCTTCTGATGAAGGCGATGTCCTGCGCCGCGTTGAGGTTCTTCTCGCGTCCGGGAATGTATGCGAGATAGTCTTCCATGACCGAGGCGAAGGTGCTCCGGAGGCGGAGCGCCTCCAGCCTCCTTGCCTCCGCCACCTCGATCGCGGGGTCGACTCCATTCCCGACCTTCTTGTTCCACTTGTCCGCCTCGACGCGCGCGGCTTCGGTTGTCATTTCCGAAAACTCGCCGAGCTTGCGGCGGGAGGGCTGGCTGGCCGGACCGCCGAAGCGGGCGACCAGCATGAAGACCTTCTTCTTCGATCCGATCCTGACGATCAGGTTCTCCACGGAGGAGTCGTAGATGTCATACCGCCCGCTCGAATTGGGGGGAGGCTCCTGGGCTGCGATGAGGGCGTCCGTCAGATGCTGCCTGTTCATTTCGCTTCCTTTCCTTGGTGTTGGACTGCGGAATCGGGAAATTCTGGGCAACGGAACTGGACAACGGCTTCGCTGGCGGCGGCATCCCGTTGTTCGGTCAGTGAAATCCGGAAATGAAAATAAGTCAATGATACCAATGACTTAGGGAACTGAATGAAACCGCTTGAAACACGCGCGAACATGATGCTACAAGCCGGTTCACAGGTGCAGGCGGGAGCGGAGGTGACTCCAAAACCGCAGGTCGGGGGTTCGAGCCCCTCTGCCCCTGCCAGCCACTCCATTCTTGCCTCATTGTTCCAATTGGTCAGAATGTCGGGGCGGGCGGCTTGGCCGTCTTAGATATTCACAAAAAAGACTGATTGGCTCTTGTGGTTTTCAGAATCGGTCTTTATGTAGGGTCCAAACAGACACGCGGTGCGTGGGGCTGAAAGATCGGCTTTACGCGCCGTAATGGCGTGAGCATTCAATGGCATCCAAAACGAATCCGTTTACGTTTCTGCAGCAGGTACGCTCCGAAACGTCGAAAGTGACTTGGCCTTCGCGGCGCGAGACGACGATCTCGACGCTGATGGTCTTCGTCATGGTCTCTCTTGCCGCCGCCTTCTTCTTTGGTGCGGACCAGCTGTTGGGCTGGCTGATGAGCCTCATCCTAAACGTTGGCGCTTGATTTGGGTGGAGAGTAGCATGGCTGCGCGCTGGTATATCGTTCACGCCTATTCGAATTTCGAGAAGAAGGTGGCCGAATCCATCGAGGAGAAGGCCAGGCAGAAGGGTCTGACGCATCTGTTCGAGAAGATTCTCGTGCCGACCGAGAAGGTCGTAGAGATACGTCGCGGGCGCAAGGTTGATTCTGAGCGCAAGTTTTTCCCCGGCTATGTTCTCGTTCGCGCCGATCTGACGGATGAGGCCTATCACCTCATCAAGAACACGCCGAAGGTCACCGGTTTCCTAGGGACGGACAGCAAGCCTGTGCCGATTCCGGATCATGAGGCGGATCGCATTCTCGGTCAGGTCCAGGATGGCGTCGAGCGTCCGAAGCCGTCCGTGTCCTTCGAGATCGGGGAACAGGTTCGCGTTTCGGATGGCCCGTTCGCCTCCTTCAACGGCATCGTTCAGGATGTCGATGAGGAGCGGTCGCGCTTGAAGGTCGAAGTGTCGATCTTCGGCCGCGCGACCCCTGTCGAGCTGGAATACGGCCAGGTCGAAAAGGTCTGAAGAAGCAGATTTTAGAATGGGTGGGCGTCAGCTTGCTCGGCGGAGCGATCCGCATGCGCGTGGGAGATGTCCGGTCTTAGCCGGGCCGGATTGTCGCTACCACGCAACCGCAGCCGCCGATCATTCGATCGGCAAAGGGCCGGGCAGCCGGCTTAACAGTTCCCGCCACGAACGCGTTCGGGGAGGGGCAATGAGAGGCAGAGAGAAATGGCTAAGAAAGTTGCAGGCCAGCTCAAGCTGCAGGTGAAGGCCGGCTCGGCAAATCCGTCGCCGCCGATCGGTCCTGCGCTTGGTCAGCGTGGCATTAACATCATGGAATTCTGCAAGGCGTTCAACGCCGCCACGCAGGAAATGGAAAAGGGTATGCCGATCCCGGTCGTCATCACCTATTACCAGGACAAGTCCTTCACCTTCGTCATGAAGCAGCCGCCGGTCAGCTACTTCCTGAAGCGTGAAGCGAAGATCCAGTCTGGCTCGAAGACACCGGGCAAGGCCAAGGCGGGCTCGATCTCCAAGGCTCAGATCCGCACGATCGCAGAGGCCAAGATGAAGGACCTCAACGCGGCCGATATCGAAGGCGCAATGGCAATGGTCGAGGGTTCCGCCCGCTCCATGGGCCTGGAAGTGACGGGCTAAGACGATGGCGAAGATTGCAAAGCGTGTACAGAAGGCCCGTGAGGGTGTCGATCCGGCGAAGCTCTACGGCCTTGCCGAAGCCGTTACGCTGATCAAGGAGCGTGCAACGGCGAAATTCGACGAGACGATCGAAGTCGCCATGAATCTCGGCGTCGATCCGCGCCACGCAGACCAGATGGTCCGCGGCGTCGTAAATCTGCCGAACGGCACCGGCCGCTCGGTTCGCGTTGCCGTTTTTGCCCGTGGTGCCAAGGCTGACGAAGCCAAGGCCGCCGGCGCTGACGTCATCGGCGCGGAAGACCTGGTCGAGATCGTTCAGGGCGGCAAGATCGACTTCGATCGTTGCATCGCCACCCCGGACATGATGCCGCTCGTCGGCCGTCTCGGTAAGGTCCTCGGCCCGCGCGGCATGATGCCGAACCCGAAGGTCGGCACCGTCACCATGGACGTCGCTGGCGCGGTCAAGGCTTCCAAAGGCGGCGCGGTCGAGTTCCGCGTCGAAAAGGCCGGTATCGTTCACGCCGGCGTAGGCAAGGCATCGTTCGATGCCAAGGCGCTGGAAGAGAACATCCGTGCTTTTGCCGACGCAGTCGTCAAGGCGAAGCCGACCGGCGCCAAGGGCAACTATGTCAAGCGCGTCGCCATTACGTCGACCATGGGGCCCGGCCTGAAGATCGATCCGGCAACGCTCAGCGTCGCCTGATAATTGCGGGCCTTGGCCCGGCACTGAATTCCCGGCCCTTCGGGGTCGGGAATGTCCGGACGTCAAGTCCGGAATTCCTGTCCGAGATTGCGGGTGGTTTTACCTTAATCACCGTTGCCCGCATGAGACGGGTAAGATCTGAATTTTGAGACGCCGGAGGCGTCGGAATTCGGTTCGAACCTTCGCTTGCCTTGTGTCTGACCCGGGACCTCCGGGGACGCCAGGGGACAGGATCCTTAAGCGTTGCTTGGGATCGTCGTTTGATCCCGGGTGACAAGGCAAACCCGGCAGGGCTGCGAAACGCAACCCTGTCAACTGGAGACAGACAGTGGAAAGAGCGGAAAAGCGCGAATTCGTCACGGAGCTGAACGAAGTCTTCAAGGCTTCCGGTTCGGTTGTCGTGGCCCACTATGCTGGTGTCACAGTAGCGCAGATGAACGACTTCCGTTCGAGAATGCGCGCTGCTGGCGGCACCGTCAGAGTCGCGAAAAACCGCCTGGCCAAGATCGCTCTTCAGGGTACGGAGTCTGAAGGGATGATCGATCTCTTCAAGGGTCAGACGCTGATCGCATTCAGCGAAGACCCGATAACGGCTCCGAAGGTCGTCATGGACTTCGCCAAGACCAACGACAAGCTCGTTGTTCTCGGTGGCGCCATGGGGGCAACCACGCTCAACGCCGAAGGTGTCAAGTCGCTTGCGACTCTGCCTTCGCTCGACGAGCTGCGCGCGAAGCTGCTGGGCCTCCTCAACGCCCCGGCAACCCGCGTCGCGACGGTTGTCGCAGCACCGGCAAGCCAGCTTGCCCGCGTGTTCTCGGCCTACGCCAAGAAGGACGAAGCCGCCTGAGGCGGAATTTCGCTGTTGTAGATAAAACCAGTTCGAACCGAACAAAAGGAAAAGTAAAATGGCTGATCTCGCAAAGATCGTTGAAGACCTGTCCTCGCTGACCGTCCTGGAAGCTGCTGAGCTTTCCAAGCTGCTCGAAGAAAAGTGGGGCGTTTCTGCCGCTGCTCCGGTAGCCGTTGCTGCTGCTGGGGGTGCTGCAGGTGCTGCTGCTCCGGCTGAAGAGGAAAAGACCGAGTTCGACGTCATCCTCGTTGACGCTGGCGCCAACAAGATCAACGTCATCAAGGAAGTTCGCGGCATCACCGGTCTCGGCCTCAAGGAAGCCAAGGACCTGGTCGAAGGCGCTCCGAAGGCGGTCAAGGAAGCAGTTTCCAAGGCAGAAGCTGCCGACCTCAAGAAGAAGCTCGAAGACGCTGGCGCCAAGGTCGACGTCAAGTAATTCGACGAAATGCGAAGGGAGGGGGCCATTGCGGCCGCCTCTCTTTGAACGTTTTTGGAACATATTACCCAAAAGCCTGTCGAAACGGCTTTTGGGTAATGGGTTCTTCAAGAGGATGGTCTCGATCGGGAGAGAGCACAGCAATCCGCGCTGTCGTCTTCCGGAAGCTGGACGAGATTGAACTACTCATTGATTGACGGGATCGACTGGCCATCGGTTCCCGTCCGTTGCAGGCCCGGATGCAAGATTGACAAGGAGCGACGATGGCTCAGACCCTTTCGTTTAACGGTCGCAGGCGCGTACGCAAGTTTTTTGGTAAGATTCCAGAAGTCGCGGAGATGCCGAACCTCATCGAGGTTCAGAAGGCGTCCTACGACCAGTTCCTCATGGTGGAAGAGCCCGCAGGCGGGCGTCCGGATGAGGGACTCCAAGCCGTTTTCAAGTCGGTATTTCCGATCAAGGATTTCTCGGGTGCTTCGATGCTCGAATTCGTATCCTACGAATTCGAGCCGCCGAAATTCGACGTCGAAGAGTGCCGCCAGCGCGACCTGACCTATGCGGCGCCGCTGAAGGTGACGCTCCGCCTCATCGTGTTCGATATCGACGAGGACACCGGTGCCAAGTCGATCAAGGACATCAAGGAACAGAACGTCTACATGGGCGACATGCCGCTCATGACGGACAACGGCACCTTCATCGTTAACGGCACCGAGCGCGTCATCGTCTCGCAGATGCACCGCTCGCCGGGCGTGTTCTTCGATCATGACAAGGGCAAGAGCCATTCGTCCGGCAAGCTGCTCTTCGCAGCGCGCGTCATTCCCTATCGCGGTTCCTGGCTCGACATCGAGTTCGACGCCAAGGACATCGTCCATGCCCGTATCGACCGCCGTCGCAAGATTCCGGTGACGTCGCTTCTGATGGCGCTTGGCATGGACGGCGAGGAAATCCTCGAGACCTTCTACACGAAGTCGCTGTACCAGCGCGACGGCGATGGCTGGCGCGTGCCGTTCCAGCCGGATGCGCTGAAAGGTCAGAAGGCGGTTTCCGAGATGATCGACGCCGAGACCGGCGAGGTCGTGGTCGAGGCTGGCAAGAAGCTGACGCCCCGCCTGCTGCGGCAGTTGCAGGAAAAGGGGCTGAAGGCCCTGAAGGCGACCGACGACGATCTCTACGGCAACTATCTTGCCGAGGACGTGGTCAACTTCGAAACCGGTGAGATCTACCTGGAAGCCGGCGACGAGATCGACGAAAAGACGCTTCCGGTCATCCTCGAGGCTGGCTTCGACGAGATTCCGGTGCTCGATATCGACCACATCAATGTCGGTGCCTATATCCGCAACACGCTTGCCGCTGACAAGAACGAGAACCGGCAGGACGCGCTCTTCGACATTTATCGCGTCATGCGTCCGGGCGAGCCGCCGACCATGGATTCGGCCGAAGCCATGTTCAACGCGCTGTTCTTCGATGCGGAGCGTTACGACCTCTCCGCCGTTGGCCGCGTCAAGATGAACATGCGCCTGGACCTCGACGTTCCGGATACGGTTCGCACGCTGCGCAAGGAAGACATCCTGGCTGTCGTCAAGATGCTTGTCGAGCTGCGTGACGGCAAGGGCGAGATCGACGACATCGATAACCTCGGCAACCGCCGCGTCCGCTCGGTCGGCGAACTGATGGAGAACCAGTATCGCCTGGGTCTCCTGCGCATGGAACGCGCCATCAAGGAGCGCATGTCCTCGATCGAGATCGACACGGTCATGCCGCAGGACCTGATCAACGCGAAGCCGGCAGCCGCCGCCGTTCGCGAGTTCTTCGGCTCCTCGCAGCTCTCGCAGTTCATGGACCAGGTGAACCCGCTTTCGGAAATCACCCACAAGCGCCGCCTGTCGGCTCTCGGCCCGGGTGGTCTGACGCGTGAACGCGCCGGCTTCGAAGTCCGCGACGTGCATCCGACCCATTACGGTCGTATCTGCCCGATCGAGACGCCGGAAGGTCCGAACATCGGCCTCATCAACTCGCTCGCAACCTTTGCCCGCGTGAACAAGTACGGCTTCATCGAGAGCCCGTACCGCAAGATCGTCGACGGCAAGGTGACGAACGACGTCGTCTACCTGTCGGCGATGGAAGAGGCCAAGTACCACGTGGCGCAGGCGAATTCGGTGCTGAACGAGGACGGCTCTTTCGCGGAAGAATTCGTCGTTTGCCGTCACGCCGGCGAAGTCATGCTGGCGCCGCGCGACAACATCAACCTGATGGACGTTTCGCCGAAGCAGCTCGTTTCGGTCGCGGCGGCACTCATCCCGTTCCTTGAGAACGACGACGCCAACCGTGCTCTCATGGGTTCGAACATGCAGCGTCAGGCCGTGCCGCTGCTGAGAGCCGAGGCGCCGTTTGTCGGCACCGGCATGGAACCGGTCGTGGCTCGCGATTCCGGGGCTGCCATCGCCGCTCGCCGCGGCGGTATCGTCGATCAGGTCGATGCAACGCGTATCGTTATCCGCGCCACCGAAGACCTCGATCCGTCGAAGTCGGGCGTCGATATCTACCGCCTGCAGAAGTTCCAGCGTTCGAACCAGAACACCTGTGTCAACCAGCGTCCGCTGGTCACCGTGGGCGACGCGGTCAACAAGGGCGATATCATCGCGGACGGTCCCTCGACCGACCTCGGCGATCTGGCGCTCGGCCGCAACGCGCTGGTCGCGTTCATGCCGTGGAACGGCTACAACTACGAGGACTCGATCCTGCTTTCCGAGCGGATCGTACGCGACGACGTGTTCACCTCCATCCACATCGAAGAATTCGAGGTGATGGCGCGTGACACTAAGCTTGGTCCGGAAGAAATCACGCGCGACATTCCGAACGTTTCGGAAGAGGCGCTGAAGAACCTGGACGAAGCCGGTATCGTCTACATCGGTGCCGAAGTTCAGCCGGGCGACATCCTCGTCGGCAAGATTACGCCGAAGGGCGAAAGTCCGATGACGCCGGAAGAAAAGCTTCTGCGCGCCATCTTCGGTGAAAAGGCGTCCGACGTGCGCGACACGTCGATGCGCATGCCGCCCGGCACCTTCGGCACGATCGTCGAAGTGCGCGTCTTCAACCGCCACGGCGTGGAGAAGGACGAGCGCGCGATGGCGATCGAGCGCGAGGAGATCGAACGGCTCGCCAAGGACCGCGACGACGAACAGGCGATTCTCGATCGCAACGTCTATGCGCGTCTCATCGACATGCTGCGTGGTCACGTTGCTGTCGCCGGGCCGAAGGGCTTCAAGAAGGGCACCGAGCTTTCGAACGCCGTCGTCAGCGAATATCCGCGTTCGCAGTGGTGGATGTTCGCCGTCGAGGACGAGAAGGCCCAGGGCGAAATCGAAGCCCTACGCGCCCAGTACGACGAGTCCAAGTCGCGCCTCGAACAGCGCTTCATGGACAAGGTCGAAAAGGTTCAGCGCGGTGACGAGATGCCTCCGGGCGTCATGAAGATGGTCAAGGTCTTTGTCGCCGTGAAGCGCAAGATCCAGCCGGGCGACAAGATGGCCGGCCGTCACGGCAACAAGGGTGTCGTGTCGCGGATCGTGCCGATCGAAGACATGCCGTTCCTCGAAGACGGTACGCATGTCGACGTCGTGCTGAACCCGCTCGGCGTGCCGTCGCGCATGAACGTCGGTCAGATTCTCGAGACGCACCTCGGTTGGGCTTGCGCCGGCATGGGCAAGAAGATCGGGGCGATGCTCGACGCCTATCATGAGAATGGCGACATCTCACCGTTGCGCACGACGATCGACGACGTCATCGGGTCCGGCCCGAAGGGCGAACCGATCAAGCAGTATGATGATGAATCGATCGTAAGGCTGGCCGAACAGACCCGCCGTGGCGTGTCGATCGCGACGCCGGTCTTCGACGGCGCCGTGGAGGCCGACGTCAACGAGATGCTCGAAAAGGCCGGCCTCAAGGTGACGGGCCAGTCGACGCTCTTCGACGGACGCACGGGTGAACCTTTCGACCGCCAGGTCACGGTTGGCTACATCTACATGCTGAAGCTCAACCACCTGGTCGATGACAAGATCCACGCGCGTTCGATCGGACCGTACTCACTTGTCACGCAGCAGCCGCTTGGCGGCAAGGCGCAGTTCGGCGGCCAGCGCTTCGGCGAAATGGAGGTCTGGGCGCTGGAGGCTTACGGCGCTGCCTATACGCTGCAGGAAATGTTGACGGTCAAGTCGGACGACGTGGCCGGACGCACCAAGGTCTACGAAGCGATCGTCCGTGGCGACGACACGTTCGAAGCGGGCATTCCGGAGAGCTTCAACGTTCTCGTCAAGGAAATGCGCTCGCTCGGCCTCTCGGTCGAGTTGGAGAACTCCAAGGTCGACGATCTTGGCACCGCGGCGCAGTTGCCGGACGCAGCGGAGTAAAGCGACATCAGGTGCGTGCCGCGAGCGCGGCGCGCACCGTCTCCGCCGTCGGGCGCCGATAGCCCGCGGACGGAACGGGGCCGCACGCGATGCGGTTTTAGCTGTTTATGGGGCAGGGGCCGGCGCCCGGGATTTGCCGGCACCCTCGCCAAGCTCAGGGCGTAACGCCCGCAAAGGAGACAGGCATGAACCAAGAGGTCATGAATCTTTTCAATCCGCAGGTGCCTGCACAGACCTTCGATTCCATCCGGATTTCGATCGCGTCGCCGGAGAAGATTCTCTCCTGGTCTTACGGTGAGATCAAGAAACCGGAGACGATCAACTACCGGACCTTCAAGCCGGAGCGCGACGGGCTGTTCTGCGCCCGCATCTTTGGCCCGATCAAGGACTATGAATGCTTGTGCGGCAAGTACAAGCGTATGAAGTACAAGGGCATCATCTGCGAAAAGTGCGGCGTCGAAGTCACGCTGTCGCGCGTTCGCCGCGAGCGAATGGGCCATATCGAGCTCGCAGCACCCGTTGCGCACATCTGGTTCCTGAAGTCGCTGCCGAGCCGCATCGCGACGCTGCTCGACATGACGCTGAAGGATATCGAGCGCGTTCTCTACTTCGAGAACTACATCGTCACCGAGCCGGGCCTGACCTCGCTCAAGGAAAACCAGCTCCTGTCGGAAGAAGAGTATATGCTCGCCGTCGACGAGTTCGGTGAAGACCAGTTCACCGCGATGATCGGCGCCGAAGCGATCTACGAGATGCTCGCTTCGATGAATCTCGAAAAGATCGCCGGCGACCTGCGTGCGGAAATGGCCGAAACGACGTCCGATCTGAAGCAGAAGAAGCTGATGAAGCGGCTGAAGATCGTCGAGAACTTCATGGAATCCGGCAACCGTCCGGAATGGATGATCATGAAGGTCGTTCCCGTGATTCCGCCGGACCTGCGCCCGCTGGTTCCGCTCGACGGCGGCCGGTTCGCGACCTCCGACCTGAACGACCTTTACCGCCGTGTCATCAACCGTAACAACCGTC
This sequence comes from Sinorhizobium sojae CCBAU 05684, assembly GCF_002288525.1. NCBI lineage: Bacteria > Pseudomonadati > Pseudomonadota > Alphaproteobacteria > Hyphomicrobiales > Rhizobiaceae > Sinorhizobium > Sinorhizobium sojae. Next base: position 1,136,993 of record NZ_CP023067.1, read on the forward strand.
TGAAGCGGCTGATCGAGCTGCGCGCGCCGGGGATCATCATCCGCAACGAAAAGCGCATGCTGCAGGAATCGGTCGATGCGCTGTTCGACAACGGCCGTCGCGGCCGCGTCATCACCGGTGCCAACAAGCGCCCGCTGAAGTCGCTCTCCGACATGCTGAAGGGCAAGCAGGGCCGCTTCCGCCAGAACCTGCTCGGAAAGCGCGTCGACTATTCCGGCCGCTCGGTCATCGTGACCGGCCCGGAGCTGAAGCTGCATCAATGCGGCCTGCCGAAGAAGATGGCGCTCGAGCTCTTCAAGCCGTTCATCTACGCCCGCCTCGACGCGAAGGGCTACTCCTCGACCGTCAAGCAGGCGAAGAAGCTGGTGGAAAAGGAAAAGCCGGAAGTCTGGGATATCCTCGACGAGGTCATCCGCGAGCATCCGGTTCTCCTGAACCGTGCGCCGACGCTGCACCGCCTTGGCATCCAGGCCTTCGAACCGATCCTGGTGGAAGGCAAGGCGATCCAGTTGCACCCGCTCGTCTGCACGGCCTTCAACGCCGACTTCGATGGCGACCAGATGGCCGTTCACGTGCCGCTGTCGCTCGAAGCCCAGCTCGAAGCCCGCGTGCTGATGATGTCGACGAACAACATCCTGCATCCGGCAAACGGTGCACCGATCATCGTTCCGTCGCAGGACATGGTTCTCGGTCTCTACTATCTCTCGATCTTGAACCAGAACGAGCCGGGCGAAGGCATGGCCTTCTCCGACATGGGTGAACTGCACCACGCGCTGGAGACCAAGGCCGTCACCCTGCACGCCAAGATCCGCGGCCGCTACAAGAGCGTCGACGCCGAGGGCAACCCGGTTTCGAAGATCTATGAAACGACGCCAGGCCGCATGATCATCGGTGAGTTGCTGCCGAAGAACCCGAACATTCCGTTCGACATCTGCAATCAGGAGATGACCAAGAAGAACATCTCCAAGATGATCGACACGGTCTACCGCCACTGCGGCCAGAAGGACACGGTCATCTTCTGCGACCGGATCATGCAGCTCGGCTTCTCGCATGCCTGCCGCGCCGGTATTTCGTTCGGCAAGGACGACATGGTGATCCCGGACACCAAGGTGAAGATCGTCGGCGATACCGAAGCGCTCGTGAAGGAATACGAGCAGCAGTACAATGACGGTCTCATCACCCAGGGCGAGAAGTACAACAAGGTCGTCGACGCCTGGGGCAAGGCGACCGAGAAGGTCGCCGAAGAGATGATGGCGCGCATCAAGGCGGTCGAGTTCGACGATAACGGCCGTCAGAAGCCGATGAACTCGATCTACATGATGTCGCACTCGGGTGCTCGTGGTTCTCCGAACCAGATGCGCCAGCTCGGCGGCATGCGCGGCCTGATGGCGAAGCCGTCGGGTGAGATCATCGAAACGCCGATCATCTCGAACTTCAAGGAAGGCCTGACCGTGAACGAGTACTTCAACTCGACCCACGGCGCCCGCAAGGGACTGGCGGACACCGCTTTGAAGACCGCGAACTCCGGTTACCTCACGCGTCGTCTCGTCGACGTGGCGCAGGACTGCATCGTGACCCACACGGATTGCGGTACCGAAAAGGGCCTCACCATGACGGCGATCGTCGATGCCGGTCAGGTCGTGGCGTCGCTCGGCCAGCGTATCCTTGGCCGCACGGCGCTTGACAACATCGACAACCCGGTCACCGGCGAGCGCATCGTCGATGCCGGCAAGATGATCTTGGAAGCCGATGTCATCGAGATCGAGAAGGCCGGCATCCAGTCCGTCCGTATTCGCTCGGCTCTGACCTGCGAAATCCAGACCGGTGTCTGCGGCGTCTGCTACGGCCGCGACCTGGCTCGCGGTACGCCGGTTAATATGGGCGAGGCCGTCGGTGTCATCGCGGCGCAGTCGATCGGCGAGCCCGGCACGCAGCTCACCATGCGTACCTTCCACCTGGGTGGTACGGCGACCGTGGTCGACCAGTCGTTCCTGGAAGCCTCCTATGAAGGTACGGTTCAGATCAAGAACCGCAACATGTTGCGCAATTCCGATGGCGTACTCGTCGCCATGGGCCGCAACATGGCGATCCAGATCCTGGATGAGCGTGGTGTCGAGCGTTCCTCGCAGCGCGTCGCCTATGGTTCGAAGATCTTCGTCGACGATGGCGACAAGGTGAAGCGCGGCCAGCGCCTCGCCGAGTGGGACCCCTACACCCGTCCGATGATGACGGAAGTGGAAGGTACCGTTCACTTCGAAGACGTGGTCGACGGCATCTCAGTTCTGGAATCGACCGACGAGTCGACCGGCATCACCAAGCGCCAGGTCATCGACTGGCGCTCGACGCCGCGCGGTACGGACCTGAAGCCCGCAATCGTCATCAAGGACAAGAACGGCAACATTGCCAAGCTTGCCCGCGGCGGCGAGGCCCGCTTCATGCTCTCGGTCGACGCGATCCTGTCCGTCGAGCCGGGGCAGAAGGTTAGCCAGGGTGACGTTCTTGCGCGTTCGCCGCTCGAAAGCGCCAAGACCAAGGACATCACCGGTGGTCTGCCGCGCGTTGCCGAACTGTTCGAGGCACGTCGTCCGAAGGATCACGCCATCATCGCCGAAATCGACGGTACTGTTCGCTTCGGTCGCGACTACAAGAACAAGCGACGCGTGCTGATCGAGCCGGCGGAGGACGGTGTAGAGCCGGTCGAATACCTGATCCCGAAGGGCAAGCCCTTCCATCTTCAGGACGGCGACTACATCGAAAAGGGCGACTACATCCTCGACGGCAACCCGGCGCCGCACGACATCCTGGCGATCAAGGGCGTGGAAGCGCTCGCTTCCTACCTCGTCAACGAGATCCAAGAAGTCTATCGACTGCAGGGCGTTGTCATCAACGACAAGCACATCGAGGTCATCGTCCGGCAGATGCTGCAGAAGGTCGAAATCACCGACGCCGGTGACTCGACCTATATCGTCGGCGACAATGTCGACCGCATCGAGCTCGAGGACGTCAATGATGCGCTGATCGAGGAAGGCAAGAAGCCCGCCTTCGGCGAGCCGGTCCTGCTCGGCATCACCAAGGCATCGTTGCAGACGCCGTCCTTCATCTCGGCTGCTTCGTTCCAGGAAACCACCAAGGTCCTGACCGAAGCCGCAGTTGCCGGCAAGACGGACGGCCTGCAGGGCCTCAAGGAGAACGTCATCGTCGGCCGTCTGATCCCGGCCGGTACGGGCGGTACGATGACGCAGATCCGCCGCATCGCGACGGCGCGTGACGAGCTCATCCTCGAAGAGCGTCGCAAAGGCACGGGCGCGGATGCCGCGACCCCGATGCTCGCCGATATGGCGGACGAGAACGCCGCGGCCGAGTGATTTAAGGGGAGGGCAGCCAACGCCCTCTGTCAAGAACTGAAGAGGCCGCCCGGTTTGCGCCGGGCGGCCTCTTTATCTTCCGTCTGCCGCATGGTGGCTGGGATCAGTTGAAGCGAATGATCGAGACCTCTCCTTCGAGGGCGCCCTGATAGGCTGAGGCGTGCGGTTCCTCGTCGGGTACGTCGGTCAGGGTGCCGATCTGGTCGAGATCTGCCTGGAAAAATCCTTCCTCCGCAAGCGCATTGAGCGCCTCCCGCACGGCCGTGTCGTCGTCCGGCGCCTGCAGCATCACGTGAATCTCGACGCCATTGGCGTCGCCGGTCTCGTAAGCCCGGCCGATGATGATGAAGATCAGCGGCTCTTCGGGCAAATTGTCGTTGTCGGGAGTGAAAGTCATGGGAGGTCCTTCCTGAAGTGACGATCAGCTTAGAGCCTTCCTGGTTAAATGGAAACATTCTGCCGGAGCAGGTTTTGGTCAGGGCAGAGGCGATTGCCCCGGAGGTACGGCGGAGGCGATCGCCTCTGAGCCTGGCGGAAAGATGCCCGGCCTAGGCGACGCCGAGGGAAAGCGCCGAATCGACGCGGGGGACAGAGGTGGAGGGGTTGCCGATTCCCTTGGTCATGGCAGAGATTGGCACCGTCCTGGGCGTCGGCGCGCCCGCCGCGGCGCGTTCGGCGTCGCAAAGCCTTGTTTTTCAGGCATATCAGGGCTGCAGCGGCGAGATTAGTTGTTAATTGCCCTTGACGGATCGCCCTGAAATCATTACACCCCGCCGCATCAGAGCCCATGTGAGGCTGGCTGGTTCGGAACGTCGCGTTCTGGAGTTCGCCTCAAACAAGGTTCAAAACGCACGCTGAAGACAAAAATGCTGCACGCAAGACGCTCGAGATAGTGCGTCCTCTGCATTTGATGGGGTCATCCGCGAAACGGCGGATCGGCCCTCGTTTTGCGCATTTCATAGGCGTTCGATACTGCCGGCGACGGCAACGATCCGCCCGAAAGGGTAACGTGACAAGTTTTTGCAAGGGATGGTTACATGCCTACCGTAAACCAGCTGATCCGCAAGCCGCGTCAGGCACAGGTAAAGCGCAACAAGGTTCCTGCTCTGCAGGAGAACCCGCAGAAGCGTGGCGTTTGCACTCGCGTCTACACGACGACCCCGAAGAAGCCGAACTCGGCTCTGCGTAAGGTTGCAAAGATCCGCCTGACGAACGGCTTCGAAGTGATCGGCTACATTCCCGGTGAAGGCCACAACCTTCAGGAGCACTCCGTCGTCATGATCCGCGGCGGTCGTGTGAAGGACCTTCCGGGTGTTCGTTACCACATCATCCGTGGCGTTCTCGATACGCAGGGTGTGAAGAACCGTAAGCAGCGTCGTTCGAAGTACGGCGCGAAGCGTCCGAAATAACATCGCAACCGGCGCCATTTCGCTGGTCACAAGATAAAAAGTTGAGAGACGAGAAGTATGTCCCGACGTCACAGAGCAGAAAAGCGTGAGATCAACCCGGATCCGAAATTCGGTGATCTGGTCGTCACGAAGTTCATGAACGCAATCATGCTGGACGGCAAGAAGTCCGTTGCGGAAAGCATCGTCTACGGTGCCTTCGATGCAGTGCAGGCGAAGCTGAAGCAGGAGCCGGTCGCCGTCTTCCACTCTGCGCTCGACAACATTGCTCCGCACGTTGAGGTGCGTTCGCGTCGCGTCGGTGGTGCCACGTACCAGGTTCCGGTCGATGTCCGCCCGGAGCGCCGTCAGGCTCTCGCTATCCGCTGGCTGATTGCCGCTGCGCGCAAGCGTAACGAAACGACCATGGTCGATCGCCTCTGCGGCGAACTCATGGATGCGGCGAACAACCGCGGCAGTGCCGTGAAGAAGCGCGAAGACACGCACAAGATGGCGGATGCCAACCGTGCGTTCTCGCACTACCGCTGGTAATCGAATTACGTTTCGGAAGGCAGTCACCCATGGCTCGCGAATATAAAATCGAAGACTACCGAAATTTCGGTATCATGGCGCACATCGATGCCGGCAAGACGACGACGACCGAGCGCATCCTGTACTACACCGGTAAGTCCCATAAGATCGGCGAAGTCCATGACGGCGCTGCGACCATGGACTGGATGGAGCAGGAGCAGGAGCGCGGCATCACGATCACGTCTGCAGCCACCACGACCTTCTGGAAGGGTCGTGACGGCAAGGTGCGCCGCTTCAACATCATCGACACCCCCGGCCACGTGGACTTCACCATCGAAGTCGAGCGTTCGCTGCGCGTTCTCGATGGCGCGATCGCGCTTCTCGATGCGAATGCCGGCGTCGAGCCGCAGACGGAAACCGTCTGGCGCCAGGCCGAGAAGTATCATGTTCCGCGCATGATCTTCTGCAACAAGATGGACAAGATCGGTGCGGACTTCTATCGCTCGGTCGAGATGATTAAGACCCGTCTCGGCGCCACTGCTGTCGTCATGCAGCTGCCGATCGGTGCCGAAAGCGAGTTCAAGGGCGTTATCGACCTGATCGAGATGAACGCACTCGTCTGGCGCGATGAATCGCTCGGCGCTCAGTGGGATGTCGTCGAAATTCCGGCCGACATGAAGGAAAAGGCTGAAGAATACCGCGAAAAACTGATCGAGACGGTTGTCGAGATCGACGAAGCGGCGATGGAAGCTTATCTCGAAGGCACCTATCCGGACAACGACAAGATCCGCGAGCTCGTTCGTCGCGGCACGATCGACGTCAAGTTCCACCCGATGTTCTGCGGCACGGCCTTCAAGAACAAGGGCGTTCAGCCGCTGCTCGACGCCGTCGTCGACTACCTGCCGTCGCCTGTCGATATCCCGGCGATCAAGGGCATCGACGTCAAGACCGAAGGTGAGATCGTCCGCAAGGCCGACGACAACGAGCCGCTTTCGATGCTCGCCTTCAAGATCATGAACGACCCCTTCGTCGGATCGCTCACCTTCTGCCGCATCTATTCCGGCAAGCTCGAAAAGGGCTCGTCGCTGATGAATACGGTCAAGGAAAAGCGCGAGCGCGTCGGCCGCATGCTGCAGATGCACTCCAACTCGCGTGAGGACATCGATGAGGCCTATGCGGGCGACATCGTTGCTCTCGCCGGTCTCAAGGAAACGACCACGGGCGACACGCTCTGCGACCCGCTGAAGCCGGTCGTCCTCGAGCGGATGGAGTTCCCGGAGCCGGTTATCCAGATCGCGATCGAGCCCAAGACCAAGGGCGACCAGGAGAAGATGGGCCTCGCGCTCAACCGCCTGGCTGCAGAAGATCCGTCGTTCCGCGTCAAGACCGACGAGGAATCCGGCCAGACGATCATTGCCGGCATGGGCGAGCTTCACCTCGACATCATCGTCGACCGCATGCGCCGCGAGTTCAAGGTCGAAGCATCCGTCGGTGCTCCGCAGGTTGCGTACCGTGAGACCATCACGCGTCAGCACGAGGAAGACTACACGCACAAGAAGCAGTCCGGTGGTACTGGTCAGTTCGCGCGCGTCAAGATCGTCTTCGAACCGAACCCGGAAGGCGAGGACTTCGTATTTGAATCCAAGATCGTCGGCGGTGCGGTTCCGAAGGAATACATTCCGGGCGTTCAGAAGGGCATCGAGAGCGTCCTGACCTCTGGTCCGCTTGCGGGCTTCCCGATGCTGGGCGTCAAGGCGACGCTCATCGACGGCGCCTTCCACGATGTCGACTCGTCGGTTCTGGCCTTCGAAATCGCTTCGCGCGCCTGCTTCCGTGAAGCAGCGAAGAAGGCCGGCGCTCAGCTCCTCGAGCCGATCATGAAGGTCGAGGTCGTGACTCCGGAAGACTATGTCGGTGACGTGATCGGCGACCTGAACTCTCGCCGTGGCCAGATTCAGGGCCAGGAGTCGCGCGGCGTCGCCGTGGTGATCAACGCTCACGTGCCGCTCGCGAACATGTTCAAGTACGTGGACAACCTGCGCTCCATGTCGCAGGGCCGCGCTCAGTACACGATGCTGTTCGATCACTACGCGCCGGTTCCGTCGAACGTCGCGCAGGAAATCCAGGCGAAGTATTCCGGTCAGAAGTGACCGGAATACCCCCGCGCTGAAACAGAATGAAAAGATTTCCCCTCTAAGGGATCAGGAAACGGAGAGCCGAAGATGGCAAAGAGCAAATTCGAGCGCAACAAGCCGCACGTGAACATTGGCACGATTGGCCACGTTGACCACGGCAAGACGTCGCTGACGGCAGCGATCACGAAGTATTTCGGCGAGTTCAAGGCGTATGACCAGATCGACGCCGCGCCGGAAGAGAAGGCCCGCGGCATCACGATTTCGACGGCGCACGTCGAGTACGAGACGCCGAACCGCCACTACGCGCACGTCGACTGCCCCGGCCACGCCGACTACGTCAAGAACATGATCACCGGTGCCGCGCAGATGGACGGTGCGATCCTCGTCGTTTCGGCTGCCGACGGCCCGATGCCGCAGACGCGCGAGCACATCCTGCTCGCCCGCCAGGTCGGCGTTCCGGCGATTGTCGTGTTCCTGAACAAGGTCGATCAGGTCGATGACGCCGAGCTGCTGGAGCTCGTCGAGCTGGAAGTGCGCGAACTGCTGTCGTCCTACGAATTCCCGGGCGACGACATTCCGATCATCAAGGGTTCGGCGCTGGCCGCTCTCGAAGATTCCGACAAGAAGATCGGCGAAGACGCGATCCGCGAGCTGATGGAAGCGGTCGACGCCTACATCCCCACGCCGGAGCGTCCGATCGACCTGCCGTTCCTGATGCCGATCGAAGACGTGTTCTCGATCTCGGGCCGTGGCACGGTCGTGACCGGCCGCGTCGAGCGCGGCATCATCAAGGTCGGTGAGGAAGTCGAGATCGTCGGCATCCGTCCGACGACGAAGACGACCTGCACGGGCGTTGAAATGTTCCGCAAGCTGCTCGACCAGGGCCAGGCCGGCGACAACATCGGTGCGCTGCTTCGCGGTGTCGACCGCAACGGCGTCGAGCGCGGCCAGATCCTGTGCAAGCCGGGTTCGGTCACGCCGCACACGCAGTTCAAGGCCGAAGCTTACATCCTGACGAAGGAAGAGGGCGGCCGTCATACGCCGTTCTTCACCAACTATCGTCCGCAGTTCTACTTCCGCACGACGGACGTGACGGGTGTCGTAACGCTGCCGGAAGGCACGGAAATGGTGATGCCGGGCGACAACGTGACAGTCGACGTCGAACTGATCGTGCCGATCGCGATGGAAGAGAAGCTGCGCTTCGCGATCCGCGAAGGCGGCCGCACCGTCGGCGCAGGCATCGTCGCCTCGATCATCAAGTAAGAAGAAAACGGCTTGGCCGTTTCGGCAGGGACATGGTCGCCCATGTCCCTGCGATTTTTGAAAAGAAGCGGCTTAAGCGAAACGAATTTCAGAAGTTTTGAACGTGTGCCCTGAGGGCACACCGGAAACACGAGCAAGGACAAGTCGAATGAACGGCCAGAATATCCGCATCCGCCTCAAGGCGTTTGATCACCGGATCCTCGATGCCTCCACGCGCGAAATCGTGTCGACGGCCAAGCGCACCGGTGCGAGTGTGCGCGGGCCCGTGCCGCTTCCGACCCGGATTGAAAAATTCACGGTCAACCGGTCGCCGCATATCGACAAGAAGAGCCGCGAACAATTTGAGATGCGCACCCACAAGCGTCTTCTCGATATCGTTGATCCGACCCCGCAGACGGTTGATGCGCTGATGAAGCTGGATCTGGCCGCCGGCGTCGACGTCGAGATCAAGCTCTAAGGGTCCGGCGCAAGCCGAAATAACAAGGAAGGTACGTGGGGCTTCTCCAACGGCTTCCAGAAACAGGAAACCGGAAGGTGCTCAAGGCGCCGGACGGGAACCCTAAACAAGAGGCGTGAACCGATGCGTTCAGGTGTGATTGCACAGAAAGTGGGAATGACCCGCGTCTACAACGACGCCGGGGAGCATATCCCGGTAACAGTATTGCGGCTGGAAAACTGCCAGGTCGTGGCCCACCGCACGGAAGAGAAGAACGGCTATACCGCAGTTCAGCTGGGGTCCGGCCGTTCGAAGGTCAAGAATACGACGAAGGCTCTGCGCGGCCATTTTGCCGCTGCGAGCGTTGAGCCGAAGGCGAAGCTTGTCGAGTTCCGCGTCAGCGCCGACAACATGATCGAAATCGGCGCCGAACTTACGGCCAGCCATTTCGTTGCCGGCCAACTGGTGGACGTGACCGGCACCACGATCGGTAAGGGCTTTGCTGGCGCCATCAAGCGCCATAACTTCGGCGGCCTTCGCGCCACGCACGGCGTTTCCGTTTCGCACCGCTCGCATGGTTCGACCGGCTCCAACCAGGATCCGGGCCGCGTCTGGAAGGGCAAGCGCATGGCTGGCCACATGGGCCAGACGCGCGTGACGACGCAGAATCTGGAAGTCGTATCGACCGACGAAGACCGTGGCCTGATCCTGGTCAAGGGCGCCGTCCCGGGCTCCAAGGGTGCCTGGATCGTCGTCCGCGACGCAATTAAGTCGGGCACTCCGGATGGCGCTCCGCGCCCGGCCGGTATGCGCGCTGCAGCATCGAAGTAAGGGAGCCGAATAATGGATCTCACCGTCAAAACCCTCGAGGGCAAGGACGCGGGAAAGGTTTCCCTTTCTGACGCCATTTTCGGCCTCGAACCCCGTGAAGACATCATCGCCCGCGTTGTTCGCTGGCAACTCGCCAAGCGCCAGCAGGGCACGCACAAGGCCAAGGGTCGCGCGGAAATCGCACGCACCGGCGCCAAGATGTACAAGCAGAAGGGCACGGGCCGCGCTCGTCACCATTCCGCTCGCGCTCCGCAGTTCCGCGGCGGTGGCAAGGCCCATGGGCCGGTCGTCCGCAGCCACGCGCACGACCTGCCGAAGAAGATTCGCGCACTCGGCCTGCGCCACGCGCTGTCGGCCAAGCTGAGGGCTGAGGAGATCATCGTCCTCGACGATCTCGTCGCCAACGAAGCAAAGACGAAGGCGCTCGCCGGCGCATTCGCTTCGCTCGGCCTCACCAACGCCCTGATCATCGGCGGCGCCGAGATCGAGAGCAACTTCAAGCTCGCAGCCCAGAACATCCCGAACGTGGACGTTCTGCCGGTTCAGGGCATCAATGTTTACGACATTCTGCGCCGTGGCAAGCTCGTGCTTTCCAAGGCCGCCGTGGAAGCTCTGGAGGAGCGGTTCAAATGACGGATCTTCGCCACTATGACGTGATCGTCTCTCCCTCGATCACTGAAAAGTCGACGCTGGTTTCCGAGCAGAACCAGGTCGTCTTCAATGTCGCCAAGGGCGCGTCGAAGCCTGAGATCAAGGCTGCCGTCGAAGCTCTGTTCGGTGTGAAGGTCACGGCCGTGAATACGCTCGTCCGCAAGGGCAAGCTGAAGCGCTTCCGCGGCTTCGCCGGAAAGCAGAAGGACGTGAAGAAGGCGATCGTAACGCTCGCCGAGGGTCAGTCCATCGACGTTTCGACCGGTCTCTAACGGATAGGCCCATTAGGGTAAAAACCCAAAAGGGAACAAGAAAATGGCATTGAAAAGCTTCAATCCGACGACGCCGAGCCAGCGTCAACTGGTCATCGTCAACCGGGCGGGCCTCTACAAGGGCAAGCCGGTCAAGACGCTGACCGAGGGCCTGTCCTCCAAGGGCGGCCGCAACAACCTGGGCCGCATCACCGTCCGCTTCCAGGGCGGCGGTCACAAGCGAACCTACCGTCTGGTCGATTTCAAGCGTCGCAAGTTCGACGTCGAAGGCACGGTCGAGCGTCTGGAATACGACCCGAACCGCACCGCCTTCATCGCGCTCGTCAACTATGCCGACGGTGAACAGGCGTATATCCTGGCGCCGCAGCGTCTGGCCGCCGGCGACAAGGTCATCGCCTCTGACAAGGCCGTCGACGTCAAGCCCGGCAACGCGATGCCGCTGCAGTACATCCCGGTCGGCTCCATCATCCACAACGTGGAAATGAAGCCGGGCAAGGGCGGTCAGATCGCTCGCTCCGCCGGTACCTATGCGCAGCTCGTCGGCCGCGACCAGGGCATGGCGATCCTTCGCCTGAACTCCGGCGAACAGCGCCTCGTGCACGGCTCTTGCCTCGCATCGATCGGTGCTGTATCGAACCCCGATCACGGCAACATCAATGACGGTAAGGCCGGCCGTTCGCGTTGGCGCGGCAAGCGCCCGCACGTACGCGGTGTCGTCATGAACCCGGTTGACCATCCGCACGGTGGTGGTGAAGGCCGCACTTCCGGTGGCCGCCACCCGGTCACCCCGTGGGGCAAGCCGACGAAGGGCAAGCGCACGCGCTCCAACAAGTCGACCGACAAGTTCATCATGCGTTCGCGTCATCAGCGCAAGAAGTAAGAGAGGAAGTCTCAAGTGGCTCGTTCAGTTTGGAAAGGTCCGTTTGTTGACGGCTATCTTCTCAAGAAGGCTGAGAAGGTTCGCGAAGGCGGCCGCAACGAAGTGATCAAGATGTGGAGCCGCCGCTCCACGATCCTTCCGCAGTTCGTCGGTCTGACCTTCGGCGTCTACAACGGCAACAAGCATGTTCCCGTCTCGGTGTCCGAGGAAATGGTCGGTCACAAGTTCGGTGAATTCGCTCCGACCCGGACCTATTACGGTCATGGCGCGGACAAGAAAGCGAAGAGGAAGTAACAATGGGCAAGGCAAAAGCCGAACGCCGGCTGAAGGATAATGAGGCGCAGGCCGTTGCGCGCACGATCCGCGTCAGCCCCCAGAAGCTCAACCTGGTTGCCGCGCTGATCCGCGGCAAGAAGGTCGACCGCGCTCTGGCCGAACTCGAGTTCTCCCGCAAGCGCATCGCAGGCACGGTCAAGAAGACGCTTGAATCCGCGATCGCAAATGCCGAGAACAACCACGATCTGGACGTTGATTCGCTCATCGTCGCAGAAGCTTATGTTGGCAAGTCGATCGTGATGAAGCGCTTCCACGCCCGTGGTCGCGGCCGTGCATCGCGCATTGAAAAGCCGTTTTCGCACTTGACGATCGTTGTTCGTGAAGTGGAAGCCACAGGGGAGGCCGCATAATGGGCCAGAAGATTAATCCGATCGGTTTCCGTCTCGGCATCAACCGGACCTGGGACAGCCGTTGGTTCGCGGACAACGCCGAATACGGCCAGCTGCTCCACGAAGACCTGAAGATCCGCGCCTACCTCATGGAAGAGCTGAAGGCCGCCGGCATTGCCAAGGTCGTGATCGAGCGTCCGCACAAGAAGTGCCGCGTGACCATCCACTCGGCGCGTCCGGGTCTGATCATCGGCAAGAAGGGCGCCGACATCGAGAAGCTTCGCAGGAAGCTTTCCGAAATGACCAATTCGGAAACGCATCTCAACATCGTAGAAGTGCGTAAGCCCGAAGTCGATGCAACGCTCGTTGCCCAGTCGATCGCCCAGCAGCTCGAGCGCCGCGTGGCCTTCCGCCGTGCGATGAAGCGCGCTGTTCAGTCGGCGATGCGTCTTGGCGCCGAAGGCATCAAGATCACCTGCGCCGGTCGTCTCGGCGGTGCGGAAATCGCCCGTACCGAGTGGTATCGTGAAGGCCGAGTTCCGCTGCACACGCTGCGCGCCGACATCGACTACGGCACGGCCGAAGCCGAAACGGCATTCGGTATCTGCGGCGTTAAGGTCTGGATCTTCAAGGGCGAAATCCTTGAGCACGATCCGATGGCTTCCGAGCGTCGCGCGACCGAGAGTGACTCCCAGGGCTCTGGCAGCAGAGACCGCCGTCGTGAAAACGCGTAACATTCGCGCGTGGCAGCCAATATCGGAGAAGTAAAAAAATGTTGCAGCCAAAGCGTACGAAGTATCGCAAGCAGTTCAAGGGGCGCATCAAGGGCATCGCCAAGGGCGGTTCCTCGCTTGCTTTCGGAGAATTCGGCCTGAAGGCTCAGGAGCCGAACCGCGTCAACGCACGTGAGATCGAGGCGGCTCGCCGCGCGATCACCCGCTATATGAAGCGCGCCGGCCGCGTTTGGATCCGAGTGTTCCCGGATGTTCCGGTCACCGCCAAGCCGACGGAAGTTCGCATGGGTAAGGGTAAGGGCTCGGTCGAATACTGGGCATGCAAGGTCAAGCCCGGCCGTATGATGTTCGAGATCGATGGTGTCAGCGAAGAGATCGCCCGTGAGGCACTTCGTCTTGGCGCTGCCAAGCTCTCTGTCAAGACGCGCTTCGTGCAGCGTATCGCAGAGTAAGGAGTGAAGCTCATGAAAGCCGCAGATGTTCGCGCTCTGAGCGCCGACCAACTCAAGGAAGAGCTTGCCAAGCTGAAGAAGGAGCAGTTCAACCTGCGCTTCCAGAAGGCAACTGGCCAGCTCGAGAAGTCTTCGCGTGTCAACGAAGTCCGCAAGGACATCGCACGCATCAAAACCATCGCCCGCCAGAAGGCGGCAGAAGCCAAGGCCTAAGGACCAGAAGAATATGCCGAAACGCATTCTGCAGGGCACCGTCGTCAGCGACAAGAACGACAAGACCGTCGTCGTCAAGGTCGAGCGCCGCTTTGCGCACCCGATCCTTCAGAAGACCGTACGTCGTTCCAAGAAGTACAAGGCTCACGACGAGAACAATCAGTTCAAGGTCGGCGACGTCGTTTCCATCCAGGAATGCGCGCCGATTTCAAAGGACAAGCGCTGGACGGTGGTTTCCGCCCAGGCTTGATTTCTGCAGGATTTGCCTTTCTGACCCTTGCGTCTTGGGCAAATATCTGTATGAAGCACGCAATTAAAGCCGAGGAACGCTCGAGTCCGAGCGTTCTTTTGCTTTGAGATGAGCAAAATAAGCCGGGCAAGGGGGTTTCGGCCCAACCGGCCTGGTCACAACAAGAAGGCGACCTGACATGATTCAGATGCAAACAAACCTCGACGTGGCGGATAATTCCGGCGCACGTCGTGTCATGTGCATCAAGGTGCTGGGCGGCTCCAAGCGCAAATACGCGTCGATCGGCGACATCATCGTCGTCTCGATCAAGGAAGCCATTCCGCGCGGCCGCGTGAAGAAGGGTGACGTCATGAAGGCTGTTGTCGTTCGCACCGCGAAGGACATCCGCCGTCCGGATGGCAGCGTCATCCGTTTCGACACCAACGCAGCCGTTCTCATCGACAACAAGAGAGAGCCGATCGGCACCCGCATCTTCGGACCGGTTCCGCGCGAACTTCGCGCCAAGAACCACATGAAGATCATCTCGCTGGCTCCGGAAGTACTCTAAGGGAGCGTTCAGAGATGCAAAAGATTCGCAAAGGCGACAAGGTCGTCATTCTCACCGGCAAGGACAAGGGCCGTACCGGCGAAGTCATCCAGGTCATGCCTAAGGAAGACCGGGCAGTGGTTCGCGGCGTCAACATGGTGAAGCGTCACCAGCGCCAGACCCAGAACCAGGAAGCCGGCATCATTACCAAGGAAGCCCCGATCCACCTGTCGAACATCGCGATCGCCGATCCGAAGGACGGCAAGCCGACCCGCGTCGGTTTCAAGGTCGATGGTGACAAGAAGGTCCGCGTGGCCAAGCGTTCGGGAGAAGTGATCGATGGCTAAGACCGCTTATGAGCCGCGGCTCAAGAAGGAATATGTAGAGCGCATCCGCAAGGCGATGCAGGAGCAGTTCTCCTACGCCAATGAAATGCAGATTCCGCGCCTCGAAAAGATCGTCATCAACATGGGTGTTGGCGAAGCGACCGGCGACTCCAAGAAGCCGTCCGTTGCTGCCGCCGACCTCGCTGCGATTGCCGGCCAGAAGCCGGTAATCACCCGCGCACGCAACTCCATCGCTGGCTTCAAGCTTCGCGAAGGCATGCCGATTGGTGCCAAGGTTACCCTGCGCGGCGTTCGGATGTATGAGTTCCTGGATCGTCTCGTGAACATCGCCCTGCCGCGCGTTCGCGACTTCCGTGGCCTCAATCCGAAATCCTTCGATGGTCGTGGCAATTTCGCCATGGGCGTCAAGGAGCACATTGTGTTCCCTGAGATCAACTACGACAAGGTTGATCAGATGTGGGGCATGGACATCATCGTTTGCACGACGGCCAAGACCGACGACGAAGCTCGCGCTCTGCTTAAAGAGTTCAACTTCCCGTTCCGTCAGTAATCCGTAACGACAAGCGTAAAGAAGGATACCTGTTATGGCGAAAACGAGCGCAGTTGAAAAGAACAAGCGCCGCCGCAAACTGGTTGCCAACCACGCCGCCAAGCGCGCGGCCCTCAAGGCAATCATCATGAACCAGTCGTTGCCGATCGAAGAGCGGTTCAAGGCAACCCTCAAGCTGTCCGAGTTGCCGCGCGACGGGTCTAAGACCCGCATCCGCAATCGCTGCGAAGTCACCGGCCGTCCGCGCGCCTACTATCGCAAGCTGCGCATGTCGCGTATTGCGCTTCGCGAACTGGGCAATCTCGGCAAGGTGCCGGGCGTGGTCAAGTCGAGCTGGTAAGGAGACGGGCACATGGCAATGACTGATCCTTTGGGCGATATGCTCACCCGTATCCGCAACGGCGCTGCACGCCGCAAGTCGAGCGTCAGCACGCCGGCTTCCAAGCTCCGCGCGCGCGTTCTGGATGTCCTTCAGGCTGAAGGCTACATCCGCGGATACTCCGAGGTCGAATTCGGCAACGGCAAGGCCGAGCTGAACATCGAGCTGAAGTACTATGAAGGCGCGTCCGTGATCCGCGAGATCGCACGCGTTTCCAAGCCGGGCCGCCGGGTTTATGTCTCGGTCAAGTCCATTCCGCAGGTCGCGAACGGCCTCGGCATCACCATCCTTTCGACCCCGAAGGGCGTGATGGCCGATCATCAGGCACGCGAACAGAATGTTGGTGGCGAGATTCTTTGCTCGGTCTTCTAAGGCCGGGCAGATCTCCATAGCGAACAGACAGGTATAAAAATGTCTCGTATCGGTAAAAAACCCGTTCCGGTTCCGGCAGGCGTCACGGCTAGCGTCGATGGCCAGAAGGTAACGGCGAAGGGTCCGAAGGGCGAACTGTTCTTCGTCGCAAACGACGAAGTCTCGGTAAAGCTCGAAGAAAATACGGTAGTCGTTCAGCCGGTCAACCAGACCAAGGATGCTCGCTCGAAGTGGGGCATGTCCCGCACGATGATCGAGAACATCTTCAAGGGCGTCAAGGATGGCTACGAGCGCAAGCTCGAGATCAACGGCGTGGGTTACCGCGCGTCCATGCAGGGCAAGAACCTGCAGTTGGCGCTCGGTTTCAGCCACGACGTCGTCTACCAGACGCCGGAAGGCATCACGATCGCTGTGCCGAAGCCGACGGAAATCGTCGTCTCCGGTATCAACAAGCAGCAGGTCGGCCAGGTTGCCGCGGAAATCCGCGAATACCGCGGCCCCGAGCCCTACAAGGGCAAGGGTGTCAAGTATGCCGAAGAGCGGATCGTCCGCAAAGAAGGCAAGAAGAAGTAAGGATCACGCGATATGGCTAGCAGGAAAGATACTCTTGTGCGTCGCGCCAGCCGCGTGCGCCGTCAAATCAAGGCGGTGGCCAACGGCCGGCCGCGGCTGTCGGTTCATCGCTCGTCGAAGAACATCTACGCGCAGATCATCGATGACGTTGCCGGCAAGACCCTTGCCTCCGCTTCGACCCTCGAAACGGATCTGAAGTCTTCGCTGAAGACGGGCGCCGACACGGCCGCTGCTGCAGCCGTCGGTAAGCTCATTGCCGAGCGCGCTTCCAAGGCGGGCGTCAAGGACGTTGTCTTTGATCGCGGCGCCTTCATCTACCACGGCCGCGTCAAGGCGCTGGCCGAGGCAGCCCGCGAAGGTGGCCTGAACTTCTAAGGTTCGCCGCCCGGACAGACACGTCCGGGCGCAGCCGACTTTCGCATCAACACGGTCGCTTCGATTTCTAAGGAAGCGAGGCGGCCTTTCTTCAATCTGCCGATTGCACCCGGAAAAGAAAAAGGAAGAGGACAATGGCACAAGAAAGAAGAGGCTCTCGCGAAGATCGCCAGAGCCGCGAAGAGCGCGACAGCGAATTTGTCGACAAGCTCGTTGCTATCAACCGCGTCGCCAAAGTGGTGAAGGGCGGTCGCCGTTTCGGTTTCGCCGCCCTCGTCGTCGTTGGCGACCAGAAGGGCCGTGTTGGCTTCGGCCATGGCAAGGCACGCGAAGTGCCGGAAGCCATCCGCAAGGCAACGGAAGCCGCTAAGCGCGACCTGATCTTCGTGCCGCTGCGTGGCGGTCGCACGCTGCATCACGACGTCAACGGCCGTCACGGCGCCGGTAAGGTGCTGCTGCGCGCGGCCAAGCCCGGCACCGGTATCATCGCGGGCGGCCCGATGCGTGCCGTCTTCGAAACGCTCGGCGTTCACGACGTCGTCGCCAAGTCGACCGGATCGTCGAACCCCTACAACATGGTTCGTGCGACCTTCGACGCCCTGAAGAACCAGATGCACCCGAAGGACATCGCGGCACAGCGCGGCATGAAGTACGCCACGCTCCAGGCCCGTCGCGTTGCCGCCGGCGCTGCTTCCGAAGAATAAGGGAGCTGACAGATGGCTAAGAAAGAAGTTGCCAAAAAGACGGTTACCGTCGAGCAGATTGGTAGCCCCATCCGCCGTCCGGCCGTACAGCGTCAGACGCTCGTCGGCCTGGGCCTCAACAAGATGCACCGGGTTCGCACGCTGGAGGATACTCCGGCCGTTCGCGGCATGATCCGGGCCGTCCAGCACCTCGTTCGCGTCGTCGACGAGAAGTGAGGGGGATCCAGAAATGAAACTGAACGAAATCAAGGACAACGAAGGCGCGACCAAGAGCCGCAAGCGTGTCGGTCGCGGTATCGGTTCCGGATCCGGCAAAACCGGCGGCCGCGGCGTGAAGGGCCAGAAGGCTCGTTCGGGCGTCTCGATCAACGGCTTCGAAGGCGGTCAGATGCCCATCTACCGTCGTCTTCCGAAGCGCGGCTTCAACAACATCTTCGCCTCGGAATATGTTGTCGTGTCGCTTGGTCGGATCCAGGCTGCCGTCGACGCCAACAAGCTCGATGCGTCGAAGACGGTCGATGCGGCCGCCCTCAAGGCTGCGGGCGTCATCCGGCGCGCCAAGGACGGCGTCCGCGTTCTGGGCGATGGTGAACTGAAGTCGAAGGTCTCGCTCGAGGTTGCCGGCGCTTCCAAGTCTGCGGTCGAGAAGATCGAAAAGGCCGGCGGGTCGATCAAGCTGCTCGCAGCAGCAGCCGCCGCTGAATAATATTACGACAAACCGCCCGGGGTGCTTCACGCCGGGCGGTTTTGCTCCCATATGTGAGCCTCACGTCCGAGCGCGGCGAATCGCCTGCCGCGACGCGACACAACGGAAACCGCGGTGAGGCATCCGATTGCAGCGACAATCGCCTCGCGTCAGGTTTTCGGCAAAGAAGACTTATTCGATCCGGAACCGGGCTGTCCCGCCGCTTCCGGAATTCGGCACGCGGAGAATTGCATGGCTTCTGCAGCGGAACAGCTCGCCTCGAACCTGAATTTTTCGACTTTCGCCAAAGCGGAAGATCTGAAGAAACGGCTCTGGTTCACACTCGGTGCGCTCCTGGTTTACCGTCTAGGCACCTATATCCCTCTGCCCGGTCTCAATCCGGAAGCCTTCGCTCAGGCCTTTCAGGGGCAGTCCGGCGGCATTCTCGGCCTGTTCAACATGTTTGCGGGCGGCGCAGTCGAGCGTATGGCGATCTTCGCACTCGGCATCATGCCCTATATCTCCGCCTCGATCATCGTTCAGCTGATGACGTCGGTCGTTCCGACGCTCGAGCAGCTGAAGAAGGAAGGCGAGCAGGGGCGAAAGGTCATCAACCAGTATACCCGCTACGGCACCGTGCTGCTGGGCACGATGCAGGCCTACGGCATTGCCGTCGGCCTTGAAAGCGGCAGCGGTCTCGTCAACGATCCGGGCTGGTTCTTCCGCATTTCCACCGTCATTTCGCTCCTCGGCGGCACGATGTTCCTGATGTGGCTTGGCGAGCAGATCACGTCGCGCGGTATCGGCAACGGCATCTCGCTCATCATCTTTGCCGGCATTGTCGCGGCCCTGCCGTCGGCGCTGGCCGGTACGCTGGAACTCGGCCGGACCGGCGCGCTGTCGACGCCGCTGATCCTTGCTATCATCGTTATGGTGGTTGCCGTGATCGCGCTGATCGTTTTCGTCGAGCGTGCGCAGCGCCGTCTGCTGATTCAGTATCCGAAGCGACAGGTGGGCAACCGCATGTTCCAGGGCGACACTTCGCATCTGCCGCTCAAGCTCAACACTTCGGGCGTGATCCCGGCGATCTTTGCATCGTCGCTCCTGTTGCTGCCGGCGACGGCTGCCGGCTTCGCCAATACCGCGACACTGCCCGACTGGGCAACGGCGGTTGTCGGCGCGCTGTCCCACGGTCAGCCGCTCTATATGGTGCTCTATGGTGCGATGATTGCTTTCTTCGCCTTCTTCTATACGGCGATCGTCTTCAATCCGAAGGACACCGCCGACAATCTGAAGAAGCACGGCGGCTTCATCCCGGGGATCCGTCCGGGCGAGCGCACCGCCGAATATATCGACTACGTGCTGACGCGCATCACCGTCGTCGGCGCGCTCTACCTGGTTTTCGTCTGTATTCTGCCTGAAATCCTTATCTCGCAGACCGGCGTGCCGTTCTACCTTGGTGGTACGTCGCTTTTGATTGTTGTCAGCGTCACCCTTGATACGGTAGCACAGGTTCAGGGTCATCTCATTGCCCAGCAATATGAGGGGCTGATCAAGAAGTCGAAGCTGCGCGGAGGAAAGAGGGGACGATGAGACTTATTTTTTTGGGACCGCCGGGTGCTGGCAAGGGAACGCAGGCCAAGCTTCTGACGGAGAGATACGGCATTCCTCAGCTTTCTACTGGAGACATGCTCCGCTCCGCCGTCGCCCAAGGGAGTGAAGTCGGTAAGCGCGCGAAAGCGGTGATGGATGCGGGGCAACTCGTCTCCGACGAGATCGTCAATGAAATCGTTTCCGACCGCATCGAAGCTCCGGATTGCGCGAAGGGCTTCATCCTCGATGGTTATCCGCGGACGGTTCCGCAGGCGATTGCGCTCGACCGGATGCTCGAGCAGAAGGGCATGAAGCTCGACGCCGTCATCGAACTCAAAGTCGACGAGGGCGCTCTTGTGCGGCGCATGGAGAATCGCGTAGCGGAAACCGTGGCGGCGGGAGGAAACGTCCGTTCCGACGACAACCCTGAAGCCTTCCGGCGCCGGCTGGAGGAGTACCGGGCGAAGACCGCTCCGCTTTCGGCGCATTATGCAGGCACCGGCCAATTGAAGACGGTGGACGGCATGGCTGATGTCGACACGGTCAGCGCCGAAATCGAGAAGATTCTGGCCTAGGCTGTTGCCTTTGCCAAAATGGAAACGCCGGGAGTTGACTTTTCCGGGCGATTCCTCCAAAGACAGCGTCAACTCGCGATATGAGAAGCGATCGGCGCGGTCTTCAAACAAACGAAGTCCGGGTACGGTCGTTTTTGACATGTCTCGAACCTCAATCAACGAGCGGCTCTTCGAGGCCGCGTAACGAAGCACCTATTGCCGGATGGCAACTGGAACGCAAGGAGAATAGACGTGGCACGTATCGCTGGCGTCAACATCCCGACGGCAAAGCGCGTCGTCATCGCGCTGACCTATATCCACGGGATCGGCCCGAAATTCGCGCGGGAAATCATCGAGAAGGTCGGTATTCCGGCTGAGCGTCGTGTGCACCAGCTGACGGACGCAGAAGTCCTTCAGATCCGTGAAGCGATCGACCGCGACTACCAGGTCGAAGGTGACCTGCGCCGCGAGACGGCGATGAACATCAAGCGTCTGATGGACCTCGGCTGCTACCGCGGCCTGCGTCATCGTCGCGGCCTGCCGGTGCGTGGTCAGCGTACCCACACCAATGCCCGCACCCGCAAAGGTCCGGCAAAGGCGATCGCCGGCAAGAAGAAGTAATTTCCCGAAAAGGGAAAACGGGAGGCTGGCGTTCGCGCCGGCCTCCTTTTGCAGTTTGGGAAGGCGACAGCCTGACCTTCGCGGGGCCTTGAGGGGCTCGGCGAAATGACCGCGGAGCCGGTTGTCGGCTTCGCATTTCGAAGATGCAGGGCAGGGGACGAACAATCCTTTTCCCGGTGGAGCCGCTGGAATTACGGCGGTGCAGAGATCTAAGAAAGGGATCCAATGGCCAAGGAAGCCACCCGCGTTCGCCGCCGCGAGCGCAAGAACATCACGTCTGGCGTCGCGCACGTCAATTCGTCGTTCAACAACACGATGATCACCATCACCGACGCGCAGGGCAATGCAATTGCCTGGTCGTCCGCCGGCGCCAAGGGCTTCAAGGGTTCGCGCAAGTCGACCCCGTTTGCGGCTCAGATCGCCGCTGAGGACTGCGCCAAGAAGGCCCAGGAACACGGCATGAAGTCGCTCGAAGTCGAAGTCTGCGGTCCGGGTTCGGGTCGTGAATCCGCGCTTCGCGCGCTGCAGGCGGCGGGCTTCATGATCACGTCGATCCGCGACGTGACACCGATCCCGCACAACGGCTGCCGTCCGCGCAAGAAGCGCCGCGTCTGATCATATGGATTCCACATTCCGGTGGGGGCGCCTGAGGCGTTCTCCCGGACTTCGGGGCTCGGTTGCCACGATTGGATGGTGGCAACGAACGGAAGGCAGAAAACATGATCCAGAAAAATTGGCAGGAATTGATCAAGCCGAACAAGGTAGAGTTCACCTCTTCCGGCCGCACCAAGGTGGCGTTGGTTGCGGAACCGCTCGAACGCGGCTTCGGTCTGACGCTCGGCAATGCGCTTCGCCGCGTGCTTCTTTCGTCGCTGCGCGGTGCTGCCGTGACGGCAGTGCAGATCGACGGCGTGTTGCACGAGTTCTCCTCGATCCCGGGTGTACGGGAAGATGTGACGGACATCGTGCTCAACATCAAGGAAATCGCCATCAAGATGGATGGCGACGACGCAAAGCGCATGGTCGTGCGCAAGCAGGGTCCTGGCGTTGTAACCGCCGGTGATATCCAGACGGTTGGCGACATCGAGATCCTCAACCCGAACCACGTGATCTGCACCCTCGACGAGGGCGCGGAAATCCGCATGGAATTCACCGTCAACAACGGCAAAGGCTATGTGCCGGCAGACCGCAACCGTTCCGAAGACGCTCCGATCGGTCTCATCCCGGTCGACAGTCTGTATTCGCCGGTCAAGAAGGTCTCCTACAAGGTCGAGAACACCCGTGAAGGCCAGGTCCTCGACTACGACAAGCTGACCATGTCGATCGAGACCGACGGCTCCGTCACGGGCGAAGACGCGATCGCCTTTGCGGCCCGCATTCTTCAGGACCAGCTCTCGGTCTTCGTCAATTTCGAAGAGCCGCAGAAGGAAGCCGAGGAAGAGGCCGTCACCGAACTCGCCTTCAACCCGGCGCTGCTCAAGAAGGTCGACGAACTGGAGCTTTCCGTCCGTTCGGCCAACTGCCTGAAGAACGACAACATCGTCTATATCGGCGACCTCATTCAGAAGACGGAAGCAGAGATGCTCCGTACGCCGAATTTTGGTCGCAAGTCGCTCAACGAGATCAAGGAAGTTCTCGCTTCCATGGGCCTGCATCTCGGCATGGAAGTGCCGTCCTGGCCGCCGGAGAACATCGAAGATCTCGCCAAGCGCTACGAAGACCAATACTAGGGCCGCACGCGTTCGAAAGAACGCGTGAAGCTGGCCTTAGAACCTTGAACTGCGTATATGTCTAGTCGCTTCAAGCCATCGGCTCTCAGCGGAATATACGCCCCCGTTAGACTGCGGGCGGATGCCTGCAAGTAAAGGAGAATAGCCATGCGCCACGCTAAAGCCGGTCGCAAGCTGAACAGAACCGCCAGCCACCGAAAGGCGATGTTTGCCAACATGGCAGCTTCGCTGATCGAACACGAACAGATCGTGACGACCCTGCCGAAGGCAAAGGAAATCCGTCCGATCGTCGAAAAGCTCGTCACGCTCGGAAAGCGCGGCGACCTGCATGCTCGCCGCCAGGCGATCTCGCAGATTCGCGACGTTGCCGTGGTCTCGAAGCTGTTCGACGCGATTGCATCGCGCTACGCCACCCGCAACGGTGGCTATCTGCGCATCATGAAGGCTGGATTCCGCCACGGCGACAATGCGCCGCTCGCTGTCATCGAATTCGTCGATCGCGACGTCGACGCCAAGGGCGCAAAGGATCGCGCTCGCGTCGCCGAAGCGGAAGAAGCCGAAGCAGCCTGATCCCGCTTGCGCATCGGTCCGCAAATCGGACCCGATTTTCGGAAAGACGATGCGCAGGTTCAAGGAGTTACAGCGTCCTTTGTGCGTCTGATAGGACGTGCGTCGCTGTTGAGGGCAGGATGAATTAAAGCGGCCGGGTGATGCCTTCACCCGGCCGCTTTTTCCGTTGCTGGGCTCGGCCTTGCAACGCCGCTGCGCTGTCGTCTCCAGCGCAGGAAGGGCGTCCTGATTGGCCGCCATGCCAGAAGCAGTGCGACAAGGGCGATATAGAGCATCTGCTCCGGCCCTACGACCTTGACCGACATGGCGAAATGCAGGGCACCCGCCGCGGCGATCAGATAGACGAGCCGGTGGAGTTTGTTCCAGCGCTGCCCGAGCTTGCGGATCGACCAGTTGTTGGACGTCAGCGCGAGAGGAATGAGAAGCAGGAAGGCCGCCATGCCGATGGTGATGAAGGGGCGGCGGGCAATGTCGGCGACGATCGACGGAAATCGCAGCATCTGGTCGAGCAGCATATAGGCGAGGAAGTGCATCAGCACGTAATAGAAGGCGAGCAGGCCTAGTGCGCGGCGGTATCGCAGCCAGTTCAGGCCGAACAGATCGCGGACTGGCGTGATGGCGAGCGTTGCCACCAGAAAGCGCAGCGCCCAAAGGCCAAGCAGGTGCTCGAATTCCTTGACTGCGTTTCCGGGCAGTTGACCGGTGGCGCCGAGATAGAAGGCGGATGCCGCCGGGACGAAGCCGATGGCATAAAGTGCCCAGACCGACGGACCGTGCAGGCGCTTGGGCAGGGCGGGAAGGAAGGAGGCCATCCTCAGAAATGCACCGTCAGGTCCATGCCGGTATAGAGGCTCGCGACCTCGTCGGCGTAGCCGTTGAAGGGGAGCGTATCGCGGCGGTTGGAGCCGAAAAAGCCGCCTTCGCCGATGCGGTTCTCCGTGGCCTGGCTCCAGCGGGGGTGGTCGACGGCCGGATTCACATTGGCGTAGAAGCCGTATTCGTTCGGTGCCGCGAGGTTCCAGGTGCAGGGAGGCGTGGTTTCGGTGAGCGAGATGCGGACGATCGATTTGATACCCTTGAAGCCGTATTTCCACGGCACGACCAGACGGATCGGAGCGCCATTCTGGTTCGGCAAGGTCTTGCCATAGAGACCGACGGCAAGGATCGTCAGCGGGTGTCGGGCTTCGTCGAGCCGAAGGCCCTCGCGATAGGGCCAGGGCAGGGGCTGGAACAGGCCGGATTGACCTGGCATTTCCTCCGGCCGAACGACGGTTTCGAAGGCGACATATTTGGCGCTGCCAAGCGGCTCTACTTTGTCCAGGAGCGAGGCCAGCGGAAAGCCGATCCAGGGGATCACCATCGACCACGCCTCGACGCAGCGCATGCGGTAGACACGCTCCTCGAGCGGGAAGCGGAGAAGTTCCTGGAGACCGAACTCTCGCGGCTTCCCGACGAGGCCATCGACCTTGACCGTCCACGGCGTGGGTTTGAACCCGCCCGACCGGGCGGCGGGATCGGCCTTGCCCGTGCCGAATTCGTAGAAGTTGTTGTAGCTCGTGACGTCCTCTTCCGGCGTCAGGGCCTCGTCCACCTTATAGGAGCTTGAGACCGCCTCCAGCGCCGCTGCATCCGCGGCCCGCGTGCCGAGCGCCAGGCTACCGGCGGCGGCCGCGAGGAAGGTGCGCCGACCGAGGAAAAAGCGTTCCGGTGTGATCTCGGAGGCGGCGATCCGCGGTGGGCGGTAATAGGACATTTCGGTTCCTCTGCGTCGAATGATGGTGCAGTCAGATGACCAAAGTTTAACGCACTCGGAAAGAGGCGCCAGACCACGTTTTCGTGCATGTTGCGTGAGCAGCGCGGCTGTGGAGGCGACAGGTTTCCTGGCGCATCGGCCCAAAATCGGACCCGATTTTGGGAAAGCACGATGCGTGCTTCAAAGAATTACAGCGTCCTTTGTGCATCCCGAAGGGCGCACGGCGCTGAACGAGGTTTGCCCTTAAGTGGTCGGTGGATGCACGGGCCGCGCGTTTGCCTTTTTTCTCGCGAAATCCTATCTGAACTCGTGCACGCCGCCGGAACTCTTTTGGGGCAGCGTTCATGAAAAGACCAGCATCCGGGGCGCGCCCTCGAAATTCGAACGCGGCGCGCTTCCGCGGCAGTGAAAGGGAGAATGCTTTATGATATTTGGCGGTCGGGTTCTGTCGTCTCTTGTCCTTGCTATCGCCATGTCGAGCTCCGCCGGAGCGCAGGATGCCAAGGTCGTTCCCCAATCCCGCGTCGAAATGCAACTCTCCTTCGCGCCCCTGGTCAAACAGACAGCGAATGCCGTGGTCAACGTTTACGCCGAGCGGGTCGTCGAGCGGCGCTCGATATTTTCCGGAGATCCCTTCTTCGAGGAATTCTTCGGCCAGCGCATGCCGAATCGCAGCGAGAAGCAATCGTCGCTCGGATCGGGCGTGATCGTCGGCCGCAACGGCGTCGTCGTGACCAACAACCACGTCATCGAAGGCGCTGACGACATCAAGGTGGCACTTGTGGATGGACGCGAATTTCCCTGCAAGATCGTGCTCAAGGACGACCGCCTCGATCTTGCGGTATTGAAGATTCAGGCGGGCGGCCCGTTCGATATCGTTCCGATCGGCGACTCGGATGCGGTCGAGGTGGGTGACCTGGTCCTGGCGATGGGGAATCCGTTCGGGGTCGGGCAGACGGTGACGAGCGGCATCGTATCCGCGCTCGCCCGCAATCAGATTTCCAATGGCGATTTCGGCTTCTTCATCCAGACCGATGCGGCCATCAACCCCGGAAACTCGGGCGGCGCCCTGATCAACATGAACGGCGAGCTGATCGGTATCAACACGGCCATCTTCTCGCGCGGTGGCGGCTCCAATGGTGTCGGCTTTGCGATTCCCGCCAATCTGGTCAAGGTCTTCGTCGCCTCGGCGGAAGGTGGGGGCGGTTCCTTCATCCGTCCCTTCGTCGGTGCGAGCTTCGAGCCGGTCACTTCGGATATCGCGGAAGCGCTCGGGCTCCATCGTGCCCGCGGCGCGCTGGTCACGGCGGTGTTCCCCAATGGTCCGGCCGCACATGCCGGCCTGAAGCCCGGCCAGGTCGTGACGGCGATCAACGGTATCGCCGTCGAACATCCCGATGCTCTCGGCTACCGCCTGACGACCGTCGGCATCGGCCATGAGGCGCGCGTGACGATTTCGGAAAATGGGAAGGCGTACGACATCACCATGAAGCTGGAGCGGGCGCCGGAAACCGAGCCGCGTGACGAAAGGCTGATCGAGGGCAGGAATCCTTTCGCCGGCGCGATCGTGGCCAATCTGTCGCCGCGGCTGGCGGAGGAACTGCGCATGCCGACCTCCTCGCAGGGTGTCGTCGTCGCGGCGGTCAATCGCGGTTCGCCGGCGGCGCGGATCGGGCTCGAGCCGAAGGACATCGTGCGATCCGTGAATGGCGTGACCATCGACAGTTCGAAGACGCTGGAGAGCGTCGTTGCCGAAGAAGCCTCTTTCTGGCGCGTCGAGATCGAGCGCAACGGCCAGATCATTCGTCAGTTTTTCCGATGAGCGATCTCTTTTCCCCACAGGAACCACCGGACATGGCCTCGGCAAGACCGCTTGCCGATCGGCTGAGGCCGAAGACGCTAGCCGAAGTCACCGGACAGGAGCACCTGACCGGCGCCGACGGTACGCTCACGCGGATGATCGCCTCCGGCTCGCTCGGCTCGATGATTTTCTGGGGCCCGCCCGGCACGGGCAAGACGACGGTGGCGCGCCTGCTCTCAGGCGAGGCGGGGCTCGCCTTCGAGCAGATCTCGGCGATCTTCTCCGGCGTGGCCGATTTGAAGAAGGTTTTCGAATCGGCCCGGGCCCGGCGCATGTCCGGGCGCCAGACGCTGCTGTTCGTCGACGAGATCCATCGCTTCAACCGTGCCCAGCAGGACAGCTTCCTGCCGGTCATAGAAGATGGGACGGTTATTCTCGTCGGCGCCACCACGGAGAACCCGTCCTTCGAGCTCAACGCCGCGCTTTTGTCGCGCGCGCGGGTGCTGACCTTCAAGCCGCATGCCGAGGCGAGCCTGGAGGAATTGCTGACTCGCGCGGAGGCGGCCGAAAACAGGCCGTTGCCGCTCGACGCGGACGCGCGCGCAAGCCTGATCCGCATGGCCGACGGCGACGGCCGGGCCGTGCTCACCCTGGCCGAGGAGGTCTGGCGAGCAGCCCGCAAGGGCGAGATCTTCGATGCCGCGGCACTCCAGGACATCGTCCAGCGGCGCGCTCCCGTCTACGACAAGAGCCAGGACGGCCACTACAATCTGATCTCGGCGCTGCATAAGTCCGTGCGCGGCTCCGATCCGGATGCCGCACTCTATTATCTCTGCCGCATGCTCGATGCCGGCGAGGATCCGCTTTATCTCGGCCGTCGACTTGTGCGCATGGCGGTCGAGGATATCGGCCTTGCCGACCCGCAGGCATTGATGATCTGCAATGCGGCCAAGGACGCCTATGATTACCTCGGCTCGCCGGAGGGGGAATTGGCGCTGGCGCAGGCTTGCGTCTATCTCGCGACCGCGCCGAAGTCGAATGCCGTCTATACCGCCTACAAGGCGGCGATGCGGGCGGCGAAGGAAAACGGTTCGCTGCTGCCGCCGAAACATATCCTCAATGCCCCGACGAAGCTCATGAAGGGGGAGGGTTACGGCGAGGGCTACCGCTACGATCACGACGAACCGGACGCCTTTTCCGGGCAGGACTATTTCCCGGAAAAAATGGGACGAAGGACATTTTACGATCCGCCGGAACGCGGTTTCGAGCGTGAGCTTCGCAAGCGGATCGACTGGTGGACGAAGCTCCGGCGCGAGCGGAGCTCCTGACGCAAGGTCAGCGGGTGGCGCAGGGCAGGCTTGCCGGGCCGATCTTGCCGTCCACGAGCGCATGGACTAAATGAGGGCGGATGCAGACGGCTGCACGGGTTTCGCCCGACTTCCGCGGGGACGGCCTCGCTCCTGATGGAGGAGCCTCACATGGCCTGGTTCACGCTGCTTCTCGCCGGACTTCTCGAAATCGGATGGGCTGTCGGCCTCAAATATACGAATGGGTTCACACGGCTGACGCCAAGCCTGCTGAGCGCAGGGGCGATGATCCTGAGCGTACTGTTGCTCGGCCATGCCGTGCGCTCGCTACCGCTCGGCACGGCCTATGCTGTATGGACCGGCATAGGCACGATCGGCTCGGTCGTGCTCGGCATACTGCTGTTTGCCGAGCCGGTCAGCGCCATGCGCCTCGGCTGTGTTGGCCTGATCGTGGCCGGTGTCGCCGGGCTTAAGATCATCGGATGACGTCCGGTAATCCACCTGCCGCTGCGGCAGGCGTCACTACTTCAAGGCATCGAGCGCGGCGGCGGCGGCCCGCATCTCCTGCCAGCGGTTCTCACGCCGTTGAAAGGCCTCCTCGTCGGTGCCCCAATGTTCGATCTGCCAATCCTCGTCGACATGGGCGGCCGCCCAGGCGTCCTGCGCCGACAGACGGCCGCTTGCAAAGGCAAGCGCCAGCAATGCGGATCCGGTCAAAGCGGTGATCGTGTGCAGGCAGGCGAGGCCGAGCGGGGTCGCGAAGGCGCGCAGTCCCACGGAAAATGCAGAGATCGCCTCCGGCGGCTGCTCCTGATGGATCACGCCTTCTGCCAGGATGAAGCGGGCGCCGAGCGATTGGGCGGCCCAGTCGAGCACGGGGTTCCAACTATCATTCTGCCGCCGCACCAGCCCTTCGGGACTGTCGGCGCGGTAGCAGAGGAGATCGCTGCCGGCGAAGCGCAGAATGTCATCGAAGACCGCGCGCTGGTCGAGCGCCACGCCGTCGATCGCCGTGTTGACCAGGCGGGTCAGCGGCATGGCGGCCGGATTGATGACCTCGCCTTGCGCATCCCATTCGGCCGCCAGAAGCTCCGCTAGCTTGCGCGTCGGTACCGCCAATGGCTGCCTGGCCGGCGTCCGCACAGTCCTTCCGTCCAGAAGCACCGCATGGCCGCCATCCGCTGCGGCGACGCTGACCTTCACGTAGAAACGTTTTGCCAGAGGCTTGTGCATCTGGATCTGGGCGCGACGCACCGGGTCCTCATGGGTGAGGGCGCTTTGCAATTCGTCGCGTATATCAGGCATGGCTTGCCTCCATCCATTCGATAATATCCGGCGGTACATGGGCGATGTGGTCGGCGCCGGCCTCGATCAGCGCCGGCACGCTGGCATAGCCCCAGGATACCCCGAGGGCGCCGGCGCCGGCCGCCTTGGCCATCTGCATATCATAGATCGCATCGCCGATGACGATGGTGTTCTTCGGGTCGACGCCCGCTTCCGCGCAGCACTCCATCACCATGGCCGGGTGCGGTTTCGAAGGGCAGTCGTCGGCAGTGCGAGAGACGAAGAAGAGCTTGTCGAAACCGTGCGCTTCGGCGATGTGGCTAAGCCCGCGCCTCGATTTTCCGGTGACGGCGCCGATCAACAGCCCGTCGCGGCCTGCCAAGCTTTGCACCATGTCGGCAATGCCCGGAAACAGCGCTTCCTGAAGGTGTCCTTCGCTGCGCACCGAAGTGAAGATCGCTTTGTAGTGCGTCGTCATCGCCGCGATGCGGCTGTCGATCCGGCTCTGCTCCATGAGACGGGCGATCGCGGTGTCGAGCGTCAGGCCGATGACCCCGCGCGTCGCCTCAGCCTGCGGACGCGGAAGATCGAAGGCCTCGAAGGTGCGGCCCATCACTTCATGGATCAGACCGGCGCTGTCGACCAGCGTTCCGTCGCAATCGAAAAGGACGAGTTTCATCAATCCTCCTCGCGGGCGGTATTCTCGTCGAAGCCAAGAAGGTTCCAACTCTGCACCATGTGCGGCGGCAGCGGCGCGGTGACCTTGAGCCGGCCACCGTTCGGATGCGGAATGTCGATATGTCGGGCATGCAAGTGCAGCCGGTTCTGAATGCCGCCGGGGAAGGCCCAGTTTATGTCGGCTTCGAAATATTTCGGATCGCCGATGATCGGATGGCCGATATGGGCGGCGTGCACGCGCAGCTGATGCGTGCGACCGGTATAGGGTTCCATCTCCAACCACGCGAGGTTCTGGCCCGCCTGTTCGACGATCCGATAATAGGAGATCGCGTGGTCGGCGCCTTCTTCGCCGTGCTTGGCGATCCGCATGCGATCGCCGTCGGGCGTCTGCTCCTTGACGAGCCAAGTGGAAATCCGATCCTCGCGTTTGCGCGGAACGCCCTTGACGAGCGACCAGTAGGTCTTCTTCGTATCGCGTTCGCGGAAGGCGGCGGTCAGTTGCTGTGCGGCGCCGCGCGTGCGGGCGATGACGAGCACGCCGGAGGTGTCGCGGTCGAGCCGATGCACGAGCCGCGGCTTTTCGCCTTTCTGGTTCGTCCAGGCCTCGAGCATCTTGTCGATGTGGCGATTGACCCCTGAGCCGCCCTGGACCGCCAGCCCCGCAGGCTTGTTGAGAACGATCACCTTGGCGTCCTCATGCAGCACCATGCGTGACAGCAGTTCGGCGTCGGAGGAGTTGCGCAGGTCGCGGCCGGCAATCGGTCCGGATTTGCTTTCCTTGGGATCGACGCCGAGCGGAGGAATGCGGATCGTCTGTCCCGGCTGGACGCGCGTGTCGGATTTAGCACGTGCGCCGTCGACGCGAATCTGGCCGGAGCGCAGGAGCTTCTGCAGCGGCCCGAAGCCCAGCCCCGGGAAGTGTACCTTGAACCAACGGTCAAGGCGCATGCCCGCCTCGTCGCTGTCCACCTGCCTGTGTTCAATGCCTGCCATCTGCGCGATCCGCTTCCAGTTCTTCAAGGGCTGGCTTTAGAGCCTTTCCTGGTTAAATGGAAACATTCTGCCGAGCGTCTTTCCGCCAGGGTCGGAGGCGATCGCCTCTGCCCTGACGAAAACCTGCTCCGGCAGAATGTTTCCATTTAACCAGGAAAGGCTCTAGCCCATTGCGACCGCCAGAGCCAGCCCGCATGGCCCCGGCGCATGCGAATGGTCAAAACCATTCGTTAAGCGACGGCCGCTACGATCGTGAGAATTCCCTTATATATGCAAGAAGTCCAGTATTTGCCCATGGCGAAGCAAGCTTTGAACTTTACCCATTACGACCTGAACACCCAAAGGGCCGGTACGCGCATCGAGATCACGCTCTCTGCAGTCGCCAATGTTCGCCTGATGACCGACGTCAACTTCACGCGTTTCAAGGAAACGCTGAAGCACCAGTTTTTCGGCGGTGTCGCGCGGAAGTCGCCGCTCAGGATGACCATCCCCGAGACGGCGCATTGGCATCTGGTCATCGATACGGAAGGCCTTCACGGCCTTGCCGAATCGAGCGTGCGCGTCCTTGAAACGGCCGGCCAGCCGCGCATCCAGCCGGCCCGTTGACAACAGTGACCCCGGGTGTTCAGCCGAGTCGCTCCGCGTGCCACTTCAGGTGATCGTCCATGAAGGTTGAGATGAAGTAATAGGAATGGTCGTAGCGCTCGTGCATGCGGAGCGTCAGCCCGATGCCGGTGCCCTCGACCGCCGCTTCGAACAGCCACGGACGCAGTCCGTTTTCCAGGAAGCTGTCGGCCTTGCCCTGATCGATCAGGAATTCCGGGAAACGCGCGCCGTCTTCGACGAGGGCGCAGGCGTCGTATTTCCGCCAGACGGCCTTGTCGGATCCGAGATATTTTTCGAAAGCGCCGACCGACCAGTCGGCCGAAGAGGGCGCGACGATCGGCGCGAAGGCGGAGCAGCTCTTGAACCGGTCAGGATTCTTCAGTGCGATAGTCATGGCGCCATGGCCGCCCATCGAGTGCCCGAATATGCCTTGGCGGCTCGGGTCGATGCGGAAATGCTCGCCGACAAGGGCGGGCAGTTCCTCGGTGATGTAAGTGTACATCTGGTAGTGTTCGGCCCAGGGCATTTCCGTTGCGTCGAGGTAGAAGCCTGCGCCCTTGCCCATCTGCCAGTTTGTAAGCTCGTCCGCCACATCGGCGCCGCGCGGGCTCGTGTCCGGGCAAACGACGATGAGGCCGAGTTCCGAAGCCATCCGGCGATACTCACCCTTTTCCATGACGTTTGCATGGGTGCAGGTGAGGCCGGAGAGATACCAGAGCACCGGGCGGGGTTCGTTGACCGCCTGCGGCGGCACATAGACGGCGAAGGTCATTTCGCCCTTGCAGGCTTTGGAATCATGGGCGAACACGCCCTGCATGCCGCCGAAAGCAGTGTTCTGTGAGACGATTTTCATGGGGCTCTCCTGGAGATCAGGTGCTGCCGGCAAGCTGAACCGCGGCATTGACCGCGGCTGCGACGAGCACCGTGTTGAAGAAGAAGGAAACGATCGAATGCAGGAGCGTCACGCGCCGCATCGCTGTTGTCGTGACGGCGACGTCCGAGGTCTGCGCAGTCATGCCGACGACGAAGGCGAAATAGAGGAAGTCGTAGCCTCCAGGCATGTCCGTCTCCGGAAAGTCGAGGCCGCGCGCGGCCGCGTCATCCCGACGCCGGCCGGCGAGCCAGTAGAGGTGGGCATAATGCAGCGACGCCATCGTATGCACAGTCGCCCAGCCGAGGGTGACCGAGGCGAAGGCGAGGATCAGTTCGACGGCGCTGCCGCCGTCCTTGCTGTTGAGCGCAAGAAACAGTGCCGCAAGTGAAACGGCCGCGGCCGCAAGCGTCACGAGAAAGATGATCGGCTCCGGCTCACCGGTGTCCCGCGCATTCGCCTTCAAATAACTTCCGCTGAGTTTCGGAAGCCGGAAGGCAGTGATCGAAAGGTAGGTGCAGAAGAAGGTGATTGCGGCGATCTCGATTGCCTGGTTGCGGAAAATCGGGACGCTGACCGCAACGCTGCCGAGAGCGCCGGCAAGCGCAAGATAGAAGGGCCAATGTCTGAGACCAGTAAGGGGATTCATCCGCGTCTCCCGCTTACCGTCACTTTCCAACCTGGCGGCAGAGCCGGTCAAGCGTTTCCAGAAAAGCGGACCGGTCCTTAGCAGTGAAGGCGGCGTTGTAGCCCTTGCTTTCGCCAGTCTCCCTCAGATGTGCACCGAGATCGCGCATGGCAGATGCCAGTCCGATATTGGTTCGGTCGAATATGCGGCCGGTGGGGCCGGTGGCGAGCGCCCCTGCGGCCACGCAGCGCACGGCGAGCGGTACGTCCGCTGTGACCACGACATCGCCCTTGCCCGCACGTTCGGCGATCCAATCGTCTGCGGCGTCGAAGCCCGCCGACACGATGACGTTCCGCACCATAGGGTCGCGCGAAGGGCGCAGTCCCGAATTGGCGACGAAGGTCACCTCCAAGCCGTGGCGCTCGGCCACTTTCAGGATCTCTGCCTTTACCGGACAAGCATCGGCGTCGACGTAAATCATCGGGGAAAGTCTCTTTGGAACTGCGAAGCGCCGGAACCCAGAAGGTTCCGACGCTTATCGGATGCAGTCGCAGATTAATAGACGACGACGCTGCGTATGCTTTCACCGGAATGCATCAGCTCGAAGCCCTTGTTGATGTCATCGAGCGGCATGGTGTGGGTGATCATCGGATCGATCTGGATCTTGCCCTCCATGTACCAGTCGACGATCTTCGGCACGTCGGTGCGCCCGCGCGCGCCGCCGAAGGCGGTGCCCATCCAGGTGCGGCCGGTGACCAGCTGGAACGGCCGCGTCGCGATCTCCTGGCCGGCACCGGCGACCCCGATGATCACCGACTTGCCCCAGCCGCGATGCGAGGCCTCCAGCGCCTGGCGCATCACCTTCACGTTGCCGGTGCAGTCGAAGGTGTAGTCGGCGCCGCCGATCTGGTCGGCGCCGCGCTTCGTCAGGTTGACGAGATAGGGCACGATGTCGTCGCCCACCTCCGTCGGATTGACGAAGTGGGTCATGCCGAACTTCTCGCCCCATTCCTTCTTGTCATTGTTCAAATCGACGCCGATGATCACGTCGGCGCCGGCGAGCTTCAGCCCCTGGATGACGTTCAAACCGATGCCGCCCAGGCCGAAGACGATCGCCGTTGCGCCGATCTCGACCTTCGCGGTGTTGATGACGGCGCCGATGCCGGTGGTGACGCCGCAGCCGATATAGCAGATCTTGTCGAAGGGGGCGTCCGGATTGACCTTGGCGACGGCGATCTCCGGCAGCACGGTGAAATTGGCGAAAGTCGAGCAGCCCATGTAATGGTGCAGCTTCTCGCCGTTGAGCGAGAAGCGCGAGGTGCCGTCCGGCATCACGCCCTGGCCCTGGGTGGCGCGAATGGCGGTGCAGAGATTGGTCTTGCGCGACAGACACGAGGGGCAGGACCGGCATTCCGGCGTATAGAGCGGAATGACGTGGTCGCCCTTCTTGACGCTCGTGACGCCAGGGCCGACATCGACGACGATGCCAGCGCCTTCATGGCCGAGGATTGCCGGAAACAGCCCTTCCGGATCGGCGCCGGAGAGGGTGAAATCGTCGGTGTGGCAGATTCCGGTCGCCTTCACCTCGACGAGCACCTCGCCGGCCCGCGGG
Organism: Sinorhizobium sojae CCBAU 05684; assembly: GCF_002288525.1. Lineage (NCBI taxonomy): Bacteria > Pseudomonadati > Pseudomonadota > Alphaproteobacteria > Hyphomicrobiales > Rhizobiaceae > Sinorhizobium > Sinorhizobium sojae. The sequence continues at coordinate 1,172,168 of NZ_CP023067.1, forward strand.
CCTTCGAGCTGCACCGTCATCACTTCCAGCGGCTTGCCGGCCTGAACGGCAACGGCGGCGCGTACGTCCATCTTTATCTCCCTGGATTCGCAAATACATTTGACGGTATGATTCAATCGTCAATACAACGGCGCGCGTAAGCTGAAATTACATTGGCTTAGAATTCTTCATTCTGCTCGACACGCCCGATTTCCATCTCGAGCGCCGTAATGGCTTCTCCAGTCTGAGCGTGCAGCTTCTTGATGACGGCGAGTTGCTTGCGCAGTTGGTTCCCCGGTAGCTCCGCCGTCTCTTCATCCGGCCCGCGTCCGATCCCGGCAATCAGCCAAACGGGCGCGACGCCGAGCACGCCTGCGAGCATGAAAAGCCGATTGGCTCGAGGTTCGGCGCGGTCGCGCTCCCAGGAAGAGATGGTTTCGCTACGAACGCCGAGCTTGGTTGCCAGATCCTTCGTCGTGAGCTTCGCCGCGTCCCGTGCTCTCCAGATGCGGCCGCCCAGGGTATCGCCGTCTCCTGTCTGGTGCAGACGCGCAATCGCGGATTCGGTGGATACGTGCATGGTAGCTCCTTTCGCCTGATTGTCGTTGTCGGGACGCCGGAAGCGCCTTTGACTGCCCGCTGTGGGGCGAAGGTGAGATGAGCTTATAGGCCTTTAAGTGCGGGCGGGGCAATCCGCAGCGGCAAAAAGTCGACCAAATGCGCCCCCGATCGCCGCGTCGGTCTCCAATCTTCCGGCGCGAGCGATGCGGCATGCGGCAGATTGTGGTTGCGTGATTCTAACCGTTATCCGCCCGCGTGGGGCCGAAGACCATTTCGAATGCTTCCCTGAGCCGTGTATCGACATCGGCCATCATGACCGGCAGACCGAGATCGACGAGGCTTGTCACGCCATAGCCGCGGATGCCGCAGGGCACGATGCCGTTGAAGTGATCAAGATCCGGGTCGACATTGAGCGAGAAGCCGTGGAAGCTCACCCATCTTCGCAGGCGGATACCAATGGCGGCGACCTTGTCCTCGGCCATGGATCCATCCATCAGCGGCGCCTTCTCCGGCCGGCGCACCCAGACGCCGACGCGGTCTTCGCGTCGCTCGCCTTTGATGTTCATCGAATCGAGCGTGGCGATGATGACGCTTTCGAGCGCCGCGACGAAGGCGCGGACATCCTGCCGGCGCCGCTTCAGGTCGAGCATGACGTAGACGACCCGCTGCCCGGGACCGTGATAGGTATACTCGCCGCCGCGGCCGGTCGCAAAGACCGGAAAGCGGTCCGGCATCACGAGGTCGGCGGCATGGGCGCTCGTGCCGGCCGTGTAAAGCGGCGGATGCTCGACCAGCCAGACCAACTCGTCGGCGGTGCCGGCCGCGATTGCCGCCGCCTCTCGCTCCATCGTTTCGACCGCCTGTGGATAACCGACGAGGGCAGGGGCGATGCGCCAGCGCACCGGCGGCGTTTCCGGCGGAGCAAACATCTCCTTGCTGAGGTTTTCACGCTGCATGGGGGCCCACATTTACCGACTTTTCCGACTTGTACATGGGACGGACGGCGCCAAGAGTCCAGCGTTTCCAGCGCTTTCAGCGAGGTCCGTCGAAATTGTTCGGTTTCCCGTCAAATTTCTGTCACGGCGCCCTTGTGCACCCCCAATGCTTTTGCTACATGCAGCCCCGCCGACGCAAATCGGCACCTACCACGATGCGGTCGTGGCGGAATTGGTAGACGCGCAGCGTTGAGGTCGCTGTGGGGCAACCCGTGGAAGTTCGAGTCTTCTCGACCGCACCAAAACTATCCGGCAGGCGAGCTGGATACGCAAATCTCCTCCATCGTATTCTTTGGCAAGACGCCGGAAATTTGACCACCGGGTCCTGCTGCATTCGGCCGCGTGTGCACCAACGATTCGCATCTCGCTGCCGTTGTTTAGCCAAGCGACGCTTGAATCGGCTCTGTTCATTCGTCCGGAACGGGCACCGTCACTTCGTCCTTCAGATCGCGGAACTCGACCCGGCGATCCGGTGCCAGCGGCCTTTGCTCGATGCTGATGCGCTATTGATTGATCTCAGGCTCGACAAGCCTTGCCAGGTTTCGCAGCGACTCCTGCCAACCGAGATAGCAAGCCTCGGGTGGTATGACGTCCGGCACGCCTGCCTGCTCGATATCCAGCTCGGTGCCGACCGATACTTTCTTCAATGTCACAGTCACTTGCATGTCACCGGGCAGGTTGGGATCGTCGAAAGTGTCCGTGTAGCGCAAGCGTTCGCCTGGGACGAGTTCGACATATTCGCCGCCAAACGCGTGGCTTGTACCCGTTGTGAAGTTCCGGAAGGACATTTTGAACGTGCCGCCGACTTTGGGATCCAGGTGATGCACAGTGCAGGCGAAGCCGTTTGGCGGAAGCCACTTCGCGAGCGCGTCTGCCTCGATGAACGCGCGATAGACTTTTTCTGGGTTGGTTGCCAGAACGCGATGCAAGCGTATGATGCTGGGCATAATCGTTTCTCCTTGTGAATTGACAGTGCCGCCGATGAATAGCCGGTCCACGCGCCGAGGACGAACGAGGCTCCGCCAATGCGACAGCGGATCCCAGATTTCTTGAAAGCGCCAGTTTAGACGTTGCCATCCCGGAGCCGGACGTTTCACCCATGCCCCGGACCGTGAGTTTGCCGACTGCCGCTTCTACGCCTATTGACCAAGCGCGCCACTCACGAAGCAACCGCCCTACACGATAATGTTGATGGCTAAATTCGCGGAATCGTAAAAAAAAAGTCGGCGAACGGGCAGGGATTAGTTATGCTTCATTTTGTCATGCGGATTCGCGTCAGCGGCCGCGATGATGGGGTGACAGAGCGACGAGTCTTGCGGAGCGCGCCTCCGATTTCAAAAGAGGCGCCGATCGGTCGGTCCCGAACTGATGTGCGGATGTCGTCGTTAGCTGCTGCTTCGGCATCCGATTCCAGTGCCGGTTATAAAGAAGGAACTTTGAAGTCAGGAAACCGTTCACTTGAAGCAGAAGCCGACAGGCAGCTATCCCGTTTCAACCAAGCGGCCTGCCGCGGGAGAGCACGATGCAAAGGAGTGAATCTGACGTCTTCGACCTCTTTTCGGAGATCTATTCGAGTGCAGCGCAAGAAGAGATAAGCCTACAGGAATATCTTCTCGCATGTCGTGACGACAAGAGTATGTACGCCACCGCTCAGGAGCGGATGGTGGATGCCATTGGAGAACCGGTTCTCGTCGATACCAGCGCCGACGAACGTCTGGGCCGGATCTTTGCCAACCGAACCATCAAGATCTATCCGGCTTTTTCCGACTTTTTCGGCATGGAAGACACGATCGAGCGGATCGTCGGTTACTTCCGCTACGCTGCCCAGGGTCTCGAGGAACGCAAGCAGATTCTCTACCTCCTGGGACCGGTCGGCGGCGGCAAGTCCTCGCTCGCCGAGCGGCTAAAGAGGCTGATGGAGCAGCGGCCGGTATACACGCTGATGGTCAATGGACAGATCAGCCCGATCTTCGAGTCGCCCCTCGGCCTCTTTCATCCCGAGCGCATGGCCGATCTTCTCGAGGACAAATACGGCATCGCCCGACGAAGGTTGACCGGCCTGATCTCGCCCTGGGCGGCGAAAAGGCTCGACGAGGTCGGGGGCGACATTTCGAAGTTTAGCGTCGTCAAGCTGACGCCCTCGCGGCTGCGCCAGATCTGCATCGCCAAGACAGAGCCCGGCGACGAGAACAACCAGGACGTCTCCTCGCTCGTCGGCAAGGTCGATATCCGGCAGCTCGAAAACTACAGCCAGGCGGATCCCGACGCCTATTCCTACAGCGGCGGGCTCAACCGCACTTCGCAGGGGCTGCTCGAATTCGTCGAGATGTTCAAGGCTCCGATCAAGGTCCTGCATCCGCTGCTGACGGCGACGCAGGAGGGCAGCTACAACGGCACGGAGAATTTCGGCGCCTTCCCCTATCAGGGCACCATCCTTGCGCACTCCAACGAGTCGGAATGGCTGCAGTTCAAGAACAACCGCAACAACGAGGCGTTTCTGGACCGCATCCTGGTGGTCAAGGTGCCCTATTGCCTGCGCGTGACCGAAGAGAAGATGATCTATGAAAAGCTTCTTCGCGAAAGCGAACTGGTCAGCAACCCGTGCGCTCCGGAAGTCCTGGAGATACTGAGCCGGTTTACGGTCTCGACCCGTCTCGTGCCGCACGAGAATTCTTCGCTCTATACCAAGATGCGCGTCTATGACGGCGAGAATCTCAAGGATGTCGATCCGAAGGCGCGCTCCGTCCAGGAATATCGCGATGCGGCCGGTGTCGACGAAGGAATGACCGGCGTCAGCACGCGCTTTGCCTTCAAGGTCCTCTCCGAGACCTTCAACTACGACACCAAGGAGGTCGCCGCCGATCCGGTGCACCTCATGTATATCCTGGAGCAGGCGATCAAGCGCGAACAGTTCCCGAAGGAATCCGAGGCGGCCTATCTCGATTTCATCAAGTCGGAACTTGCCACACGCTATGCGGAGTTCATCGGTCACGAGATCCAGAAGGCCTATCTGGAATCCTACAGCGAATACGGTCAGAATCTTTTCGACCGCTATATCGCCTATGCCGATGCCTGGCTCGAGGACCAGGACTTCAAGGATCCGGACACGGGGCAGATCCTCAACCGCAAGATTCTCGACAGCGAGTTGTCGCAGATCGAAAAGCCGGCGGGCATCGCCAATCCGAAGGATTTCCGCAACGAAGTCGTCAAGTTCACGCTCAGGGCGCGCGCCAAGAACCACGGGCGCAATCCGGCCTGGACCAGCTACGAGAAGCTGCGCGAAGTCATCGAGAAGCGCATGTTCGGCCAGGTCGAGGACCTGCTGCCGGTGATCAGCTTCGGTTCCAAGAAGGACAGCGCCACCGAGAAGCAGCACGCCGAGTTCGTCCAACGGATGAAGGAGCGCGGATACACCGAACGGCAGGTGCGAAGGCTCGTCGATTGGTACATGCGGGTGAACAAGGCGGGTTGAGGATGCGCGACGCAGGGGTCAGTCAATGCCGAATTTCATCGACCGCCGCCTTAACCCGAAAGACAAGAGTCTCGGCAACAGGCAGCGTTTCCTGAAGCGCGCGCGTGAGGAACTGAAGCGCGTCATCAAGGAGCGGGTAAAATCGGGCAAGATCGCCGACGTCGACGCCGAGCACAACGTGTCGATGCCCGCCCGCGGCGTCAGCGAGCCGAGCTTCCAGCCCGACAGACATAGCGGTGAAAAGCAGTATGTTTTGCCCGGGAACCGCGAGTTCGCGCCCGGAGACCGTCTCCCGAAGAAGGGTTCCGGCAGAGGGGCAGCAGGCGCGGGCGCCGGGACCGGTAAAAGCGAGGACGATTTCCAGTTCGTCCTCTCCCGCGAAGAGGTGCTCGATCTGTTCTTCGAGGACCTGGAACTCCCGGATATGGTGAAGCTCAATCTGAAGGAGTCCGTCGCCTTCAAGCGGCGCCGCGCCGGCTTCACGGCAAGCGGCTCTCCCATGAACATCAATGTGGGGCGCACGATGCGCAATAGCTTCGGGCGCCGCATTGCGCTCAGGCGTCCGTCGCGGCGGGAAGTCGAGGAGCTCGCAGAAGAGATTGCCAAGCTCGAGGCGGCGCCGGGTGCGCAGACGAAGCACAAACAGCATATCGAGGAGTTGCGCCAGACCCTCGACAAGTTGGAACGTCGGCGCCGGCGGATCGCCTATGTCGATCCGGTCGACATCCGTTTCAATCGCTTCGAGCCGCAGCCGCTGCCGAATGCAAGCGCGGTGATGTTCTGTCTCATGGATGTTTCCGCCTCTATGGGCGAGCGTGAGAAGGACCTCGCCAAGCGCTTCTTTGTGCTGCTGCACCTCTTCCTCAAGCGGCGCTACGAGCGCATCGACATCGTCTTCATCCGCCATACGGACGAGGCGGGCGAGGTCGACGAAAACACGTTCTTCTACAGCAAACAGAGCGGCGGCACGATCGTTTCGACGGCCCTCGAGGAAATGCTCCGCGTCATACGCGAGCGCTATCCGGCGCATGAATGGAACATCTACGCCGCGCAGGCCTCGGACGGAGAGAACATTTCCGGTGACTCGGAGCGTTGCGCTTCGCTGCTGCACGACGAGTTGATGCGGCTATGCCAGTACTACGCCTATGTCGAAATCATCGACGAGCGTGAGACGGAGATCTTCGGGACGACCGACAACGGGACGTCGCTCTGGCGCGCCTATCGCACCGTCGACGACGAATGGCCCAACTTCCAGATGACCCGCATAGCGAAGCCGGCGGACATCTATCCGGTGTTCCGCAAGCTCTTCGGCAAGCAGCAGACCGTGCAGTTGCACAAGTGAAAGGCGATGATGATGCCACAGGGCGCGGCCTCAAACCTTTTGTTTCAGGGCTCCGACTGGAACTTCGAGACGCTCTCGCGCACCTATGACGCCATTGAGGCGATCGCGATCGATGAACTCGGGCTCGACGTCTATCCGAACCAGCTTGAGATCATTTCCTCCGAGCAGATGCTCGACGCCTATTCATCGGTCGGCATGCCGCTGATGTATCAGCACTGGTCCTTCGGCAAGCGCTTCGTTTTCGAGGATCACCTCTATCGCAAGGGTCGTCGTGGCCTGGCCTACGAACTGGTCATCAACTCCAATCCCTGCATCACCTATCTGATGGAGGAAAACACCATGGCCATGCAGGCCCTGGTGACCGCTCACGCCGCCTTCGGCCACAATCACTTCTTCAAAAACAACTACCTGTTCCGGCAATGGACCGATGCCAGTGCGATCCTGGACTATATGGAGTTTGCCAAGAAATACATCGCCAAATGCGAGGAGCGCCACGGCACGGCCGCAGTCGAGTCGATTCTCGATTCCGCCCATGCGCTCATGGACCAGGGCGTCTTCCGCTATCGGCGGCCTCCGAGACTTTCTTCGGAAAAGGAGCGGGAGCGCACCCGTGAGCGGCTGGAATACGAGGAGCAGACCTTTAGCGACCTGTGGCGGACGCTTCCGCCCACGAGCGAGAACAGCGACCCAAAGGCGGTCGAGCGTGACGTATCGGAGCGCAAGAAAGCGCTAAATCTGCCCGAGGAGAACCTTCTTTATTTTCTGGAGAAGACCAGCCTGATCCTGGAGCCCTGGCAGAGGGAAATCCTGCGCATCGTCCGTGTCATCGCGCAATATTTCTATCCGCAGCGGCAAACGAAGGTGATGAACGAGGGGTGTGCCACCTATGTTCACTACACCATCATGAACCGGCTGTTCGATCGGGGTCAGATCACCGAAGGCGCCATGCTGGAGGTTCTCCAGAGCCATACCAACGTCGTTTTCCAGCCGCCCTTTGACGATCCCCGCTACCCCGGCATCAATCCATATGCCCTCGGATTCGCGATGATGCAGGAGATCGAGCGCATCTGCGTCGACCCGACGTCGGAGGATCGTGACTGGTTTCCGGAGATAGCGGGGACGGGGAACTGGCGCGAGACGCTGCTCGACGCCTGGGCAAACCACCGTGACGAGTCCTTCATCCTGCAATATCTGAGCCCGTCGCTCATACGGAAATTCAGGCTGTTTCTGCTGACCGACGAGGCAGACGACAATTATTGCGAAGTCGCTTCCATACACAACGAGCGCGGTTACGAGGCGATCCGCACGGCGCTTGCCCGCAGCTACGACGTCGGCGCGAACCAGCCGGATATCCAGGTGATGGATGTGGACCTATTGGGCGACCGCCATCTGCGCCTGCAGCACAACGTCAAGAATGGCGTTCTTCTCGAAGAGGACGGCCGGGACGACACGCTGCGTCACGTCCGCCATCTGTGGGGATATGACGTCAGCATCGCCGGCGTCGATAGCGAAACTGGCGAGACTCTCTACGAATGCACGACGGCGGACCTGTCAGGCGACGACTGACGTGGTGGCACGACCGTCGCTCGCCCCCGACGGCCCTCCGTGCTTTCCTACTGCATGTCTCCTTCACCTCGGTTTAAGGTCAAAGGCATTGAAGCAACCCAAAGTGCTCCCGCGACCTTTGCGCGTCTGATAGCGTCCCGAAGGACGCGCGGCGCCGTAGTGGTTTGCCGATCAGTCGCCCAGGCTGTCGACGACGCTGCGGCGAATGAGCTTGTAGGTGTGATCTGACTGGACTTCATAGGTCTCGTAGACGTATTTGCCCTGGTGCAGGAACCGGTTCTGAATCTTGGTACCGGGCGCGGCCTGGCTTTTGCGGGACGAGGCAGTCTCGCCATAGGTGAGACTGCCGGGAAGCGGCTCCAGATCGGGTGTCGCCGTGCAGCCGGCGAGTGCTATGGCCCACAGAAGTGTCAGGCGCGTGAGTTTCATTGCATGTCCTTCGGTTTGGTTCGGAGCTACTCGGCGCGGTTGCATCTAACTACCGGCCGCAGCGTTCAGGTGGAGGTGGGCCGAGGCTAGCGCATCGACCCAGAAATCGAAATCGAAATCGAGTTTCGGAAGCTCGATGCGATTCAAAGCGTCACACCGACCTTTGCGCGTCTGAAAAGCCGCGCGGCGCTGCAGGCCGTTCAATCGACCGCAGCGGCGCGCATCTTCTCGAATCGCTTTACCGCGCGCTCCCGCTTCAGCCGCGACAGCCGCCGGGTCCAGAACAGGCCGTCCAACTGGTCGATTTCATGCTGAAGGCAGACGGCCATCAGGCCGCTCGCCTCTTCCTCCCGCGTTTCGCCTAAGAGCGTCTGGTACCGGACGCGGACACACGCCGGCCGCTCGACGTCTTCGGAAACACCGGGCATCGAAACGCTGCCCTCGCTGTGGCGCGCCGTCTGGCCCGAGCGCCAGACGATTTCCGGATTGACGAAAACGCGCGGTCCGCTTTCCCGGTCGAGTTCGATGACCGTCACCCGTTTCAGGATGCCGATATGCGCTGCAGTGATCCCGATACCCGGAGCGGCGCGCATCGTCTCGACCAGGTCGTCGGCAAGCCGTTGCAAGTCTTCGTCGAACTGGTTGACTGCATTTGTGGCCATGTTCAGCAGCGGATTCGGAAATTTGATGATCGGTCGGATGGCCATGCGGAAGCCCTCTCTGCGCTGCAATGCATTTGGTACAGCTTGGTTAAATGGTCCAGAGGCGTAACGTCTACAGCGCTGCACGCCAATCAGGCGCGCAAAGGTCGCTGTAGCGCTTTGATTTGCTACATGTCTTGTCCTTAAAACGATGTCGATTTGCGGAGACTTGCAGTAGCTGTGGACCTTCGTGGTGGTTTGCGCTAGCAGGGCTACAGGTCGTTGCCTGCGGGCAGGACGACGAAAGTGGCATGTCTCCTACGGGTCTACAAGGCTGCGCGCCGTTGCCGGTGGTGGTATTCTTTTCGAGGGCGGGTCCATGAGCAACATAGATGACGACCGCGGTTCCGACGAGAACGCCGCCTTCGACGGCTCGGACATCTATGCCGACGACGGCTCGGTGCGCTCGGATTTCCTCATGCATGTGGGTGCCGCGATCGCCGATCGCGACACGATCTATCTGCGCCAGCATGTCGCCGGACTGCATGCGTCGGAGTTGGGCGACCTCCTCGAGGCGATCCAGGCGGAGCAGCGCCTGTCGCTCGTGTCGCTGCTCGGCAAGGACTTTGACCTTGCGGCCTTGACGGAGGTCGACGAGGCGATCCGTCTCGACATCGTCGAACACCTGCCGAACGAGCAGATCGCCGAAGCGATCGGCGAGATGGATTCCGATGACGCGGTCTACATTCTCGAGGATCTGGATCAGGAGGATCAGGAAGAGATCCTCGCGAAACTGCCATTTACCGAGCGTGTTCGCCTACGCCGTTCGCTCGATTATCCGGAAAGCACGGCCGGCCGGCGCATGCAGACGGAGTTCGTGGCCGTTCCGCCTTTCTGGACGGTGGGCCAGACGATCGATTACATGCGCGAGGACGAGGATCTGCCTGACAGCTTCACGCAGATCTTTGTGATCGACCCGACCTTCAAGCTGCTCGGCGCCGTCGATCTCGACCGCGTGCTGCGCACCAAGCGATCGGTGAAGATCGACGCGATCATGCGCGACACGAGCCATGCCATCCCGGCGGAAATGGACCAGGAGGAGGCGGCACAACTCTTCGAGCAATATGATCTCTTGTCGGCCGCCGTCGTCGACGACAATGGCCGCCTCGTCGGCGTGCTGACGATCGACGACGTGGTGGACGTGATCCAGGAGGAGGCCGAGGAGGACTTGCTGCGCCTTGGCGGCGTCGGTGACGAGGAACTGTCGGATACCGTTGGAGGTGCATCGCGCTCTCGTATCCCCTGGCTGTTCGTCAACACGGTGACGGCCTTCATCTCCGCCACCGTCATCGGCCTCTTCGATGCGACAATCCAGCAGATCGTTGCGCTGGCGATCCTGATGCCGATCGTTGCCGGCATGGGTGGCAATGCGGGCGCACAAACCATGACGGTGACGGTCCGCGCGCTCGCGACCCGGGCGCTCGACACCCATAACGCGCCGCGGATCATTCGCCGCGAGGCGGGCGTCGGTCTCTTGAACGGTCTGGTCTTCGGCACCTTCATCGGCATTGTCGCGGGGCTCTGGTTCCAGAATGTCCATATCGGCGGTATCATCGCCGCCGCGATGCTGATCAACATGATAGCCGCCGCGCTCGCCGGCATTCTGATTCCGATTGTTCTGGACAAGTCCGGTGCCGACCCGGCCGTCTCCTCGGCCGTCTTCGTCACGGCGGTTACGGACGTGATCGGCTTCTTCAGTTTCCTCGGCCTGGCGGCATGGTGGTTCAACGTCGCATGAGCACACGAGTTTGACTTTTACGTCAAAGTCAACAATAGTGAAGCTTCGTGAGTTGATGGAATGATGGCGTGGATAAATACTATAGCATCACGGAGCTGACGCGGGAATTCGGCATCTCAACCCGGACGCTTCGCTTCTACGAGGATGAAGGGCTCATTCATCCGGAGCGTCGTGGGCGTACGCGACTGTTTCGGCCGGCCGATCGGCGCTTGATCAAGGAAATTCTGCGCGGTCGGCGCATCGGCTTCACCATCGCCGAAATTCGCGAGATCATCCAGGTCTACAAGGATCCGCCGGGCGAGATGGGGCAATTGCAGCTCCTGATGAAGCGCGTCGAGGAGAAGCGCGAGGATTTGCGGCAGAAGCGCAAGGATATTGACGATACGCTGACCGAGCTCGACAATGTCGAAGAGGCCTGCCTGACCCGTCTCGCCGAGATCGGCGTCGGCACTTAGTGCATTGCCCTGAGAATCGGACCCGATTCTCGGAGTGCACGATGCCTAGGTTCGAAGGTAACAACGTTCTTTGTGCGTCCGAAAGGACGCACGGCGCTGTGAGATTAGCGAAGCTCTTCGTGGGCGTCTCCGTGGACTGCCTTAAACTGTGGCCTCCGCCACCTTTTCCGTCCAGATTGACCGCCCGTTCAGATCCACCGCGCAGTGTGGCGGCAATAGCGTTCGAATTCGAAACCAAAGCGGGAGAGCAGGTGTCGCTCCTCGTTGCGGACGGCAAACAGCGTCGTCAAGGCTACGGCGAGGATCGCCATGATGAAGAACCACGGGTTCAGTGTCATGAGCCCGGCGCCCGTCATCGCCAAGGTATAGCCGAGATAGATTGGATTGCGGGTGAAGCGGAAGGGACCGCTCGTCACCAGGCAAGTCGCGCAACGGTGCGGCAGGACCGCAGTGTGCCGCTCGAGTAGCACTTTGACGGCCCAGAGATCAAGAAGGATTGCCGAGAAGATCAACGCGCCGCCGATGAGCCAGGGAAACCAGCTCTGCCCGTTCATGACCGGGATCGGGTGAACGCGCGTCAAGACCAGCGCTATGAGCGCGGCCGTGCCGTAGATGATCGGCGGCCATGGAAAATTCAGCGGCTTGGCACGATAGGCATTCATGTCCTAGTCCCCTGATCTTGCATCCATTGTGCACTGATTGGCGATTCGCGCAACGCGTTCATCCGTGGTCAAGTCGATCTTGCCCAGGTTTAAATCGTCGAAGAGGTTCTGCTCCTTGAGCCGGGCCAGCGTGCATCTGCAAAAGCTGCCGCAGGAGACGCCGGCACTGTAGAGGCCGCAGGCTTGTTCGCAGTCCAGCCGATACGCCCGCTCCGCATCGAGGGCGGGGGCGGGGACCGCAAGTGAGAAGGCATAAACCAGCCCGATCAGCAGCGGCTGGTGGATGAGGTATATGGCCAGACTGTGACGCCCGCCGACGGCAAGTAGCCTGATCCACAGTTTTGGTTTGCCACGGCTTTCCATGGCGGAGCGTCGGGATGTGAGCATCGGATGGAGCAGCTGTGCCGTTCCGAGGCCTGCGAGAAACGGAGCCAGCCATGGAAGCATCGGTACATAGTCGTTCGATCGCGGCACCGTTTCGGAAAGTCCGACCCACCAGAGTGCGGGGATGTCGAACACGGGCGAACGCAAATAGAGCGGTGCGATAAAGGCGGCTGCCGCTGCCAAGAAGGTAACGAACGCGGGAAGGCGAAGGAACAGCAGGCCGACGAGGCTTGCCGCCGCAATCGCATGAAGAATGCCGAAAAAGATGAAGGAAGCCGGAAAGGCGAACCAGGTCGCCACGGTGATGAGAGCCGCTGCACCTGCGATCCTGGCGAATCGGCGCGCGAACATCTGGGGGCGGAATTTCGCGGCATGGCCCAGCACCAGGCTATAGCCGGCCAGGAACAGGAAACTGGTGGCGATCAGACGCGCAAAGAGCCGCCAGCCGCCGGTCCCGGCGGTACCAGCCGCAACGTAGCCGAAAAACTCCAGATCCCAGACGAAATGGTAAAGTGCCATGGCGACGAGCGCGAGCCCGCGGAGCGCGTCCAGAAGCGCGATGCGCTGGATTTTGCCCGGCTGCAGGACTTGCGGTTCCGGGATCGTGGTCGCGGGGCTATTGGACATGGCGGCGCCATCCTGTTCAGGCGAGTGGTGGTTGTCCGGCTCCTGCATGATCTCTTAAACCTAAATTGGTCCGAGAACAAAAGGCAGGCAGCCAGCTGGGACATTTGTGGTGGGTTGCGCGCCCGATTCGGTTCACGGACACCCATGCCAGACGCGTCGCGATTATGTTGAAATGAAGGCGGCATGCATCAGGGCGGCCATGGCGGCGTGCGGCGCCCAGCGCATCGGCCCGAAACCGATTTTCGGAAAGCTCGATGCGCAGATTGAAGGAGTTGCTGTCACCTTTGCCCGTCTGAAGAGACGCGCGGCGCTGTAGGACCGCGGCTTATCACTGGTCGGCGAGCAGCGCGTTCCGGGCTTCGGAGAAGAATTGCCGGCGGGTAAGGACGAAGATGACAAAGCCGGTAAGCACGATGAAGACATAGGGGCTGATGAACCAGCCGAGATAGCCGATCGAGAGGAAGATCGCCCGGAGTCCGGCATTGAAATGCTTGGCCGCCATGACGTTCATGCGTATGGCGCGTTCCGCCGCTTTCTCGGCCGCCTGCCGATCGCGCGACATGTCGGCCGTCATCGGAATGCCGCCCATCAGGATTGAGCAGTAGTTGAAGAGCCGGTAGGACCAGCCGAACTGAAAGAAGGAATAGCCGAAAAGGCAGGTGAGCCCGCCCACCTTCAGTTCGAAGCCGGTTCGGCCGCCGCGAAAGACCTGGGGCAGGTCGTTGAAGATCATCTGCACCTGATCGGTCGCGCCGAGCAGGGCGAAGCAGCCCCCGAGCGCGAATATGGTCGTGGATGCGAAGAAGGCGGTGCCGGCCTGAAGGCCCGCGATGATCTGTGTGTCGATCATCTTCAGGTCGCGGGTGAGCGAATTGCGGATCCAACGCGCCCGGTGCTCGTTCATCAAACGGGTCAGGCTGACGCGCTGGAAATTGCGGCGTCCGTCGGTCGCCCAGCTGAAGCCGCCCCAAAGCAGCACGAACGTGCAGAGCGCGATGTAATCTTCCATGGTCATATGCGTCTTGTCGCATGGCCGTTTTAAAATGCAAGGCCGCTTCGGCAGCTCCGGCGTCAATCAAGATGGCGAAACAGAGGCCGCACGGCCGGAGCGCGACGGCGGATTTTCTAAAGCGGGTTCCGCAAAACGTTTTCTACGGTTTTGCGGCAAGAACCTGCGGCAACACAGGAATCCAAGGTGTCTTCCCCGCCGCAATCTTCGAGAGTATGCCTAGGCTAGCCGCCACCGCCCTGCGACCGTGCTCCCTCGAATCGGAGGATGTGACATGGTTTCGCCACATTTCGGCATTGCGCATTTACTTTTTCTTCAGTATGCATGGCCCCCACAAGCGAGCCTTGCCGCTTGTCGACTCTCGGGTATTCGGAGAAATCATGGACAGCACAATACAGAAGTCATGCTGGGGCGTAACCATTCGCGCCGTGGCTGGTTTCGCTGGCGTTCTCGTTCTGGCTTACCTTTTTGGTAGCTTCTGATAACAAACGCCTCCCTTGGCAGGCGTCTGTTGACGCCGCCGCCTTTACATCCATTCCGATCGCCACATCACTTACCCACAGCGCTACGGTGCCCTCGGACGCGAATGGCCGCCGCAAGCGGGCGCGTGTTTGGCCAGGAATCGACCGGTGTTCAAGGAAATGCACAGCAAGCCTCTCATGGGTTGCGATGTCGCACAGGCAAAATCCGATGTCGGTGGATCGCCTGATCGACCGGCATAGGATCGCATAGGTTTTTACCCTATATATGGAGCGGATCCGCATTGGCGAATTGCGGCGGGTCCGGTCTTGTCATCGGCATGGCGTTGAGCGCCTGCCAGGATCTGGTCAGGCATCTATGTTTCTTTCCGTCTTCGACGTTTTCAAGGTTGGTATCGGCCCCTCGAGTTCGCACACGATGGGTCCCATGTCGGCCGCCAACAGGTTCCTCGACCTCATCCATTCCGACGAATGGCCGCGGCCGTCGAATGTGGCGGTCAGCGCCATTGCGGTCAGCCTGCACGGTTCGCTTGCGCATACGGGGGTCGGCCACGGAACGGGCAGGGCGGTCATCCTCGGGCTGATGGGCGAGCGTCCGGATCTGGTCGATCCCGACCGTATGGACGCGATCATCGATGAGGTGGAGCGTACGGGCCGCGTTTCGCCGCCGGGGCATCCTGAATATCAGTTCCAGCCCAAGACCGATCTCGTCTATGACAAGAAGGTGCCGCTGCCGGGCCACGCCAACGGCATGTCCTTCTCCGCTTTCGATCGGGACGGACGGCTGCTTCTCAAGCGCATCTATTATTCGATCGGTGGCGGCTTCGTGGTCACCGACACGGAGCTCGAAGCCATGCGCGCGGCAAAGAACAAGCCGGCCGGCGTCAAGGTCCCTTATCCATTCGCGACGGCGGCGCAGATGCTCGAGATGGCGGCGCGTTCCGGCCTTTCGATTGCTCAGATGAAGCGGGCGAATGAGGAATGCACCATGTCGAGGGAAGAGCTCGACGCGGGCCTCGATCGCATTTGGGCCGCGATGAACGCGTGCATCGACCGCGGCCTCAGCCAGGACGGCATCATGCCGGGCGGTCTGAAGGTGCGCCGGCGCGCGCGGGCAATCCATGACAGGCTGCAGGAGGAATGGCGGTCGAACAAGGTGAATCCCTTACTCGCCAATGACTGGTTGAGCGTCTATGCCATGGCAGTCAACGAAGAAAATGCCGCCGGCGGCCGGGTCGTGACGTCGCCGACGAACGGTGCCGCGGGCGTGGTCCCGGCAACGATCCGCTACTATCTGCACTTCCACGACGATGCCGATCAGGAAGGCATTCGGGACTATCTGCTGACGGCGGCCGCGGTCGGCGGCATCATCAAACACAATGCCTCCATTTCCGGCGCCGAAGTCGGCTGTCAGGGCGAGGTGGGCTCCGCCTCCGCAATGGCCGCCGCAGGCCTTGCAGCGGTGATGGGCGGCACGCCGGAGCAGATCGAGAATGCGGCCGAGATCGCTCTTGAGCATCATCTCGGCATGACCTGCGATCCGGTCGCGGGTCTTGTGCAGGTGCCTTGCATCGAGCGCAATGCGCTCGGCGCCGTGAAGGCTGTTACCGCGGCGTCGCTCGCGCTGAAGGGGGACGGCAAGCATTTCGTGCCGCTCGACGCCTGTGTCGAGACGATGCGGCAGACCGGGCTCGACATGAGCGAAAAATACAAGGAGACCTCGACCGGCGGGCTTGCTGTCAATATCGTCGAATGCTGAAGCCAGCGGGTAGCTCCCATGCCGCGCGCTGCAGTGCTTTTGTGGACGAAATCACTCGCGGCGCTTGACCTCGACCGACCGCCGGGTGTTCAAGCATTGCCATGGCATTGCATCTTATCAAGCTCTGTGTCGGCGCCGATTCCATCGAAGACTTGCGCGAATGGGTAGCGCGCAGGTCGCTGGCAGCGATTGCGGCCGGACAGGAGCCGCACTCGTTCCACACGACGCGCATGGTGCCAAAGCGTACGGAAGAACTTCTTGCCGGCGGTTCGCTCTATTGGGTGATCAAGGGATACGTGCAGGCAAGGCAGCCGTTGATCGGCGTCGAACCCTTTACGGACGGAGAGGGGATCGGCCGCTGCCATCTCGTTCTCGGCCCCGAGGTGGTGGATACGGAGCCCCAGCCGCGTCGGGCGTTCCAGGGATGGCGCTATCTTGAGGACAAGGAGGCACCGCGCGACCTCGCGTCGCTCGCGGCAGACGGTGCGGATATGCCGCTCGAGTTGCGGCGGGAACTCGCGGCGTTGGGCCTTTTGTAGGGCGAAGCACCGCCCCGAATTCAGCGCATCGGCCTGAAAATCGGAGGAAAGCGCGTCTGAAAAGACGCGCGGCGCTGTAGTCGAGAGCCGGCGCCGCTGACGTCAGCCTATCCGTACTCTCAGCGGCCGGCTGCGGCCAGGTGCCGTGACATGCAGATGGATTGCCGCAGGCGGTTGGGTCGAGCGCCAGGCCCGCGCTCCATGGGTCAGGAGCAGGCCGACGAGGTCCCGAGTCTTCGCCTTTGACCGGTTGAGCCCGACATCGGCTATGCGCATGGCTGCTTCGTGCAGCGGATGCAGCCGAATGCCCGGCGACTTCGTCTTTTTCCCCGGCGCCACGGTGACGTCCGGAGCATTCTCGTTCATTGCCATGACAGACCTCGTTACGCTGTACAAATCCGAGGAGAACGGCCGGACAAAACGCATCCGGCCGTCAATGTCGCGTGCGCTCACTGTTGGCTCGCCCAGCAGGCGAACCCCCGCTTTTTCAGGAACCTGCATGCATTGATCGCCTTGTCCTGGTCGCCAAATCCACCGAAGCGAGCGCGGTAAACTTGCGCAGAGCCGCTGCCGAACGCGACCGTGAAGGGCTTCGCGTCGCGCAGGACCTTGCCGCCCTTTTCTTTGGCATTGTCGAGCAGAGTCACGGCTTGTTGCCGATCCGGCGTCGCGCCGACCTGAATGACCCAGCCCTGCGGCATGGCAGTTGCTTCCGCCCGCGCTTCTGCCTCGGCCGCCGCGCCGGCCTTTGCGACCGAATTGGTGATCTGGGCGTCGACGTCGGACGAGGTCGCCGGCTGTTGCGCGAGCTTGGCGCTTTGGGCGTCAAGCGTGTTCGGCGCGATCTTGCCGGAGAGGACCGGATTGTCGGAGGCGGGCTTCGTCTCTGCATAGGCCATTTCGACGCTTCCCGCGGCTTCTCCGCTATAGCGGAAGTCCGGAACCGGCCCCTCATGGGGCAATTTCAGCGCAGCGGCCTGCGTGCCGGTGTCGGCGACGGCGATTGGAGCCGCCGGCGTTTGCGCGATCAGATTGCCGCTGCCGCGGCGGGATGCGTCGGGCATGTACTTGGCGACGAGCTTGCGCATGTGGGCGTCACGGGCGGCGCCGGACGTTCCACCCATCACGACCGCGACGATGCTGCGGCCATCGCGTTGTGCCGACGTGACCAGGTTGAAGCCGGAGGCGCGCGTGTAGCCGGTCTTGATGCCGTCGACGCCGCGAACATTGCCGAGAAGACGGTTGTGGTTTCCGATCGTCTGCTTGCCGAAGCGGAAGCTGCGCGTCGAAAAATAATCGTAATATTGCGGGAAATGTTGCCGAAGCGCGAGGCCAAGCCGCGCCTGGTCGCGCGCCGTGGTCAGCTGTTCCGAATTCGGCAGGCCGTGAGCGTTGCGGTAAGTTGTGCGCGTCATCCCGAGCGCGCGCGCCTTGTTCGTCATCATGCGGGCGAAGCGCTGTTCGGAGCCGCCGAGAAGCTCGGCGAGCGCCGTTGCGGCGTCGTTGGCCGAGCGTGTAACGAGCGACAGTATAGCCTGCTCCACCGTGAGCGACTGACCGGCACGCACACCCAGTTTCGACGGGGGCTCCTTCGCGGCGTTCTTGGAGAAGGGGACGCGCGTGGATTTGCTGATGCGCCCTGCTTCGAGGGCCTCGAAGGTCAGGTAGAGGGTCATCATCTTCGTCAGCGAAGCCGGATAGCGCAATGCATCGGCTGAATCGCCGTATAGCACCTTGCCGGTCTTCGCATCGACTACGATGCCGGCATATTTCGGGTTGGCGAGAGCGGGAGTCGAGAAAGCCAATACGGCAACGATGCCGGCAAGGAAAAAGCGCGCCACGGCTTTTGCAACTGGATGTGACGGATGCTTCGCGCGATCAAGAAAAACGGATTGAGACACTGCGCTGCTCTTCATTCTTATTTCGGGGGTGCCGTCCGGACGTCGTTTCCTGAAACGACCGTTCCCGGCACTCTAGCGGGATAGCGTTACCAATCGGTTTATGATGAATGATTGGTTGCCGGGAGATGGTCGTTTGTTCGGTAGCGGGACCGGCAGGCCTTTTTTGGCCGGCAGAATGCCTCCAGCATGACTCTTGGACAAATTCACGGCACGAGCCGGGCCTTAATGAAGGATTCCACCGATTCGTCGATTGCCTGCCATTGTGGCAGCAACTTGGCCGAGAAACGATAGAGAATAGCGAGATCCTTGCCGATATGGACGTCGCGCTGGCAGTCGGCACTCGAGGACGCGGCCTGACTCTCCGGCAAGAGACAACGCAGGACATAGTCGGGTCGACCCGGGCGGGTGGCGGTGAAGAACGCTTCCCCCGCATAGCCGGAATTCGACTTGGCGTCATATCGCATGAGGCCGGCGGGGCCGGGGCGAGGCGCGTCTTCGAGGACATGGCGATAGATGGGGTCCAGCCGTCCCGACATGTCGCGCGACATCGTGCTCTGCGCGATCTGAAGGAAGATCAACTTTTCCGGGTGGCTGACATCGTTGAAGAAGTGCCGGGTCTTGTCGCTATAGCCTTCAAGCGCGGGCCATGTGAGGTAGAGATCGACGCGCTCCGCGATGCGCGTCATCCGCTGGTTTTCGAAGCGGATGATGTTGGCGGGCAGGCGCAGATGATCCTGTCCGATGAAGATATCGTAGGTCTCACGGCTGGATGTGTGTCCCGCGAGGGCGAGATTTTCTCCTAGCCGTCGGCCGGCGAAGGACACGGCAAGCGCAAGTGCCGCCAGCAATAGGATAACGCCGGCAACCTTGTAGACGAAGCGGGGTGAAATGAGAGGCAGAAATTCCGGCTCGTGGGGTTCCGGTGAGTTCATGCGGGGCCGTCGGTAAGGTGCTGGTCCTGAGATCGACACTCGCCCGGCCGAATGGCGTCTTGCTTCCGGCGGAGATTGCCTTCCGACGTTCGTCGAAGAGGGTTAATTTTCACTGAAGATCTTTGGCGCGGCTCGTGGCCAAAAAAACGAGGCCGGTTCCGGGGACAATCGGAACCGGCCTTGGGCTTGGTCGCGACGGGGAAAAGGGACTGACCGAAGCCCGGAAGGAGGTGCCATCGCCGGTGGCGGTGGCTAGCGCATCGGCCCGAAGCTCGATGCGCAGATTCAAAGAGTTGCGGTGACCTTTGCGTCTGAAAAGACGGGCGGCACTGTATGGCCTCTATTCGGTCCGGACGGTACCGACGGCAACGGCGCGCCCGTCCTGGAGCTTCACCCAGCGGCCGGGATTTTCCGAGGATTGCCGCTTGAGAAAGGTGTAGTCGGTCTCGGACCAGCGCAGCACCTTGCTGCGCATGTTATCCAGGATGAAATCGCCGCGGTCGGTACGCACCGTCAGCACGGCATGGCCGTCGCCGTTCGGCTGCAGGACGACTGTGATCAGCAGATCGGCGGGGGAAAAGCCCCTCTCGATCAGTTTGCGACGTTTCAGGAGCACGTAGTCCTCGCAGTCGCCGACCACATCCGGATAGGACCACTTTTCTTCCGCGCCGTGGATCTCCATGTCCGTCAGGGGCATGATGGCCTGATTGACCTGGTGGTTTACTTCGAGAATGGTCTTCCATCCGGCGCGCGTCAGCGCGGCCGGCCCATGATCGGGGCCGAGCGGCGCGCATTCCGAGGCATGGCTCTTGCAGAACTCGTAATGGCCGACCGGCGGGTTGGTCGCGCCGCTGGCGACCATGTTTGCCGGAAGTGCGAAGGCGGATCCCGCCAGAAAGCCGGCCGCGGCAGCGGCGACGGCGATCGTTTTCGTGAACATCTTGTGCATGCTTGTCTCCCCGTTGTGGTTCGACATTGGCACAGAGTTTTTTATTGGCCACGAATATCCGAGGTAAAAACAAGTACAAATGCTGTCGATATTCGAATAAAATAAGTATAAAACTTGAATTGTATTCTTGTGAAATTTGATTCAAATTTGAGATGATTTGGTGGCGCAAGCGCACTGCGGCAAAGCGCAGCTGTTATAAGTGACTGTAAAATAAGGAAAATACGGTGCGAGATCATCCACCTTTCGGAGGTCAGTCCTCCTCGGCGGGGCCAGGAGGTGCCGGCGGAGATCTCGTGTGTTGATGTGCCGGAGTGGAAATGCTGTAAGGATCGATTTACCAGAAGTCTTCTTTGTGCACCCAACTATTCCCATCGCGACTTCTTCCACTGCGACTGCAGGCGTAGATATTCAGCTGCCGGAGAAGATCGCGGGTCTCGGCTACCGTCGAAGCGACGCGCGGGATTGTGCCGCGGGCGAGGCCGGTTCGACTGGCGCTCGGTTCTCCGGCTTACTAGCTCTAACCTGGCTGCGCCGAAGGGTGGGGCATCAACACCTGCCGCGTGACCACCGCTCCCAGCAGGGCGATACCGATGATCGTGGCAGCCAGATCGGGCGCGATGAGCAGCAGCGCCGCGACCACAAGCAGTAGCCGCTCGATCAGGTAGAGCGGTCCGCGGAGCCAATTGGTGATCGCGGCCGACAGGGCGAGTATGCCGAGCATCGCTCCGCCGGCTGCGAGAACGAAGGCTGGAACGGTGAACTGCGGCGTGACGATCAGCAGCGCGGGTGAGAACACGAAAACGAAGGGTACCAGCGCCTTGCCCATGCTCAAGCGGAAGGCGGTGTTCCCGGCCCGGAAGGCGTTCGCTCCCGCGATGCCTGAGGCGGCATATGCGGCTAGCGCAACCGGCGGTGTCACGTCCGCGAGTACCCCGTAGTAGAAGACGAAAAAATGCGCGACGAGCGGTTCCACCCCCAGCATGCCAAGAATCGGCGCGGCCACCGCCACCATGATGATGTAGTTGGCCGTGGTCGGGATGCCGCAACCCATCAGCACGCAGACGACCGCCGTGATCATCAGGGTGAAGAGCAATGTGATCGCTTGCACGCCCATCAGTTCGAACGGCAGGATCGACAGCAGGCCGAACACGGACGCCGCCCAGCCGCTTGCAAGACTGGTGACCATGAAGGCGATTTTGAAGCCCACGCCGGTCAGCGTCACAATCCCGATAATAATGCCCACAAGCGCTGCCGCCGCCGTGACAGACAGTGACTGCTTCGCCCCGAGGACAAAGCCCTCCCACACACCGAACGCGGCGTCACGTAATCCCTCCGACACGCCATGCGCACGCACCGACTGGATGACGAGTACGAATAGACAGGCAACGATGGCCCAGAACGCCGACAGGAACGGTGTCCGTCCGCTCATCAGCATCAGGATGAGAAGAATTAGCGGCAGGACCGACAGCCAGCCCTCGCGGATGACCTTGAGGGCGTTCGGCAGTTCCTCCTTCGTAAGGCCCCGCAGGCCGAGGCGCTTCGCCTCCAAATGCACCTGCAGCAGCACGCCGAAGAAATGCATGAACGCGGGCACGATCGCGGCCAGGAGAATCGTGGTCAGCGGCAGGCCGAGATATTCGATCATCAGGAAGGCCACCGCCCCCATTACAGGCGGCGTGATCTGACCGCCGGTCGAGGAGGCGGCCTCTACCGCCGCCGCGAAATGTCGCGGATAGCCGATGCGGATCATCGCCGGTATGGTCAGCGCGCCGGTTGTCACCGTGTTCGCGATCGATGAGCCGGAGATCGAGCCGAGCAGTGCCGAGGACACCACAGATACCTTCGCCGGTCCCCCCGCGAAGCGCCCGGTCAGCGCTGTTGCCACGTCGATGAACAATTGGCCAAGCCCGATCCGCGTCGCCATCACGCCGAACAGCACGAAATGGAAGACATAAGTGGCGATCACTCCGAGCGCGGTGCCGTAGATCCCCTGCGAGGTCAGGTAGAGGTGGTTGACGATATCCGACCAGCTCGCCCCCGGATGCACGAGTATGCCCGGCATTGACTGGCCGAAGTAGGCATAACCCATAAACAGAATTGCAATCACCGGCAGTGGCCATCCCATCGAGCGGCGCACCGCCTCCAGCAGGACCAGGATAAGTACGCTGCCCATCGCCAAATCGAGCGGCAGCGGATTGCCGACGCGGAAGGCAAGCTGATCGTAGATCCACGGCACATACAGCGATGTGAC
This sequence comes from Sinorhizobium sojae CCBAU 05684, assembly GCF_002288525.1. NCBI lineage: Bacteria > Pseudomonadati > Pseudomonadota > Alphaproteobacteria > Hyphomicrobiales > Rhizobiaceae > Sinorhizobium > Sinorhizobium sojae. The sequence continues at coordinate 1,194,898 of NZ_CP023067.1, forward strand.
CGCCGCTGCGATGGCCAGCAGCCAGTCGGCCAGCGGCAGGCCGAGGGGGGCCAGCGGTCCCGGTTTCGTGTTACGCCTCCCGAAGGCCGAAAAACTGAGGAAGACGAGCGACAGCGTCACCGCCATATGCAGCCCACGATGAATGGTCGATCGCGGGATCCCGAAACCGGCCGTGTAGAAATGGTAGCAGGACAGCAGGAACAGCAAGACCCCGGACAATATTGTCAGGGCCTGCCCGAGATTGCGGAACCGCAGTTCCGGATCGAACTTCTCCTCAAGTGCCTGCAGCTCTTCAGCTGTCAGGGATTTCGTCCCTGCCGTTCTTTCATCGTGATCTGGCGCGGTCATTGTACCCCTTGTCGGTTACCGGGGGGAGCGGACCGCCATGGTCGCCCGCTCCCGCTAGTCAATCCTGGCGTTTACTTCAGCGCCCCGATTTCCTTGTAGTACTTCTCTGCGCCCGGGTGGAACGGAATGCCGACGCCGGCCGTTGCATTCTCGGCACGGATGAGCTTGCCCTTGGCATGGCCCGCATCGAACATCTTGCGGGTATTGTCGTTCCAGAGCGCCTTGGTGATGTTGTAGATCAGCTCTTCCGGCTGGTCCGCGCTGGTCACCCATTGCGCGCCGACCGAGAGCGTCTGCACATCGGTCGCCTGTCCCTCGTAGGTACCCGCCGGGACGGTATCCGTCGCAAAGAAGCTGTATTGCGCCCGGATCTTGTCTGCTCCCTCGCCCACGATCGGGATGAGCTTCACCTTATGCTGGCTCGCCAGTTCAGCAATCGCACCGGCCGGATAGCCGCCCACGAAGAAGAAGGCATCCATGGCGCCATCGCGCATCCGGTCAGCCGCCTGGTCAGGCTTGAGGAATTCCGGCGTGATGTCGGATTCGCTCAGACCGAACGCTTCCAGCACGATGCGTGCGTCAACCAGGGTGCCAGAACCCGGCTCGTCGAGCGACACGCGCTTGCCTTTCAGATCTGCCACACTTTCGATACCGGCATCGGCTCTTGCCACCAGATGCAGGCTCTCGGGATAGAGATTCGCGATCATACGCAGCTTGTCGGCAGGGGGCTGGTCTTCCCACAGACCTGTGCCGGTCTGTGCCCAAGTAGCCACGTCGGCCTGTGAAAATCCGCTTTCCAGCGAACCGCCCATGATCGCATTGATATTGCCGACCGATCCATTCGAGGCCACCGCCGTCGCGACCAGACCCGGCACGCCGCAGGATCCACCCTCTTCGCAGGGACGCGAGCCGGGTGGGTTGGAAATCGCATTCGCAATAAGCCCGCCGATCGGGTAATAGGTGCCGGCGGTTCCGCCGGTACCTATGCGGAAGAAGGCCATTTCTTGGGCCGTAGTCGCGCCCGCCGCCAGTCCGATTGCAAGCGCAAGGCCGGTCAGCAATTTGAAACGATTGAACATCATTTACTCCTCTGGTGGCGTTTCATCCCAACCCTAACCCCAAAGACAGGCGGAGGGAAACTCGTCAGTTGTCTGCCGACGGCCCTGTTCCGCCGTCAAATAGCAGAAGGCAGCTTGCGGATCGTGCAGACCACTCTGCCGCCGCCGCATGTAACCTATTGCACCGCCTTTCTGGCATAGCGCGCATCGCTGGGCGAACTGCTCGCCCCGATTGCTCGCCGCTGCTGCAGATTGTGACCGCACAGCACCCTCCGTCAGGCCCAGCGCCTACATTGATCGCAGCTTGCCAGTGATCATGACGCGCGGTGACATAGCGTAAAAGGAAGATATAACAAGTCGAGCGGACCCGAGCCTGTGTAGCACCAGGCAGTGCGGCTCGCCGTCTGATGATACCAGAGGTCCCGGCCTGCCGCCCAGCCGACCTTGCCGCCTGTGCGGCGCACGACCAGCACGTCGCTCACTAGGACGTGTTGCCTGGCGGGGCGATGTCGATCGCCCTGTAGGCGCTCTTCTTGGTCGGCACTCGCTTCCCGCGCGCCTATAGCCGCCGCATCAAAGGAATTCGGTAAGAGCTTCGCGGGATTGGATGCCGGAGAACTCGATGGCGACGCCTTCCTGGAAGTGGCGGACGATCCGGCCCCGCATATTGCTGCCAAGTCTGACGGAAGTGCCGATGGCGGGGCGGAGCTCGATATCGATCGCAGCGCCTGACAGCGAGAGGTCGATGATCCGGCAGCGGTATTTCTCGCCGGTGTCTACCGTAAGCTCAGTCAGCGTCTTGCGCGGCGCAAGCCGGTCGTGGCGCCGGTCCTCGGGCAGGCCGAGTTCGTGCTTGTTGGCAATCCAGGTGAGCTGCGCCGCAAGCTTCTCGCGCTTGCGCTCCGTGGCATTGAGCTGAATGACGAATGCATCCTCGGCAAGCCGCGAGACGGTGCCTTCGAGCCTGCCGAGATGATCGATATAGGCAATGATGCGCTCGCCGGTGCGCGGCCGTGCCGCCGTTGAAAAGAGCACATCCCCCGGCGACATGTCGATGACGGTGCAATCATATTCATCGCGATTGGCAAGCATCAGCCGTCCCGAAAGGTTCACCGAGACGCGCTGGAAGACGCTCTCCTGGTGTGGTTTCGTACCGCCGTTTTGTGCGTGCTGAAACGAGAACATGGTCACTCTGCGATCGACGTATCCTTACACGCGCTAGTATAGCCCTAGCCGGTTAATAGAAGGTTGGTCGCTGAAGCGATTCTGTACCGATTTAATCGCGGCGGTCGCCATTGAGGACACGCAACTGCAGCGTCCGGCGACGCCCGTCCACGACTCCGACGCTCGTGGCGGCAGGGTGAACGTCCACGTCGTTGCGTGACATGTCGCTGAGGGGAGGGAGAACGCGGAGGTCGGTTGTGATGAGTGCGGTTATTGGCGACATACGCAACCATTGAGGGCGTGTCAGCGGCGACAAGGCTCCGAGCAGCCGGTCATTCTTGCCGTCCGCGGAGGCGAGGGGTGCAAGCAGCAGCTCCAGGTCGAGCGTCTCGCCAGCGGCCGTCCTACAGAAGGCGGTAAGGAGCATTGGCGAGCATTCCGCCATCACCCGCCCGGCGACCTCGTCGATCTCCGCCCCTTCCGCCTCCTGCCAGAGCGCTGAAAACGGCTGATCGCGCAACTCGCCCCCGAAAAGCGTGCAGATGCGGGTGCCGGCGAGTCGGAAGCGAATGGTGCCGTCAGGCCGCCTCTGCAGGATAAAGACGTCTGGTAGCAGCGACCGAATGTCACCGGGCGCGATTTCGTCGCGTCGGGGGAGGTTGCGATCGCCCCGAGTTGCGTTCCAATAACGGAACAGCTCAATGGACGTTTTGCTGCGCATGCCCTTGTGTCCTCATGACGTGGGCGGCGTGCTGTTTCAATTCGATACAGCCGAGCGCCTCAGGCGTGATCCTACGGAGAACGAAGCGATTTTCGTGCCACGCGGAAATTAAGGTTAACGATTAGTTTAGATTGCGTGCGCGGCGGCGTGTTGGCATTGCTTGTCCATCACTTCACGAAGCGTTGCTTCGGCACATCGATTGGAGCCCGGTGATTGGGTCAGGCCGTTCAGCTTTTTTGCTGGACGGCCTTTTTTCCTTTGCTTATGCCTTTGCTGCCCTCCAAGCAGCGCCATTGCCGCAACTCCGGTCGCAGGCGGGCCGCGCATTGATAGGAAGAGAAGCCATGGAACGAGATCAGTCGGCAACGCCGGTCGAAGCGGATGCCGAGAGTGCGGCCGAACGCCGTCGCGAGCCTGCCTTCAATCTTCCGGCGAGCCTGACCGGCATTCTTCTCTTCCTCGTTACGGTGCATGCGTTGCGGACCTATGTCCTGTCCGCCGCAGTCGACGAGGAGTTGATCCTCAACTTTGCCTTCCTCCCGGTGCGCTACACGATTCCGCTCGACACCCAGGGGCTCGCCTGGTTGTGGACGCCTGTGACCTATTCCTTTCTCCACGGGAGTTGGGAGCACCTGATCTTCAACATCTTCTGGATGGTCGCCTTCGGCGCGCCAGTCGTACGGCGTATCGGGCCTGCACGCCTGGCTGCCTTCTGGTGCCTCGCGGCGGCAGCATCCGTCGCCCTGCACGTGGTGTTCCATTGGGGGGAGCTGGCCATTGTGGTCGGCGCTTCGGGGGTCGTCTCCGGCTTCATGGGCGCGGCGGTGCGATTCGTGTTTTCGCCGAGCGGGCGCATCAGCCGCCAGTTCGCGCATCTCAACCGCCGGCTTTCGCTGACGGAGACCCTTGCCAATCGGTCGGCCCTGGTCTTCACCGGCATCTGGTTCCTCACCAATTTCCTGGTCGGCCTCGGTTTGTTTTCCGCGGGCGGCATGGGCAGCATCGCCTGGGAAGCGCATATCGGCGGCTTCCTGTTCGGCTTCTTCCTGTTCGGATGGTTCGACCCGCGCCGCTGAGACTGCCGGCAGTTTCATGCACAAGCGCAGCGTGACGCCGGCCTGCGGGAGCCCATCGGGCGGCCGGAAGTTGCCTGCCTATTTCGCGGCGTCGAGCCGGTCGATCGCCTGGACATTGGCTGCCGACGGCCCGCTCGGGTCGAATTCGGCGGCAAGCCAGATATCGACGATCGATTTCGCCAGTTCCGGTCCTATGACGCGGGCACCCATGGTGATGATCTGCGCGTTGTTCGACTTCGCGGCCCTTTCGGCCGAATAGGTATCGTGGGTCAAGGCCGCGCGAATGCCGGGGACTTTGTTCGCCGAGATGCAAACGCCGATGCCGGTTCCGCAGATCAGGATGCCACGGTCGTTTTCGCCGACCGCGATCGTCCTCGCCAGGTTCTGTGACAATTCGGCGTAATAGCCCGCCTGGCTGAGATCCCTGACCTGAAGATGACTCCGGCCAGCGAGATGGGCGGCGATAACGTCGAGCAACGGCTTGCCGGCACTGTCTGCTCCGATTGCGATTTTCACCGGGTGTTTCCTTTCAACACTTGTTCAAGACATCCATCGAATGGCTTCTCAGATCGCCCTGGAAACCTGCTGCAGAATGTCGAGGTAGCCGCGGACGTCCCATGCGGCACGGCCGATAAACAGACCGCCGATGTGAGGTTGCACGATCAATTCCTCGCAGTTCCCGGGATTGACGCTGCCGCCGTAGAGAACCGGGACGGTGACGCCGAGCGTCGCCTCTGCCACCTCGGCTATCCGCCTGTGGCGCTCTTCGGCATAGTCGGCGGTGGCTGGAACCCCCTCAGCGCCGATTGCCCAGACCGGTTCGTAGGCGAGCAGCACCGGCGCCGCCTTCGCAGCGCCGTCGAGAAGCGCGAATGCGGCCTCGACCTGGCGACAAAGCACGTGATCGGCCTCGCCGGCCTGACGTTCGGCGAGCGTCTCGCCGATGCAGATTAACGGAATGAGCCCGTGCCGGACCGCAGCCACCGTTTTCAAGCCAACGGTGCGATCGGTCTCGCCGAAATGTGCGCGGCGTTCGCTGTGGCCGAGTTCGACGATGTCGAGGCCACAGTCCTTCAACATCAGCGGTGAGATTTCGCCGGTCCAGGCGCCGGCATCCTCCCAGTGCATGTTTTGTGCGCCGACCTTGACGCTCGTCGCCTTCAGCTTCTCCTTCACTTGCCGGACCGCCGTGAATGGCGGAATGACAAAGCGGTGGACGCGGACGTCGCGCGCCGCATCGGCGGCAGCGAGGCCCTCGGCGAAGGCCGTTGCCTCCGCCAAGGTCTTGTTCATCTTCCAACTGGTGCCAACCCAAAGCCCCGACTTGCTCATGCCTGGCCTGCCGCTTTCCGATTGTGGGCATCGGCGAGGGCGGCCGCGTGTTCTTCCGAAGTCTCGCTGCCGGTCAGCAAGATATTGGGCTCCTTCAGGAATTGCAGGGCGGCACGAGCCGTCAGCGCAAGCGAAATCGCCCCGGCATCCGGATGGCCGATGCTCTTCTCCGCCAGAGGCCGGGCGCGCCCGAGTTTCGGCTCCAGAGCGGACGTCGCATCGGCTGCCTCCTGTGCCGCCTTTGCCGCCGCGCTCCAAGCTTCGACGAGCGACTTGCCCGCATCGGCCTCCCGCTCCAGCGTTTCGACAAAGGGTACCAGCGCGTCGACCAGCGTCTTGTCGCCGACGCGGGCGCCGCCGAGGCGGGTGACGCCGTCGAGCGCCAGCCGGGCACCCCTCACGATCGACGCGTCGCTCACCTCCACGTCGTCGCTGAAGGCCTGGCTCCAGGATCGCAGCGCCAGGCCCCAGATGGCGCCGGACGTGCCGCCGGCGCGATCAGCCCAGGCGTCGCCCGCCGCGGCCAGCACGCTAGCCGCCCCCGCACCTGCGGTAACCGCAGCCTTTGCGGCGTCGACCGCAGCAGCCGAGCCGCGGCGCATGCCCTGACCATGATCGCCATCGCCAGCAAAGGCATCGATGCGTCCGAGTTCGTCCTCCGCTTCCTTCAGCGCGTTGGCGATGCTGTCGATCAGCCGCGCGATACATCTGCCACTCTCTTGCGATGCCTCGGAGGCGGGTTCGAAGGTCAAAGGTCCATCGACGTCAATGAAAAAGTCGGTCGCTTGCTGGGCGGCAATGATCGTACCCTTGCGCAGGACCGGCGCATCGCAGGGCGCGCGCCAGAGCGCTTCCAACTCGTCATTGAGCCAAAGAAGCGTGAGCGAACAGCCCTGCATGTCGAGACTGGTGACGAATTCACCGCATTCGGGGTCGACTACCTCGAGACCCGCCCGCGCCAGCTCCTTGGCAATCGCCGTCCAAAGCACGAAGAGTTCCTCGTATTTGGTCGAGCCCAGGCCATTCAGGACCGCTGCCACCTTTTTCGTGCCTGCCGGTCGCTCCGCAAGCAGTTTGCCGGTCAAGAGCCTGGCAAGATCGCTCGCCGTCGCGACCTTCTCTTCGCTGATGCCGGGTTCTCCATGGATGCCGAGACCGAGCGCCATCTGGCCCGTCGGTACGGTGAAGAGTGGGCCGGTTGCGCCCGGCAGAGTGCAGCCGCCGAAGGCGACGCCGAACGAGACCGTCCGGTCGTTGGCGAGGCGCGCCAGTCGCTCGACTTCGTCGAGCGACTTGCCGGCCTCCGCCGCGGCACCTGCGACCTTGAAGACGACGAGGTCGCCGGCAATGCCGCGGCGCTTGGCCCGCACCTCGACGGACGCGCTCGCTACATCATCGGTCACATGCAGCACGCGCACGTCGATGCCCTCGGAGCGAAGCCTCTCGGCCGCCAGTCCGAAGTTCAAGACGTCGCCCGCGTAATTGCCGAAGCCGAGCAGCACGCCGCCGCCCTGGTCCGCATGGCGGCATACGCGCGCGACGGCGGCCGTCGAGGGTGAGGCGAAGACATCGCCGGCGACCGCCGCGTCCGCAAGACCCGGTCCGACATAGCCTGCAAAGGCCGGATAGTGCCCGGAGCCGCCTCCGACCACGACGGCGACCTTGCCGTTCGGTACCTGGGTTGAGCGGATGACGCCGCCCTTCACGGGGCGAACGTTCCGCGCATAGATCGCGCAGAAACCGGCGAGCGCACTGGTGGCGAAGTCTTCCGGAGCGTCAAAGATCGTGGTCATTGCATCAATGTCCCTGTTCGCGAGGCAGGATGCGCCTCAGGTAATCGCGGTTTGCAGCGCTGACGGAGAGGCCGTCGCCGCCGTAATGCTCGCAGAGGAAGGGGCTCTCGAACCCATGCGCCAAGGCCATGCGGATAGCCGCACGGTAATTGATGAGGCCGTATTCGAGCGGGGCGGGGTGGGTGACGATGACGCCCGAGGCCTCATCCTCCATGCGGGTGTAATTCTTGACGTGCCAGTACTTGGCGTAGGGCGCAACCTTCGCCATCATCTCCATCCAGTGTTCCACCGGCCGGTGCAGGCGGATGAGATTGCCGAGATCGGCATTGATCCCGACATTGGCGAGGCCCACTTCCTCGACGAAGCGGACCGAACTTTCTGCCGTCCCGAGATAGGTGTCCTCGTACATCTCCAAGGCGAGTTCGATCCCGAGCTCTTCCGCATGGCGCCCGAGCTCGCGTATGCGCGACACCGCCTTCTGCCACGTCGCGGCATCGTCGGGATTTTTCACACCGTCGACTGTCCAGAACCACAGGGTCTTCTTTTGCGCGTCCGTCAACGGGCCAAAGAGGCCGAAGGACACCGAACCTGCGCCGATCGCAGCCGCGGTGTCGATTACCCGGTGGCCATAGGCGAGATGCGACCCGCCATGTTCGGGATCGATGACGCTGCGACGCGCGGTGGAGATCGCCGGAATAGCCAGTCCCAGGGACCGCGTCAGTGCCAGGAACTGATCGAGCCTGCCGGAGGAAAGGTCTGCCAGGCGGATCCAGCTGTCCGTTGGATCGAGCTCGGTAAAACCGGCATCGACGATATCGGCAAGTGTTGCGAACCATTCCTCGACCGACTGGTCCTGAACCGAGCGCCCGTCCGCCAGTGTGTTCGGGTACTGGATCATCGCAGCCGCAATCGGCCAGTTGCCGCGGTTCCATTTGCGTGGCGCCATCACGAGCTCCTTCAAAAATTGGATGGTGTTTGCGGGCGGGTGCTTCAGGTCGCCGCGTTGCCGTCGCCGTGCCGTGCCGCCACGTCGTGCTTGCGTCCGCGCAGCGTTCCGATCAGCCAGGCGGCGAGGGGGGAGAGAAGAAGCGCCAGCCCCAGCGTCATCAGCACGGAGACCAGGCCATTCGACCAGAAGATGTCGAGGCTGCCTCCGGACATCAGCATCGACTGCCGAAAGGCATCTTCCGCCTTGTCGCCGAGCACCATAGCGAGCACGAGCGGCGCCAGCGGGTATTCGAGCTTCTTGAAGATGTAGCCCAGGAGACCGAATCCGATCACCAGAAAGACATCAGAGATGGAGTTCGCAACCTGATAGGCGCCCGAAAAGATCACTGAGACGATGATCGGCCCGATGATCGAGAAAGGCACGCGCAGGATCGAGGCGTAGAGCGGTACGGTTGCGATCACCAGGAAGACGGCGACGACGTTGCCGAGATACATCGAGGCGATCAGTCCCCAGACGAAATCGGGTCGGTCGGTGAAGAGCATCGGGCCGGGTGTCAGGCCCCAGATCATGAGCCCGCCCATCATCACAGCCGCGGTTGCAGAACCCGGCACGCCGAGGGCTAGCATCGGCAGAAGCGCAGAGGTGCCGGCGGAATGGTCGGCCGTCTCCGGTGCGACCACCCCACGGGGATCGCCCTTGCCGAACTGCGACTTGTCGCGCGCCGAACGCCGCGCGACGCCGTAACTCATGAAGGAGGCCGCAGTCGGCCCTGCAGGCGTGATCCCCATCCAGATACCGATGATCGTCGAACGGGCGATCGTCAGCCAGTAGCGCGGGATCTCCACCAGTGTGCGGCCGATCTCGGCAAGCTTCACGCGCGCCCTGATGCCGTCGAAGCGCAAGCCTTCTTCGCTCGTGAGCAGGAGCTCGCCGATGCCGAAGAGTCCCATGACGGCAATCAGGAAGCTTATGCCCTTGATCAGTTCGGGAATGTCGAAGGTAAGTCGTAGATTGCCGGAGATCGTGTCCATTCCGATCGAGGCGAGCGCAAAACCAAGCATCATCGACACGAGCGTCTTGAAGGGCGCCTGCGCTCCCATGGAGATGAAGCTCGCGAAAGCGAGGAAATAGACTGCGAAATATTCCGGCGAGGAGAAGCGTAGCGCGAAATTCGCCACCCAACCGGAGAGCAGCGTAATCATGACCACGCCGGCGAGGGCGCCTAGGCCGGCGGAGACGAAGGCGAGCGTAAGCGCCCGACTTGCGTGCCCGGCCTTCGCCATCGGATAGCCGTCGAAGGTTGTGGCGACGGATGACGGTTCACCCGGGATATTGAACAGGATCGATGTGGTCGAGCCGCCGAAAAGTGCGCCCCAGTACATGCAGGAGAGCAGGATGATCGCCGAGATCGGATCCATCGAGAAGGTGAGCGGCAGCAAGAGCGATACGCCATTCGGCGCTCCAAGCCCCGGCAATACGCCGACGAGGATACCGAGCGTCACCCCCAGCATCATCAGCAGGATGTTGTTCCAGCTGAGGATGTGGCCGAAGCCATCGATCAGAAGACCGATATTTTCCATTGTCATTCCTCCCCGCAGTCGGCGCAAGCCGACGGGTCAGTAGAGCCCGAGCCAGGCCTCTACGGGTCCCTTGAGCAGCGGAACCTGGAAGCCGATCTCGAAAACGATGAAGAAAAAGAGCGAAACGCCGATGCCCGCCGGCAGGGCGATCCACCATTTGTAGCGCCCTTGTAAAAACGTCGTCGCGGCGATGTAGAGCGCCGTCCCGACGTAAAGACCGAGCCAGGCGGAAATTGCGGCGAAGGCCAGAAGCGGTAGCAGGAAGGAGCCAACCACCTTCAGTCGCGCCAAGTCGATGAAGATCTCTCCGGCGCTGCGATGTTTCACGAAAGCCTGGACTGCGTTGACGAGGCTGCCAAGAACAATGAGCAGGCCGACATAGAAGGGGAAGTATCCGGCATCCGGCCCCATGTCGGTCCAGCCGGCGCCAACATCGATCGAGCCGTAGCAGACTGCCGCGCCGAAAGCGCCAGTCAGGCCTGCCATGCCGAGCTCCACCGCGAAGCGGGATACCCCATTTGCACTGTTGTCGCTCATGGTCGTAACCTCTCAAGAGGGGAGCGGTCGGGCAAAGCGGCGAGCCGCTCTACCCATTCCGGCTCCATGGCGCACCAGGCGCCGTCGGTCAGTTGGCGAGCCAACCTTCGCGCTTCAGCACTTCGCTGACGGAGGCTTCGTCCGTCTCGATCGCTTCCTTGAGTTTATCCCCGCTGAGATATGCCGGCGACTGCGAGCTGTCTGCGAGGTATTTCTCCCATTCCGGCGTTTCGGAGACCTTGCGCAGGAGCTCGGCGTAGAATTGGACCACATCCTGATCGACGCCGGCCGGAAGCCACACGGTGCGCGGCATATTATAATTGTCGATCGGAATGCCCGCTTCCTTGCAGGTCGGAATGTTGCTCCAGCCCTTGTCCCCGATCACCTTGGTCTTGCTCGCAAGCTTCACGCTCTTGAAGACGCAGAGCGGCTTGACCATGCCGGCCTGCCACTGGCCCAGGTTTTCGCTTGGGTTGTTGACATTGGCATCGAGATGCCCGCCGGCAAGCTGGACGGCCGCTTCGCCGCCGCTCTTGAACGGGATGTAGTTGATATTCGCACCGGTGGCATCGTTGATCATCGAGGTCAGGATCTGGTCGACATCCTTCGATTGGCTGCCGCCGATCTTCAAACGGCCTTCCTTTGCCTTGGCGACGAATTCGGCAGCTGTCCCGTAATCGGCCTTGCCATTGACCCAGAGAATGAATTCGTCGGCGGCGAGTGCCGCAACGGGCGTTAGGTCTTCCGCCTTGTAGGGCACCTTGGCGCGAACCGGCAGCAGGTAGGCATTGTTCGTACCGAAGGCGAGCTTATGGGCGTCGCCCTCATGGCTGGCCGTATAAACGAAGCCTTCGGCACCGCCGGCGCTCCCCTTGTTGGTGACGACCACCGGCGCCTTCATCAACTCGTACTTGGCAATAATCGCCTGAATGGTGCGCGCGAAAATGTCGGTGCCGCCACCCGGGCCGGCGGTGACCACGAATTCGACCGGACGGTTCGGCTCGAAGGCCGAAGCCGGCCAGGCCACACCGAGCATGGCTGCCGTGATGTACGCTATGGAAATGGATTTCTTCATGTCTGTTCCTCCCGTTGAGTTCAATCCGGCGCAACACCTCCCGTGACGCCGGCATCGCTAGAAAAACGCGCGAAGTCAGGCTGCCGCAGAGAGCGCGGCCTTCTTCTTCGCCATGCGAGCCGCAAGCAGGATTGCCTCGCGGCTGGCGCCGACATCGGCGATTCCCTTGCCGGCGATATCGTAGGCCGTGCCATGCGCCGGCGTGCAGAGCGGAAACGGCAACCCGCCCATCATCGTCACTCCCTTGTCGAAGCCCAGGAGCTTCATGGCGATCTGGCCCTGGTCGTGATACATGGTGAGCACCGCATTGAAGCCTTCCTTCAATGCCCGAACGAAGACAGTATCGGCGGGGAACGGCCCTTCGACATTGAAACCGAGTGCTTTTGCCTGTTCCACGGCGGGCTCGATGATCTCGATCTCCTCCATGCCGAAGCTGCCGCCGTCGCCGGCATGCGGATTGAGCCCCGCAACCGCGATCTTCGGCTCGTTATAGCCGGCGTCCTTCAGGCAATTCCGCGTCAATTCGAGCTCTGAGAGTATTCCATCCACGGTAAGGCTGGACGCCACTTGCGAGAGGGGAATGTGCGACGTTACCCGCGCGTTCCAGATCTTCTCGAGCACGTTGAACTCGCGGACCTTGCCGGAAAAGGAAAGCACATCGGCGACGAAACGGATTTCATCATCGTAGCCTGGATAGGCATAACGCATCGCCTGCTTGTTAAATGGCGTGAAGCAGACGGCGCTGGCCTTGCCGGCATGCGCGAGTTCGAGCGCTATGCGGAAATTGCGGGTCGCAAAGGCGCCGCCCGCAAGCGTCGCCTCGCCGTTGATGACATCGGCCGGGTCGAGATGGGCAAGATCGACGAAGACATGACGGGATGTGTCCGCCTTGTCCAGCGTCTCCAGCGAAGATTCCTCCAGATCGAGCGCAATACCGGCCGCCTTTGCACCTTGGTTCAGGATGCGGCGGTCGCCGACGGCAATAATATGCGCCGCTTCGCGGACGTCGCCGAGCGCGAGCAGGTGCGCCGTCAGTTCCGGGCTGATCCCCGCCGGATCTCCCATGGCGAGCGCGATGACAGGACGCCCCCCCTTCGCTTCAGCAGTCATTGAAATCCTCCGCCTTCATGTCTGTGTTGATCAAATATGCCATTCAGCATTCTGCATCAAGTCTTTTGTATTCTGTATGCAGCATTTTCTTATTGACGATTATAGAGCCTGCCTCCATGCTTGAATGAAATACCGCTGATTCAGGGTGGTCGTGGCACCGGTTCGCCGGGGGAAAAGCAGAACGGGAAAAATGAACGAAGTCACATCACTGGAGCGACGGCCCAAAGGCGGGCCCGGCCCGATCCGGCGCACGGCGCTGCACGACACGCTGGTGAATCATCTGCGCGACATGATCATTGAGGGCGATTTGCCCCCGGGCACGCGCCTGCATGAGGGCCAACTCGGCGAGCAACTCGGCGTATCGCGCACGCCGCTTCGTGAGGCGATCAAATATCTGGCGAGCGAAGGTCTCGTCGAACTCGTCCCGAGCCGCGGCGCGGTCGTCAAGCGCTTCAGTGCCAAGGACGTGAAGGACATGCTGACTGTATTGCAGGCGCTCGAAGAGCTCGCCGGCAGGCTTGCCTGCGATGCGGCGAGCGATGCCGGAATAGCCGAGGTGCGGGCATTGCACGACGAAATGGTGCAGCGCTATCAGGCGGGAGACCGGCTGCAATACTACAAGCTCAACCAGCAGATCCACACCGCGGTCGCCCAGCTTTCCGGCAACGCCGCTCTCGCCGACATGCATGGCGTGTTGCAGACGCGGCTGAAGCGCATCCGCTTCATCGGCCATGAAGGTCCCGACAAATGGGCCGCCGCCGTCGCCGAGCACGAGGAAATGATCGCCGCGCTCGAAGCCCGCGACCAGGCCAAGCTGTCGGAAGTGCTGGGCCGGCATCTGGTGAACGCCTGGGAAAGGGTGCGCGACTCGGTGTAACCGCCCCGGCCTCAAGGCTGCGCACCGCACCGGCGAAGCACTTGGGGTGTCACTTGGCGAGTGCGGTAAGCCCGGCCACGAACTGGTCTATGAAGAGCGTATAAAGGATCGAAACCGGGATACTGGCGATCAAGGCGCCGGCGAGCAGCGATCCCCAACGGAACACGTCGCCCCTCACCAGTTCGGAGGGCACGCCAATGCTCACCGTCTTCTGCACCGAGTTCTGCACGAAGGCCAGCGCATAGATGAATTCGCTGGTCGACAGGGTAAAGGCGAATACGACGACCGTGAGGATGCCCGGAACGGCAAGCGGCAGAACCGCATAGACGAACGCTCCGAGCCGGCCATATCCGTCGACCATGGCCTGCTCCTCGATGTCCCTCGGTATCGCCTTGAAGAAGCCGAGCATGAGCCAGGTGCAAAACGGCACGGTGAAGGTCGGATAGGCCACAACCAGCGCCCATAGCGAATTTTGCAGCTCGAGGAAGGCCATCACCTTGGCGAACGGCAAGAACAAGAGCGTCGGCGGAACCAGATAGGTGAGGAAGATGCCTATGCCGAGCGTTTCGCCCCACCGGCCGGCGAGGCGAGCAAGGCTATAGGCGGCGGGAATAACCAGAACCAGTGTGATGACGACGACGAGGGCGCCCACCAGGAAAGAGTTGAGGAGCCAGGTCAGGAACTTGGTGCTGCCGAACAGAAGATCGAGGTTGGCCATGGTCGGCGGCTCAGTGAACCAGAACGGATTGTTCTGCGGGTCGTAGAGGTCCGACTCGCGCTTGAAGGCGGTGATCAGCATCACATAGAAGGGAAGTGCCGAGAACAGCGTGAACAGCCCGATCCCCATATGGGCCCCCATACGCCAACCAGCCCGCTTCGATTGCGCCCGGACATCCATGCGTCAAACCTCCCGCCGGCGGATGAGCAGCAGGACGATGGCCGACAATGCCGTCAGCACCGGAAACATGAAAAGCGCAACCGCAGCGCCCTGTCCCAGGGAGCCACCCTGAACGCCGGTGAAGAAGGCGAGGGTGGTCAGCACGTGGGTGGAATTGGCAGGGCCGCCGCGGGTGAGAATGTAGACCAGCACCATGTCGGTGAAGGTGAACACGAAAGTGAAGAGAACGGCGATGCCGAAGATGGGCAGCATCATCGGCAAGGTTATCTGAAACAGGCGCCGGAAATAGCCCGCCCCGTCGATGAGCGCCTGTTCCTCGACCTCCCGGGGGATGGAATTGAGGCCGGCGAGGACGATCACGGTGCCGAGCGGCAGGATACGCCAGACATTCACCAGGATAATGGAGGCCATGGGCAGCCCCCCGCTGCCGAGCCAGTATAGATTGGTGGCCGGGCCGAGCAACGCCCCCGGATGCCCAAGCAGCCCCGCCTCGCGAAGAGACCAGTCGATGGGGCTGAAAATGGAATCGAACATCCACAGCCACCCGATCACGCTGAGCGAGACCGGCGCTGTCCACGGCAGCAGAATGAGAAACCGCACCAGCCACTTGCCGCGGAACGACCTTATCAGGAGTTCCGCCTGGATCGTGCCGAGCACAAGCACGACCAGGAGCGTCATGCCGGACAGCAGGAAGGTGTTGTAAAGCGTCTGCTGAAAGGTCGGATCGCCGACCAACGCGCGGAAATTCGCCAACCCCACGAAGGGGGCATCCGTTCCGCCGGTCGTGACGTCGCTCAAGCTGTAATAGATGGAAAGGACAAACGGCACGCCCATCAGCGCCACGATGTAGATGATGGCGGGCGCGATGAGGGCGCCGGCGAGCAGCCTGTCGGAGTTGAGCAGCCGCTGCCGCGTTCCGTATTCCTCCAGAACCCCTGTCGCCATCGCTCAGTCCTCTCTCAGACCCGTTGCCGGATCGAAGCGGCGTATGGCTCGGTGCGGAACCTCAAAGGGGTATTCGGCTCCTTCCGCGATATAGCCACTCACCAGCGCCGTCGGCAACGTCGCGAGCACCTCCGGCGGCGGCTCTCTCTCGTCCTCGGCGACGTAGCCATACACCAGGACTTCGCTACCGAGCTCCTCGACCTGGACAACGCGGAATGTCAGCTGCTCCATGTCTCCCGAACCCGGCCCCCGGCCGCGCGGGAAAAAGTCTTCCGCATGGAAACCGATCAGCGTTCCGTTGCGCAGAACGAGATTCATAGGCGGTGACCCCATGAATTGAGCCACGAACGTGTTGACGGGGTTGCGGTAGATATCGAGCGGCGCGCCGATCTGCTCGATACGGCCGGCATTCATCACCGCCACCCGCTCACCGAGACCCATGGCCTCCACCTGGTCGTGGGTGACGTAGATGGTGGTCACGCCCGTCTCCCTGTGCAGGCGCTTCAGTTCCCGGCGTGCAGAATGACGCAGCTTGGCGTCGAGATTGGACAGCGGTTCGTCCATCAGAAAGATCGCCGGCTCTCGCACCAGCGCCCGTGCCAGAGCGACCCGCTGGCGCTCGCCTCCGGAGAGTGCCCGCGGCTTCCGATCCAAAAGATGGCCGATGCTCAAAAGATTGGCCGCCCAGGACACGCGGGAGCGGATTTTGTCCGTCGGCATGCGCAAAGCCTGCAGCGGGAAGGCGATGTTCCTGTATGCCGTCTTGTGGGGGTAGAGGGCATAACTCTGAAAGACCATGGCAATGTTGCGGGTCTTTGGAGGCAGGCGGTTCGCAAGCCGCCCGCCTATATAGACCTCGCCCGATGTGGGCCTTTCCAGGCCCGCGATCGTCCGCATCAAGGTGGTCTTGCCGGAACCGGATGCGCCAAGCAGGACGATGAACTCGCCGTCTTTCACGTCGAGATCGACGCCGTCCACCGCCCTGACCTGGCCGAAGTAGGTATGAAGGTCGCGCGTCTCGAGAGTAGCCACTGCCTTTCTCCTGTCCCGCGGTCGGAAACAGGGCTGGCCCCTGGCCGGGGGCCAGCCTTTCACGGATCAGCCGCCCTGGACCAGTCCGCGCTTACGCCAGGCCTCGAAGACCTTGCGGATCTGGGCCGCCGCATCCTTGACCGCCTCTTCCGGCGCGATTTGCCCGCGCGCAACATTCGCCATCATGTTGGGGATCACGAAGGTACTGAAGACCTCGCCGATGGCCGGATTGGCGTAGCCGGGATGGCCTAGATTGGTCGTCCACTCGGCAGCGGATTTCAGCACCCTGAGCTTGCCTTCGGCCTCGTCCTCCAGCTTGAAGGGATCATTCTCGAACCACGCCTCGGTGAGGTCGTTCAGGGACTTCGCTTCGGACACCGCAGGATAGCTGCGCTGGCCGCTCGCGATCGGCGCTTCCGGGAAGCTCGGCGAATTGTAGAGCTTGCTCTGGTACATGGCCTCGTCGTAGTTCGCGACCAGGTGTGCGATGAACTGCTTGGCCGTGTCGGCACTGTCCCCGGCGAAGGCGGGAATCACATAGTTGTACAGGACGTGGACATTGCCCCAGCCAGTGCCGCCGGGTCCCTTCAGAGCCGGTGTGAAGAAGATGTCCTTGGCGATGTCGGGCCGAGCTTCCTGGGCCGAGCGGTAGGCCGATATCGAGTTCAGAATGTAGGAGGCGCGGCCGGCAATCAGCGCCTGGTTGTTGGAGGCCGCATTCCACGAGAATACCTCGGGCGTCAGGGCCCTGTCGTAAAGGGACTTCATATATTTCACGGCATCGATGGTCCGCTTCAGGTTCTCACCCTGGTCGAGAACGATAGTGCCGTCCTCGTCCTGCAGCGACGTATCGAAAGACCACAGCACGGCGCGTGCGGCCATGTTGGAATCGATTTCCTGCGACAGCCCGATGCCCACTTGCACGCCCTGCTCGTCCTTGATCTTCGCTCCGACATTCAAGAGGTCTTCCCAGGTTACCGGTCCGTCGGCCATGCCCGCCTTCTCCCAGAGTGATTTCCGGTAATCGCCGGGATCGATCGTCCATCCGTGACAGAAGGCGTAGTGCTTCTTCGTCACCGGGTTGTAGCTCACCCGCTCGGCAACGCCGAAAGGCTTGCCGTATCTGCTGGCCATCTCCTGGTTGATGTCCGCCATGTCGATCAGGCTCGGCTCGAACTGGGCGGCCTCCGGCCCCAGTTCGATCAGGTGGTGGCCGGAGCCGGCCGAAATCTCCGAGGCGGTCGTCGCGGCAAGATCGGCGATGTTGATGTAATCCACGCTCACCTGAACGCCGTTCTCTTCCCCCCATTTCTTGGCAAAAGCATCGAACCAGGTGTCGTACGAGGGTACGAAATGGCTCCATTGCAGAATCCTGAGAGTCTTGTCTTGGGCCCTGGCGCTCGTGATGACCCAAGGGGCGACCGCCGTGGCTACGCCGAGCGCGCTGCCAGCCGCGACAAAGGTCCTTCTGGTGATGCGAGCGTCCTTGCCCGTGCGGGCTTCCCCGCGGTGATATTGTTCATGTTTTGTTCCACACATCATCCTCCTCCTCGCTTCGTGCTCCTTTGTGAGCGAAGCTAATGCGGGATGCAGGATCCCGGCATCGATGTCCCCTTTATTTTTACGCCACTTGGTCAGGATTGGCCAGTTTTCGTTCACTTGGAGACGCCGCAGGAGATCTCCTGCAGCCGACCGCAAAACCTATGCTTTGTTTCAACGCGGGAAGCTTCGTGATGGCCTGCGCTTGCAAAGAGCATAGGGGCAGCTGCGGCGAGGCTTGATTTCCCGAGCCTGCCGGAGCACCATTCGTGACGGTCGCCGGCATCCACGGTGCGGCGGCCGCTGAAGGCCGGGCGTCCGGTGCGGCTTCGCGCAGGAGGGGTGCGAAACGCGCGGCGTCGGAAATGGGACGGTTCTGCGGCCGGCTGCATGGATGTGATCGCGACCTTCTTGCGCGATTGGCAGGCGTGCGTCGGATCGATACGGCCGGGATCTCATTCCGTCTGCCCGGCATGATCGTAACGGGAGATGTGTGCATGTCAGTACGAGCAATCCTCAACGAAAAAGGCCGCAACGTCGTGACCGTCACGCCGCAGGTGACGGTGCAGGAAGCGGCGACTTTTCTGCATGACAATCATATCGGCGCCGTCGTCGTCCTCGATGCGGACGATCGGATCGTCGGTATTATCACAGAACGCGACATCGTCGCCGCGATTGCAAAATACGGCGCCCCCTGTCTCCATCAGCGGGTTTCGTCCGTGATGTGGGAAAATGTCTATTGCTGCCGCGAGGAGATGACCGTTCAGACGCTCATGGAAATGATGAGCAAATTGCGTGCGCGCCATCTGCCCGTGGAAATGGAGGGGCGTCTCGCCGGCATCATATCGATCGGTGACGTGGTCAAATACCACATTCGTGCCATGGAGCGCGAAACCGAAGAGATCAAGGCCTATATCGCAGGGTAAAGAGGCGGGGGCGGCGACGGGCCGCCCCTCGCTCCGCGGCGCGAAGGCCGCTGAAGCATGCTTCAACTCGTGTGGGTCTGCGGCAGGTACGCCGGTCAGCGGATCAGAGCTTCCTGCATGCGCCGGATTTCGGTCAGTCTAGCCTTCGCTTCCTGGTAACCGCGATCGATCGCTTCGCCGGCGCGATGAAACTCCGAAAGCCCTATGTCGTTCAGCTTCGGGTGGAGGGCGAGATCCGGCGGATCGCCGGCGAGTCGTGCGCGGGAGATGCGATCCTGAATGATGTTGAACGCCTGGACCATGGCGGTGGTCATGCCGAGGCGCACCGATTGGTGCCCGTTCGCCCTGGCAGGCTCGTCCGGGGTTTCCATGCCGGCATTATGCTTGACGACGGCAGAGCGGCCATAGAGATCGTAGTTCAGGTTGACCGCGACCACCAACTGCTGCTCGTGGGCACGGCAGACCGAAACGGGCACGGGGTTGACCAGCGCCCCGTCGATCAGCGTGCGGCCATTGGCATGGATCGGCTCGAAAATGCCCGGCAGCGCATAGGAGGCGCGAATGGCGGTGATGAGCGCGCCCTTCTCGAGCCATACCTCGTGGCCGCTGTGAACCTCTGTCGCGACGGCAACGAAGGGACGGTCCAGAGACTCGATGCTGAGATCCTGCAGATGCTCCTGCATGCGCTTGGTGAGCCGCAAACCGCCGAACAAGCCGCCGCCTCCGATCGCGAAATCGAGCAGGCCGGCGATGCGGCGCACCGTGAGCGATCGGGCGAAGCTTTCCAGCTCGTCGAGTTTCCCGGCGAGATAACAGCCGCCGACGAGGGCACCGATCGAAGTTCCGGCGATCATGCCGATCTCGATGCCTTCCTCGTCCAGCGCCCGTAACACGCCGATATGGGCCCAGCCGCGGGCCGCGCCGCCGCCGAGCGCGATCGCAATCCTCGGTTTTGCCGGTTGAGGCATCGGTTCCGGAGGGGTAGTCGTCAGTGATGTTCCATGCGGGCCGGAAAGGTCGGTCAACTGGTTGCTGCGCGTAAATGTCCAGTTCAACATCCGGCACCTCCAAGGCCGAACAGATCACCCAAAGCGCGCGTCTTGTTAGGAAGCCCTGCCAAGCCGGCGACGATGCCGGTCTTGTCTGAATTCATCGCTGAAAGACTGGCACCACAAGAGATTTATAACACCGAACCTGTCGCGCCTGCGGCGAGCCCGGTAAACATTGGATACAGCCTGCAATACATTTCGGTTCGCTACAGTGACTGCGGGAACCGCTTGCATCAATAATGATTAGGCGCCCGTTTGGTTGCTAAAAAATGAATATAGCACGGAAGTGAAGCAAGAAAATGCGCATGCCTGCCACGGGCCTATCTCTGGCCGTAGATGTCGGCCGGATCGAAGTGCCTGTGGTCGTCGTCGATCGACGCCGTCGCCTTGCCCTCCTCAACGCCGACCGTGCGGTAGAAGCAGGAACGGCGCCCGGTATGGCAGGTGGCATCGTGGCCGGCGACCGTGACCTTCAGCCAGACGGCGTCCTGGTCGCAATCGGTCCGGATCTCCTTGACCGTCTGCAGGTTGCCTGAGCTCTCGCCCTTCTTCCACAGGCGGTTGCGCGAGCGGCTGTAATAATGGGCGACACCGGTATCAATCGTCAGCGCCAGCGCCTCGGCATTCATGTGAGCGACCATCAGCAATACGCCGTCAAGGGCGTCCGTTACGACGGCCGTCACCAGCCCCTTCTCGTCGAAGCGCGGAGTGAAGGCCGAGCCCGTTTCGAGCTCGACCTTGTCTTTTGGGGGAGGGGCGAAAGTGAGCGGCATCGGCAAGGGACTCCTTACAGCGCGGCACGCCCATTCAGGCGCACGCGCGGCGCTGTAGCAGTTTCGAAGTGCCGCCATCCCTCGAAGGGACGGCGGCAAGGGGGCTTACTTGAAGCCCCTCAACAGGGTCATGAAGCGTGCCTGTTCGGCCGGTTCGGTCTTGAAGGCGCCGGTGAAGGTGGTCGTGAGCGTCGTCGCGCCATGCTTCTTGACGCCGCGCATCGCCATGCACAGGTGCTCGGCCTCGATCATCACCGCCACGCCGCGGGGCGCGAGCGTTTCGTCGATGGCGCGGGCGATTTGCGCTGTCATCGCCTCCTGCGTCTGCAGGCGGCGGGCATAGATGTCGACGGCGCGGGCGATTTTGGAAAGGCCAAGCACCCGCCCGTTCGGCAGATATGCGACATGCGCCTTGCCGATGATCGGCACCATGTGATGTTCGCAGTGCGAATAGAACGGAATGTCCTTCTCGAGCACGATATCGTCGTAGCCGGAGACCTCTTCGAAGGTCCGGCCGAGCACGTCCTCGGCAACGAGGTCGTAGCCTCCGAAGATCTCGCGATAGGACTTGACGACGCGCTGAGGCGTATCCCTCAGTCCTTCACGGGTCGGGTCTTCTCCCGCCCAGCGCAACAATACGCGAACGGCTTCCTCGGCTTCCTTCTGTGTCGGGCGATCGCTGGTGTCGTCGAGCACAGGGAAATTTTTTACGATGGCGTCCATATGGCCCCTTTTACAAGCAATGCGAGATTGCTGACGTTTTACCTTTCGGACAACTCGCCATTGGCCATTCGCCTAACCCTGCAGGCTTGGGTTCCGTTGGCGGGCTCCGGGGCTTTCGGGTCCTGGCTTAGCAGTGCACTGGACCGTCCGGCACGGTTTCCCAAACAACAGGCGACACTTATCCCCTTGCGGAACTGTCACCCCAACACGACATAGCATATAGTATGGTGCCACATGGATGAAAGAGGTTGGGCACGCCACGCCGTGCTTTTTTCCCCTCTACCGGAGAAAATCATGCGCCGATTACCCAAAACCGCGAAAAATCAGTCGGATCGCGTCAAATGATGGATGACATTTACAACAGTCGGATTCTCGAGTTCGCCGGCAACATTCCGCGCATCGGAATGCTCACCGATGCGGATGCGGAAGCTGCGGCGCATTCGAAGCTCTGCGGGTCGAAGGTGAGGGTGTGGCTGAAGATGGACGGCGAGGTCGTCACCGACTTCGCCCATGACGTCAAGGCCTGCGCATTGGGGCAGGCCTCGTCCTCGATCATGGCGCGCCAAGTCGTGGGGGCGAAGGCGGATGAGATTCGCAAGGCCCGCCATGATATGCTGGAAATGCTCAAAGCCGATGGCGAGGGGCCGTCGGGCCGCTTCGAGGACATGCGCTTCCTGATGCCGGTCCGCGACTACAAGGCCCGCCATGCCTCGACGATGCTGACCTTCGATGCGGTCATCGATGCGATCGGCCAGATCGAGACAAAGCGGCTCGCGGCCGCGGTCTGACCTATGTGTACCCATTCCAAGCATGAGCAGGTTCCGGCCGGGCGGGATGTCCCTGGCGGCAGGGGGCGGAATTGGTCCGGGCCGTTCCGCAAGACGCCCGGGCGACTCCTCGGCATGGGGGTGATCCGCATCTATCAGCTGACGCTGTCGAGCTTCATCGGCAGTTCCTGCCGTCATCTGCCGACCTGCTCCGAATATGGTTTCGAGGCAATTGCACGGCATGGCCTCTGGGCTGGCGGTTGGCTGACGCTTTTCCGGGTCGTGCGCTGTGGCCCGGGCGGGACGCATGGTTTCGATCCGGTGCCGGACACGCTCGCGCCGCGCCAGCGCTGGTACATGCCGTGGCGCTATTTTCAGCGGCATCGCAAGGAGGCATGACGAGTGACGATCCCGATGGAGTACCGGAAGGCGTCCGCCGATTTCGAGCGCTTCATCCTGGACGCACGCGACATCGCCGCACTCCAGACGACCAACCAGGCCTACACGATGGTGCAGGCGGTGCTTCAGACCTTTCGCCGGCGCCTCGAGATGTCCGATGCGTTGCTGTTTGCCAACGCGCTGCCGCCGGTTCTGCGGGCGATCTTCATCGACGACTGGGATCTCGAAGAGCCGATCGTGCCGTTCTCCGGCCGTCTCGCCATGACCCGCGAGGTGCAGGCCTTCCGCGGCGATCATAACGTGTCCCCCGATACGGCGATCGCAGACGTTGCCGCGGCGCTGCGCCGCAACGTGGATGAGGCGGTGCTCGACCGCGCTCTCGCGCGGCTGCCGGAGGGAGCCGTCGACTTCTGGCGGGCGTGAGTGGATGAGCGGATGAACAACTATGTTGCCTTGCTCCACAGCATCGTACTCGGCGAGGGCCGCCGCGTGGTGATGGCCGATTTGCGGGCAATGGTGGAACAGCTCGGCTACCTCGCGCCGCGGACGCTCGTCTCAACGGGCAACCTGGTGTTCAGCGCGCCGGAGAGGTCGCCTGCGGAAATCGAAGCCAAGCTCGAATCGGCCTTCGCGGCGACCTTCGGGCGCCATGTGGACATCATCGTGCGCTTGGCCGACGATTGGCTGCGCCTGGCCGCCGGCAATCCCTTCGCGACCGCCGCCGAGGATGATCCGACGCACGTTCACGTCCGGGTCATGCGCGTGCCGTTGTCGCGCGCCGTGCTCGATGACCTCCGGGCATACTGTTTGAAGGGCGAACGCGTGGAACTCGTTGGCGGCGATCTCTGGGTCGACTTCCAAGGCCAGGCAAGCGAATCGAAACTGCTCGGCGTACTGACGACGAGACGCTTGGGCGTCGGGACGATACGCAACTGGAACACGGTCAGACGGCTCGGCGCCATGTTGGCCCAGTGAACGGCCCGACGCCTTTACTCCATTGCCAAAAACCTTTATCAGGCCCGCTTCAATTTACCGGTCCATCCGGGCAACCACACCACCCGCATTCGTTGGCGGGACTGGATAGGAGATGATGATGTCGCATTCCGTTTCCCTCACTTTCCCTGATGGCTCCGTACGTGAATTCGCCGCCGGCACGACTGGCCGGGACGTCGCCGAGTCGATATCGAAGTCGCTCGCCAAGAAGGCCGTGGCGATCGCGCTGGACGGCGAGCTGCGCGACCTGTCGGACGCCGTGAGCGCAGGCAGGATCGAAATCGTCACGCGCGAAGACAAGCGCGCGCTGGAGCTGATCCGCCATGATGCGGCGCATGTCATGGCGGAGGCCGTCCAGGAATTGTGGCCCGGAACGCAGGTCACCATCGGTCCCGTTATCGAAAACGGCTTCTATTACGACTTCGCGAAAAACGAACCCTTCACGCCCGACGACCTGCCGGTCATCGAGAAGAAGATGAGGGAGATCATCGCGCGCAACAAGGCTTTCACCAAGGAGGTCTGGTCGCGCGAGAAGGCGAAGGAGGTCTTTGCCGCCAAGGGCGAGACCTACAAGGTCGAGCTCGT
This sequence comes from Sinorhizobium sojae CCBAU 05684, assembly GCF_002288525.1. Lineage (NCBI taxonomy): Bacteria > Pseudomonadati > Pseudomonadota > Alphaproteobacteria > Hyphomicrobiales > Rhizobiaceae > Sinorhizobium > Sinorhizobium sojae. The sequence continues at coordinate 1,219,147 of NZ_CP023067.1, forward strand.
CGATGCGATCCCCGAAGACCAGGACGTGAAGATCTATCACCAGGGCGAGTGGTTCGATCTTTGCCGCGGTCCGCACATGGCCTCCACCGGACAGGTCGGCACGGCCTTCAAGCTCATGAAGGTGGCGGGCGCCTATTGGCGCGGCGACAGCAACAATCCGATGCTGACACGCATCTACGGCACCGCCTGGCATTCGCAAGAGGAGCTGGACCAGTATCTGCATGTGCTTGCCGAAGCCGAGAAGCGCGACCATCGCCGGCTCGGCCGCGAGATGGACCTCTTCCATTTCCAGGAGGAGGGCCCCGGCGTCGTCTTCTGGCACGGCAAGGGCTGGCGCGTGTTCCAGAGCCTCGTCTCCTATATGCGCCGTAGGCTCGAGGGCGACTACCAGGAGGTCAACGCGCCGCAGGTGCTCGACAAGTCGCTCTGGGAGACGTCCGGCCACTGGGGCTGGTATCGCGACAACATGTTCAAGGTGACGGTCGCCGGTGACGATACGGACGACGACCGCGTGTTTGCGCTGAAGCCGATGAACTGCCCGGGCCATATCCAGATCTTCAAGCATGGGCTGAAGTCCTATCGCGAACTGCCCGTGCGTCTCGCCGAATTCGGCGCCGTGCATCGGTACGAGCCATCCGGCGCGCTGCATGGGCTCATGCGCGTGCGCGGCTTCACCCAGGACGACGCGCATATCTTCTGCACGGACGAGCAGATGGCGGCGGAATGCCTGAAGATCAACGATCTGATCCTCTCGGTCTATGAGGACTTCGGATTCAAGGAGATCGTCGTCAAGCTCTCGACTCGGCCGGAAAAGCGCGTCGGCTCCGACGAGCTCTGGGACCGCGCCGAAGCGGTGATGACCGACGTGCTGAAGACCATCGAGGCACAGTCGGAAGGCCGCATCAAGACCGACATCCTGCCGGGCGAGGGCGCCTTCTACGGGCCGAAGTTCGAATATACGCTGAAGGACGCAATCGGCCGTGAATGGCAGTGCGGAACGACGCAGGTCGACTTCAACCTGCCGGAACGCTTCGGTGCCTTTTATATCGACAGCGAATCGGAGAAGCGCCAGCCGGTGATGATCCATCGCGCCATCTGCGGCTCGATGGAGCGTTTCCTCGGCATCCTGCTCGAGAATTTCGCCGGCCACATGCCGCTCTGGATCTCGCCCTTGCAGGTGGTGGTCGCGACGATCACCTCGGAAGCGGACGAATACGGCCGCGAGGTCGCGGCGCGACTGCGTGAGGCGGGGCTTACCGTCGAGACCGATTTCCGCAACGAGAAGATCAACTACAAGGTCCGCGAACATTCGGTGACGAAGGTTCCGGTGATCGTCGTCTGCGGAAAGCGGGAAGCAGAGGAGCGCTCGGTGAACATCCGACGGCTCGGCTCTCAGGCGCAGACGCCGATGTCGCTGGATGAGGCGGTCGCCTCGCTCTCGTCCGAAGCGATGGCCCCGGACCTGAAGCGCCGCGCCGAGAGGAACGGCCGCCGCTGAAGACGGGGACGTTTTTCCAAGAACGCTATCTCGGAGAACGTTATCTCGGAATCAGGGCGGCCGGCGAAGGATTCGCCGGCCGCCCTATTTGATCGGTCAGAGTCTGCCGCCGCAGGTATAAGGGCTGACCTACAGCGCCGCGCGTCTTTTCAGGCGCACAGAGGTCGCTGTAACTCTTTGAATTTGCGCATCGAGCTTTCCGAAAATCCGGTACGGGCCGATTGCTAACGCACGCCCCTCCGTAGCGTCACTCGAATTCCGTAAGGTTCAATCCTGCGCTTCGGTCATCGGGCGCGTCGGTGCCGTGCAACAGCACTTCCACATCCGTATTGACGCCGGCCTTAACGGTGAAGTCGCGCTGGTAGATCTTGTCTTTGTTGCGCGCCACGGCCGTATAGCCGCCTTCAGCGAGGACGAGGGTTGGAAAGGCGCCGACGCTTTCGCTGACGACGTCGCCGGATGAGGTCAGGATCGACCAGGCGGTATCGGCGATCGCCTCGCCGCCCGGCTCCGAGACGAGCTTCAAGGTGAGTTTCGCGGCGCGGTGCTGGATCGTTGCTTCCGTAAGCTTGCCGGCCTCTATCTGGATATCGGCGCGGATCACTGCATTGACCGAGCCGTAGTCCGAAACCACGTGGTAGGTTCCGGCGCTGAGACGCACCACCGTGTTGGGTTTGACATCGGCGACGATCAGCGCGCGCTCGCCATCTTCCTTCACGTCGGAGGAATAAATCGAAAAGCTGAGTTCACTCGGCGGAATGCGTACATCGCTGCCGGAAACGGCGTTCAGCATGACGCCACCGGCGTCGAGTACCAGCACCTGTTTGTCGAGCGTGCCCTGTTCCGGCACGCGGATCTTGCGAGTCGCGCCGGCGCGACCGAAGGCGACATTGACGAAATATTCGCCCGGCACAAGATTGAAGGCCGTGGAGCCGCCTTCGGACGTGGCAAGCAGCGGAAGCTTTCCGTCGCTGCCGGGAATGGGGCTGAAGACGCGCCAAGTCAGGCCTGATTCGACCGCGGGGCCTTCTGTCGTCAGCAATGCTTCCAGCTTCACGTCCTTCAGGTCACCGCTCTGGGTCGGATCGGTGACGATCGTGTTGAAGCCCGTCAGCTTCGGCATCTTGCGGCTTCCCGAAATCGACGGGAAGCTCTTGAAGGCGTCGGTCGCATCTTCTGCCAATGCTCTCTCCGCACCGGCGCCGGCGAGTGCGATCGCCAAGGCCGTTCTGAGAAAAATACGAAAGCGGATGCGCATGAGAGCAGTTGACTTCCTGACTTGGTGACTCCACTTGAGACGCCGGTATGGCATTTTCGTGGCTGTCGGTCCGGCGGCAAGTTAGTGGAATTCGCTTGATATGAAAACTGAAATAAAACTCGCCGACTATCTCGCTTCCCGCAGGTCTATCCCGGCCTTCCAGATGGGGGCGCCGGGCCCGAGCAAAGCCGAGGTGGAGGAGATGCTGAGGCTCGCCTCGCGTGTGCCCGACCACGGCAAATTGGCTCCGTGGCGTTTCATCGTCTATCGGGGCGATGAGAGGGTGCGTATCAGTGCGCGATTGAAGGAGATGGCGCTTGCCGCCAAGCCCGAGCTTTCCGAAGAAATGATAAGGGTCGAGGAGACGCGGCTGACGCGTGCTCCCGTCGTCGTCGCCGTGGTCAGCAAGGCCGCTCCGCATTTCAAGATCCCTGAATGGGAGCAGGTGATGTCGGCGGGCGCCGTGTGCCTCAACCTGCTGATGGCCGCGAACGCACTCGGCTATGCCTCCAACTGGCTGACGGAATGGTATGCCTTCGATGAAAAGGCCTATCCGCTGCTGGGCGTGGAGCCGGGCGAAAGGATCGCCGGATTCATCCATATCGGCACGGCGATGGTGCCGCCGACCGAGCGTCCAAGGCCAGAACTCGCAGAAATCGTTACCTGGGTTGGGGAAGGCGCCTGATGTTCTACAACACCCTCTCCAACAGCCATGGCTTGCCGTATGATCCGTTCAAGGCGATCGTGTCGCCGAGGCCGATCGGCTGGATCGGCACGCACGCGGCGGACGGCTCGCTGAATCTCGCCCCCTATTCCTTCTTCAATGCGATCAGCGACCGGCCGAAGCTCGTGATGTTTTCCTCGAGCGGGTACAAGGATTCGGTGCGGAATATCGAAGAGACCGGCGAGTTCACGGCGAGCTTCGCCAGCCGCAATCTCAGCGAGGCCGTCAATCTGACGTCGGTGGCGGCGCCGCATGGCGAAAGCGAGTTCGCGATTGCCGGTCTGACGCCGGTGAAGGGGACGCTCGTCAGCGCCCCGTTCGTCGGCGAGGCCTTTGCCGCCCTCGAATGCCGGATGACGGAAATCCTCCGGCCGAAGGGGATCGACGGCACCGTCTCCGACAGCTACGTGGTCCTCGGCGAGGTTGTCGGCATCCATATTCGCGAAGAGGCAATCCGCGACGGCCGCTTCGACGTGGCAACCGTCAGGCCGCTCGCGCGCCTCGGCTACATGGACTATTGCGACGGCGGCGATGTCTTTGCGATGATGCGCCCGACGCGTTAGCGCATCGGCCCCGAAAATCGGACCCGGTTTCAAAGCACGATGCGTGGACTCAAAAGCTTACAGCGTCCGTTTTGCGTCCTGAAGGACGCACGGTGCTGTAGCGTCACCTGCCGGCGGCGAGCACCCCTGCTGCGGCGAGCAGTTCAATCTGTTGCGCCGAACGGAGGGCCGCGCCCGAGAAGCCGTTCTCCAGGCTGTTCGTCCAAAGTCGCCGCACGACCCACTCGTCGAGAGCATCGGCGGGGAACATCTCATAGGCCGTGATGGCGGCCTCCCGCGCCCTGAGGATTGCCGTCGCACGACCAAGCCTGACGACGGCCGGGACATCGCCGGTCTCCGTAACGCGCTGCAATCCGCATGCTTCCGCGAGCGCAGAGGCATCGAATATCAGTGCCGACAGACGCGGCGAGGCACCGGCCAGCGGGTGCGGAGAAAGAACGCTCGCCGGCACGCTGGCATATTCCGCAAGCAATGCTGTCTTGCCTTGCTCGAGTCCCGCCGCAGCCTCGGCTACCTTCAGCATGACGTCGGTCTTCTGGATGTCGGCGGGCCCGCGGCACCCGGCCAATACGACACCCTCGATCCGACTGGAAAGCAGCGGGCCGAGATCGGCCTCGTTCAGGTCTTCCGCCGGTCCGATCCGCGCAAACAGGCCACAACTCCGATCCGGTTTCTCGGCGGCAGCGGAAAGCATCTGCATCGCGCCGGCATTGGTCGCGTCGACCACGATGGCCCGGATGGCGCTCAGCCTGTCCGGCGCCGGCAGCGGCTCGGCTGACGTAAGGTAAAGAAGCGGCTTCATGGTTTCCTTAGGGTTAATCGGCATGGTGAACCAATCTTAAACCTTTGACCGCTAATATTCCCGACATTGGGGTTGTTGGGTGTCGAGTGGGGCGCAGGTGATCATACAAGCATTTCTTCGGTGGGTGGAGACGGCGAAAACGAGCGATCGAGCGCGCGCCGCGACTGCACTTGCCCAAGCCTACGCCCTGGCAGACATGAACGGCATCGACCGGCATGCCGCCGAAATGGCGATGACCTATCTGCTCGACGATCCCTCGCCAAAGGTGCGCCTTTCTCTTATCGAAGCCCTCGCCGATTGCTCGACCGCGCCGCGAACGGTGATCAGGGCGCTGGCGGAAGACCAGCCGGAGATCGCCTTTGTGGCGATCTCCCGTTCGCGGGTGCTCTCGGATGAGGATCTCGTCGATATCGCTGCCCGAGGAACAGCCGAGACGCGTGCCCTGATTGCAGCACGTGACACGGTCTCCTGCTCCGTTGCGGCCGCCATCGCCGAAATCGGCGACCAGGAGGAGGTATCGATCCTGCTCGAAAACGACGGAGCCGCGCTGCTGCAGCGCTCGCTTATGCGGATCGCCGACCGGCTTGGACATATCGCCGACATTCGCGAGCGGCTGCTCGCGCGGGCCGATCTGCCGAGCGACGCTCGCCAATTGCTGGCCGCACGACTCGGCGATGCGCTCGCCGGCTGCAGCCTGGTGCAGGCGACGATCGGCGCCGCGCGGGCGGAGCGCGTAACGCGCGAAGCCGGCGACGTCGCCGCGCTCGCGATGGCGACCGCGGCGCGGCCGGAAGAACTGGCCCGGATGATCGCCCATTTGCGCGAGGCCGGCCGTCTGTCTCCGGCTTTCCTCATGCGTGCACTCTGCGGCGGCGCAGGCGACCTCTTCGTCGCTGCGATCGTGGAGCTTTCCGGCGTCGCTCCGAAGCGCGTCCGCTCGATCCTTTCCGGCGGACGTATCCACTCGATCAGAGCGCTCCTGGAAAGCACGGGGCTCGGACGCGACGTTGGCGAGATCTTTGCGGAAGCTGTGCTGCTTTGGCAGCGGGAGGCGAAGGACGGGGACGATGCCTTGCACGCGCCGATTGCGACACGCCTTCTCGACCGGCTCCGCAGCCGCAGGACGCCTTCGAATGCTGCGGCCGCCATCGCCGAACTCGTGGAACGTCTCGCCTTCGCCGAGAAGCGACAGCTTGCGCGCGACTACGCCTCGCTCGCGTCGCTGCAGGCGGCGTGACTGCCCCGTCAGTGCTCGAACCGGCGCGCCACCCAGGAGTATCCGTCTTCCATGTAGTGAACGGGGGCGGTGACGATCGCCTTCAGCCTCTCCCGATCCGGTATTGCGCCGCCGAGCCAGGCGAGTGCACGCTTCGGCAAGCCCGGCTGCGCCTCTTCGGTTGCCGGCGGCGTGGCCACCTCCTGCGGCGTGGCCGGCAATTGCGTCGCCGTTGCCTTGGGCGTCGCCGGCGGTGCGGTCCCGGGTCCGGGCTCTATCGAAGTCACCATGTCCTGCCCCGGGGTCTCGCAAACGGCGACGACCACCGGATAATTTCTGTTGGAGAATTTTGGCAGCTCCTTCTGCGAATCCGTGTCGCATTGCGCGATTGAAGGCCAGCTTCCGTTTACGGTGGAGATGTAGTGGCACTGGCTGACATTGTCATCGCAACCGAGAATGGTCATGACGATCAGGGCGGCTTTCATGGTCTCTCTCGTCCGTCTTTTGAATGCAGTCTCTGCTCTTATGAGCGTTTGATTCGCGCCGATGTAGGGCAAAATGTCCGCGTCTCGAAACAAATTGTTTCGTACCGTTACTCGGATTGATTGCAGGCCCACCTGCGCCATTCAGCGTATTGGATGAAACCGGCTTCGCCGTTACATTCGCCGGCATGCAGCGCCGAAAGAAGAGGTCAGGATCTGAATGCCATCCATAACCGTTAGCGAAGAGCCGCCACGCCAGCCCGGTATCATCCGTCTGCTCGAACTCTCCGATGTCTATCTCGCCTCGCTTTATCCGGCGGAAAGCAATCACCTGGTCGATATCTCGGCGCTGGAGGAGCCGACCGTGGCCTTCTACGTCGCGCGTCGCGCCGGAGAGATCGTCGGCTGCTGCGCGCTGGTAGAAGCCGGCGACGGCACGGCGGAGATCAAGCGCATGTTTGTCGATCCGCAGGCGAGGGGGTTGAAGATCGGTAAGTGGCTTCTTTCGGCGATCGAGGAAAAGGCGGAGAAGCTTGGCCTGGCAGCGATCCGCCTCGAAACAGGCATCCACCAGCCGGAAGCGATCGGGCTTTATCGGGTGGCCGGATACGTGGAGCGCCCGGCCTTCGGCAGCTATCTTCCCGATCCGTTGAGTTTGTTCATGGAGAAGCGGGTAGGCGGCATTGTGTGAGGCATCCCTCCGCAGCTGCTGCGGAGGGCGGGCAGGCCGGATGAGGGGCAATGTCGGCTACGCTCAAATATCCAGATTGTCTGCAAAGACCGCCCGTTCCTGAATAAAGCGGAAGCGAGCGTCGGCCTTGGTGCCCATCAGGCTATCGACGGCCTCGCGCGTGCCTTCGAAGTCGACATCATCGATCTCGACCTTGAGCAGGGTGCGGTTGGCCGGGTCCATGGTCGTTTCCTTGAGCTGCGCCGGCAGCATTTCGCCGAGGCCCTTGAAGCGTCCGATCTCGACCTTGCCGCGGCCGTTGAATTCCGTCCGCATCAGTTCCTCACGATGCGCGTCGTCACGGGCATAGAGCGTCTTCGATCCCTGGCTTAGCCGATAGAGCGGCGGCACGGCGAGGTAGAGGTGACCGCCGCGGATGAGTTCCGGCATCTCCTGATAGAAGAAGGTGATCAGCAGGGAGGCGATGTGAGCGCCGTCGACGTCGGCGTCGGTCATGATGATGACGCGCTCGTAGCGTAGATCCTCTTCGCGGTATTTCGAGCGGGTGCCGCAGCCGAGCGCCTGGACGAGATCGCCGATCTGCTGATTCGCGCCGAGCTTCTCGCGGCCGGCACTCGCGACGTTCAGGATCTTGCCGCGCAGCGGCAGGATCGCCTGGTTGGCACGGTTGCGCGCCTGCTTGGCCGAACCGCCGGCCGAATCGCCTTCGACGATGAAGAGTTCCGCGCCTTCCGCCGTGTTCTGCGCGCAATCGGCAAGTTTTCCCGGAAGCCGCAGCTTGCGCACTGCCGTCTTGCGGCTGACTTCCTTTTCCTTGCGCCGGCGAACGCGCTCCTCGGCGCGCTCGACGACCCAGTCGAGGAGCTTGGCCGCTTCCGCCGGATTGTCGGCGAGATAGTGGTCGAAGGGGTCGCGCAGCGCGTTTTCGACAATGCGTTGCGCCTCGACGGTCGCGAGCTTGTCCTTCGTCTGGCCGACGAATTCCGGTTCGCGGATGAAAACCGAGAGCATGCCGGCAGCCGATATCATGACGTCATCGGTGGTGATGATCGCCGCACGCTTATTCTGCGTGAGCTCCGCGTAGTTCTTGAGGCCCTTGGTCAGGGCGATGCGCAGACCCGCCTCGTGCGTCCCGCCCTCCGGCGTCGGGATCGTGTTGCAGTAGGAATGAATCTGCTGGTCGCCGCCATACCAGGTGACGGCCCACTCGAGCGAGCCGTGGCCGCCCGGCCGTTCCGACTTGCCGGCGAAGATCTCGCGCGTGACGGTGAATTCCTTGCCGAGGGTGGCGGCGAGATAATCCTTGAGTCCTCCCGGAAAATGGAACACGGCCCTCTCTGGAATTTCGGAGCCTTCCGGCAGGAGCGAGGGATCGCAGGACCAGCGGATTTCAACGCCGCCGAAAAGATATGCCTTGGAGCGGGCCATCCGGAAGAGCCGCGCCGGTTCGAAACGGGCGTGCGGACCGAAGATCTGCGGGTCGGGATGAAACCGGACTTTCGTGCCGCGGCGATTGTGCACGTCGCCGAGGTCTTCGAGCCCCCCCTGGGGAATGCCGCGGGAGAAGCGCTGGCGATAGAGCCTGCGATTGCGTGCGACCTCGACTTCGAGCGAGTCCGACAGCGCATTCACGACGGAGACGCCGACGCCGTGCAGACCGCCGGAGGTCTCATAGGCCTTGCCGTCGAACTTGCCGCCGGCGTGCAGCACCGTCATGACGACTTCCAGGGTCGACTTGTTCGGGAATTTCGGGTGGTTCTCGACCGGAATGCCGCGGCCATTGTCCGTGACCGTCAGAAAGCCGTTGGCATCGAGATGGACCTCGATGAAGTTGGCATGGCCGGCGACGGCCTCGTCCATCGAGTTGTCGATCACCTCTGCAAAGAGGTGATGCAGCGCCTTCTCGTCCGTCCCGCCAATATACATGCCCGGGCGCCGGCGCACCGGTTCGAGCCCTTCCAGGACCTCAATCGCCGACGCATCGTAGTCGCTGCCGTCGCTGCTCCGCGGGACGGGGCGCGGGGGCTCGCTGCCGGCGGCAGGCGTCACAGACTTGCTCGGCGCGGCATCGGCCGGCTTCGGCTGTTGGGGCATGGCGGAGAAAAGGTCGCTGCTGTCGTCCATGGATCGGTTCAAATCGTTCCTGTCGTCTCGTGTCGGCTGCATGTCCTGTCCTCAAATCGGATGCGATCCAGAAAGACATGCTGCAGGCCATAGCAAGAGCTCGGCGCTGCCGCCATCCTCGCCGCGCGAATCACCCTCGAATTCTGCCAGAGTCTTGTGCAATGCGCGAACAAAAGGCGAATATCCTCTGCTGCGAAAGGGAGAGAAACGCGAAAACGCGGCGAATTTGCCGGCTGCACTGTTGCGTGCCGGCAGCGCCGATGGCAAGGCATGGGCCGAACAAGGGAGCCCGCCGGGTATCTATGTCCACAATTGTTTTGTCCCTGCGATGGTCGATCGCGGCCCTTTTCTTCCTCAGCCTTGCCACGGCCGCGGGTGCTGCGGCGCTGCGGCCCTTCAAGGATGACCTGTTCGCCTATCGCAGAGTGCTCCGGCAGGAGGACGGCGGCGATTTCCGGATCGTCGATTATCAGGAAGTGCGCGATATCAACCGGCGGGACCAGGTTCCGGAGCGCCGTGTCAAGCAGGCCTATGTGTCCCTGGGCGTGAGGCGGGCGCAGGTGAACGCGACGCTCACTCTCGGCGATCGCTCCCTCGACGTCACCCGCATCGGCCCCGAGGGCGGCGCGGCTTTCACGGTGATCTTCATTCACGGCCGCGGCGGTGACCGGCGCCTCGGCGCCAATGATTTCTCCTTCGGCGGCAACTTCAATCGCCTCAAGAATCTCGCGCTAGCCAATGGTGGCACCTACTATGCCCCGAGCCTGCGCAGCTTCGACGCGGCAGGCGTGGCGGATGTCGCAGCGCTGGTCCGCTTTGCTTCCGTGCGTTCCGGCGGGCGACCGGTCGTGCTCTCCTGCGCGTCGATGGGCAGCTTCATCTGCTGGGGTCTCGCGCGGGACGCGGCGGCAGGAGCCGCGCTCGGTGGCATGATGATCATGGGCGGCGCCGCGGATCCGGATTTCCAGAAGAGCGCCGGCTTCAAGGCCGGCCTCCCGATCTATTTCAGCCACGGCAGCCGCGACAACGTCTATGCGGCCGAAGCGCAGGTCGCGTTCTATCGCTCGCTAAAGGCCAAAGGCCATCCGACGCGTTTCGTCCTGTTCGAAACGGGATCGCACGGGACGCCCGTGCGCATGACCGACTGGCGCGATGCGTTGAACTGGATTTTGGATCGCTAGCCGTGCTGTCGCTGGAGCCGATGCGTCGATGAGCCTCAATGGGTTTGAAAGCTGGCAATGGCCCGCTCCGGCAAGTGCGCGAGTGATCTCGCCGGACGACTATGAGGAGCGCCTCGGCGCGCTGGAGCCGTTGGCCTACCTGCCGGTCGGCAAGTCTTTGAGCTATGGCGACAGCTGCCGCAACAGCTTGGGAACGCTGATCGACAGTGTTCGGCACAACCGTATTCTGTCCTTCGATCCCGGGACAGGCGTGATTGCCTGCGAGGCCGGCGCGGCACTGCATGAGGTTCTCGCCAGGGCAATCCCGCATCGCTTCTTTCTGCCTGTGACGCCGCGTACCGGTCTCGTCACGGTCGGCGGTGCCGTCGCCAACGACATTCACGGCGAAAACCACCATGCTCGCGGGACTTTCGGACATCACGTCCGCCGCCTGACCCTGATGCGCTCTGACGGCGAGCGACTGACCTGTTCAGCCGTCGAGAATGCCGAGATTTTCGCGGCGACGATCGGCGGCCTTGGCCTGACCGGCTTCATCCTCGATGTCGAGCTGAGGCTGATGAAGGTGCCGTCGCCGCATGTGCAGCAACACATCAGCCGATTCGATGATCTCGACGAGGGCTTTCTGCTCCTCGACCGTGCCTGTGAGGAGCATGAATATGCCGTCGCCTGGATAGACCAGCTGTCCACCGGTCGCCGCGCGGGCAGGGGCATTCTCTGGGCGGCCGATCATGCGGACAGCTCCTGCGAGCTTCCGGACATTCCCAAGCGGCCCAGGCTTTCGGTGCCCTATGCGCCGCCCTTCAACCTCTTGAACACGGCCGCGTTGCGTGTCTTCAACGAATATCGATTTCGCAAGGTACCGCCGCATGAAGCGGTCTCGACCGAGAAATGGAACTCCTATTTCCACCCGCTCGATCGGTATACGGCTTGGCATCGGCTCTACGGACGACGCGGTCCTTGTCAGCACCAGAGCGTCGTTCCCGTCGAGAAAGCCAGGGAGACGACCTTTCGACTGCTGGAAACCGCACGGCGGGCGGGGCATGCCTCCTTCCAGACGGGATTGCATCGTTTCGGCGAACATGCCGCGCGAGGATTGCTTTCCTTCGCGCGGCCAGGCTTCAGCCTGACCTTGGATTTTTCCAATCAAGGTGAGGCGACCGTGAAACTGCTCGATGAACTCGACCGGATCGTCCTGGATGCTGGCGGCGTGGTCAATCCGGCAAAGGATTTCCGCATGAAGCCCGAGATTTTCGAGGCTTCGTTCCCGGCGTGGAAGACGCTAGAGGCCTTGCGCGACCCGGCGATAATTTCGGATTTCTGGCGGCGCACGGCGCTTGCGTCGAAGCGCTGAGTGCGATCAGCGCCTTACGCCCCTGATGTTCATGTCGAACCGCACCACGTTGGAATAGATGGGTGTTCCGACGTCCATTCCATAGGGGGCGCGGCGGATATTGCCGCGGATGGTGAAGACGATCGAACGCCTGTCCCAATCCGTCAGCCTGACGGCGAAACGCTCCGTGCGCGTCTTGCCGCGGGCGGTGAGTGCGCCCTCGACGGTTGCCGTACCGCGGCCGGTCTGCGCGACTCTGGTCGAGCGGAAGGTCACCGTCTGGAAGTTCGCCGTGTCGAAAACGGCGCTGGAGCGAAGGAAATTCTCGATCCGCCGTTCCCGTGCCCTCACACTTTCAGGATAAAGCGTGAATTCCACGGACGACCGCCGCACATCGCCGCCGTCTATCCGGAAGGTACCGGAAAACGTCGAAAACTCGCCGGCGATTCCGCCGCCGCCTCCAACCTGCGGAACGACGAAACGAATACTGGAAGAGCTGGCGATGCGGTAGGTGCCGGCCGCGTCCGCGAGCGCAGGCGCTTGGGCTTCCGCGGCACTTGCCATGAGTAGAAGCGCGAGCGGCAGGGTGGCTTTCGGCGCGTATCGGCTCGAGACGAGGCAGCGGGCGATCATGATTCATCTCCTCACGGCATTCTCGCCTTCCTCGACCGGTTCCCCGTCACTCGCGCCAACAGTCGAGCGCAGCATGCGGAGGAGAACAGCGTCGCGCCTGACGAGGTGATGGTAGAGCGCCGCCGCAGCGTGAACGGCGACGATGCCGAGCATGACATAGGCGAGTGCAGCGTGCGCGAAGGCCCAGAACGCCTCCGCAGCCTCGGATTTCGGAAGCGGCAAGTGCGGGACGATGACGAGATTGAAGTAGAAGCTCGGAATGTCCAGCGTCGATGCGGATGCCACCGCCCAGCCGGCAAGCGGCACCAGCAGTCCGAGCGTGATCAGTGCCCGATGCGCGAGCCGGGAAGCCGAGCGCTCCAGTTGGCCGAGGCCGGAAACCGGCCGGGGATCCCGCTCGACGAACCACCAGGCCGTGTGCAGGATCGCCACTCCCAGCGCGGTGAAGCCGAGGGACTTGTGCCACTGATAAAGCGAGAATTGCAGCACCGGCTCGACCTCGATCCGCCGCATCAGCAAACCGGTTACCATGAGACCGAGGATCAGCGCGGCGAGTGTCCAGTGCAATGCGATGGTGATCGCTCCAAATCCGCCTTCGCTGTTGCGCAGCATCCTTGCCTTCCTCGATCGTCCCCGGGCTCGATCGTCCCCGGGCCGGCTTCTTCGATATGAGACGCCCGAGGCGCTGGTTTTATTCGCCGCCGCTGTGTGATTCTCCGTCGGAGCGCTTCATGTCGAGAAGCACCGCATTATTGCCCAAGGGGGTGCTTTCAATTGTCCGGGCGATTTGGTAGGCCGCTTGCCTGAGAGGAATATCCGTCCGGAGGAAATTTCATGACGCCCGATATCCGCCCGCTTGTCGCCGGAAACTGGAAGATGAATGGTACACGTCAATCGCTGGACCAGATCAAAGCGATCGCGGAGGGCGTCAAGGGTGAGCTTGCGGCGAAGGTGGAGACTCTGATCTGCCCGCCGGCGACGCTGCTTTATGTCGCGACTGCGCTTTGCGAGGACAGTCCGCTGGCGATCGGCGCACAGGATTGCCATCACAAGCAGTCGGGGGCTCACACCGGCGATATTTCCGCCGAGATGATCGCCGATTGCTTCGGCACGCATGTCATCATCGGGCACTCCGAACGCCGGACCGATCATGCCGAGAGCGATGCCTTGGTGAAGGCAAAGACCGAGGCGGCCTATGCTGCCGAACTCGTGGCAATCGTCTGCATCGGCGAGACCGAAGTGGAGAGGAAGAGCGGCAAGACGCTCGACGTGCTGAAGCGTCAGCTGGCCGAGAGCCTGCCGGACGCGGCGACCGCGGCGAACACGGTGATTGCCTATGAGCCGGTCTGGGCGATCGGCACCGGCCTCACGCCGACCGCGGCAGATGTCGAAGAGGCGCATGCTTTCATGCGCCGGGAGCTCGTTGCGCGCTTCGGCGCCGCAGGCGGAAAAATGCGCATTCTCTATGGCGGCTCGGTCAAGCCATCCAATGCCAAGGAACTGATGGGCGTCGCCAATGTCGACGGCGCCTTGATCGGTGGCGCCAGCTTGAAAGCGGAAGACTTTCTCGCCATCTACGGGGCCTATGAAGAACTGACTGCATGACCGTCGCGCCGACCTCCAGCGCTGCGCGTTTTTACGGAGGCGCAAAGGTCGTGTAGCGCTTTGAATTGCTGCATGTTTTTGTTCCGGAATCGGATCCGATTCAAGGAAACATGCAGTGCCGGGGGCTTGGAATAGCCGGCGGCTTGGTATAAAGAGGCGCCAAATTTACGCGCGGCCCGTTGTACGGCCGCGAAATTCGAATGCCCCGGAGAGGGCAGGACTGGAAGCTGATGCAGACCGTACTACTCGTCATCTATCTCATGGTCGTCGTCGCCCTGATCGGCGTCGTTCTCATTCAGCGTTCCGAAGGTGGCGGCCTCGGCATTGGCGGCGGCTCGGGCTTCATGTCCGCCCGCGGCACGGCCAATGCGCTGACCCGAACCACGGCCATCCTCGCCTTTCTCTTCTTTGCCCTGGCGCTGGGGATGGGAATTCTCTCGCGTTACGAGCCGCAGGAAACCGATATTCTCGAGCGCATTCCCGGCACGGGCACCAGCGGTGGCGTGCTTGATTCGCTCGGCGGCGGCCAGACGGCGCCGGCTGGCGGAGCTACCGAGGCTCCTGCTGCCGGCAATGGAGTTCCCGCCGATGGCGCGCAAGCGCCTGCCGCGGCACCGGCCGGTGACGCGCCTTCGGCGCCTGCAGCAGGCGCCAACGGCAACTCGGGATCGCAGGTTCCGAGCGGCCAATAAGGCCGCAGGTCGAAAGTACCCGCCGGCGGATGTTTCATCCGCCGGTTTTGTTTTGTGTGAAATCTGCCGCGACCAATAACGGAAAAGTTCTGGAAGACGAATTTTTCGGTGGCGGAATCGTTTATGAAAAGGTATCCGGTGACTCCCATGGCGCGATATGTATTCATCACTGGCGGCGTGGTTTCCTCCCTCGGAAAAGGCATCGCTGCGGCCGCTCTTGGGGCGCTGCTGCAGGCGCGTGGCTATCGGGTGAGGCTGCGCAAACTCGACCCCTATCTCAACGTCGATCCGGGCACCATGAGCCCGACCCAGCACGGTGAGGTGTTTGTCACCGACGATGGTGCGGAGACGGACCTGGACCTCGGTCACTATGAGCGCTTCACCGGGCGCTCGGCGACAAAGACGGACAACATCACCACCGGCCGGATCTACAAGAATATCATCGACAAGGAGCGGCGCGGCGACTATCTCGGCGCGACGGTTCAGGTGATCCCCCATGTCACCAACGAAATCAAGAACTTCGTCACCGAGGGTAATGAGGATTACGATTTCGTCATCTGCGAGATCGGCGGCACCGTCGGCGACATCGAGGCGATGCCCTTCATGGAGGCGATCCGTCAGCTCGGCAACGACCTGCCGCGCGGCACTGCCGTATATGTGCATCTGACGCTGATGCCCTACATCCCCGCCGCGGGCGAACTGAAGACGAAACCCACCCAGCATTCGGTCAAGGAGTTGCAGGCTCTCGGCATCCATCCCGACATCCTGCTCGTGCGCGCCGATCGCGAAATCCCCGAGGCCGAGCGCCGCAAACTCTCGCTCTTCTGCAATGTCCGCCAGTCCGCTGTGATCCAGGCGTTGGACGTGGCGTCGATCTACGACGTGCCGATCGCCTACCACAAGGAAGGCCTCGACAACGAAGTGCTTGCCGCCTTCGGCATCGAGCCGGCGCCGAAGCCGCGCATGGAAGCCTGGGAGGACGTTGCCCATCGCATCCGCACGCCGGAAGGCGAGGTGACGATCGCGATCGTCGGCAAGTATACGGGCCTCAAGGATGCCTATAAGTCGCTGATCGAGGCGCTGTACCACGGCGGTATCGCCAACCGCGTGAAGGTCAAGCTCGAATGGATCGAGTCGGAAGTCTTCGAGAAGGAGGATCCGGCACCCTATCTGGAAAAGGTCCATGGCATTCTCGTGCCCGGCGGCTTCGGCGAGCGCGGTTCCGAGGGCAAGATCAACGCCGCACGCTTCGCGCGTGAGCGCAAGGTGCCCTATTTCGGCATCTGCTTCGGCATGCAGATGGCGGTGGTGGAGGCAGCGCGCAATCTCGCGGGTATCGAAAGGGCATCGTCGACGGAATTCGGCCCGACCAAGGAACCTGTTGTCGGCCTGATGACTGAATGGGTGAAGGGCAATGAACTGGAGAAGCGTTCCGCCGCAGGCGATCTTGGCGGCACCATGCGCCTCGGCGCCTACCGCGCGGCTCTGAAGCCAAGCACCAAGATCGCCGAGATCTATGGCTCGAACGACATTTCCGAGCGCCATCGCCACCGCTACGAAGTCAATGTCGACTACAAGGACCGGCTGGAGTCCTGCGGTCTCGTCTTCTCCGGCATGTCGCCGGATGGTGTCTTGCCGGAAACCATCGAGTATCCAGACCATCCATGGTTCATCGGTGTGCAGTATCATCCGGAGCTGAAGTCACGGCCGCTTGATCCGCATCCGCTGTTTGCAAGCTTCATCGAAGCGGCGCTGGAACAGTCGCGCCTCGTATAGAACACCACGTTATCACGAGCGTCGGCCGGTCCCGGGGACCGGCCGACGCTCGTTTGAGCGGCCGGCGGAGGACTCGCCGCGCTTGCAATCGTCCGGCAAAAATTGCAAACAGCGGCTAACCGGTCATCAGGGATTCTGCCATGAACCTCGCCAAGCGAACCGCCCGCCCGCTCGATCATCTCGTCTTGCCGGTGGCCGATCTTGCCCGGGCAAGGCTTCGCCTGACCGACCTCGGCTTCACCGTCGCCGAGGATGCTCGTCACCCCTTCGGCACGGAGAACGCCTGCATCTTCTTCTCGGACGATAGCTATCTGGAGCCGCTTGCCATCGCCTCGCGCGAGGAATGCGAGGCGGCTGCGCTTGACGGCAACGTCTTCGTCGCGCGCGACCAGGCATTCCGATTCCGCCAGGGACCCGAGGGGCTGTCGGCTGTTGCGCTCAGGACGCCGGACGCCGCCGAGGATCACATCCGCTTCCGCTCGCACGGCATTTCCGCCGGCGACATGCTGGAATTTTCCCGGCCCATGCGCATGGCAGACGGCCGCGAGGGGCTGGGCTCTTTCCGTCTTGCCTTTGCCGCCGATCTGCGTGCCCCCGATTTCTTTCTTTTCTGCTGCCAGCGCATCCGCGCGCTCCCCGTCGACAATGCGGTGCTGCACCATCACGAGAACGGCGCGCTCGGCATTGCCGAGGTCGTCCTGTCGGAGCCGAACCCCACGGACTTCCAGTACTTGCTGCAGGAATCAGTCGACGAACGCGAGGTTGCGGCGCATTCCTTCGGCATGGATATTCAGGCCGGTAGCGTCAAGCTCTCCGTCCTCAATCCCGCAGGCATGGAAGCGTTCTTCGGCCGGACGATCAGCGCCACCGAGCGAGGTTTGCGCGGCCGTGCGGTCGTTTTCCGTGTCGCCGATGTCGAGGCGACCCGGGCGCTGTTTGCAAAAAATGACATTGAATTTGCAGAAATGGGCGGACGCCTCATTGTCCCGGAAGTGCCGGGGCAGGGAGTGATTTTCGCGTTTGGAGTGTAAGGATGGAAACCAATTCTAGGGTCGTCGTCGGCGAGGGTGCCGGTCAGGTGGTGTTCTCGCAGAAGGAGCGGCTGACGCTGATCGCCGGTCCCTGCCAGATGGAGAGCCGCGAGCACGCCTTCATGATTGCCGGCAAGCTAGTCGAAATCTGCAAGTCGCTCGGCGTCGGTCTTGTCTACAAGTCGTCCTTCGACAAGGCGAACCGCACGTCGCTCTCCGGCAAGCGCGGCATCGGCCTCGACAAGGCCATGGAGATCTTTGCCGATCTCAAGCTGGAATTCGGCTTTCCGGTGTTGACGGACATCCACACAGAGGAGCAATGCGCGGCCGTCGCCGAGACGGTCGACATCCTGCAGATTCCGGCCTTCCTGTGCCGCCAGACCGACCTTCTCGTCGCCGCTGCAAAGACCGGCCGCGCCATCAACGTCAAGAAGGGCCAGTTCCTGGCGCCCTGGGACATGAAGAACGTGCTCGCCAAGTTCACGGCGAGCGGCAACCCGAATGTTCTTCTCTGCGAGCGCGGCGCCTCCTTCGGCTACAATACGCTCGTCTCCGACATGCGCTCGCTGCCGATCATGGCAGGGCTCGGAGCGCCCGTCGTCTTCGATGCGACCCACTCCGTGCAGCAGCCGGGCGGCCAGGGCGGTTCCTCGGGCGGCCAGCGCGAGTTCGTTGAGACGCTGGCGCGGGCGGCCGTCGCCGTGGGCATTGCCGGCCTCTTCATCGAAACGCATGAGGATCCCGACAATGCGCCGTCCGACGGGCCGAACATGGTGCCGCTTGAGGACATGCCGCGGCTTCTCGAAAAGCTGCTCGCCTTCGACGCGGTCGCCAAGGGCTGAGCGATGTGATTGAAGCGCAATGGCGCGCTTGTCGCTGCGCCAGTATTTAGAGCGGGATGCGGGCGGAAAACCGCATACACTTTTCCTCGTCCCGCTCTGGCGTCATTGAAAATTCGAGGCCATGAATTAAGACAGGCCCGACCACACCGTCGTCCTAACCCAAGGAAGAGATCATGACTGCAATCATCGACATCATTGGCCGAGAAATTCTCGACAGCCGCGGCAACCCGACCGTGGAGGTCGATGTCCATCTCGAGGATGGCAGCTTCGGCCGGGCGGCTGTTCCGTCCGGTGCCTCGACCGGTGCGCATGAAGCGGTCGAACTGCGTGACGGTGGCACCCGTTACCTCGGCAAGGGCGTCGAGCGCGCCGTCGAGGCTGTCAACGGCGAAATCTTCGAAGCGATCGGCGGCCTCGATGCGGAGAACCAGATCCAGATCGACAGGACTATGATCGAGCTCGACGGCACGCCGAACAAGTCGCGCCTCGGCGCCAACGCCATTCTCGGCGTTTCGCTCGCGGTCGCCAAGGCCGCGGCCGAGGCCGCAGGCCTGCCGCTCTACCGGTATGTCGGCGGCCCGAACGCCCATCTCCTGCCGGTTCCGATGATGAACATCATCAATGGCGGCGCCCATGCCGACAATCCGATCGACTTCCAGGAATTCATGATCATGCCCGTCGGCGCCGAGACGCTTTGCGACGCTGTCCGCATGGGCTCGGAGGTCTTCCACACGCTGAAGAAGCAGCTTGCCGCCGAGGGTCATAACACCAATGTGGGCGACGAGGGCGGCTTCGCCCCGGGTCTCGCTTCGGCACCGGCGGCTCTCGACTTCATCATGAAGTCGATCGAGAAGGCCGGCTACAAGCCGGGCGAGGACATGTATGTCGCGCTCGACTGCGCCTCGACGGAATTTTTCAAGGACGGCAAATACGTGCTCGAAGGTGAAGGCCGCACGCTCGAGCCGGGGGCGATGGCGGAGTACCTCGCCGAGCTGGCCGCCAAGTATCCGATCATCTCGATCGAGGACGGCATGGCCGAAGACGATTGGGATGGCTGGAAGGCGCTGACCGATCTCATCGGCAATACGTGCCAGCTGGTGGGCGACGACCTGTTCGTCACCAACTCCGCGCGCCTGCGCGACGGCATCAAGATGGGCGTCGCCAACTCGATCCTGGTCAAGGTCAACCAGATTGGCTCGCTCTCCGAAACGCTCGATGCCGTCGAGACCGCGCACAAGGCACGCTACACTGCCGTCATGTCGCACCGTTCCGGCGAGACTGAGGATTCGACCATCGCCGATCTCGCGGTCGCCACCAATTGCGGTCAGATCAAGACCGGCTCGCTGGCCCGTTCCGACCGGCTTGCCAAGTATAACCAGCTGATCCGCATCGAGGAGCAGCTTGGCCTGCAGGCAAAATATGCCGGCCGTTCGATCCTGCGGGGTTAAGAGTAAGGAAGTTCAACTCGGCTCCCCTCATCCGCCTGCCGGCACCTTCTCCCCATCCTGGACGGGGAGAAGGGACAAGCGGCAAGCTCTCCAGTCCCCTCTCTCGCCGTCGGGGAGAGGGCTAGGGTGAGGGGCAACCCGGGCGGGAAACACAGCATTCACAGTCGACCTTTATCTCACCCGCCTGCGACAGCCGGCGGGTTTCCTTTTTCCGGTCATTCATGGTCAACGGTCGGTTAATCAATCGGCGATAGTCTCTGCTTTCGTATTGCGTAGCGGGACACAAGCGATGTGGACACGACATCATAAGAAGCGCAGGCTCGGACGGCTGGTCGTGCCGCTGTTGGCGGTCGCCTTTCTGTCTTACTTCGGATATCATTCCATTCATGGCGGCTACGGCCTCAGGGCGACGGAGGAATTCGATCGCCAGATCGCCGAGCGTCAGTCGCGGCTGAACGCGCTCACCGAGACTCGAAAAACCCTGGAGAGGGAGGTCGGGCTGATGAGCGATGGCTCGCTGGAAAGGGACATGTTGGACGAGAAGGCTCGGCTCGCGCTCAACATGTCGCGAAGCGACGAAATCGTTATTTTTCATTATTCCGCAAATTAACCGAGATGCGGTTAATCTAAATTTCCGGTAGGAAATCAGTGGTTTACGTGGAATAATAGCCATGCAAATATGGCATTGCTGCGGCGCTCTTCTTTCCCTATGGTAGCCAGCAAAGGCTAACCATTGGGAGGAACGAATGGCTCCGCGAAAATCCGCGTCCGTTTCCAGCCGCAAGACCGCCGCCAAGCCGTCCAAAAAGGACTTCACCGGCGGCACCATCGCCGAATTCTCCAAGGAAGACGACATTAAAGCCTACCGCGAAATGCTGTTGATCCGGCGTTTCGAGGAAAAGGCCGGTCAGCTCTACGGCATGGGCTTCATCGGCGGCTTCTGTCACCTCTACATAGGGCAGGAAGCCGTTGTCGTCGGCATGCAGATGGCGCTGAAAGAGGGCGACCAGGTCATCACGGGCTACCGTGATCATGGCCATATGCTCGCCTGCGGCATGAGTGCCCGCGGCGTCATGGCCGAACTGACCGGGCGCCGCGGCGGCCTTTCCAAGGGGAAGGGCGGCTCCATGCACATGTTCTCCAAGGAAAAGCACTTCTACGGCGGCCACGGCATTGTCGGCGCCCAGGTGTCGCTCGGTACGGGCCTTGCCTTTGCCAACAGGTATCGTGGCAACGACAATGTGAGCCTCTCCTATTTCGGCGACGGTGCCGCCAACCAGGGCCAGGTCTATGAGAGCTTCAACATGGCTGCCCTGTGGAAGCTGCCGGCGATCTACATCGTCGAGAACAATCGCTACGCGATGGGCACTGCCGTGTCGCGCGCCTCGGCTCAGACCGATTTCTCCCAGCGCGGCGCCTCCTTCGGCATTCCCGGCTATCAGGTCGATGGCATGGATGTGCGCGCCGTCAAGGCGGCCGCCGACGAGGCCGTCGACCATTGCCGCTCCGGCAAGGGGCCGGTTATCCTCGAGATGCTGACCTATCGCTACCGCGGCCACTCCATGTCCGATCCGGCGAAGTATCGCTCGAAGGATGAAGTGCAGAAAATGCGCTCGGAGCATGATCCGATCGAGCAGGTGAAGGCTCGCCTTGTCGAGAAGGGCTGGGCCAGTGAGGACGAACTGAAGCAGATCGACAAGGAGGTTCGCGACATCGTTGCGGATAGTGCCGATTTCGCCCAGTCTGATCCGGAGCCGGATGTATCCGAGCTCTACACCGATATCCTGCTTTGATCCGGGGAGGAAAATTATGCCAGTAGAAATCCTTATGCCTGCGCTTTCCCCGACCATGGAGGAAGGCACCCTCTCCAAATGGCTGAAGAACGAGGGCGATAAAGTGACCTCCGGCGACGTGATCGCCGAGATCGAGACCGACAAGGCGACGATGGAAGTGGAAGCCGTTGACGAAGGCACGATCGGTAAGCTGCTGATTGCCGCCGGCACCGAAGGCGTCAAGGTCAACACGCCGATCGCGGTGCTGCTGCAGGACGGTGAAGCTGCCAGTGAGATCAACCTCAAGGCCGAGGCGCCGAAGACCGAAGCACCGAAGCCCGCCGCGACTGAAGCACCGGCTGCCGCGGCGCCGGTAGCGGCTCAGCCGAAGGCGGAAATTCCATCCGATCCGGCAATTCCGGCCGGGACCGAAATGGTGACCATGACCGTGCGCGAAGCGCTGCGCGACGCGATGGCGGAGGAAATGCGGGTCAATGACGATGTCTTCGTCATGGGTGAGGAGGTTGCCGAATACCAGGGCGCCTACAAGGTCACGCAGGGCCTGCTGCAGGAATTCGGCTCCCGCCGCGTGGTCGATACGCCGATCACCGAGCATGGCTTTGCCGGCGTCGGGGTCGGCGCCGCGATGGCCGGTCTCCGCCCGATCGTCGAATTCATGACCTTCAACTTCGCCATGCAGGCTATCGACCAGATCATCAACTCCGCCGCCAAGACGCTCTATATGTCCGGCGGCCAGATGGGCGCGCCGATCGTCTTCCGCGGCCCGAACGGCGCGGCAGCCCGCGTCGCGGCGCAGCACTCGCAGTGCTATGCCGCCTGGTACAGCCATATTCCGGGCCTGAAGGTCGTGATGCCCTATACGGCGGCGGACGCGAAGGGCCTCTTGAAGGCCGCAATCCGTGACCCGAACCCGGTGATCTTCCTCGAAAACGAAATCCTCTACGGCCAGTCCTTCGAAGTGCCGAAGCTCGACGATTTCGTACTGCCGATCGGCAAGGCTCGCATCCACCGCGTCGGCAAGGATGCGACGATCGTCTCCTTCGGCATCGGCATGACCTATGCGGTGAAGGCCGCCGCCGAGCTCGAGGCGCAGGGCATCGACGTCGAAGTCATCGACCTTCGCACCATCCGCCCGATGGACCTTCCGACCATCATCGAGTCGGTCAAGAAGACCGGCCGCCTGGTCACGGTCGAAGAGGGCTACCCGCAGTCCTCCGTCGGCACCGAGATCGCCACCCGCGTCATGCAGCAGGCCTTCGACTATCTCGATGCGCCGGTGCTGACGATCGCCGGCAAGGACGTGCCGATGCCCTATGCGGCCAATCTCGAAAAGCTCGCCTTGCCGAACGTCGCCGAAGTCGTCGAGGCGGTGAAAGCCGTCTGCTACAAATAAAGGGGTCGTTCGATGCCAATCAACATCACCATGCCGGCCCTCTCTCCGACGATGGAAGAAGGCAATCTCGCGAAGTGGCTCGTCAAGGAAGGCGACAAGGTCAAATCCGGCGACGTCATCGCCGAGATCGAAACCGACAAGGCGACGATGGAAGTCGAAGCCGTTGATGAGGGCACGGTCGCCAAGATCGTCGTTCCGGCCGGCACCGAGGGCGTCAAGGTCAATGCGCTGATCGCCGTCCTCGCGGAAGAGGGCGAGGATGTCTCAACCGCCGCAAAGGGCGGCAACGGTGCAGCCGCCCCGGCATCCGCCGCCATGGATGCGGCTCCTGTAGCGCCCGCCGGTGCGCCCGCGCCCGAGACGGCACCGGCGTCCCAGCCGGCTGCACAGGCGCCGGCCGCAGCACCGGTATCTCAGGCGCCGGCACCTACCGATGGAAAGCGCATCTTCTCCTCGCCGCTCGCCCGTCGCCTCGCCAGGGAAGCAGGCATAGATCTTTCCGCGATCGCCGGTTCCGGCCCCTACGGCCGCGTCGTCAAAAAGGATGTCGAGGCTGCCGCTGCCGGAGGTGTCGCCAAGCCTGCCGCGGCTCCTGCTCCGGCCGCAGCACCGGCCCCGGCGCTTGCCAAGGGCATGTCGGAAGATGCCGTCCTCAAGCTCTTCGAGCCGGGCAGCTACGAGCTCGTCCCGCACGACGGCATGCGCAAGACGATCGCCAAGCGCCTGCAGGAATCGAAGCAGACGATCCCGCATTTCTATGTTTCCGTCGATTGCCAGCTCGACGCGCTCCTGGCGCTGCGTTCCCAGCTCAATGCCGCTGCCCCCGAGAAGGATGGCAAGCCGGTCTACAAGCTCTCGGTCAACGACATGGTCATCAAGGCGCTGGCGCTGGCGCTTCGCGATGTTCCGGACGCGAACGTCTCCTGGACCGATGCCAACATGGTCAAGCACAAGAATGCCGATGTGGGCGTTGCCGTTTCCATTCCAGGCGGCCTGATCACGCCGATCGTCCGCCAGGCGGAACTGAAGAGCCTGTCCGCCATCTCCAACGAGATGAAGGATCTCGGCAAGCGCGCCAAGGAGCGCAAGCTGAAGCCGGAAGAGTACCAGGGCGGAACCACGGCCGTCTCCAACATGGGCATGATGGGCGTCAAGAACTTCGCCGCGGTCGTCAACCCGCCGCATGCGACGATCTTGGCGGTCGGTGCCGGCGAGGAGCGAGTCGTGGTCAAGAACAAAGAGATGGTCATCGCCAATATGATGACCGTGACGCTCTCCACAGACCATCGCTGCGTCGATGGCGCGCTCGGCGCCGAATTGCTCGCCGCCTTCAAGCGCTACATCGAAAACCCGATGGGCATGCTCGTCTGACGCGATCCGGACCGGCGTTCAGCCGGTCCTTTTCTTTCCTAGACAAGCGAGTAGGCAGATGAAGACAGTCCTTTGCTATGGTGACAGTCTGACCTGGGGCTATGACGCTGCCGACGCCGGCCGGCACGCGCTCGAAGATCGCTGGCCGAGCGTGCTGCAGCAGGCGCTCGGCTCGGGCGTCAATGTCATCGCCGAGGGGCTGAACGGGCGCACCACCGCCTATGACGACCACCTCGCGGATTGCGACCGCAACGGCGCCCGTGTGCTCCCGACCGTTCTCCACAGTCACGCGCCGCTCCATCTCGTTATCTTCATGCTCGGTTCGAATGATATGAAACCGGTGATCCACGGTACCGCCTCCGGCGCCGTCAAGGGTATCGAGCGTCTGGTCAAACTCGTCCGTCATCACGATTGGCCGATGGTGACGGAGGAGGAGCCGGGCATCCTCATCGTGTCGCCGCCGCCGATTTGCGAAACGGCTGACAGCGACTTCGCCGCGATGTTTGCCGGCGGCGTCGAGGAATCGACAATGCTGGCTTCGCTTTATCGCGACCTTGCCGACGAACTCGATTGCGGTTTCTTCGACGCGGGTTCCATTGCCCGGACAACGCCGCTCGACGGCGTCCATCTTGACGCCGAAAACACCCGGGCGATCGGCCGCGGCCTGGAGCCGGTCGTGCGGATGATGCTCGGTCTCTGACGATGGCGGCTCGAGCGATCCTGAGACCGGCGGCAAAAGCGGACGCGGCGGAGCTTGCGATCCTCATCGATATCGCTTCGCACGGCTTTGCCTCCTGGCTTTGGTACGGCGGCGTCTTGAGCAAAACGGCGGAAACCGCCTTTGAGCACGGCCGCAACAGGCTGCGCCAGGATAGCGGTCTCGGCACTTGGCGCGACGCAATCGTAGCTGTCGTCGAAGATGAGATCTTCGGCGTCTCCGTGTCGTACGGCCTGGATGAGTCCGTACTCGAAATCGAGCCAAAGCACCCGGTGCTCGTGCCTCTGCTTGCCCTGCAGAAGCAGGTGGTCGGCCACTGGTTCATCGACAGCCTCGGCGTCTACAAAGCCCATCGCGGCAAGGGAATCGGTCGCGCCCTGCTCGGGCATGAATTCGGTCGCGCCGGCTCGGCGCCGGTAAGCCTGATCACCGAAAGCCACAATGAAAAGGCGCAGGCGCTCTATAGGACCAACGGCTTCGAGGAGGTGGCGCGCGCTGAGGCCGTCCCGCTTTTCGAGGACATGAAGAAACATGACTGGGTGCTTTTCACCCGCAAGGACGACTGAAACAAAGGTAGGAAACACATGGCTGAGAATTACGACGTCATCGTTATCGGTTCGGGCCCGGGCGGCTATGTCACCGCCATCCGCTCGGCACAGCTGGGCTTGAAGACAGCGATCGTCGAACGCGAGCACCTGGGCGGCATCTGCCTCAACTGGGGCTGCATCCCCACCAAGGCGCTCCTGCGCTCGGCCGAAATTCTCGACCATGCCAACCATGCCAAGAATTACGGTCTGACCCTCGAAGGCAAGATGACCGCCAACGTCAAGGACGTCGTCGCACGCTCGCGAGCGGTTTCGGCGCGGCTGAATGGCGGCGTCGCCTTTCTCATGAAGAAGAACAAGATCGACGTGATCTGGGGCGAGGCGAAGCTGACCAAACCCGGCGAGATCGTCGTCGCAGCGCCGTCGAAGCCGGCGGTCCAACCGCAGAACCCGGTTCCGAAGGGCGTCAAGGGCGAGGGCACCTACACGGCCAAGCATATTATCATCGCGACCGGCGCCCGTCCGCGGGCGCTGCCCGGCATCGAGCCCGATGGTAAGCTGATCTGGACCTATTTCGAGGCGATGAAGCCTGAGGAAATGCCGAAATCCATGCTCGTCATGGGCTCCGGCGCGATCGGCATCGAGTTCGCGAGCTTCTACCGCTCGATGGGCGTCGACGTTACCGTCGTCGAGCTCCTGCCGCAGATCATGCCGGTCGAGGACGCGGAGATTTCCGCCTTCGCCCGCAAGCAGCTCGAGAAGCGCGGGCTCAAGATCTTTACCGACGCCAAGGTGACGAAGGTCGAAAAGGGTGCCAATGACGTCACCGCCCATGTCGAGACGAAGGACGGCAAGGTGACGCAGATCAAGGCGGATCGTCTGATCTCCGCCGTCGGAGTGCAGGGCAACATCGAGGACCTCGGCCTCGAGGCGCTGGGGGTCGAGACCAGCCGCGGCTGCATCGTCACCGACGGCTATGGCAAGACGACGGTCGCCGGCGTCTATGCCATCGGCGACGTCGCGGGACCGCCAATGCTGGCGCACAAGGCCGAGCACGAGGGCGTGATCTGCGTCGAGAAGATCGCCGGCGTCCCAGGCGTGCACG
This sequence comes from Sinorhizobium sojae CCBAU 05684, assembly GCF_002288525.1. Classification (NCBI taxonomy): domain Bacteria; kingdom Pseudomonadati; phylum Pseudomonadota; class Alphaproteobacteria; order Hyphomicrobiales; family Rhizobiaceae; genus Sinorhizobium; species Sinorhizobium sojae. The sequence goes on from NZ_CP023067.1 coordinate 1,245,968, forward strand.
CGCTCGACAAGGGCAAGATCCCCGGCTGCACCTATTGCGACCCGCAGGTCGCCTCGGTCGGTTTGACCGAAGCCAGGGCCAAGGAGCTCGGCCGCGACATCCGCGTCGGCCGCTACAGCTTCGGCGCCAATGGCAAGGCGATCGCGCTCGGCGAGGATCAGGGCCTGATCAAGACGATCTTCGACAAGAACTCCGGTGAACTCCTCGGCGCCCACATGGTCGGCGCGGAAGTGACCGAGCTCATCCAGGGCTTCGTCGTCGCCATGAATCTGGAGACGACCGAGGAGGAACTGATGCACACGGTCTTCCCGCATCCGACGCTTTCGGAGATGATGAAGGAAAGCGTTCTCGATGCCTATGGGCGCGTATTGAACGCCTGATGCGGAACCGGCGGCCGGAACTTTCGAACCTTTCGCACATTGCTCGCAAGTCATCGGCAACGCGTGGAGGTCATCATGAGCCTGAACGGAGTGGGTCTTCTGGCCGCAATCATCATTGGCGGGCTTGCCGGCTGGCTGGCCGAGAGATTCATGAACAGCCAGATGGGCCTGATCGCCAATATCGTCCTTGGCATCATCGGCGCCCTGGTGCTGAACTTCATTCTGGCGGCCCTCGGCATCGCCTATACCGGCTGGGTCGCCTATCTCATCATCGGCTTCATCGGCGCCTGCCTGTTGATTGCGGCGGGGCGCGCCGTCAGAGGTTAGGACTTCAGCCGCCATTCACTTGCGGTCAGGCTGCCATGCAAATGGCGGCCTGACTTTTTGCGTCCAACTCGTTATATAAACGACATAGTGCGAACGGCACGGCCGCTTGCTCGACACGATGAAGGAAGACAGATGGTAACGGTTTTCGATGCGGTCTCGGATCGGGCTGAGCGTGTTCGTCATCCGGAAAAGGCGCACAGGCCGGACACGGAAGTCCTGCGCAAGCCGGACTGGATCCGCGTGAAGGCGCCGACCTCGAAAGGCTACATGGAGACCCGTTCGATCGTGAAGGGCAACAAGCTCGTCACGGTCTGCGAAGAGGCCGGCTGCCCCAATATCGGCGAATGCTGGGACAAGAAGCACGCCACCTTCATGATCATGGGCGAGATCTGTACGCGCGCCTGCGCCTTCTGCAACGTCTCAACCGGCAAGCCGAACGCGCTCGACCTGGATGAGCCGGTAAATGTCGCGAAAGCGGTCAAGCAGATGGGCCTGAGCCACGTGGTCATCACCTCGGTCGACCGCGACGACCTTGAAGACGGCGGTGCCGAACATTTCGAGAAGGTGATCTTTGCGATCCGCGAGGCGTCGCCGGAAACCACGATCGAAATCCTGACGCCCGACTTCCTGCGCAAGCCCGGGGCGCTGGAGCGTGTCGTCGCCGCCAGGCCCGACGTCTTCAACCATAATCTCGAGACCGTTGCGTCCAACTACCTGACGGTGCGCCCGGGAGCGCGCTACTTCCATTCCATCCGGCTCTTGCAGCGGGTAAAGGAACTCGACCCGTCGATGTTCACCAAGTCCGGCATCATGGTCGGCCTCGGCGAGGAGCGGAACGAGGTGCTGCAGTTGATGGACGATCTGCGCACCGCCGACGTCGATTTCCTGACGATCGGCCAATATCTGCAGCCGACGCGCAAGCATCACAAGGTCGAAAACTTCGTCACCCCGGACGAGTTCAAGTCCTATGAGACGGTCGCCTATACCAAGGGCTTCCTGATGGTCTCATCGAGCCCGCTGACGCGCTCGTCGCATCATGCCGGCGAGGACTTCGCACGGCTGAGGGCGGCGCGCGAGAAGAAGCTCGCGGCGGAGTAGCCGAGCCGCGACGATATCTGCAGCGCAGTGACCGGCGGTCTTGCCGAAAAAGGCTTGACAATGTAGACCGCAACCTTCGGGTGTGACTGTGGAGGCTTCGATGCAATCTTCCGAGGTTGGCGCCTGCTGGGAGGCGAATGCCGAGAACTGGACGAGGTTCTCTCGCGCTGGCTACGACGTCTATCGCGATGCGCTGAATACCCCCGCATTCCTCGACATGCTGCCGCCTGTCGCTGGTCTGCGCGGGCTTGATCTCGGCTGCGGCGAAGGGAGTAACACCCGCCGTCTTGCCGAACACGGTGCCCTGATGACGGCGATCGACATCGCGCCGACCTTCATCCGCCATGCCCAGGAGCAGGAGGAAGATGATCCCCGCGGTATCCGCTATGTGCTTGGCGATGGCGCCGATCTGCCTTTCGAGGACGGTGCGTTCGATTTTGTGACGGCCTTCATGTCGTTGATGGACATGCCCGACCAGCCTCGCGTCCTATGGCAGGTCTTCCGGGTGCTGCGTGAAGGCAGTTTCTTTCAGTTCTCGATCCTCCATCCCTGTTTCGTGCCACCACGTCGCAAAACCATCCGGGACGAGCACGGAGACTGCCATGCCGTCGAAGTCGCGGACTATTTCTACGAGACCGATGGGCAGATCGAGACCTGGCTGTTTTCGTCGCTGCCGCGGAGAGAGCGGGAGAATGCGACGCCCTTTCGCATCCCCCGCTTTCACCGGACGCTCAGTAGCTGGATGACGATGATCATTGCGTCGGGTTTCGTCGTGGAGGAACTGCGCGAACCGATGGCCTCCGAGGAGGCGGCGCGATTGTACCCTACCGTCGCCGACACGCGCGTCGCCCCGATATTCCTACACCTTCGTCTGAGAAAACCAAAGTCTTGACGTACGGCGTACCCGCAAACCCATTTCTACCGTTCGGAGGAAAAATGCGTCTGCAGATAGCTGAGGATCGCTTGGCGCGTTTCTGCATCCTGTTCAGGCATGCCCTGTTCGCGGACCATCCAGTCCCACAGGTAATTCCATCGCTCATCGGTGAGCCGCTGCTGGGTCACCAGTGCGATCGAGTGGCAAGCTGAGCAAAGATAGTAGGTGTCCTCCGCGCCGGGAGCATCAGGAAGGCCACCGAGTTCGGGGTTGCCCGGCGGCGCTGGCTCGCTCCGCTGGGTGGGTCTTCCGATGCCTCTTTGCATCGGGTCGTATCCGGGCGCGCCGCCCTGTTGCGCAAGGTAGATCGACGATTCCGTTGCATTTGCGGGCGGGCCTCTTACGGCCCCGACAAGAAGACAGGCGGCGACACTGAAGAGACATACTCCGCCGCTTGCGTTGAAGCGGCGGCAAGGAAAGGCTCTCCCCAAGAGCGCGCCCCGCGTCGTCATTGCGCAAACAGCGCGATCCGGTGGACCATGTTGTTGCCGTAGCCGCGCGGGTTCCAGCCGGGCGTCACCGGCGGCTGCATGACGTCGTTCATGTCGGTCGCTCGCGCCCAGACCTCGTAATAGCCCTTTTCCGGCGGCGTGACGTTGGCGCGCCAGCGCTGCCAGGCAAACTTGTTGCGCGGAGCCTCCAGCGTCGCCTCCTGCCAGCTCTGACCGAAATCGAGCGAGACATGCATTGCCTTGACGTCGCCATTGCCGGCCCATGCATGGCCCCGCACTTCGGTCGCCTGGCCGGCCGGAACATTGGAGCCGGTGGCCGGTGCGGTCACGATCGACTTGACCGGCATGACGGTGAGGATTTCCATGTCCTCTTCAGGCACCTCCGTTCCCGGAGCGACCGGGTAGGCGGGCAGGCGATAGGAATAGCCGCCCATTTTGGGACCGTCGTGAACCTGATCGCGCACCCAGATGCGGGTCAGGAATTTTTGCGAGGCGGAACCCGGATATCCCGGGATGACCAGTCGCAGCGGAAAGCCGTGGAGCGCTGGCAAATCCTCGCCATTCATCGCCCATACGATCAGGGCCTCCGGCTCCATCGCCTTTTCGATCGGCACACCGCGGGAAATCACCACCTTGTCCTGGTCTCCCGAGAGGTCCACATCGTTGCCATAGTGGCCGGTATAGACGGCCGAGGGCTTGACGCCGGCCCGTTCCAGGACATCGCGCAGGCGCACTCCCGTCCATTCGGGGCAGCCGACCGCGCCGACCGTCCATTGATTGCCGGAGGCGCCGGGCTCGAAGAAGGCGCGGCCGTTGCCCGCGCACTCGAGTACCAGCGCCAGCGTCACGTTTTCGAAGTCGTTCTTGAGATCGTCGAGACTGAGGGAGAGTTCGTTGTCCACCACTCCATCGATCCTGAGGGTCCAATCTTCGGCATTCTTGTCCAGCGCCGTTTGAGGGATAAGCCCGTTCGAGCGAATGAAAAGACGTGCATAGGGGGTGACGTCATCGTCGAGAAGATGCGGGGGCGTTTCCGCATTGAGGGGCCGATCGTTCAAAAGCGTCAGTCCGTCCTTCTCCTTCATAAGTTCGGCGCCGGTGTCCTGGGCAAAGGCAATCGGCATTAGCCCGGCTGGAAAGTTGCGGTGGAAAGGCATCGCCGCGCCGAGCGCCGCCCCGAGCGCCGCGAGCCCGGCATTTTGTAGAAAGCCGCGCCGGTCGGGGCAAGAAATTCGCCCAAACAGTCTCTGTTCGGCCCCTTCGGGATCCTCATGGTAGGCCGTGCGGATATCCGCGGGCGTGAGGATCTGCTCGACCTGGCCCTTCTGTCCGTGAACAGCCATTCGCTCCTCCCTGCGTATCTTTGTTTTGTAGTGGTATCTCGTTACAGGATACCATCATTGCCCGTGGGGGCAAATCACGAGACCTGTCGTCGCTCGAGGTCGGCGATGCCACCAATCCCATGGACATAAGACACGGGACAAATGCGCGCGCTCCTTGATCTTCCCTGCGCGCGCGCTTAACTCAAAATTCATGCCACATTTCGAAACCAACCATGTCGTGAACCATTCGGCCGAACAAATGTTCGACCTCGTCGCCGACGTCGAGCGCTACCCGGAATTCCTGCCTCTCTGCGAGGGCTTGAGTGTGCGTTCGCGCAAGGAGCGCGACGGCAGGGTGCTGATGCTGGCGGACATGACGGTCGGCTACAAGGCGATCCGCGAGACCTTCACCACGCAGGTCCTGCTCAACAGGGCGGAGCGGATGATCGACGTCAAATATATCGAGGGGCCATTCAAGTACCTCGACAATGTCTGGCGCTTCGAGCCGGTGAGCGACAGCCAGTCCATCGTGCATTTCTACATCGAATACGAATTCAAGAGCCGCATTCTGGGCGCGCTTATGGGGTCGATGTTCGACCGCGCCTTCGGCATGTTCTCCCAGGCGTTCGAAGACCGGGCCGACGTGATCTACGGCTCCTGAGCGATTGCCTGCAGGAGGTCCAGCGCGGTGATGACCGTAGCCAGCCGCACGGCGTCGCGGCCGATGTCGCCATACCGCATTTCCCGGTGAAGAAGGTGGCCCGTTCGCGTCGCCGCCGCGAGGTGAACGAGCCCGACTGGCTTCTCGGCCGAGCCGCCGCTCGGGCCGGCAATGCCCGTAACCGCCACTGCCAGGTCCGCCCGCGAGTGCGTGAGGGCGCCCTTCGCCATCTCAACGGCGGTTTCGCGCGAGACGGCGCCATGAGCCAAGAGCGTTGCGGCGGCGACTCCGACGATCTCGACTTTCGCCTCATTGGAATAGGTGACGAAGCCGCGGTCGAAGACGGAGGAAGAGCCCGCGATTTCCGTCAGTGCTGCGGCAATGAGCCCGCCGGTGCAGGACTCTGCCGTTGCGACTTTCAGACCGCGACCGGTGAACTCGGCGATGATCGCGCGCGCCTTCTCCTCGAGCTCGGCCGGCCACATCAGTTCTTCTTCCCGCGATGATAGACGACCGTCGCGGTCGCGATCGCGGCAATGCCTTCCTTGCGGCCGACGAAGCCGAGATTCTCGTTCGTCGTCGCCTTGATCGAGCAGCGATCGAGATCTATGTCGAGCATCGCGGCGAGATTTTCGCGCATCTGTTGGCGATGGGGACCGACCTTCGGCGCTTCGGCGATCAGCGAAATGTCGGCATTGGTGATCGTGCCGCCGTGTTCGCGCACGATCTTTGCCGCATGTTCAAGGAAGATGCGGGAAGGGGCGCCCTTCCATTGCGGGTCGGATGGCGGGAAATGGTCGCCGATGTCGCCGGCGCCGCAGGTGGCAAGCAGCGCATCGGTCAAGGCGTGCAGCGCGACGTCGGCGTCGGAATGGCCGGAGAGCTTGCGCTCATGCGGAATGAAAACACCGCAAAGCGTGACGCCGTCGCCCTCGACGAGCTGATGGACGTCATAGCCGTTGCCGGTGCGCACGTCGGGAACAGCGTGGCGGCTCAATCTCTCATCGGCCATCGATATGTCCCTCTTGAGGGTAAGCTTGACGTTATCGGCCGCCCCCTCGACCAGAAGGACGGGAAGCCCCGCCCATTCGGCGATGGATGCGTCATCGGTAAAATCGCTACGGCCGCTCGCGCTCGCGCGGCGGTGCGCGGCCAGGATCGCCTCCAGGCGGAAGCATTGCGGCGTCTGCGCGGCATAAAGACCGGCCCGCGGGACCGTCTCCTCGACAAGGCGGCCCTCCGTCGTGCGTTTCAGCGTATCGGCAACGGCGATTGCCGGCAGCACGGCCTCCGCTCCGCTCCCCAGCGCCTCGCGGCAACGGCCGAGCAGTGCGTGGTCGATGAACGGGCGCACGGCGTCGTGGATCATGACGTACGGCGCACCGGTTCCGGAAAGTGCCTCAAGCCCCGCAAGGACGGAGAGCTGGCGGGTTGCACCGCCGTGCACGACCGATAGATCGGCCCGGCCCGACATGCACATCCGGGCGGCCGCAAACAGAGCCTCGTCGTCCGGATGGATGACGACGACGATGGGCCCTGCGCCCGGCCATGTCGCGAAAATGTCAAGTGTATGGGCGATAACCGGCCGGTCACCGATGGTTCGGTATTGCTTCGGGCCTTCTGCCGATTGGCCCGCGCGCTCACCGCGGCCGGCCGCGACGATGACGACGCCACAGGAGAACTGTTCTTCCGGTTGCATCTTGTGTATGGGTCCCGTTCGCCAATCTTCGCCGTGATGTACCGCGAAGGTCCTTTCTATGCCAGCCATCGGAGGAATTTTGTCGAGCGTGTGGAAATCGCTTGGCAAGCCGATGAAGTATGGCTAAAAATAGTGCAAGATTTGAATGTGCCCGAAAGATATGCATTTGCCCCCCTCGGCCCTCTCTTCGTCGCTCCGGATCGGTAAAGTCGAAATCCGCAACCGGGTGGCGCTCGCGCCGATGTCCGGGGTCACCGATCTCCCCTTTCGCATGCTCGCCTGGCGGTTCGGCGCGGGGTTTGTTGTGACGGAAATGGTGGCAAGCCGCGAGCTCGTCTGCAATGCGGCCGAATCCTGGGCGCGCCTGAAGAATTCCGGCATCGATCCGCACATCGTTCAGCTTGCCGGGCGTGAGGCGCAGTGGATGGCCGAGGCGGCGCGCATCGTCGAGGCCAATGGGGCGGATATCGTCGACATCAACATGGGCTGCCCAGCGAAGAAGGTGACCGGGGGCTATTCCGGTTCGGCATTGATGCGAGACCCGGAGCACGCCCTGTCGCTGATCGAAGCGACGGTCAAGGCGGTCGACGTGCCGGTCACGGTCAAGATGCGGCTCGGTTGGGACGAGAATTCGATCAATGCGCCGCTGATTGCCCGCAGGGCCGCGGAGGCGGGCGTGCAGGCGATCACCATCCACGGCCGCACACGCATGCAATTCTACAACGGCAAGGCCGACTGGGATGCGATCCGTGCGGTTCGCGATGTCGTTTCCGTGCCGCTGATCGCCAATGGAGATGTCGAGACAATTGCCGACGCCCGCGAGATCCTTCGCCGCTCGGGTGCCGATGCGGTAATGGTCGGCAGATCGGCTCAGGGGCGGCCGTGGCATCCGGCGCTGCTGGCCGGTGTCGCCGCGCATCCCGATGCGGCGGGGGTCGCGGAGATATTCGCCGAGCACTATTCCATGATGCTCGATTTCTATGGGGCCGAAGTGGGGCTCCGCGCTGCCCGCAAGCACGTGGGCTGGTATCTCGATCGTTTCGCGCCAGCTCTTTCGGTCGAGGAGAAGGCGGCAATTCTGACGTCCAATGACGCGAAACTGGTGCGCGAGCGAGTGGCAAGCGCGATCGCTTGCTGCGGCGCGGAGACGGGCAGGGAGGGAATGGCGGCATGAGCGAAAAGGCAAGAGTGCCGGAGCCCGCAGAGGGCGCAAACGATCTCCCTATGGCGGTGCTGAACGCGATACAGAACCCGGTGATCCTGGTCGACGAGAACGGCCATGTCGCCTTTGCGAACTGGGAGGCTGAATCGTTCTTCGGCGCGAGCGCCAACCATCTCGCCCGCCATACGATCGATGCGTTCATCCCCTTCGGCAGTCCGCTGTTGACCCTGATAGAGCAGGTGCGCGAAAGGCGCGCGCCGGTGAACGAGTACCGGGTCGACCTGAGCTCGCCGCGGCTGGGCGCCGACAAGCTCGTCGATCTTTATGTCGCGCCGGTACTTTCGCAGTCGGGATCGGTAGTGATCGTCTTCCAGGAACGGTCGATGGCCGACAAGATCGACCGGCAGCTCACCCATCGCGCAGCCGCGCGCTCGGTCACGGGGCTTGCCTCGATGCTGGCCCATGAGATCAAGAACCCGCTCTCCGGGATCAGGGGTGCGGCGCAACTTCTCGAAACATCGGTCACGGACGAGGACCGAGCCCTGACGCGGCTGATTTGCGACGAGACGGATCGCATCGTGTCTCTCGTCGATCGCATGGAGGTGTTCTCAGATGAGCGCCCGATTGATCGCGTGCCGCTCAACATTCATTCGGTCCTCGACCACGTGAAGGCAATCGCCAAGGCCGGCTTCGCCCGCGGGATAAGGATATCCGAAAACTATGATCCGTCGCTGCCGCCGGTCTTTGCCAATCGCGACCAGCTCGTCCAGGTCTTCCTCAACCTCGTGAAGAATGCCGCAGAGGCGATCGGCGACCGGCCGGACGGCGAGATCCTGCTGACGACCGCCTATCGCCCGGGCATTCGGCTTTCCGTGGCCGGGACGCGGGAGAAGATCTCCTTGCCGCTCGAATTCTGCGTGCACGACAACGGACCAGGTGTGCCCACCGATCTCCTGCCGCATCTTTTCGACCCCTTCATCACGACCAAGACGAATGGGTCCGGCCTTGGGCTGGCGCTCGTCGCCAAGATCATCGGCGGCCATGGCGGCATCGTCGAATGCGACAGCCAGCACAGCCGCACGACTTTCCGCGTTCTGATGCCGGCATCCAAAGGGCAGGCGGCGGATGACGTAACTGCGATGACAAAGGGAACCAATGCATGACCGGCGCAACGATCCTCGTCGCGGATGACGACGCTGCCATTCGCACCGTGCTCAACCAGGCCCTGAGCCGTGCCGGATATGATGTGCGCATCACTTCCAATGCGGCGACCCTCTGGCGCTGGATCGCCGCCGGCGACGGTGATCTTGTGGTCACCGATGTGGTGATGCCGGACGAGAATGCCTTCGACCTTCTGCCGCGGATCAAGAAGGCGCGCCCGGACCTTCCCGTCCTGGTCATGAGCGCGCAGAACACGTTCATGACCGCCATCAAAGCGTCGGAGAAGGGGGCCTATGACTATCTTCCGAAGCCCTTCGACCTGACCGAGTTGATCGGTATCATTGGCCGGGCACTGGCGGAGCCGAAGCGCCGACCCTCGAAGCTGGACGATGATTCACAGGACGGCATGCCGCTCGTCGGACGTTCCGCCGCCATGCAGGAAATCTACCGCGTGCTCGCGCGGTTGATGCAGACCGACCTGACGTTGATGATCACCGGCGAGTCGGGCACTGGCAAGGAGCTTGTCGCTCGCGCATTGCACGACTACGGCAAGCGCCGGAACGGGCCCTTCGTGGCCATCAACATGGCGGCAATTCCGCGCGACCTGATCGAGTCGGAACTGTTCGGTCACGAAAAAGGTGCCTTCACCGGCGCCCAGACGCGCTCGACCGGCCGGTTCGAACAAGCGGAAGGCGGAACGCTCTTCTTGGATGAGATCGGCGACATGCCCATGGATGCGCAGACGCGTCTCCTGCGCGTGCTGCAACAGGGCGAATACACGACCGTCGGCGGCCGCACGCCGATCCGCTCGGACGTTCGCATCGTCGCCGCGACCAACAAGGACCTGAAGCAGTCGATCAATCAGGGCCTCTTCCGCGAGGACCTCTACTATCGACTCAACGTCGTTCCGCTGCGTCTGCCACCATTGAGAGATCGCGCCGAGGATATTCCGGATCTCGTGCGCCACTTCGTACAGCAGGCCGAAAAGGAAGGTCTCGATGCCAAGCGCTTCGACCAGGAGGCGCTGGAACTGATGAAGGCGCATCCGTGGCCGGGCAATGTGCGCGAACTCGAGAACCTGGTGCGTCGCCTGACGGCACTTTATCCACAAGATGTGATCACCCGGGAAATCATCGAAAACGAACTGCGATCGGAGGTGCCCGACAGCCCGATCGACAAGGCCGCCAGCCGCAACGGCTCGCTGTCGATCTCCCAGGCGGTCGAGGAAAACATGCGGCAGTATTTTGCCAGCTTTGGCGACGCGTTGCCGCCGTCCGGGCTTTATGAACGCGTTCTTGCGGAAATGGAGTATCCCTTGATCCTCGCGGCCCTGACCGCGACCAGGGGCAACCAGATCAAGGCCGCTGACCTGCTGGGCCTCAACCGGAATACGCTACGCAAGAAGATCCGGGAGCTGGGCGTTTCGGTCTATCGCAGCTCGCGCAGCGCTTGACTGCCATGCAACACCGTTGCATTTTCGCCACAATAGTTGTTTGAACGTCCTCCACGCGTCGAGTCGCCGGCAGGTCTGCCGTTGAAACGACGCATTGGCGCCATACCGGCCACCGAGGTGCGTTCAGTTCTTGGTCCGGAATGCAGGCGCGTGCCGGTGCCATAGGGCGCCGGTTTGGGGGAAGCTTTTTTCATGGTGGACGGGATGGCCTTGCCAATGGGCCCGGAGGACAGTGTCACGGCCCAGGATCGGCGGGCATCCTTCGCGCTGCCCGGGCTGATGCTTGCGACCGGTGCGCTGGTCTGCGCCACCTTGTCGCTGCTCGTCCTTCTGGGGCTCACCCCCGTTCGCCCGGAGCGGAACATCGTCATCGCCTGCGCCGGCATCAATGGCGTTTTCGTCATCGGCCTGATCTATCTGATCGCCCGCGAGATCATGAGGTTGCTGCGGGCGCGCAGCAAGGGCAGGGCCGCGGCGCGGCTGCACGTGCGCATCGTCGCGCTGTTTTCGATCGTGGCGATCACGCCGGCAATCCTTGTGGCAATCTTCGCCAGCATCACCCTCGACGTCGGCCTCGATCGCTGGTTCTCGCTGCGTACGCAGGCGATCGTCCGCTCGTCCTTGAACGTGGCGCAGGCCTATGTCCTGGAGAATGCCAGCTATCTCCAGGGGCAGACGGTGTCGATGGCCAACGACCTCGAGCGCAACCGGCAGCTCTACAGCCTCGACCGCACCGGCTTCGTCGAGTTGATGACGCGGCAGGCGAGGGGGCGCGGCATGCTTGGCGCATTTCTCGTCCGCGCAGATGGCAGCCCCATCCTCCAGGCCAATATCTCGACCGACCGGCCGCTGCCGTCCATTCCTCAGGACGCTCTGCAAAGGACTGTCGCCGGTCAGCCGACGCTCATTCCGCCGGGGGTGACCAACCTGGTCGGAGCCGTCATCCCGCTCGACAACATACCCGGCACCTATCTCTACACTGTCCGCAACGTCGATCCGGAAGTCATGCGCTCTATGCGGCTGATGGAGGAGAACACCGCCGAATACAAGGCGCTGGAGGCGGGTCGGACCTCGTTGCAGATCGCTTTCGGCGTACTTTACATCGGTTTCGCGCTGATCGTGCTGCTTGCCGCGATCTGGACGGCGATCGCGGTCGCCGACCGCATCGTGCGGCCGATCCGCCAATTGATCGGCGCGGCCGACAGCGTCGCCTCCGGCAATCTCAACGTCGTCGTGCCGGTGCGCGCCGTCGACGGGGACGTCGGCAATCTGTCGCGCACTTTCAACAAGATGGTGAGCGAGATTCGCACGCAGCAGGAGCAGATCCTGGAGGCGAAGGACGAGGTCGACCAGCGCCGCCGCTTCATTGAGGCAGTGCTTTCGGGCGTCACCGCGGCGGTCATCGGCGTCGGCAAGGATCACCGCATCACCATCGCCAATCCTTCCTCCGAAGGCGTTTTGAGGAACGGCGCGCCAGGCCTGATCGGTGCGAGCCTCAGCGAGGTGGCGCCGGAGATCGAAGCCGTGCTGATCGAGGCCGAGAGCCGCTATCGCAACGAATATCGCAAGCAAATCAACATCATCCGCAGCGGCACGGAGCGCACGCTGAACGTACAGGTGACGCGCGAGGAGGGCGACGGATCCCACGGCTCCTATGTCATCACCATCGATGACATCACGGATCTGATGATAGCGCAGCGCTCCACCGCCTGGGCGGACGTCGCCCGGCGCATCGCCCATGAGATCAAGAACCCGCTGACGCCGATTCAGCTTTCGGCCGAGCGGCTGAAGCGCCGCTACGGCAGGCAGATCGACCAGGAGGACAAGGCGGTCTTCGACCAATGCACCGATACGATCGTGCGCCAGGTGGAGGACATCGGCCGCATGGTCGACGAATTTTCGGCCTTTGCGCGGATGCCGAAACCGACGAAGGAGAAATCCGATCTGCGCGCCATCCTCAAGGACGCCGTGTTCCTGCGTGAAATGGGCAACAGCCACATCACCTTCATTCGCGACTTCGGCGATGACCCGCTCGAAGGCCAGTTCGACGGCCGGATGCTCGGTCAGGCCTTCGGCAATATCGTCAAGAATGCGGTGGAAGCGATCGAGACGGTGCCGGCCGAGGCGGTCCGCGGCGAGCCGAGGATCATGGTCCGCTCCCGCCGCGACGATGCGAGCGGCCGCTACGTGATCGACATCATCGACAACGGCAAGGGACTTCCGACCGAAAACCGGCACCGAATTCTGGAGCCGTATATGACGATGCGCGAGAAGGGCACCGGGCTTGGTCTGGCGATCGTCAAGAAAATCATCGAGGACCATGGCGGACAACTGGAGTTGCATGACGCACCGCCCGATTTCGAAGGTGGCGTCGGGGCAATGATCCGCGTGAGCCTTCCACCCGCGGGGGAAAGCGGGGGCGGCGATACTTCCAAAGACAAGGGCAATACCAATGGCGGCTGATATTCTGGTTGTGGACGATGAGGAAGACATCCGTGAGATCGTCTCCGGCATTCTGTCGGACGAAGGCCATGAGACGCGGACGGCTTTCGACAGCGACAGTGCGCTTGCGGCGATCAACGACCGGGTGCCGCGACTCGTTTTCCTGGACATCTGGATGCAGGGCAGCCGGCTCGATGGGTTGGCACTTCTCGACGAGATCAAGGGCCGCCATCCGGATCTGCCGGTGGTAATGATTTCCGGCCATGGCAACATCGAAACCGCTGTTTCGGCGATCAAACGTGGCGCCTATGACTTCATCGAGAAGCCCTTCAAGGCGGACCGCCTGATTCTGATTGCGGAGCGTGCGCTCGAGAATTCCAAGCTCAAGCGCGAAGTTTCCGAACTGAAGAAGCGGTCCGGCGATCCGGTGGAGCTGATCGGCACCTCGGTGGCGGTTTCCCAATTGCGCCAGACGATCGAAAAGGTGGCGCCCACCAACAGCCGCATCATGATCCTTGGGCCCTCCGGCTCAGGCAAGGAACTGGTGGCGCGGATGATCCACCGCAAGTCGACGCGTGCCGGCGGGCCCTTCGTGGCGCTGAATGCCGGCGCGATCACGCCGGACAGGATGGAGACCGCCCTCTTCGGCACGGAAGGGACGGCCGGTCAGCCGCGCCGGACCGGTGCTCTCGAGGAGGCGCATGGCGGCATTCTCTATCTGGACGAAATCGGCGAGATGCCACGGGAGACGCAGAACAAGATCCTGCGCGTCCTCGTCGATCAGCAGTTCGAGCGGGTCGGCGGCTCCAAGCGCGTCAAGGTGGACGTGCGCATCATTTCATCCACCGCCTATAATCTCGAGAACATGATCGCCGAGGGCCTTTTCCGCGAGGATCTGTACCACCGCCTTGCCGTCATTCCTGTGCGCGTTCCGGCGCTGGCCGAGCGTCGCGAGGACATACCGTTCCTAGTCGACATGTTCATGCGCCAGGTGAGCGAGCAAGCCGGTATCCGGCCGCGCAAGATCGGCGAAGATGCGCTTGCCGTACTGCAGGCGCATGATTGGCCGGGCAATATCCGGCAATTGCGAAACAATATCGAGCGTCTGATGATCCTCGCCCGCAGCGACGGACCGGAGACGCCGATCACGGCAGACATGCTGCCGAACGAAGTGGGCGATACGCTTCCGAAGATTTCCGCCCAGGGCGATCAGCACATCATGACCCTGCCGTTGCGCGAGGCTCGCGAAATGTTCGAGCGCGATTACCTGATTGCCCAGATCAATCGATTCGGCGGAAACATCTCGCGCACCGCCGAGTTTGTCGGCATGGAGCGCTCGGCGTTGCACCGCAAGCTGAAGTCCCTGGGCGTCTGATCCCGAAGTAGAACGGAGTAGCACCGTTCCCTCGTGCGGTAGGTGCTAAGGGGGCATTCTTGCGCGCGCTGCAGCGCCGCGCGTCTGTGAACGCGCAAAGATCGCTGTAGCACTTTGAATTGCTGCATGTCTTTATCCTTAAACCGAGGTCGATTAAGGGAGACATGCAGTAGGGCTCGCGGCCGATCCCGGATGAAGGAACAAGGATGAAGGTAATCATTTGCGGGGCAGGGCAGGTCGGCTTCGGCATCGCCGAGCGACTCTCGCAGGAAGACAACGACGTCTCGGTGATCGATACGTCGGCCGAGCTCATCGCCCATATCACCGAAACGCTCGACGTGCGCGGCTATGTCGGGCATGGCGCGCATCCGGACGTGCTGGCGCGGGCCGGTGCCGACCAGGCGGACATGATCATTGCCGTGACGCTCTACGACGAGGTGAATATCGTCGCCTGCGAAGTGGCGCATGCGATCTTCAACGTGCCGACGAAGGTTGCCCGCATCCGCGCCCAGAGCTATCTCGCGCCGGAGTATTCGGATCTCTTTTCGCGCGAAAACGTGCCGATCGACGTCTCGATTTCGCCGGAGATCGAAGTCGGGCGTCTCGTCTTGCGCCGCATCTCTTTTCCCGGCGCGACCGATGTGGTGCGCTTTGCCGAGGATCGCATCGCGATGATCGCGATCGAATGCATGGAGGATTGTCCGGTCGTCGACACGCCGTTGCAGCAATTGAGCCAGCTTTTCCCGGACCTCATGGCGACCGTCACCGGCATCTTCCGAGACGGCGAGCTGATCATTCCGCATTCGTCCGAGCAATTGCAGACCGGCGATCTCGCCTATGTCATTTGTGACCGCGACCACACCCGCCGCACGCTTGCGCTTTTCGGCCATGAGGAGCAGGAGGCGCGGCGGATCGTCATCCTCGGCGGCGGCAATATCGGCTATTTCGTTGCCCGCACGATCGAGGAGCAGCAACCGCGCATGAGGGTCAAGCTCATCGAGAGTGACCGCAACCGCGCCGTGCTCATTGCCGATAAGCTGAACAACACGGTTGTCCTGCAAGGCTCGGCGATGGACCAGCGAATCCTGACGCAGGCGGATGTCCAGGATGCCGATCTCGTGGTGGCGCTCACCAATAGCGACCAGATCAACATTCTCGGCAGCATGATGGCGAAGCGCCTCGGGGCGAAGTCCACCCTCGTGCTGATCAACGAGCCGGCCTATCAGGGTTTCTCCACCGCGGCCGGCGTCGACGCCTATATCAATCCGCGTGCGGTGACGATCTCCCGCGTCTTGCAGCATGTGCGCAAGGGCCGCATCCGCTCGGTATATGCCGTGCAAAACGGCATGGCGGAGGTGATCGAGGCGGAGGCGCTGGAGACCTCGCCGCTCGTCGGCAGAGCCCTGCGCGAGCTTGAATTGCCGGACGGCATCCGCATCGGCGCGCTCTATCGCGACAAGATGTTCATACGGCCGGACGGAAGCACGCGGATCAAGGCGAAGGATCGTGTCGTCCTGCTTGCTGCGGCAAGCGCGGTGCGCGACGTCGAGCAGCTTTTCCGCGTGAGCATTCAGTATTTCTGAGGTCGCCCATGCCGAGAATTGCCTATGTCAATGGAGCCTATGTGCGCCACAGCGAGGCGACGGTCCATGTGGAGGATCGCGGCTATCAGTTCGCTGATGGCGTCTACGAGGTCTGCGAGGTGCGGCATGGCTTCATCGTCGATCTTGGCCGCCATCTGGATCGGCTGGACCGGTCGTTGAATGAGCTCCGCATTGCCTCGCCGATGAGCCGGGCGGCTCTGGTGCAGGTCCTTCGCGAGGTGCTGCGCCGGAACCGGGTGCGCAATGGGCTCTTTTATCTGCAGGTGACGCGGGGTGTCGCACGCAGGGACCACGTCTTTCCGGCAAAGGACACGCCGCCATCGATCGTCGTTACCGCCAAGCGGACGGATGCCGCCGCCATTGCCCGAAAGAATGCCGAGGGCATCTCCGCGATCACGGTGCCGGAAAACCGGTGGGACCGGGTCGACATCAAGACAGTAGGCCTCCTTCCCAATGTGCTTGCGCGTCAGCGGGCGAAGGAGCAGGGCGCGCAGGAGGCGATCTTTGTCGATGCCGACGGCACGGTCAAAGAGGGCGCGGCAACGAATGTTTGGATCGTCGACGGCGACGGTATCCTCCGCACCCGACCGTCAGAACACGGAATCCTGCGCGGAATTACCCGGACCACCCTGCTGGACGTTGCGAGGATACTAGGTCTGAAGCTCGAAGAGCGGGCATTCTCGGTCGAGGAAATGTTCGCGGCGCGCGAAGTCTTCATCACCGCCGCTACGAGCATTTGCTTTCCTGTGGTCACGATCGATGGGACCAGCATCGGCAATGGCCGCCCGGGAAATATAGCACGGAATATACGTGACGCTTTTTTCGCCGTTGCGGAAAAGACATTGATTTGATACCAAACCTGATGAGGTGTCGGGGAAGAGTACTGTGACGCCTCGAATCGCAGAAATTTGACAAAAAATGCACCGGTCTCAGGCCGGCAAATAAGAAAGAAGCGGCGCGATGGCGGAACGTTCTCAGAACCTGCAGGATCTTTTTCTCAATACGGTCCGCAAGCAAAAGATTTCACTGACGATTTTCCTTATCAATGGCGTGAAGCTGACGGGCGTTGTGACGTCTTTTGACAATTTCTGCGTTCTCTTGCGCCGCGACGGTCATTCTCAGCTCGTCTACAAGCACGCAATCTCGACGATCATGCCCGGCCAGCCGCTGCAGATGTTCGAGAATGAGGAAGCCGCATCCTGACGGGGCGTAAGGAACATTACCAAGCGTGAGTCCAAATCGTCGTCGATCATCCCGGAGCAGGAAAAGCGCCGCGATGACATGCGCGCGGTCGTCGTCGTTCCCGTCCTGAAGAAATCGGGAAAAGGTGCGGGCGAAGCGCCGTCGATCACGACGACCCGTTCCGATGAAAGCCGTTTGGAGGAAGCAACAGGGCTTGCGCTTGCGATCGATCTCAAGGTCGTCCACGGCACCATCGTTCCCGTCGCCCAGCCGAAACCCGGCACGCTGCTCGGCAGCGGCAAGATTGAGGAAATCGGCCATTTCCTGAACGACAAGGATGCGGGTCTCGTCATCGTCGATCACCCGTTGACGCCGGTGCAGCAGCGCAACCTGGAAAAGGAGTGGAACGCCAAGGTCATAGACCGCACGGGACTTATCCTCGAGATCTTCGGACGACGCGCCTCCACCAAGGAGGGAACGCTCCAGGTCGATCTTGCCCATCTCAACTATCAGAAGGGTCGCCTCGTCCGAAGCTGGACCCACCTGGAGCGCCAGCGCGGCGGTGCGGGCTTCATGGGCGGCCCAGGTGAAACCCAGATCGAGGCGGACCGCCGCCTGCTGCAGGAAAGAATCGTGCGTCTCGAACGCGAGCTGGAGCAGGTGCGGCGCACGCGCCAGCTTCACCGTTCCAAGCGCAAGAAGGTGCCGCATCCGATCGTGGCGCTGGTCGGCTACACGAATGCCGGCAAGTCGACGCTTTTCAACCGGATGACAGGGGCGGGAGTTCTTGCCGAAGACATGCTTTTCGCGACGCTCGACCCGACGCTCCGGCGGCTGAAGCTGCCGCGCGGGCGCATGGTCATTCTGTCGGACACCGTCGGTTTTATCTCCGATCTGCCGACGCACCTTGTCGCGGCCTTCCGCGCGACGCTGGAGGAAGTGCTCGAAGCCGACCTCATCCTGCATGTGCGTGATCTCTCCGACCCGGACAATCAGGCGCAGTCGAGCGATGTGCTGCGCATCCTTGCCGATCTCGGCATCGATGAGAAGGAGAGGGCCGAACGCATCGTCGAGGTCTGGAACAAGATCGACAAGCTCGATCCTGAGATGCGCGAGGCGCTGGTGAAAAAGGCGGCGAGCACGGGCAACACCGTCGCCGTATCCGCGATCACCGGCGAGGGGGTGGATGAACTGCTTGCCGAAATCGGCCGGCGCCTTTCCGGCGTCATGACCGAATGCACTGTCGCGCTCGGCCTCGACCAATTGCAAATGCTGCCCTGGATTTACGAGCACACCATCGTCGACGGCCGGGAGGACCTCGAAGATGGGCGCGTCAGTCTGGACCTGCGCCTGACGGAAGGCGAGGCGGCCGAACTTGAAAGAAAGCTCGGCAACGGACCGAAACAGGTCGACGAGGACTGGTAACTCCGACGGATATTGTGCGCCGTGGCAAAGCGCGTCGCGCGAAGTGATGCCGCAACATCACAAGCGTGGCGCTACGCGGCAGCGGCAGGCAAGACCCTTTGGAACAGGCAAAAGCTACCGCCGTTGATGGGTATAACTTGGTGACCGAGCGGCATGCCGTTACGTCAACTGTCGCTCGATCGCCTTCGCCGCCTGCCAGAGTTCCTCCATGCGCTCGAGTGATGCGGCATCGAGCGATTCTCCGACCGCCTCCAACTCCCGCTCGATATGGCCGAAGCGGCGCCGGAACTTGGTATTGGTGCCGCGCAGCGCCATTTCCGGATCGGTCCCGACATGGCGGCCGATGTTGACCAGGGCGAAGATGAGGTCGCCCAGTTCGTCCGCGACCTTCCCCCGGTCGCCGGCGTGAAGCGCTTGCCGCAGTTCGGCAACCTCCTCTTCGATCTTGTCGAGAATTGGCTCGGGCTCAGACCAGTCGAAGCCGACTTTGGCGGCGCGTTCCTGCAGCTTCAGGGCTTCGACCAACGCCGGGAAGCTGCGCTGGATCGACCCGAGATGACCGCTCCCTGCCTCCTCAGGCAGGCCGCGCCCTAGACGACGCCTCTGCCGGTCGGTCTTCTCCGCCTGCTTGATCTCCTCCCACTGCAGTTTGACCGCCTCGGGCGTATTGGCGCCGGAGCGGGCAAAGACATGCGGGTGGCGGCGGATCATCTTGCGGGTGACGGCTTCGACGACGTCGCCGAAGGCGAACTCGCCGGCCTCCTCCGCCATGCGCGCGTGGAAAACGACCTGGAGAAGCAGGTCTCCGAGCTCATCGCAGAGATCGTCCATGTCGTGGCGCTCTATCGCATCCGCAACCTCGTAGGCTTCCTCGATCGTATAGGGTTTGATCGTCTCGAAAGTCTGCACGATGTCCCATGGGCAGCCGGTCTCCGGGTGGCGGAGAGCGGCCATGATGTCGAGCAGAGTTTGAATGTCGCGGGAAGGTTCCATCGGATCAGTTCAGCGGTAGGTCGTTGTTGTCCTTGCCCGCCTGGTAGGTTTCGGACAGGCGGTTGTAATGGGCGCGGATGCGGGCGTCCTGTGCGTCGAGCCGCTTCCTTGTGTCCGGATCGGAATCCTGCGCCAACTCGCTTGTAGAGGCCGAGGACCAAAAGGCATTCTTGCGGGCATAGCCGCCCGGCTCGAGCCGGAAAACCTCCTTCAAGATCTTCAGGTCGTGCGGAATGGCAAAGGCATCGCGCGAATCCTCATGGCTGAAGAAGTAGTAGAAGTTGTCGAAGCCGGACCAGGTGATGGCCGAGAGGCACATGGAGCACGGCTCGTGCGTCGACAGGAATATCAAGTCGCGCGTGTCGGGCTTCTCCGTCATCTCGTAGAAGCGCTTGAGGGTGTGCACCTCACCGTGCCACAGCGGGTTTTCGGTCTCGTTGTTGGTCTCCGCCACGACGAGCGAGAGGTCGGATTTACGCAGGATCGCGGCGCCGAACACCTTGTTGCCGGCCGCGACGCCCTTTTCGGTGAGCGGCAATATGTCCATCTCGATGACCGTCAGCAAGCGCTCGGCCAGTTCATGTCGCTTCACGGCTGCGTTCTCCCGTGTCACCCGCCGGCATTTAACTGAGGTCGAGGCCGTGGCGCAATGGCAGCCGGGGCTGCCGGAGATATTTGCTCAAAAAGATTGGCTGTCGAGCAAAACAATACGTGCCCGCAAAGCCATAGAAATTTCTGTTTCTTCAATTGTCGGCGCCTATGAGGGATATTCGCCGCAGCCTGTAGAAGGAGCCGTCCTCTCGTTATGTCGCAGCAACTGTCCGTATTTCCGGCATTCTTTCGCGTCGCGCAGAAGCGCGTGGCGGTGTTCGGCAACGGCGACGAGGCCTTCGCGAAAGTGCGGTTGCTGCTGAATACAGAGGCGCAGATCGTTGTCTATGCGAATCATCCGGAGCCGGCCTTCGGGAGTTTCCTGTACGAGAAGGGCATAGAGACCGTTGGCGAGTCGTTTTCCGCCCATCAGGTGGAAGGCGCAGCGCTCGTCTTTGCCGCGACCGGTGATGCCGCTGCCGACCGGGTGATCGTGACAGCTGCGCGGCAGCAGAGAATTCCGGCAAATGCCGTGGATCAGCCGGACTATTGCGACTTCCTGACGCCCGCCCTCGTCAACCGTGCTCCGGTCGCCGTTGCGATCGGCACCGAAGGGGCCGGGCCGGTTCTGGCGCAGATGATCCGCGCTCAGATCGACCAATTGCTGTCTCCGTCGCTCGGGCTTGTCGCGTCTCTGGCGTCGACCTATCGCGAAGCGGTCGATCGCCTCGTGCCGCGCGGCGTCGCGCGCCGGGTGTTCTGGCGGCGCTTCTTTTCGGGGCCTGTCTCCGATCACGTGGCTGCCGGCGATCTTGCTTCCGCCAGTCGCGAGGCCGCGCGCCTGTTGAATGCGGCCGGAGATGTGCCTGGCCATGTCTGGCTGGTCGGCGCCGGTCCCGGTGCGGAGGATCTGCTGACGCTGAGAGCGCAGCGCGTCATGATGGAAGCGGACGCCATCGTATACGATGCGCTGGTTCCCCAGGCGATCGTCGACATGGGGCGCCGCGACGCCGAGCGGCTGTCCGTCGGCAAGCGCAAGGGTTGCCACACCAAATCGCAGGATGAAATCAATCATCTGCTGGTGAAGCTCGCCGGCGATGGCAAGCGCGTGGTCCGGCTGAAATCCGGCGATCCGCTGATCTTCGGCCGCGCCGGGGAAGAGATGGCCGCCTTGCGCGAGGCGGGCATCAGCTACGAGATCGTGCCGGGTATCACCGCCGCCTTTGCCGCTGCGGCGGATTTCGAGTTGCCGCTGACGCTGCGCGGGGTCGCATCCTCGCTGGTCTTCACTACGGGGCACGACCTTGCCGGCGACGTTCTGCCTGACTGGGCGCGGCTTGCTGTTTCCGGCGCGACGATTGCCGTCTATATGGGACGCACGGTGGCCGCTTCGGTGGCGGGCCGGCTGATGAAGGCGGGGCTTGCTCCGGAGACGACGGTGGCGGTGATCGAGAACGCCAGCCGCGCCGAGCGCCGGCTGTTGCACGGAACCCTGAGAGATCTTCCGGGTCTCGAGGACCGTACGGAGCTTGACGGCCCGGTGATGGTGATCATCGGCGACGCCGTCGCCGGCGCCAACTTCGCACGCTCGGAGCCCCTGGTTGCCGGCAGGCGCCAGGCTTTCGATGCGGCGAAGCGCGCAGAACAGATTGGGAATTGAGGACGACGCGATGGTAAACAAGGTTTTGACGGCGAATCGCTTGGGCGACGGCATATCCGTCTGGCTCGACGCTTCCGGCAATTGGGTTGAGTCGCTTCAGGACGCTTTCATCGCCCGCCATGCGGAGGCCGTCGCCGCGCTTGAGGCAACCGGCAAGCGTTCCTTCGATGCGAATGAGGTCGTCGACGTCAATGTCGTCGATGTCGAGGAGGTCGACGGCGTGCTCCGCCCGCTGCGCATGCGGGAGCGCATCCGCGCCGAGGGACCGTCGATTGCGTATGCGCCCGGATATAACGGGCTCGCCGGCCCCAAGATTGTTGCTGCCTGAGGACTCGATCATCCATGTATCGCTACGATGAATTTGACCACGCCTTCGTTTCCGCACGCGTCGAGCAGTTCCGGGACCAGGTCCAGCGGCGGCTTTCCGGCGAACTCGCCGAAGATGCCTTCAAGCCGCTGCGGCTGATGAACGGCGTCTACCTGCAGCTGCACGCCTATATGCTGCGTGTCGCCATCCCCTACGGCACGCTGTCGAGCCGGCAGATGCGCATGCTCGCCCATATTGCCCGGAAATACGACCGCGGTTACGGGCATTTCACCACGCGCCAGAACATCCAGTACAACTGGCCGCGGCTCTCCGACACGCCCGACATTCTGGCGGAACTTGCAAGCGTCGAAATGCATGCGCTGCAGACCTCCGGCAACTGCATTCGCAACGTCACGGCGGATCATTTCGCCGGTGCCGCGGCCGACGAGGTGGCCGATCCGCGGCCCTACGCCGAAATCCTCCGGCAATGGTCGAGCGTCCATCCGGAGTTCTCCTTCCTGCCGCGCAAGTTCAAGATCGCCGTTACCGGTGCCGAGCGCGATCGCGCCGCGATCCAGGTGCATGACATCGGCCTGCATCTGAAGAAGGACGAGAATGGCAGGCTCGGCTTTGCCGTCTATGTCGGCGGCGGGCAGGGCCGTACCCCGATGATCGCCAAGAAGATCCGCGACTTCCTGCCGGAAGAGGATCTTCTCTCCTACACGACGGCGATCATGCGCGTTTACAACCTCCATGGCCGTCGCGACAACAAGTACAAGGCCCGCATCAAGATCTTGGTACACGAGACGGGTGCGGAGGAACTGGCACGCCAGGTCGAAGCCGAATTCGCCAGCCTCAAGGATACCGAACTTAGACTTCCCGACGCCGACATACAGGCGATCGCCGCCTATTTCGCGCCTCCAGCGTTGCCGGAAAGGCAGGAAGGCTGGGGAAATCTTGCCCGGTGGAAGAAGGCCGATCCGGCCTTCGATCAATGGGTGAGCCAGAACGTTCAGCCGCACAAGCACCCCGACTACGGCATGGTGACGATCTCGCTGAAGCCGATCGGAGGCATTCCCGGCGACGCGACCGACGCGCAGATGGAGGTGGTTGCCGATATCGCCGAAGAATACGCCTTCGACGAGATCCGTGTCAGCCACGAACAGAACCTGATCCTGCCGCATGTGGCGCTCGCCGACCTGGAATCAGTCTACCGCGCGCTCGTCGCCGCCGGGCTTGCAACGGCCAATGCCGGGCTGATCACCGACATCATCGCCTGTCCGGGCCTTGACTACTGCGCGCTCGCCAATGCGCGTTCGATCCCCGTCGCGCAAGAGATCTCGAGCCGTTTCGGCGCGCCCGAGCGGCAGGCCGAGATCGGCGAACTCAAGATCAAGATCTCCGGCTGCATCAACGCCTGCGGCCATCACCATGTCGGCCATATCGGCCTCCTGGGTGTCGAGAAGAAGGGCGCGGAACTCTACCAGATCACACTCGGTGGGTCCGGAGACGAGAACACGTCTATCGGCGAGATCATCGGTCGCGGCTTTGAGCCGGAGAAGGTGACGGACGCGGTCGAGACGATCGTCGACACCTATCTCGGCCTGCGCCGGGACGAGTCCGAAACCTTCCTGGAAGCCTATCGCCGCGTCGGGCCGCAGCCGTTCAAGGATGCCCTCTACGGCGGGGGCGCCCAGGAAGCCGCGTGACGGAAACCGCTGAACAGGAATAAGACGATGACGAAAATCTGGAAAGAAAGCGGTTTTGTGAACGATGATCCCTGGGTCATCGAGACCGAGTTGACAAAGGCGGGCTCGAACGAAAAGGCGATCGTCGGCCTCGATGCATTCCTGCAGCAGGCCGCGACCGGCGCCTCGGGACTGGGCGTGTTGATTTCGCCCGCTGATGACGTGACCCGCCTGGCGCCGCATCTCGACCGTATCGCGCTTGTCGCTGTCTCCTTTCCGGCCTTCAACGACGGCCGCGCCTTCAGCCATGCCTCGTTGCTGCGGACGCGGCTTGGCTATGCGGGTGAAATCCGCGCCGTCGGCGACGTGCTGATCGACCAGATCCCGCTGATGCTGCGCTGTGGCATCGAGAGCTTCGCGGTGAGCAATGCGACGGCCCTCAAGCGGCTCGCGGAAGGGCGGCTGCCGGGTATCTCCAATCACTATCAGCCGACGGCAAAGCCTACTGCAAATGCCAATTCCTATAGCTGGCGACGGGTCTCCTGAAAAAAAGAGCCCGCGACGGTATGAAGCAAGGCGAAATCCTCTAAAGCGACCTATATTTGGAAGGGAATTGCTTTCAATCGGCCGAGCCTTGGAATATCCGCTTGTACTTGATAGAAAGCGTCACCATTACAGGACTGAAGCCATCATGAATGCTCCGGCAAAAAAGGAAGATTTCGCGGTCCAGGCACCGGCGGGTGTGTTCGTCGAAACGGTTACGAGCGTCGAACACTATACGGACCGGCTCTTCCGCTTCCGTATGACGCGCCCGCAGGAGTTTCGCTTCCGCTCCGGTGAGTTTGCGATGATCGGCCTCATGGTCGGTGACAAGCCCATCTATCGTGCCTACTCCGTTGCCAGCCCGGCATGGGACGAAGAACTCGAATTCTTCTCGATCAAGGTGCCGGATGGTCCGCTGACCTCGCACCTGCAGGAGATCAAGCCCGGCGACCATGTGCTGATGCGCAAGAAGCCGACGGGCACGCTGGTGCTCGACGCCCTCGTGCCCGGGCGCCGGCTCTACATGTTCTCGACTGGCACAGGTATTGCTCCCTTCGCGAGCCTCATCCGCGACCCGGAAACCTACGAGAAGTTCGAGGAGGTCATCCTCACGCATACCTGCCGCGACGTGGCGGAACTGAAATACGGTTTCGACCTGGTCGAGGAAATCCGCAATCACGAATTCCTGAGCGAAATCGCCGGCGACAAGCTGCGCCACTATGCGACGGTGACGCGCGAGGACTACCCGTTCAAGGGCCGCATCACCGACCTCATGATCAACGGCAAGTTCTTTGCCGATCTCGGCCTTCCGCCGCTCGATCCGGCAATCGACCGCGGCATGATCTGCGGCTCCACGGCCATGCTGAAGGACACCAAGGAAATCCTCGAGGCAGCCGGCCTGACGGAAGGTGCCAACAACAAGCCGGCCGAATTCGTCATTGAACGTGCCTTCGTCGGCTGACCGGCGAGAGACAGCGTGCAATCAGGGACGAGAGGCGCATCCGACAATGCGCCTCTTTTGTCTTATGGGCTCGGCACGGGCGCACTGTCGCGGGTCGAGTGCGGTGATGCACGACCGCGTGAGGTGACCGGCCAAGCGGAGGAAGCGTGGAACTGCACTCCGATGGACAAGGTCAGGATATGATCTTCTCGGTATGGATCAACGCTACGATCTTGCCCCCGTCCCGGGCATCTCTACGAATCCGCGATTGAGCAAATCGGCTCTGATAAGACGCGCAGCGCTTTAGGCGCGGACGGGGCAATGAATTCGCGGCTGGCGCGGACGGCAAGAAAAAACGGCCCGCCTCGGGGAGGCGGGCCGTCTTGTTCGATTTGTCAGCCTGGCCTCAATGCAGGATCTGGCTGAGGAACAGCTTGGTACGCTCGTGCTGCGGATTGTCGAAGAATTCGGCCGGCGAATTCTGCTCGACGATCTGGCCCTGGTCCATGAAGATTACGCGGTTGGCAACCTGACGTGCGAAGCCCATTTCGTGAGTGACGCAGAGCATCGTCATGCCTTCTTCGGCGAGGCCGACCATGGTGTCGAGCACTTCCTTGATCATTTCCGGGTCGAGCGCCGAAGTCGGTTCGTCGAAAAGCATGATCTTCGGATTCATGCAGAGCGAACGGGCAATGGCGACGCGCTGTTGCTGGCCGCCGGACAGCTGACCCGGATACTTGTGTGCCTGTTCGGGAATCTTGACGCGCGTGAGGAAATGCATCGCAATTTCCTCGGCCTCCTTCTTGGGCATCTTGCGTACCCAGATTGGCGCCAACGTGCAGTTTTCCAGGATCGTCAGATGCGGGAAGAGGTTGAAGTGCTGAAACACCATGCCGACTTCGCGGCGCACTTCGTCGATCTTCTTGAGGTCGTTGGTGAGCTCGATGCCGTCGACCACGATCTTGCCCTTCTGATGCTCTTCGAGGCGATTGATGCAGCGGATCATCGTCGATTTTCCGGAGCCCGACGGGCCGGCTATGACGATGCGCTCGCCGCGCATCACCTTGAGATTGATGTCGCGCAGCACGTGGAAATCACCGTACCACTTGTTCATGTTGGTGATTTCGATCGCCACGTCCGTCGCCGAGACGGTCATTTTCGAAGTTGCGGCATTTGCCATATGTTTTCCCCTTTTTATCGTTGGCTCTTGTCGAGCAGGCGTTCCATGAAGCCTGAATAGCGCGACATGCCGAAGCAGAAAAGCCAGAAGACGAAGCCGGCGAAGATCAGGCCCGTCAGTGGCGTGACGGCGGACGACCAGTTTGCATCGGAAAAATTCAGGCGAACGATGCCGAGCAGATCGAACATGCCGATGATCGAGACCAGCGACGTGTCCTTGAACAGGCCGATGAAAGTGTTGACGATGCCCGGGATCACCAGTTTCAGCGCCTGCGGCAGCACGATCAGCCCCATCTTCTGCCAAAAGCTGAGACCGAGCGAATCGGCGCCTTCATACTGGCCCTTCGGAATGGCCTGCAGACCGCCCCGCACCACTTCCGCCATGTACGCGGAGGCGAAGAGCGACACGCCGATCAGGGCGCGCAGGAATTTATCGAAGGTGACACCTTGCGGCAGGAACAGCGGCAACATCACGCTTGCCATGAACAAAACCGTAATCAGCGGAACACCGCGGACGATCTCGATGAAGACCGTGCAGAGCATCTTTATCACCGGCATGTTCGACCGCCGCCCGAGCGCCAGCAGAATGCCCAAGGGCAGGGAAACCGCAATCCCGACAAAGGACAGGACGAGGGTGACCATGAGGCCGCCCCAGAGCGGCGTCTCCACATAGGCGAGGCCGAGCCAGCCGCCGGGGAGCAGGATCGCGGCCAGGATCGGCAGCACGGCCAGCAGCAGGATGGCGTTCAATCCCTTGAACGGCACGCGTGGGATCAGCATCGGCACGAGGAACAGGACGAACAGAATGCCGACCAGTGCGGGACGCCAGCGCTCGTCGGGCGGATAGCGGCCGAAGAGGAACTGGTCGAACTTGGCGTTGACGAATGCCCAGCAGGCGCCGCTCCAGCCGTCCGGCTGCGAGCCGCCCTGGGCTATGGTGGCGCAGACGCCGCGCCCGCCGCCGGTCCAGGCAGCGTCGATGAAGAGCCACTGGATGGTCGGGGGAACCAGCCACGCCAGGATTAGCAGGCTGATGATCGTCAGAACCGTATCCCTCGGCGTCGCGAAGAGATTGGTTCGCAGCCAATGAACGATGCCGCTTTCCTTGGAAGGGGCGGGGGAGGCTTCGATCATCGAAGCACGAACGAAAGTTGCTTGATGCGCGCTCATGATCTCACCTCTCCACCAGCGCCATGCGTGCGTTG